>CAZJLP010000012.1:8226-86096 GCA_964546955.1 uncultured Opitutaceae bacterium | reverse complement strand
AACCGCGGGTCGGGAGATGGCCTACGAAATTTACGTGCGCGAACAAATCAGCAAAGCGAGCTGAGGTGACCTTACCGTTTCGGTTGCAGCTCGAAAAGCGAATTGCCCCACCCTCGGGGAAAATGAGCGATGTTTCGGGTTTCAATCTCTCGATTCCTGCTACCTGATGACGGTGAATGTCGCCACAGATTGTCGGACAACGCTGCGTCAGTGAACGAGAGCCCGAGTTGGGCTTGGGTGTTGTCGTCAGCGCCGACCGCGCGCGAATCGGTGTCGGTTTTCCCGCCACCGGCGAACAGCGACTCTACGCCTTCGGGACGAAGGTATTGAAACGGGTCCAGTTTCGCCCCGGTGAAACGGTGGCCACACGGACGGGTCAATCGATCTTGATCGATGAAGTCGAGGAGCACGACGGCCTGCTGATCTACGCCGGCGGCGGTCAGCGCGTCCGCGAGGACGAAATCTCCGACGTCACCAGCGTCAGCCTGCCCCAGGAGCGCCTCCTCGCGGCGCAAGTGGATCCCGGCCGTGTCTTCGACTTGCGGTACCGGGCACTCCAGGCCCAAGCGAGAATCCGCCAGTCCCCGGTGCGGGGCTTTTTGGGCGGCCGCATCGACCTGATCCCGCATCAGTTTTACATTCTCCAGGAAGTTTCCTCCCGGCAGATCCCGCGGGTGCTTCTCGCCGATGAAGTGGGATTGGGGAAAACGATCGAGGCGTGCCTCATCCTTCAGCGCCTCCTGGCAATCGGAAAAGTGCGGCGCTCTCTGATCCTGGTGCCGGAGTCCCTCGTCCATCAGTGGTTCGTCGAACTGCTCCGCCGTTTCAATCTCTGGTTCAGCATTTACGACGAAGACCGTTGCGCGGCTCTCGAGCAGAGCGAACCCGCAAAAAATCCCTTCCTCGACGGCCAATTGGCGCTGGCCAGCCTCGCGTGGCTCGCCCACAACGAACCACGCAGGGAACAGGTGCTGGGAGCCGATTGGGACCTCGTAATCGTCGACGAAGCGCACCATTTGAAGTGGACGCCCGACGCTCCCGGCCCCGAGTACCAGTTGGTCGATCGCCTTGCGTCCAAATCTCCCGGCCTGCTTCTTTTGACGGCCACGCCCACTCAGTTGGGACTGCCCGGACACTTTGCCCGGCTGCGTCTGCTGGATCCGGACCGCTATAACGACTACGAGCGTTTCGTTGCGGAAGCCGAGAACTTCGCGTCGGTCGCCGGTGTCGCGGAGAAGATCGTCGACAACAAACCCTTGAGTGCAGAGGACCGCACGACGCTCAGCCAGCTTTTCACCAAAGATCCCACCCGTCTCGACGAGCACATGAACGCACTCGCGGCCGGCAAAACGGGCGCTCGGTCCGCCTTGCTGCGCGTGCTGCTCGATCAGCACGGCACGGGACGCGTCGTCTTCCGCAACACGCGCGCCGGCATGACGGGATTTCCGCCGCGGAAATTCTGCCCAATCGCCCTGCAGCAGGAGAATCCGACTCTTCATGCCCGCATTGCACGGGAACTGCAGTCGGAAGAGGCGGGAACCGACGCGGACATCCGCTACAATTTCAAGGAAGATCCGCGGATCGACTGGCTTGCCGATTTCCTCCGCGAGAACCGCGCGGAAAAAGTCCTCCTCATTTGCAAATCGATCCGGAAGGTCACCGCGATCGAAGTCGCGCTGAAGGAGCGGTTGAACGCGAAAATCGGTCTCTTCCACGAAGGGCTGCCCCTGGTTCAGCGCGATCGCAACGCGGCTTGGTTCGCCGAACCCGAGGGGGCACAGCTCCTTCTCTGCTCCGAGATCGGCAGCGAAGGACGCAATTTCCAGTTCGCGCACCACTTGGTGCTGTTCGACCTTCCCCTCGACCCCGGCCTGGTGGAGCAACGGATCGGCCGCCTTGACCGCATCGGTCAAAAAGAGACCATCCGGATCCACGTTCCCTACCTGGTCGAAAGCAGCGAAGAGGCGGTGGTGGACTGGTACCATCGCGGACTGGATGCCTTCGAAACGTCACTGCAGGGCGGGAATGACTATCAAGAGGCCTTTAAGGAGCGGCTGCTCTCCCTCGCGCTTTCCTATGGAGGCGGTGGCAAGAGCCGCGCCGGTCGGGCCGAGCTCGATCGCTTCGTGGCTGAAACCGCCGCGTTCCGCCAGGCTTTGCAGTTGAAAATGAACCGGGGCCGCGATCGCCTGCTCGAACTCAACTCCTTCGACCGCGACGTGGCCGAGAGCGTGATCTCGCGCATTCGCCTCGCCGATGCTGAAACGTCCCTCAAGGCCATGTTAGCCGACGTCCTCGACCATTTCGGAGTGCGGGTCAAGGACCATGAGGGCGGAGATTTCTTCCTCGATCCAAGCCATGCCTATGTCGAAAGTTTTCCGTCGATCCCGCGCGACGGAATGCTCGCAACCTACGACCGAAAGCGGGCCATCGCGCGCGAGGATATTCGCTTCGTCTCGGCCGACCACCCACTCGTTCATGACGCCCTCAGCCTGCTGATCGACTCCAAAGCCGGCACCACCGCCTTCGGCCTGCTCCCTTCGAAAACCAAAAACATCCTTCTCGAGATCGTGTTCGTGCTCGAAGCGGTGGCCGAGCCCAAGTGGAACGTGGATCGCTTTTTCGCGGCGCAACCGCTGCGCGTGCTCGTGGACGTGCGCGGCCAAGACCTCACCGACGCGCACCCTCCTCCCCGGCTCGCGGCGGAATTGCAAGACGGGAATATCCACCGCTTCCTCGAACTGCCGGGTTTTAATGCGGCCTTGCTCAAGGCCCTCATCCAAGGCGCCGAAGAACTGGCCCGCGGAAAAAGCGCCCCGCTGATCGCGGCCGCCGAAAACGAAGCGAAGGTGTCGTTGACGAGTGAATACCAGCGGCTCCTGGACTTGCAGAAGCTCAACGATCTGGTGCGGCCGGCGGAAATCGCCCTCGCCCAGGATCAGCTCGAGCGCACCTGCGAAGCGATACGAAATGCGCGCCTGCGGCTCGATTCGCTCCGCCTCATACTGGAGGGCCCGACGTCGAGATGACCGTTTGGAAGCTCTGAAAAAAGGCGCGCTCCACCTCGATCTACTCCTCCACCGAGACGCGCCACATCGAGCTAACTCACCAGCCGAAACACCTTGTCGCCGAGCCCGAACAAACGTTTCGCTGCCGCGGGCGACAACTGTTGCGCCCGCTCGGCCCAGGTCGCGCTCAATTCCATGAAGGCGGTCAGCTCGGTGATCCGCTTCACCGTGTGATCGGTGTCGCCCTTCCCTCCCTTCGCCTCCGCGGCGCACTCCCGCAATACCGCCACGGTGGGATCGACTTCGCGCCGTTTTCGTTCGCGCAGAATCACGAGAGCCATTTCCCACACATCGGCCAGCGTTTCGAAATGCTCCCGACGGTCGCCAAATACGTGCACCGTCTTCACCAATCCCCACCCCTGCAGCTCCTTGAGGCTGGTGCTCACGTTGGACCGCGCCACGCTCAGCGTCTCCGCTATTTCGTCCGCCGGCAACGCCGCAGGCGACAGCATCAGCAGCGCCTGCACCTGCGCGACCGACCGGTTGATGCCCCACCGCGAACCCATCTCCCCCCAATGGAGAATAAACCGCGACATCACCGGAGTGAGTTTCATGATTTTCTGTTTTTTCAGAATTACCGGGCCTGTCAAGGCGGACGGATTAGGGGACCCGGTTGCGGCGCGGTGACTTTCGCTCACATTGGAAAGCATGAACGATCCTCTCGGCACCTACCTCCACGACCATCTCGCCGGCGCTGCGTTCGCGCTGGAACTTTTGAAGGATCTGCGGGAACATCATCCTCAGGATGAGCTCGCCGGTTTCGCCGCCTCTCTCTCTAGCGAAATCGAGGCCGACCACCGAGTACTTCAGCAGCTGGCCCAGGCGGTGGAGAGTCATCCGGCCGGCATGAAGGAAGCAGTCGCTTGGCTGGCGGAGAAGGCCAGTCGCCTGAAGTTGAGACGAAATGGCCACGGGAGCTTCGGCACGTTCGAATCTTTGGAGACGCTCTCCTTGGGCATTTTGGGCAAAGCGGCCCTTTGGGATGCCTTGGCCGTTGCGGAAGTCGCCGACACGCGTCTGCGCGGTCCTGACTATACAGCCCTCGCTCGGCGCGCACAGCAGCAGCACGGCCAAGTGGAGGACCGACGACTAGCCCTTGCTCAATCCGTTTTCGCGCCGCATATGGCCGAAACCGACAAACGATAACATCCGGGAGGATGGAACCTGCCGTCCCGGCAGGTTTTCGGATAGGGCGCCGCTCGGCTAAAGACGGTGCCCGCAACATCGAGAGCACGCCCGTGTTCCGCCTGCCCTCGATCCAGAGGAATGCAACGATATGAACGAGAGAATCCTTTCTTTTTTTGAGTCACGTGTCCTTATCCTGACTTTAGCCCCTCCGACCTACCCCTAGGCTTTGCGCTCTACCCCCCCTAACGGAGCGACATGGCTTCAACCCAAGGGCGACGGAGAAACCAGGAGGGCTCACCCAGATACTACGTTATGAATACACATGGCGACTCGATCGTTCGCGGGCTTCGCGCCCCGGGCTCGAGTCTTGATGGCTTCCGCGATTCCGCGCGGCGTTTCTATTCCCGGACCGCCCGCGCGGTCCTCGCGCTCAGCTCGATGCTCGTGGGCGCTGCCTCCCAATCTCTTTCTGCCGCGACTTTGCCCACAGGTTTTTCGGAAACGCGAATCGCCACCGGACTTTCCGGTCCGACTTCGATCACGCTCGCGCCCGATGGCCGCATCTTCGTCTGCGAAGAAGGCGGACGGGTGCGGGTCATCAAAAACGGCGCCTTGCTGCCGACGCCATTCATCACGCTGACGACGAACGTATCCGGCGAGCGTGGCGTGCTCGGTTTCGAGTTCGACCCGAATTTCGCAACCAATCGGTTTGTCTACATTTATTACACCGCAACGACTCCCGCCGTGCATAACCGGGTCAGCCGGTTCACCGCGAGTTCGACCAATCCGGACGTCGTTCAGTCGGGCACGGAGCTGGTCTTGATGGATCTGCCGAATGTCGACGACCGCATCAACCACAACGGCGGCGACCTTCACTTCGGACCCGACGGCAAACTCTACATCGCCGTGGGCGACAACCAGCAGGCTAACAACGCCCAATCGCTGACCTCCCGGCTCGGCAAAATCCTCCGCATTGAAAGCAATGGCGGCATTCCCGCTGACAACCCGTTCCTCACTCAAACCACCGGCGCGAATCGCGCCATCTGGGCGCGGGGCCTCCGCAATCCTTTCCGCTTCGCCTTCCAGCCGGGCACCGGACGCCTCCACATCAATGATGTGAGCGATGTGCACCGCGAGGAAATCAACCTTGGCGGCGCGGGCCGAAACTACGGCCATCCCGTCTGCCAGGGGGGGCCGTGCACCGAACCCGGCATGACCGGTCCGATCCATTCGTACGCAGTCAGCCGTCCTACCGTCTGCGCCATCACCGGCGGTGTTTTCTACAATCCCCAAAGCGCCAACTTCGGCTCCGAATGGGTCGGCCGCTATTTCTTCGCGGATTTCTGCGCCGGGTGGATCAAGTGGATCAATCCCGCCAGCCCCGGAACCTCCACGACGTTTGCCACAGGCGTCTCCGGCTGTGTCGACTTGGAGGTCGATCCGAGTGGCGCCCTTTATTATCTCGCGCGCAACAACGGCTCGGTCTTCCGCGTCACCCGCAACCAAACTTGCACGACGGCACCGACGATCACGCAGCAACCCACTGACCGGACCGTACCGGCTGGCGCCTCGGTAACCTTCTCGGTCGGCGCCACGTCCCCCGTCGGGTGTGTGCAGTCCTTCCAGTGGCAGCGCAGCAACGACGGCGGCGCCAGCTTCGCGAATGTCGCCGGCGCAACGTCGCAGGATCTTACGTTCTCCGCTTCCGCCGGGGACGACCTGGCCCGATTCCGCGCCGTGGTCACAAACGGCGCCGGTTCGACCACCAGCGCGGCCGCCGTGCTGCGCATCACCACCTGCCAACCTCCCGTGGCGACCATCCTGACCCCGGTCGTGGACAATTCGCACAAAGCAGGCGACACGATCAGTTATTCCGCCTCGGCCACCGACGCGGAAGACGGCGATCTGCCCGCATCGGCCTTCCGCTGGATGGTTCGCACGCAACACGACGACCACCCGCATCCTTTCCTCGGGCCCATCACGGGCCAGAAGACCGGCACGTTCACGATTCCGACCCTCTTCCACGGTGACGGGTTCTTTGCCTACATCATCAGTCTCACCGTGACAGACTCCTGCGGTTTGACGCACACGGTCGAGCGGACGGTCAACCTACGCCAACAGAACGTCACGTTTGTCACCAATCCAGCCGGGCTGCGTATCACGCTGGACGGCGCACCCAACACCGCTCCGCACACGATCCAAAATGTGGTCGGCATCGTGCGGGAAATCGGCGCTCCGTCCGGGCAATCGCTCAACGGCCAGACCTTCAACTTCCAGTCCTGGTCCGACGGCGGAACTCAAACGCACAACATCAGCGTGCCGGAAACAGCGACGACCCTCACGGCGAACTTCACCGCCGGTCCCGCCGCGCTGGCCTGGGAAGCCGAAGCACTGTCACGTTCGGGCGGCGTGACGCAAACCGATGCGAACACCAGCGGCGGAATTTGGATCGCCCTCCAAGCCACCGCGACCGGTCAATCGATCGACTATACCCTGCCGAACGTGGCGGCGGGAACCTACGTGCTGAAGATGCGTTCCAAAACTCATCCGGGTCGCGGGCAATTCACCACGAGCTTCAATGGCACCAATGTCGGAGGAACCATCGATCAGTACTCGGCCTCACCCGCCTATCCGGAGCACACGATCGGAACAGTCACGGTTTCCACGGCGGGGAATCAGGTGGTGCGTCTGACCGTCGCCGGTCGCAACGCCGCCTCCACCGCGTTCACGATCTCCTCCGACACGTTCAGCCTGACGGCTACCACGACGCAGCCCACCCCAGTCTCGCTCGAGGCAGAATCTCTCTCCCGCACGACCAGTGGGCCTGCCGCGACCAATGATACGGACGCGGCCGCCAGCGCCGGTGTGCGCGTGACGCTCGCCTCGACCGCCGTCGGTCAGTGGGTCCAGTTCACGACCCCGAGCATCCCCGCCGGCACCTACACGCTCCAAATGAGCGACAAACACAACAACAACCGCGGCATTCTACAAGCCTCGGTTGACGGTGCCAATGTGGGAGCGACGCTGGATCAGTACGCTTCGCCAGCGACGTATCCCACCACGACACTAGGAACCGTGACGTTTGCGTCGCCAGGGACGCACACTATCCGACTGACCGTCACCGGCAAAAATGCGGCATCCTCGAGCTTCACGCTCTCGGCTGACAAGTTCACCCTGACGCCTCAATAAGCACAACTCGCGAGGCCGCTAGCCGCCTCATCGTTTGAACGTGGCGCCCCGATAGGGGCGCCATTTTTTTGGCCTCTGCAAACCACTCGCCCCTCCCCCCGATGATAACCATCCAAGCGACCTGAATCTCAGAATTTGCGAAGCGCGGTCTTGCCGATCAGAACGGCCCGATTCTGACGTGGAACCAGCCCCTACCCCATCTTTCGCACTTTAAAGTAAACCTTTTCGGTCCGGCCGGCATTGATTAGACGATGAATGAACAATGCTGTCCTCAATGACCCTGGCATAATCGGCATGGCGTCGGACGACGACCTCATTTTGGCCGCGCTGGCGCGCGATGGAGATATGCAGGCGTTCGAACGCCTCTACCGCAGCCATGTCGGCCGCGTCTATGGCCTCTGTCTGCGCATGACCGCGAACGTTCGGCGAGCGGAAGATCTCACGCAAGCCGTGTTCGTTCAAGCTTGGCGAAAACTGTCTCTGTTTCACACGGCCGAGGGCAGCGCTTTCGGTCCATGGCTCCACCGCATCGCCGTGAACACGGTCCTGACCGACATCCGCGCGACGGATCGTCGGCACCAACGCGTCACTCCGGTCGACAACCCCGAAGCATGGGAAACAGCATCCCGCCAACCGACTCGCGGCCTGCGGCTCGACCTCGAACAAGCCATCGCAGGACTCCCGACCCAAGCCCGAGCCGTTTTCGTGCTGCACGACGTCGAAGGCTACCAACACAACGAGATTGCTGAATTCTTGTGCATCGCGGTCGGCACCTCGAAAACTCAACTCCATCGCGCGCGCAAACTCCTGCAAGAAGCCCTTCGATGAACTGCGACGAATTCAAAGAAAACTGCGATGCCTACGTGGAGGGCACGCTTCCCCCTGCAGCCGCCGACGACTGCGCGGCGCATGTCAAGGCATGCACCCTCTGCCGGAATGAACTGAACGATTTGAAACGCCTGCGCGATCGCGTACACGCAATGAACCGAGCAGTGGTCCCCACTCGCGACCTTTGGCCGGCCATTGAAGCACAGCTCGCCTCCTCGGTCGCGGAAAACAAAACCCAGCGGCCCCGCGCCGCTCCTCCACCGCGGTCCGCATGGCGCTTAATCGCCGGGGCCGCCCTTCTCGCTGCGTCGATTGCGGTCGTTTGCCTCGTAGTCGTTCGCCAGCCACCTCAGCGCCCCGCCGGAGCGTGGTCGGTGTCCTCCGTTTCGGGCGCACCACAGCTGGGACAGCAGCCTCTTCCCGGGAGCGGACTTCTCCGTCAAGGGGACTGGCTCGAGACCGATGGCCAATCGCGGGCCAAGGTGACGGTTGGAGCAATTGGAGAAGTCGTCGTCGAGCCCAACTCCCGCCTGCGCCTCGTCGCCACGGCGCCGACAGACCATCGTCTCGAATTGGCGCGTGGCACCCTCAGCGCTCTCATTTGGGCGCCCCCGCGTCTCTTCTTCGTGGATACGCCTTCGGCCACGGCGGTGGACCTGGGCTGCGCGTATACCCTCACCGTAGACGAAAAGAAGCACGGCATCCTTCACGTGACGCTCGGGTACGTCGCGCTCGAACACGGAGACCGCCAGTCCATTGTCCCTTCCGGAATGAAGTGCGTCACCGTGCCCGGCCAAGGTCCCGGTACGCCGTTTGCCGAGGACGCATCGGACCTCTTCACTGCAGCCCTGCAGCGCATTGATTTTGGCAGCGGCGAGCTCGACGCGCTGCGGGATATTCTGGCCGCCGCGAGCGAGAAGGACGCCGTCACACTTTGGCACCTGTTGAAACGCGCCCGGCCCGACCGCCGCGGCGAGATCTACGACAAGCTGGCCGCCCTCAAAGCCCCGCCCTCCAGCGTGACACGCGTGGGCACGCTGCAGGGGGACAAAACCATGCTGGCCACTTGGGCGAGCGCCGTGGGAATCCCCGAGTATCTGCTGAAGTAAGTTCACGGCGGTGATACCGTCGTCCTGTGGAAGCTCTGAAAACCAACGTGCAATGAGCCGGAGGATTGGTTCGGGTGCGACGCTGCCAGGACACCGACATCCCACAGCCTGCCGGGGACGGCAGGCTCCACCTTTTTTTGGTTTGCCACGAGGGGAAGGCCCCTCGCCACCCCCTACAAACCCTGCAGCCGCGAGCGGAGTTCTCTTTGTGCACAGGAAAATCAACAAAGAAATCATGCACTCTTCGCCATCTTCCTTTTCGTTCCTCCAGCGTTCGGCCGCGCTCTTCGGCCTAGCCGTTCTCTCGCTTCTGCCTGTCCACCACGCCGCAGCCGGCACGCCGTTGATTTGTCATCCGTATGACATCGGCGGCGCCCCCACCCTGCCGCCGGGGAACGGCCATCTGCGGGTTGATCCCTCCTACGATCGATCGCGCCTGACATCCGACACGCTCGCGCTGCTGAAGTCCGAAACGCCGATCATCGTCCGCATGGAAACACTCCGCCGCGCGGCGATCTACGCCACCGAACGCTTTAAAGACAAAGGCCAGCCGGGCGCCGCTGAGAATCAGAAACTGGCAAACGATCTGATCGACAAGCTTCGCGCGCGGGTGCAGCAGTCCGACGAACAGGGCCGGGCAGTCGCGCTCTTCGATTTGGGCTTCTTTCTGGAAACACTCCGCCACGCACGTTTCGACGAGAAAACAAGCGGCTACGAGTACCTCACCAAGGCGGCGGAAATGCGCCCGACGGACGCCGACATTCAGTTCGCCCTCGCGCTGGCCTCCAGCTGGCCCCGGTCGAAGGCGGAACATTCCGCATACCTGGCCAAAGCCCGGGCAGGCGCGAAGCCGAATACACTCCTGGCGAGCAATCTCGCGTCCCACTTCGCCGGCCACTGACTCGGCGCCGGCCGCGCCGGGAAGAGCCGACCAGAGGAACGGTAGTTTTCGTTAACGGGAAAGAGGCAGTGAAGCCTGACGTGGCTACGAGCGGGCGCGAGTGGCGGGCTTGGTCCAACCGCCGCCCTCGGCCACTCGCTCACGCTCGTAGCCACTTTCTTCGCGATCGAACCGCAATCGCTCCGTGCCCTCTTGCTCGTCCTTCGACCTCTGTGTCACCAACCAAATAATCGCCGCGAAGCCCGAGGTGATACCGGGACGCCAGGCTACACGGCTGATCGACTCGCTGGCGCTCGCCGCTACTTACTTGGACGTTCGGTTGAGCGGGCTCGCGCATCCGACTGGAATCGGTCGACACGCATTGTTCCGACGCCGCTCGTCCCCTGTTCTCCCTGCCGCAGACGGGCAATGTCCTCGCTACCGAGGAGGCCCACGAGAGGCCATGATCGAAGAATCAGGCGGGCCCTGCGTCTCGCCGAACCGAAACCTGACCCTATCGCATCATGATTCTTCGTATCGACCGACTCCCTGTTGACCTTCCCATGCCCGGCGCACCCAACGCTAATGCGGCCTCTCACGTGCAGGAACTGCTCGGAGGCAAGTTCGGCGAAATGTCGACGTTGATGAATTACACGTACCAGTCGTTCAATTTCCGCAACCGCACGAAACTTCGACCGTTCTACGATCTTCTCTGCAATATCGCGGCGGAAGAGCACTCCCACATCGAATTGGTCTCCGCGACGATCAACCTGTTGCTCTCCGGTACGACCAAACGCGCGGACCGCCGCATGGCCTCCGGTTCCAAGGAGCACGCCGCGCCGCTCGAGGGTGCCCAGGACAAACGGAACAGCTATCATTTTCTCGCCGCGGGCCAGTGCGCGCTTCCGGTTGACTCGATGGGACTCCCCTGGACGGGCGCCAACGTGTTCTCAAGCGGTAACCTGAAGCTCGATCTGCTTCACAATTTCTTCCTCGAGTGCGGTGCGCGGGCCAACAAGATGCGTGTCTACGAAATGGTCTCGGATCCCACCTCACGAGCCATGGTAGGCTTCCTCCTCGTCCGCGGCGGAGTCCACATTGTCGCCTATGCCCGCGCCCTGGAACGGTTGACGGGAGCCGACGTCAGCAAGCTCCTGCCGATTCCCGACATCAGTAACAAGAAGTTTCCAGAGGCGCGCATCCATGAAGAGCGAGGCCTCCATCGGGTCCTGTTCCGCTTCAGCCCTGAAGACTACACCCGCGCAGGCGAAGTTTTTAACGGACCGCATCCTGAGGATGGTGGCGAGCTGACCGTAAGCGACGACCTGCCGAAAGGCGCGCCCTGGCCGGAGCTTGAGGAAGAACCTCAGCTTGGCTCCCCGGGTGTCGATCCCGATATGATCTCCTTCTTCGCAAAAAAACTCGGTGGGGAAAACCCGATCAGCGAACCGCCTGCCAGCGCTTCTGCTCCGCGTCGCTCCAGCAAGAGTCCCGTCGTACCCGTGACCGCGCGCAGCCCAAAACGGCGGGGGAAATAACATAAGGAAGCACTGAAAACGCCTTGCGACGGATCGAGGTGGAATGCGACCTCCGGGCGCGTTGGTCGGGGGGCAACGCCCTTGTAGAAATGCATTCAAAGCGCGCTCGGAACTCGCGCTCCACCTCGGGACCGCAATTTTTCGTGAAGACGGTCTGATCTCGTTACGACGAATCGGACGGCTCCTCTCAGCCTCCGCCTGGCACTCAGCCCTGCTCGTCGAAAAATGCTCCGGCGGCAAACGATGATTCCGCGCCTCCCTGGATGACAAGGTAAGTCTCGAGTTCTCGCATCCGCGGAGGAAGAGCGTGTAGCCTGAGTCGTCGTTTGGACGCCGCTGCCGTCACAAAAGCCCGCGGCATCGCCGCTATTCCCATTCCGGCTTCGGCAAACCCGAGGATGCCTTCAAGCGTACCGAGTTCCAGCAACTGATAGGAACGCTTCGCTTCCTTCGCCAAAAAACCGAGCAACCGCTCCGTGTAGGAACATCCGAGCCGCTGGACCAAAACTTTGAGCGGGCCACCCGCGGCTCGCCATGGCTCCGTCCGCCCCGCGCTTGCGCCTGCGGCGCTCACCACCACCAGTTCGTCTCGCACCGCGAGACGCTCTCGAAAGCCCGGAAGTCCGGGTGCCCGCGATACGAAAACGGCGTCCAGCTCCCCCTCTCTCAGTTGCTTCAACAGTCCCACTGAACTCCCGGTTCGCACCGACACGTCCACCTGCGGGTGGCGGACCAGAAACGCACTGACCACGCCGGGCAAATGGCTCGCCAAAACTGTTTCGATTGCGCCAATCCGGAGCTTCGCGACCCGGGCTGTGCGACCTCCGCCAAAAGCGAAACGCAAGTCGTCAAGCACCGCATCCATCCGCATCGCCATTGCAATCGCCGCCTCACCCGCAGGCGTCGGTCTCACCCCACGCGCGAGCCGCTTCAGCAAGGCGGTTCCCATCGCCTCCTCCAGCTTCTGGATTCGGGCGGTTACATTCGACTGCACCATGTTCAGCCGCTGTGCGGCCCGCGTAATACTGCCGCTCCGCGCCACTTCGAGCAGGACCATCATGTCCGGAAGAATTTTTGCGTCCACTCTGCCATCATTGGGAGTGATCGGTCGCATATCAACTAATCGTTATTCGGAAACGCGCGAGCCTGCCATCATCGAACCGCCATGACCTTTCCTTCAAAATCGCTGATGATATTGATTGCCGGGCCCTATCGCTCCGGCACTGACGACGATCCAAAAAACATGCGGGCAAACTTGAAGGCCCTCGAGGCTGCCGCCCTTCCGCTCTACCGCGCGGGACATATTCCCGTGATCGGAGAATGGTTCGCCCTTCCCTTGCTGGAGGCCGCCGGTTCGACGCGCATCGGCGACGAGCTCTGGGATGAGATCGTCTACCCGATCGCCCACCGCCTCCTCGAGCGATGCGACGCGGTGCTGCGCCTGCCCGGAGCCTCGAAAGGCGCCGACAATGATGTGAAGGTCGCCCGCTCGCGGGGCCTACCGGTCTATTATAACCTCAGCGAGGTGCCCCGTTGCTCCACGGTTCCTACTGTCTGACCGGGGGCCTGCTATCGATCGGGCGGGCCGCCAAGCATTGCGCCGCCCTTATGCAAGAGGTGCTGTTGGCCCCGACCCTCGGGGCCTGCGCGGGCAATTCAGCCCGCGCCGACCGAGACTCCGCCTCGATCCTATCCGGAAGGAGGCGCTTACTTGCCCGCGATCGCTTTCGCACGGCGCATGACTGCCTTCCGGCTCGTCTTGCGACCCAATCCTTTTTTCGCCTTCAAAACCGCCGCTTTGGACTTCTTTCCGCTTCCCGCGCCTTTCACTTTCTTCGCTGCGTAACTGATCTCGTGATCCTGCGCCGAAACTCGTTTCCTGTCCTGACCGACACTCCGTTTAGTTGTTTTCATAGGACCCATTTGTATCCGCCAGACGCAACGTGTTCCGCGCGCGCCGAAACACTGACACCGCTGGTCGTTCGCACTCGGTCACCTGCTCCACGCATTCGTACTGTCACTACGGCGACGAAGCCGCCCCTCGTTTCATCGTCAGACCCCGCCGTTCCAAAAGCGGATCGATCTTCGGCGGCGCTCCACGGAACTCGCGAAACATGCTCATCGCTTCCCGACTGCCGCCACGAGACAAAAGCGTCTGGCGGAAATGATCGCCATTCTTGCGGCTCAAGCCCCCGTTCTCCTTGAACCACTCTACGCTGTCCGCATCCAGCACTTCGCTCCAAAGGTAGGAATAGTACCCGGCGGAATAGGCGTGATGAAAGATATGGAGAAAATACGGTGTGCGATAGCGCGGCGGCACGGGAGCGAAATCCACACCCGCCGTTCGCAGGGCTTCGGCTTCGAATTCCATGCACCGTTCCGGCGGCGGCACGTCGCTGGGCTTGAGCTGATGCCACGTTTGATCGAGCAGTGAAGCCGCGAGGTATTCAGTCGTGCGGAATCCCTGATTGAAGCGTTTTACCGCCATTACTTTTTCCATCAGGTCTTCGGGGAGCGGCTCGCCCGTTTTGTAATGTCGCGCATAGTTCTTCAGCACTTCAGGCCAGGTGGCCCACATCTCGTTCACCTGCGAGGGGTATTCCACAAAATCCCGCGGGACCGCCGTTCCGGTAAACCGCGGATAATTCACCGCGGAAAACATCCCGTGCAGAGCGTGCCCAAATTCGTGAAAAAGCGTGATCACTTCGTCGGGCGTCATCAGCGTCGGCGCCCCGGGCTCCGCGGGTTTGGTCAGGTTCAGATGATTTGCGACCACCGGCTTGCGACCGAGAAGCTTCGATTGCACGACATAAGAATTCATCCAAGCGCCTCCTCGTTTCGAGGGTCGCGCATAGTTGTCCGAGATGAAGATCGCCAGCGGGGAGCCATCCGCCTCGAACACATCGAATACCTGTACACTGGGCTCGTAGACCGGCAAGTCGTGCCGCTCCCGAAAGGTGATGCCGTAAAGCTTGGTTGCAGCGAAAAACACGCCGTCGCGCAGCACTCGGTCGAGTTCGAAATACGGCTTGAGTTCGGCTTGGTCGAACGCGTAGCGCTCCCGACGCACCTTCTCCGAATAGAAATCCCAGTCCCACGGAGCCAGTTTGAATCCACCGTTTTCGCGGTCGATGACCGCTTGAATGTCTTCCCCCTCTTTTCGCGCGTTTGCCACTGCAGGGGGAGCCAATTCCGCGAGCAGCTTATTGACGACCGCGACCGATCCCGCGGTCTGATCCTCCAACTGATAATCGGCGTGCGTGGCGTAGCCCAGCAGTTGGGCGCGTTCTGCGCGCAAGCGAATCAGCCGCGCGACAATCGGTCGGTTGTCCCATTCGCCCGATTGGTTGCGGGAGGATGACGCTTCGTAAATCCTTTGACGCAGGACGCGATTTTGCAGGTAAGTCAGCGGGGGCTGTCCGGTGGTGTTGCGAATTTCGATCAGGTACTTGCCGTCCTTGCCCGCGCTCTTGGCTGCGGCCGCCGCCGCAGCGATGTCTCCCTCGGTCATCCCCGCCAGCTCCTCGCGTGTCTCCACCCCGACGGCGGCAGCGTTGTTGCCCTTCTGGACGTTCTGAGTGAACGCCGTTTGAAGACTCGCGATCTCCTGATTCAACGCTTTGAGCTTGGTCTTGTCGGCATCAGCCAACTTCGCGCCCGCCCGGACAAAATCTTTATAGTAGCGCTCGAGAAGCCAATCGCTCTCGGGGTCCAGCGCGAGTTTTGCTCGATTCGCATAGAGCGTGCCTAAGCGGGCGAAAAGCGCGGCGTTCAGTCGAATTGCGTCACTATGGGCCGCCAGCTTCGGCGTGATCTCCTTCTCGATCGCGCGACGCGCATCATTGGCCACGGTTCCCATGAGGTTCGAGAACGTCCGATTCACGCGATCGAGCAGTTCGCCGGAGCGTTCCAACGCGACGAGAGTATTCTCGAACGTCGGTTTTTCCGGATTGTCCGCGATTGCCGCCACTTCCTCGAGCTGCCGAGCCATGCCGGCGGCAAAGGCCGGCGTGAAATGGGCGTCCTGAATGCGGTCAAAACGGGGATACTGGAGCGGCAAGGTGCTGGCCTGAGCGAACGGATTGTCGCTGGAAAGTTCCGGCGCGGCGGTCGAGACAGCGGCCGCCGCGAGAGCAGCGACCCAAA
Organism: uncultured Opitutaceae bacterium; assembly: GCA_964546955.1. Classification (GTDB taxonomy): domain Bacteria; phylum Verrucomicrobiota; class Verrucomicrobiia; order Opitutales; family Opitutaceae; genus CAZJLP01. The sequence goes on along the minus strand of CAZJLP010000012.1, from coordinate 70,210 downwards.
CTCCGCACCCGCGGGTGCGCGCAAAGCGGGCAGGTGATGCGATCATAGGGATGACGCCAAACTGTCTCATGTCTCCACGAGCGCAAGCCCGTCAGTCCGGTCGCCCCCTCGCCTCCTCTTGCCTTCGAGGACGGGGTTCGCCAGCGTCTCCGAGCCTTGGCCAGCATCGGGAGGGTTCCGCCGTCCTTTCCCGCTCGTTTGCACATGCAGGCTTTTCTCCGCGCACTTAATATGAAAATCGACAAATCAGAATGCGTCAGTCGCACCCTCCAGATGCTCGCGCATTTCCTCCACCGCCAACCGAAGGAAATCAGCCTCAAGGATCGCCTGCGCTCGGACTGGTCGCTGACCAATAAAGATCTCGAGGTATTGGAGATCTGGATTGAAGGACCCATCAGCGCTTCAAACCCAGGCTTCTTCCAAGACGTCAACGCCGATGTGCGGACAGCGGCCCTGCAAAAATCGAGTCTCGTCACGGTGAAGGACCTGTCCGGCCTGATTTGGAACAATATCCCCAAAGCAAACCGACTTACTTCCTGACCATGCTCCGCGCATTCATCCTGGCCCTGTTTTGTTCAGCTGCCGCCTTTGCCGCCGACAAGCCGATCGATCCGGCGCTCTTCGACCTCGATCGCAGCGGCGCGCTCGATGAGGCGGAGTTGAAGTCCTACCTGGTGCGCCGGGACAAACTCAAGCCGGACCTAGAACGTCTCTTGAATGCCGACCTTTCGTTCAAGGCAAAGGTCACGACAAAGCAAGAAATCGAAGAACTGTTCCGCAAAGACGTTGAGGAACAAGCGCTCGATCAACTCGGCGAGCTGAAAGCCCACCTTCTCCCAGCACGCCCTCCTTTCCCGATCGAGCTCATCCGTCGGTACAGCAACCGAGACGACGCGAAGAACGATTCTGCGGAATCGCAAAATGTCATTCCCGGTTTCTTCCGCGAAGCGAAGAAAACCGACTCGTCCTCCCGCGGGCCCCTTCTGCTGAGACGGAGCCCTGATGAATGGAGCGAAGCCGTCACAGACGCGGATGGCATGCGACTCGCTCACGCCGAGGACAACCTCAAAAGCCGAGACTCCTGGTCAGCCGAAGGCGCCGTCATCTACCCTCTCACTTTTTCCCGCGATCACACCGCTTCCGCTCCCGGCCGGCGGGTTCGCAGCGATGCCTGGAGAATTCTGCCTTCCGTCAATTGGAGGGTCGTCCGCGTTGCGGAAGACACTTCGGCCGACATCGAGGAGCTACAATTCAATCTCCCGTTTATCTGGTCCGCCAACCTCATCTCGACCGGCGCCCTGCGCAACCTCGAGCTTTCCGCGGCACCCTATGTCCTCACCGATTTCCGCTTCGGCGGGCTGATGAGCGGCGCGTCAGTGAAAATCCTTCCCTACCTTCTGACAGACTCGACCCACTTGGCGATCAACACCGGCTACAAGGGTCTCGGATCCGGCCCCCTCCTCTATCAGCTCGGGTTGGTTCCGACTTTGGATTTCAGCCACCTCCACAAGGGTAGCCGCTTCATTGCGTCCGAAGCGGATGACAATTTTTTCCGAATTGGCGGAAAAGCATCGCTGGGCCTGCGAACCCGCAACTTTCCGTCACTTGAGCTGAAGGGATCCTATCAATGGTTCAACCGCCTCTCGGGCGGCCCCTCTCACAGCGATCTCCTCTCGCTCGCCGCGAGGCTCTGGTTGAATGCGAACGTGGCGACTACGTTCGAGCACCAGGAGGGCGACACCCCGATCGCCCGCAAATCCATCGACCTCACCACGTTGGGGCTCGAAGTGCGATACTGACAGGCTTATGCGGTGGAGAGCGTCAACAGCTCTCCGGAGAAATCGTTCTCGTTCTCTTACTCCTACTCGTTCTCGTCCTCAGCGCCGTCGCTTGTAGGGCGATTTGGGAATCAACCGTGGGCGTGAATGTGTGGGGACGAGAACGAGGGGTTGAGCACACCCGCCCAATAATAAAACCCGTCCCCCGGGAGAGCAGGGCTCCCCAAGAGGATCGGGTTCAAAGGTCAGCCGCAGTGCCCTGCTAGCTTTTGCGTTTATACGTAACCGTGACCATCTTGTTCCACTTTCCGTCGTCGCCTTGAATGGAGGACGTGAACACGCGATGGTCCTTGCTCTTGAATTCCGTCACTTCCCGGAACTTCGAGAGCTTGCCGGGCTGCGTGGGACAAGGACCTTCGCATTCGAAGGTGAGCACTTTGCCGCTGGCGTCGACCGTGCCTTCATAGGTCCACAAGTGGCTCGACATGGAATCGATCCATGTTCCCACGTACTTCTTTTTTTCCGGACTATAACCGACGGTGAGCACGCTGTTCATCGAGCCCATGCCGGGAAGTTCGCCTTTTCCGTCCGCGACGACCCAGAATCCACCCAGGATCCGGGCGCTCTCCGTGCCCTTGCCTTTGGTGGCCGGCTTGCCGGGCTCGAAATAGCATTCGAACTCGGTCTCCCACTCGCCAACGAACTTATTTAGCAGTTCGTGTTCTTTGGCCGGCGGCGGCATTTCCGGCATCTTCGGCTTGTCTTCTCCCGCGTTGATCAGAGTGGCTCCGCTCAGCAGCGCCACGAGGTAACCTGCGATGACTAGTTTTTTCATGTCGTTATCCTTTCAGTGTAAGGGTGTTCGTCCCCAATGATGCAACGGACGAACCCAACCGCAGCGGACAGTAAAACTGAATCTTTGTTTGGGGCGATGTTAAGGAACGCCCCCAACCAATGATTTGCAGTTAATCGAACCTGAAGCCCGGTCAGCTCGAACGCGGCAATCTCACCACCGAGCCTGGTTACGGCTTCAACGTCGCGCAAAATTTCGCGAGGCGGCTCACACCCTTTGCGATGATTTCATCGCTCGTGGCATAACTGAGGCGCAAGTAACCTTCGGCGCCGAAGGCGCTGCCCGGGACGGCCGCGACTTTCTCCTGATCGAGCAGCCGGGCGCAGAAGTCCTGATCCTTGAGCCCAAAGCTGGAGATATTGGGAAACAAATAGAAGGCGCCTTCCGCCAGCAGGCACTTGATCCCGGGGATCTTGTTCAGCTCGGCATGCAATGTTTTCCGCCGACGGTCGAAAGCGACCAGCATGGTTTTTAATGCTGCGGCAGTTTTCTCTTTTTCCTTCAAGGCGGCCAGCGCGCCAAACTGCGCGAAGGTCGTCGCATTGCTCGACTGCTGGCTCTGAATCTCCGCGCATGCCTTCGCGATCGGCGCAGGAGCCACGAGCGTCCCCAATCGCCATCCGGTCATGGAATAAGTCTTGGAAAATCCTGCCACCACGATTGTCCGGGCTTCGGCTTCTTTCGACAGGGTTGCGACACAGGTGGGCTTCGCCCCGTCATAGACCAGGTGCTCGTACATTTCGTCGGAAAGGATGTAGAGATTATGCTTCATCGCCACGGCGACGAGCGCCTCGAGTTCCGCCTTCGAATAGACGGCTCCCGTGGGGTTCGACGGCGAATTGAGCACGATCAGCTTCGTTCTTGGCGTGATGGCCGCTTCCAACATCGCTGAGGTCAGCCGGAAACCCGTTTTATCGTCCGCCAATACCAGCTTGGGCGTCGCGCCGGCAAGTTTTACCATCTCCGGGTAGCTCACCCAAAAAGGCGCCGGAATGATCACCTCATCGCCCGCCGAACACGTGGCGAGAATTGCCAGGTAGCACGAAAACTTTCCACCCGGCGAGACCACGACCTGGGTTGGAGTAACCTTCAGACCGTATTCTACCGCATATTTCTCCGCGATCGCCTGCCGGAGCGGCTCGATGCCGGGAGTCGGCGCGTATTTGGTTTTGCCGGACTTGAGCGCCGCGATGCACGCCTCCTTGATGTGGTCCGGGGTGTCGAAGTCGGGTTCGCCCGCGGCGAAACTGCAGACGTCTTCACCGGCTGCCTGAAGGGCCTTCGCCTTCGCGTCGACCGCCAAGGTCGGCGATGGCGAGATATTCTGGGCCCAGGACGAAAGCGGCAACGGTTGGGTGCTCATGCAAAAGGGCCACGACGTAAGAGTCGGCGAGCCACAAATGCAAGCGCACACCCGAACAGCGACGCTGGCGATCTTGAAGCCCTAAAAACTGAGCGCCGGCTCGATGGCCGGCGCACTCAGTGCTTTGCGTCTATAACCCGCGCTGATCTCGCGCTCAACGCTTCTTTTTGCCGCCCTTCGCTTCGAGCGAGTCGATCGCCACGCGAAGGAGCTCTCCGACACTGACCTTCTTCTTCTTCGAAAACTTCGCCAATTTGCTCTTCATATCGGCCGGGAGGCGGACGGAGATTTGGCGGTGTTCCTCGGACGAAGTCTTAAAATCGTTGTAGTCGTAACTACCAATCGCCAGGCGCACCACTTCGCTCGCAGACTTGAGGCCGAGCTTTTTCTGGTGCGAACCCAACTTTCCAATCAAAGAAACGGGGAGGTCAAACGTAAGTGGGGACGGTGCGTTATTGTTTTTCTTTGCCATGGCAATACAGTCACTCGACTATTGTTTTGTCTTGCTGCGGTACTACAAACAAGGCTGAGCGAGCGTCGGGAGCAACGCAAATATCGCCAATGTCACTAAAAAAGGGGCAGGGCCTCCCTCACACTCCGACTAGGGCCTAACCCTATGAATTCGGTCCGGCGGCGGGGGGCTGGCCGGCTCGCTCAGGTGCGCCGGCTCCAGCGTTGTCATGGAAAAGCTGAGACGAAAAGCCGCGCCCACGAGCGAGAAAAGGGTCTTGTCCCGCGTCGTCTCATCCCGGTACTCGATGGTCTTGGGGAAAAACTGCCCGTCGATCTGCTTGAACCCGTTAAGCGCAACCGCCCGCAATAACCTGCCCTCCGCCCCGATCATTTCGGCCTGAATCATGGCATGGAACTGTGTATCCAAAAACACCCGTACACCCGTCAAATCAGGATTTTGGGCAGCGACCTCGGCCGGTGGATACAAAAGGAAAACATTGGTCGGACGCCCCTTGGCCTTGACCGTTCCCTCGAAAATATAATCGCTCCAGTAAAGATACTGCATCTGCAGATCGAATGCCGTGAAATGGGTCCCCGCCAGCGGCTCAAAGAGCGCTGCGGTCCCCAGTTGCTTGACCTGGTTTCCGTCGCTGGGCTGCCAGCTCCAGACCGCCGACTGCGGCCCATACTGGATCAGTAATCGTCGCTCACTTGCCTTTACCCCGGGATGGAGCACCAAGCGCGAAATCGGTCCGCGCGAATTGTGACCGCTCCACAGCTCCGCCTGGATTGTCTTTTCGGCGGAAGCCCCACCCTTCCTCGGCTGCAGGATCAGTTCGAACTCGGCGTAGTACTGTCCGGGAATGATCCGTTGCCGGACCTCCTCCAAAAATCGCTTTCCTTCCTCTTGATTCGGCTTTCCAAACTGCCCGTAGGTGGCGGGCGGCCGGTAACGGTGCTGCTGCCCGCTGACGACATTCCCTTGCGCTAGAAAACACGTGAGGCAGGCAACCAGCGTCGCCTGCCTCAGGAAATTCGATCGTCTCGACGCCGGGCGGCGCACCGCGAATCAGGGTTTTTTGGGCTGCTCCGCCGGAGTCGCGGCTGGAGCCGTTGTGGCAGGAGCGGGAGCTGGAGCAGGCGCCGGGGCTGCCGGACCGACTGCGGAGGGCGTGAGGGGCGCGGGCGACTCCACCGTCGGAGTGGCGGGTGCGCTTCCAACCGGCGCGGTCGGGGCGGGTGCGGCCGGCACAGAGATCGACGGAAGCGCTTTCGACGCCACTTTCTGCCGGTATTGATAAAGGTGCATCACGTAGAGTCCGAAGCTGAGCACAAAAAACGCGATGGCCGCATTGATGGTCGATTTGCTCAGCACATTCCCCGTTTCATGGCCGAACGCGGCTTCCGCTGCGCCGCCGCCCAACGCCGAACCGACGCCTCCGTCCGACTTCGCCTTCTGCGCCAGCACGACGAGGATCAGAAACGCGGAAATAAGGACCAGAATGAACGTAAAGATGCCGATGAGGATGCCCATGGAAAAAGGGAAACAGAGCAGGGAGAAAGGGTGTGTGTCAAGGGTGGGGAGGACTAACTCAATAACCCCGGACAGCTCCGAACTCGTACTCGTTCTCTTACTCCTACTCGTTCTCGAAAAGGCCGAACCTCCGCCGGACTATCACCCGGTCCGTAGCAGTCAAATGGCCGGAGATCGTTGGGGGGTCGAGAACGAGTAGGAGTAAGAGAACGAGTACGATAGTAATCCATTTTTTGCTACGTACTTACAATATGCCCCCCCGCCCCCTCCTTCCCTCAAATCGAATAATCATCCGGCTTATCATGGTCGCCGGCTGACGCAGCGGGGGCACCCTCGATCGCCTTTTCTCGGTTGCGGTCGTAAAATATCCGCACCTCGGCCTTTTTCGTTTGGAGCAGATGCGAGGCCCGGAGGAGCGCTTTTTTCGTGCTGGCGGTCAGATTTGCCTCGGCTGGGAAAATATTCTCCTTCCCCACCCGCTCAAGAGCCCCACTCGCGCGGAGCACGCGCTCCACGTCGGGGTTGATGCCGCTGATCAAGAGATGTCGTTGCGTCTTGTGAAGGTACTCGTGCAGCTGCAGGAGCGACATAACCGACGTCGCATCCAGGTGACGCGCGTTTTTCATCCGCAGAATCACGACGCGTATCTGGTCGTCATCCGCGAGATAACGCACTTGCTCCTGAAACAGATCGGCTGCCCCGAAGAACAATTCACCTTCCACGTGCACGATCGAAATCGCGTCGTTTCGCCGCTGCGTGCGATTTTCCAGCTCCGACAAATTGCCCGCCGCATCGAAGCCATACTCCACCAGCGACGGCGCGCTGGCCTTCTTCAAGAACAGGGCGAGCGAAATTCCGATCCCGACATACACCGCCGTGTCCAGACGAAGGAACAGCGCGGACGTGAGCGTGACCCAAAACACCACCGCATCGGATTTCGTCGCACGGCAGGCGATGCGGATCTGTTCGGGGTTGATCAAGCGCATCGCGACCATGATGAGCAGCGCCGCGATCGCCGCGATGGGAATATGATTCGTGAACCCCGCGACAACGGCCAAGATCACCAGGACAAAAAAGCTGCTGATCAACGAGGACATCTGCGTCCTGCCTCCCGCCTGCAAGTTGAGCGCGCTGCGGATGAATGAGGCCGAACCCGGCATCGCCCCAAAGGCGGTGGCCGCGAGATTCCCCGCACCCATCGCGAGCAATTCTTGATTCGCGTTCACTTTCTGGCCGGACTGCGCCGCGAGCGTCTTCGCGATGGAAATGGCTTCGAGCATACCAAGGATAGCCGCCGCCAATGCCACGCTCGCGATTTGCGGCACGAGCCGCACCGCTTCTTCGTTGAGCGGAAATCCGACAAAAAAGGGCATCCCTCGCGCGACTTCGCCTGCATCGCGAACCAGCGGTACATCGAAGTCCTGCAAGTTCAACGTGATCGCCGTGCAGCCGAAAACCGCGAGGGCAATTATCCCTTCGGGCCATTTGGGCTGCACGCGTCTTAGAAGGATCAACAGCAGCAGCGTCGCCACTCCCACCGCGGCGGTCATCGGATTTAAATCGAAGTGGATCAAGCTGCCCGCCAAGTGCAGCACCGTGCTCGCAAGGTCGACGTCGGGGGGGCGGCCAATTCCAAGCAGATTCGCAATCTGGCCGACGGCAATGAGTATCCCGACCGCGGTGCTGTAGGCGATGATCACCGTGCGCGAAAAAAAGTGCGTGAGGTTGCCCAACTTGAAAAAACCCGCCGCTAGTTGGATCGCGCCGATGAGGCACCCGATCAGCAACACTTTCTGCAGCCCGGTCAACGGCACGGAAGCGATGGTCACCAGCGCGCCCGCCAGGATGATGGAGATCGTGTTGGTCGGTCCGAAAACCAGATGGCGCGAAGAGCTCAATCCGGCGCACACCGCCCCGCCGATGACCGCCGTCACCAGAACCGCCTGCACCGGAATCCCCACAATCAGCGCAAAACCAATCGCCTGCGGGATCGTGATGATCCCGATGATGGCCGCGGCCATCGCATCCGCTTTCAGCTTGGCAAAATTGTAGTTCCGCAGCTCGCGCCAAAGCGGAGGAATCGGGTCGGTCTTGAGGTAGTCGGCGACGTCCGACAACCCGCCAACCGCTTCGTTGAGCACCTTGGCCGCTACGTGGTCGGGCCGCTTCCCCGCCACAGCTAGGCCTCCACTCCCAGTTTTTCCAGAAGGCGCTGCAAATCCTCATTGCCCGCATAGGCAATCACGATTTTGCCGCGTTTAGGCGAATGGTGCACCGCCACGCGCGCGCCGAGATGGGAGGTCAGTTTCTTTTCAATACTGGCAATCGCCGCCGACTCCAACGGAGGAACCGACCTGCCGCCCGCTGACACAATGGGTGCCGCGGGTGAGGCCCCCGCTTTGTGGCCCTGAATCAGTTTCTCCGTCGCGCGAACACTGAGTCCCTCCTCGATGATCCGACGGGCCAAGACCGCGCGCTGCGCGCTTTCCTCGACCCCGAGCAGCACCTTTGCATGGCCGACGCTCAACAGGCCTTTCGCGAGATAACCCTGCAGTTCCCCGTCCAGCGAAAGCAGCCGCAGCGCATTGGCCACGCTCGCCCTGCCCTTGCCCACCCGCTCCGCCGCCGCTTCCTGCGTAAGATCGAAGTCGCGGATCAAACTCGCGTAGCCATACGCTTCTTCGACCGGATTCAATCCTTCGCGCTGTAAATTCTCGATCAAGCCAAGAGCGGCGGACGAGGCATTGCTCGCCTCCACCACCCGCGCCGGAATCGTTTTGATCTTCAGCAGCTGGAACGCGCGCCAGCGGCGTTCACCGGCGATCAACTGAAACTTTTCACCCTGCTTGCGCACCACGATGGGCTGGAGCAATCCCTCCGAACGGATGCTTTCGGCGAGCTCGTTCAGCTGCTCGGGCGGGATCTCGCGCCGCGCCTGGTACGGACTTGGCTCGACCGCGTGCACCGCGATTTCCTGAAACCCCGGAGCGGCCGCCACGCTAGGGTTCGACGCCGCGGGCACGGTCCCTGAGGCCGAACCGGAGGGGGCTCCAGACTTGCCGGACGCGTCGGACTTCACCGCCGCCGGCGTCGCGTTCGAGATCAATCCGCCGAGTCCTCGGCCGAGACGAGATTTGGGTGCAGCCATGATTATTTTTTCTCCGCGAGCGGTACAAAAAGTTTCTGCCCAACCTGCAACTTCGACGGATCTGCGATCCGGTTCGCGTTGCGAATGTCTTTTTCCCTGGCGCCGGTTTTTTTGGCGATCACCGCCAGCGTGTCGTTCTTCGCGACGATGTACTCGACCCCGGTCGTCGGAAAATCGTCGCTAAACGTGACGGCAGCGCTCACCGGCGAGCCGGCAGGCTTGTCACCGCCCCCCGCTCCGCCGCCCCTCGTAGCCCCCATGCTCCGGGCCAGCGCATCCATGTTGGCGTTGGTTTGTTTCACCAGCTTCTCGATCTGGACGCTGACTTGCTGCAGTATTTCCTTCTGGTTGGCGGCCGTGGACGACTTGATGAGCTTGTTCAGGTCCGCCACCGCTTCGTTCAACTGCGCCACCGTGGCATAACTGCGGCTGGCTCCCTGATTCTTCGCGCGGAGGTCGCTATTTTCCCGCTCGAGCTGCTCGAGGCGAAGATTGAGCTCGCCGACCGTCTTTACCAAGGCTCGCACATCTTCCCGCAAATTTGCCAGATCAGAGCCGTAACCCTGGGCTGATACGGAGCTTGCCGACCCCGCGACGAGGAAGAGACCCCCAATCAAGAGCGCTGCTTTGAACATGAATCGGACTTTGCGGAAAAAATTTCTCGAAAACAAGCGACATACGCGCGTTTGCGTTAGCCACTGAATTCCTAAAAAGAACGTTAACAACCAGAACGGCCACCTTTTCCTTGGACTTTGCCAGGGCGCAATGGCAAAAATCAGTTGCTTCTTATGCCCAACCCAATGCGCAGGAAAACGATCCTGATCTTTTTACTGACGTTCTCGCTGTTGGCGGCCTTGGGAACGATCATCACGCAGGAAGCGGTGCAGGAAAAATTAGGCCAGTCTTACTACGTGCTGTGCTTGTCGCTGATCGGCTGCATTCTGGTCGTCGTAGCGGGGTACGTTTGGGACCGGAACTTGATCAACCAAGTCCGTGAAATCGGGACGACCGCGCGCACGAAGGTCAAGATCGCGCCTGAAATCGACCCGGATGCGACCCTTCCCGAAATCAGCTTGGAAGACAGTCACGATGAAGTCATCGGGTTGGCGAGGCAGATCGAGCGCATGGCGCAGTCCCTGCAAAAGGTCGAAGCGAGCTATCGCGCGATCGTGGAAGACCAGGTCGATTTGATCTGCCGCTACCGAGCGGACGGCAAACTCACCTTTGTCAATGGCGCTTATCAGCGATTCTTCGGCAAAAAGCGTCCAGAGTTGATCGGCCAGCGTTTCACGCTGCATGAGCTCGGCTTTCCGGCCCGCGATTTTCAAGGCAAGCTGCCGGAAAATTCAGCCTTCGAACACGAGCTTCTTTCCGCCGAGGGTCATCGCATCACGCATCTTTGGACTCATCGCGCGATCAAGGATCCGGAAGGCAACGTAATGGAATTTCAAGCGGTCGGACACGACATCACGGTCCGCAAGGAAGCGGAAGCCGCGCTGCTCAAGGCCAAAGAGGCCGCCGAATCCGCGGACAAAGCCAAGAGCGAATTCCTCGCGGTCGTGAGCCATGAAATCCGTACCCCGATCAATGGGGTCATCGGTTTCACCAAACTCTTGCGCGAAACCCCTCTCACCGCCGAACAACGCAGTTTTATCGATATGATCGGCACCAGCGGGCTGACGCTCGAAGCCTTGATCAGCGACATCCTCGACATGTCGAAAATCGAGGCCGGCAAGATCGATATCGATCACTCCCCCTTCCCGCTGCGTCGCGGCGTCGAGGAGGTCATCACTTTCTTCACGCCGAAGGCGCGCGCCGCCGGGCTCACGCTCGAAGCGAAAATCGACCCGGATGTGCCGCAGATGGTCAACGGCGACGCCAACCGGCTCCGTCAGATTCTCGTCAACCTGGTCGGCAATGCCATCAAGTTCACGGAGCGCGGCGGCATCACGGTGAGCCTCTCCTGCGGACGGGGCGCCAATATCGAGTCGACGAACCGCCGCGAATTGAGGCTTTTCTTCGCCGTGACCGACACCGGCATCGGCATTCCGGCCGACAAGATCACCCAGCTCTTTCGTCCGTTCAGCCAGGTCGATACATCGGCCTCCCGCCGCCGCGGGGGCACCGGCCTCGGTCTCATCATCTCCAAGCGACTGTGCGAACTGATGGGCGGCGCCATTTCGGTGGAGAGCGAACCCGGCCGCGGTTCAACCTTCCGTTTCACGCTTTCCTCGGATTACGAACGCAACGGCGACACCAACCCCGCCGCCGCCCCGGCCACGGTCGCGTCGACCACGTCGACGACGACCGCCCCGTTCGGCCGCCCACTGACAGCGTAAGGCAGTACGAGCGAGTAGCGAGTAGTGGGTAGCGAGTAGCGAGCATACGGAAGCGGCAGGGCGCGCGACTCATAATCGTTCTCGTTCTCTTACTCCTGCTCCTTCTCGTCCCCAAGGTTGCGCAGAGTTCGGTCGATACCATTCGCAAGCAAGGTATCGTTCGTAGCAACAACACACGTGGCGCGCATTCGAGTTGTGACCGATCACACGACGCGGGACGGAGAACGAGTAGGAGTAGAACGAGAACGATTTCCTCAATCCTACGCGTGCGCTACTCACTACTCGCTACTACCGCTCGGGATCAATTCTTCGTCACATCGATCCTGCGCCTGACTTCTTCGAGTATTCGCGCGTCCTCCGCCAGGGCGCGGGCCCGATTGGCCACTCGCCAGCGCATCTCCAGCACAAACGCGTCGATGTTGTATCGGCGGCCGCTGCTGACATTCAGGCCGTAAGAAACGCCAGGGGTTTTCTCGTACTGCTCCAACTTCCTGAGCGCGTCTTCCATCGTCTGACGATACTCGTCCTGAGGGCGATCCATGTAGCGCCTCATCGAGAAATACGCTCGGATCCACTCGCGCTGCAGCAGCGCAGCATCCTGGAGGAAGCGAAAATCCTCGACCAAGGGCGCGAGTTGTTCCGCCGTGGCGTGACGCGCGGCCTGGCGCAAATCCGCCTGCGAGGCCCGCACCTGTGAGACCACTTCGTCCTTCTCCGCGACCAGCTTCCGATAGGTTTCCTCGTCGGGATGATAAAGCTTTTCCTCGAGAGCCCGATCGGCCGGGTCATTGGTCCACTTCGACCGAGCCCGCTCCAGCACATGGCCGTAGTAATAGGGATAATCGCCCCACTCCGAACCAATCCCTTTCGTCAGCCAGTTCTCGAGATGCCAGCGCCCATGGTGGTTGATGAATTCCGATCGTTTCATGGCTGATGCGACGAACGGCGCCGCTTTGGCCGGAAACCGTTTGGCCGCCCACTCCCGCAACACCTGATCCACCGTCAGATCGGGATTGGCCAGAAACCGCTGAAACGCATAAAGATTCACTTCGTGCGAGTCCTGGAAGGGCTTGTCGCCAATCAGGCGCGCCCGGCAAACCAAACCGGTCAGACCCTTCTCCCGCGCCCGCAACGCCACGCGTCGAATGTAGTCCGTCTGCGCATACGCGCCGTTGTTGGACCATGCCTTCTCCGTGCCGATGTCGATTTCGATGATCTGCCGCTTCTTTCCGGACTGACCATGCTGGGGGTCCCATGGGTAGAACGGGTGAAACTCATGCGTCGTGTCCTTGCACATCGAGATGATGTCGTCCGGCAAGCGGTCGAGCGCCTTCTTGAAGTACTCCATCTCCAACGGCTCGTAGAAAAAATTTCGCACGATGAGCTGCTTATTGTGCTTCTTGAGGAAATCGTAGAAAAATTTGGATACGCGGTAGATTCGCTCCGGGACATCCGCCGCACTCGACACCTGCGTGTTGCGAAACACCCGGTAGTCGCTCTCGTGAAACGTCAGCACGAACCCCGCGGTGCCCGGCATCACTTTCAGGAGCCGGTTGTACCGATCCTCGAGAAAAGGAAAAAGCCCGGGATCGTCCATGTTCAACACTCCGTCCTTCAGAAAACGCTTCGGCATATCATTGAACTCATGCAGCCAGATATAGTACGGAATGCCCCGCTCCGTCGCCATGTCGCCGATCTTGCGCATGTCCGAATGCCAGCCGGGGTGAAGCTCGAACTCGTCCCCCAACCTCAAATCCTTCAAGTAAGCAGGAGGATTTTTGGGATCGAGGTCGTCCGAAGACGCCAGAAAACCTTCCGGCGACCAAAAGAAGCTGTGCGAGAAGATAAAGAAATTAACCCCGTACTCGGGCGCCTTTCGCACCGCCTCTTCCAACTTCGGCATATTGTATTCATGAAACTGCCAACCATTGAGCAAAAACGGCGACTTAGCTGCCTGGGGAGCCTGTGCCGTCGCGGTGGCGGCGAGCGATAAACAACAGAGAAAAGCGAAAAACGTTTTCATGACGTGAGCAGTTATGCGAACCTAACATCGATGGTAGGGCGAGGCCTCCGGACTCGCCGTGCTTGAGCAACCTTGATATTTACTGAATCGGCGAGTCCGGAAGCCTCGCCCTGACCTCAAACAAGATGGAGGCCGACCCAACCGGGTCGGGCCCAATCATCTGCAGTCTTCACCCTGATCCGAAACGCACTCGCCGTTTCTACGCTTTTTCCGGCCTCTTCGGCATCGGAATTTTTAGGGTCTTGTCCGGCATGGGCGCGTAGTCGGGCCGATTCAGCCCCTTGACCAGATCGCCAATCTTGACCGGCTGTCCCGTTTGGAAGCATTTGTTCGCGGCCACGCCGATCAGAATGGAGTAAGCTCCGGAACGTTCGTCGGCATTCCGCAGATATTTGTCCTGTTGCGGATTCGGCAGGAAGATATCGTCGAGCATGACCTTGTCGCCGCCACCGTGGCCGCCCGTGCCGCTCCAGGGTTCGACTTGTCGAACACCGCCGCGGAGCGGAATCACGCGCGTGGACACCCGATCGCTGGCCGCCTGATCCGCCCCCGTTCCACTAATATAGATCTGTTCGACGATGGTGTGCTCGAGTCGGCCTTTCGTGCCGTTGAAGGCGATATTGTAGCCTTCCCAGGAATTGAAGGCATTCAGCGAGTAGCTGAGCGTGGCTCCGGTGTCGTAGCCCACGATGACGTTCATCGTGTCTTCAATGTCGATTTCGGGCCGCCACACGCACTGATCGCGGAAATAACCGTCGTGCTTTTCATTGTCGAGGTACAGCGCCTTGATATTGGGGTTCGCGGCCAGATCGAGATAGAACGTGCACTTCTGCTTCTCCGGGCAGGTGTGGCAGCGCTCATGGTGGCTATCGAGGCCCATGCGTTTGGCCGTAGCCGGAGTGTAGAACTCGCGCTTGCCCGTGGCGACGACCGACACCGGCAGGGCGCTGAGCCACCAGTTCACCAGGTCGAAGTGGTGGGTCGCCTTGTGAATCATGAGGCCGCCCGACATTTTCTTCTGGCTGTGCCAGCGGCGAAAATAGTCCGCGCCATGCGTGGTATTCAGCAGCCACTGAAAATCGACCGACAGGACGTCGCCGATCTCGCCGCTCATCAGGATGTCTTTCACCTGGCTGCGCGGCGGCGAATAGCGATAGTTGAAGGTGACGCGGAGATTTTTCCCGGTGCGCTTCTTCGCATCGATCAACCGCTGGCAGGTCTCGGCCGTGGTCGTCATCGGCTTTTCCGTGATCGTGTCGCAACCCTTCTCCATGGCCCGGATGACGTACTCGTGGTGCTGGGCATCTGGGGTCGTCACGATGATAATGTCGGGCTTCGTTTCCGCGATCATCTTGTCGAATTCGGTTTCACGATACGCGGCGGGCGGTTTCGCGCCGTTTTGCTCGGATTTCGAACGGGCGAGTTCCAGCCGACCCGGGTTCTTGTCGCAGATTGCTACCAGCTCAGCGTGCTCCTTGTAGTCCTTCTCGATGGCATTCTTGAACATGCCGTGCCGCGCGCCCACGCCGACGATCGCATAGCGTTTTTTTCGCGCCGGTTCTGCCGCGGAAACAATCGACGAAGTACCGAGCGCGGCGAGGCCCAGCCCGGCCATCGACACGGTTTTGACAAACGTCCGTCGGTCGAACTCGACAGACGGTGAGGGGGGAACAATCGGGGGATTTGTATTAGCCATATAGGTTGAGGGTAAAGGGTGAGTCACGAGGCGCGTGCGCGCTCCGATCAGAAATCTTTCTCTTTATTCTTTATCTTAATCTTTCTCTCAGGGGTTCGATCCCGCGGTGATGCCGCACAGCGCGCTCGGAGATCGCGCTCCACCTTTGAGTTGGCAATCGATAATTCGTTTCACGGGGAAAAGGGGAACTTCATGCCGCCTTGGGGATTCGCGACGTTGCGGCTTTCTTTAGGCCATCCTTCGACGACAATCCACTGAAAATACCTTTCCGCCAGGTCCGCGTCTCTGTTCCAATTCCATTGTCCGACCGGCGGTTTCACCGGATAGCCTCGAATCAACGCCGCGACCTCGCGGATTTCCGCCAAACCTTTGCGTGTCGTCTCGGTCACAAACGGCGAGCGATGCCCCTCCCCTCGCGCCCATACACGAAAACCGTAGTAGGCGGATGCGACCGCGCGGTGGATGCGCGTCATGAGCAGAGTGTGCTGAAAGTGGTGTCGGAGCGCGTCGTAGTCCGCGGGTTTCAAATGCTCCTTCGCTTTCTCGATATGGGCGGCGGACTGCTGCGCCAGCGCCACTCCATGTTCCTTTTCCGTCAGGATATACCGCAAGTATTCCTCGTCCATGGCCTCCCCCGCCGTGATCCAGCCTGCCTTGGTGACCCACGGCACTTCTTCCCATTGGCGGCTTCCCGGTGTTTTCACAAAGGCGGGCGCAATTCGATTCACGATGTCGCGCCAATAGTGGAACTCCCGATCGATGCCATGTCGTACGAAGCCGACCGGCGGGTCGAACCATTTGCCCGACACGTGCAAAACATAGCTCGACGCATACGGGTCATAGCCAAGGGCGGAGTGGTTAGCGACATTCGTCCCAAGAGTATACATGGACGAAGTCACGATATCGAAGGCATTGCGAAACGCGGCCTTCACGCCAGGCACCGCCTTCGCGCCGTACCGGCGATCGATAAACTCGTCATAGATTTCTTCGGCGGTGATTTGCGGGTCCTCGGCTCCCCGTTTGAGGGCGTAGAGATTGATTTCGCCGGGTCGGCCGACCAGTCGCGTGTCGCCATACCGGTCGGAACGCGCGGTATAACCCACCACATGCGGACGCCTCGAAAAATCCCGCCAGCGCCGCAGCATGTATTCCGGCCAGGTGATCGCGACAATTCCCTGCCCGTTGAACTCGCCCGCCGCATCGAATTCCATCAATGTGGGTCGCGCAAAAACGCCGGCGTATTTGTCGTTCGGGTGAGTAAGAAAGAAGTCGTGAGGCGTTTCTTTCATCAGCAGACGCACTCCGGGATGGAACAAATTCACGGCCTTCACGATCCGGTCGTACTCCGCGTGGGTGTACGAAAAGGTGCGCGCATAGAGATTCAGCTTTCGCTCGCCGATGACGATCTCGGCGACCGCATTGACCACCGCCGCCAGCTTTTCTTCGTCCGTCTTCAATTTCGCCGAGGTCTGACGTTCAGCCCTCGCTCCCGTTTCGATGAACGTCAGCACGATCCCGTCGATTTTCGGGACGCGATCGAGCATCGCGCGATAATCGGCTTTCAACCAATCCCAAAACTTGGGGTTATCCAGGTCGATCGTGCCATTCGGCCCGGTCCGATACTCCGCTGGGTAGTAGTCCAGCCGGTAAAGCGCGTGGTCCCACACCACGACTTCCGCGACCCCGGCCGAATGCGACGCCTCGGTCAGCCGATTCACCAAGTCGCGCTTCTTGTCGTCCTTCACCTCGCGCAGGTCGTGCACAATTTCATGCGAGAGTTCGATGTGATTGATCTCGTAAGCCTTCGCCGCTTCGATCGTCACTTTCGCGTCCGTCTCGCTGTCGGACAGGATCGTCCAACCGCGAACGTTTGCATCGGGCGGCAACGGAGCGGCAAAACAGGGAGCCCAGGCGGCGGCCAACCCGCTCGCGAGGCAAAGCTCGCGACACAGTCGAGCAGCACCGCGCATTTCGGAACGAATCGAAGGAATCATGATAAGGGAATGATCTCGATCAGGGGATTGGGGAAGAGCTGCGGACGATCAACAAACAAGGCCCTCCACTAAAACGCAGACTCGCGGTCCCCAACGGAGCCGCGAGTCGCGATAAACACCAGACTAACCAAACAAACTCAGAAGCGGGCTTCGACGCCTGCTGTGGCCAAAAAGCCCAGCGCGTTCGTCTGCGTACGCCGGGCCTCGGTGATGAACCCACGGTATTTCAAAGCGTGGTTTGACGTCACGTTGGTAAAGTTCGCGAAGACCGATACCGCCCGGGTGACCTTGAACCGACCTTGGAAATCGAGTGTCCAGCGCGAGCCGCGGTACAGGATCGAATTGGGATTGGTATTAGTATCCTCGGGGAAGTGGTCAGTGAAATTCCACGTACCGCGCAGATTCAGGCGGCGCCAGTCATAGGTCAAACCGGCGTTGGCCGTGCGCGGGATGAAGTCTTCGAGCTGCTTTACGTTGGTCGAGCCGCCCGACAGGGTGAAGGTACCTTCCGTCTGGAGATAAGTGAAGTTGGCGAACACGCCAAATCCGCGAAATGCTCCCGGAAGAACATTTGACAGCTGCTGCGAGTAGTTGAACTCGATGCCTCGCACGCGTCCGCGACCGGCATTGATCTTCGTGACTTCGATCCAGTTGCCCAAGCCGTCAGCGGGCACGCCGTGCTTGGCAATGGCTTCTGCTTCCGAGATCGGAACATCGTCGTCGACATCGTAGTTGGTGATTTTTTTCTCGAAAACCCCAACGCTGAACACACCGACAGGTTCGAAGTAGTATTCCAGGCTGATATCGATATTTTTGGAGGATCTCGGCTTGAGATCGAGATTGGGAACGGTAATTTCGCGGTCCACCGGGTCGAAGGTACCGGCGCCCAAGATATTACCCCAATTTGGCCTGCCGGAGGTTTGGCCCCATGAAGCTCGAGCCACGAGATTGCGCGTCACGTCATACTTTGCGTGGACGCTCGGATAGTAGTTGGCATACGTACCCTGCCCGTAACGGCTGCCCGGGAATTCCGCCATGGTTCCGTCGACCACAGCACGATCGTCGCGAATGGGTTGGTTACGGGTGACATCGGTGTACTCATATCGAACACCTCCGAGAATATTCAGTTTCCCGAAATCGACGTTCGTTTGGAAATAAGTGCTGTAGATGCGCTCCCACACGCGCCTGCTGTTGGACAGCGTATTTTGGCGCGTGCCCGCAGTGTTGATCGCAAAGGTCGCGGGATTGAAATTCCAACGATCGACCGGATCGTCAGCTGGCCCCTTGTAGGAAATCCCAAACAGGTCTGTCACCTTTTGGACGTCGGCCATGGTGCCGACAGGATAACGGCCGATTGCACCACCCAAGTCAAAATTTGGGTCGATGATCGCCCGCCAATCGGGTCCGTAGCCAGCCGCAAAGGTGCCACGCAAATCGTCGCGCGATTGCTTCATCGACTCGTTGCGCAGACCCACGCCTGTCTTGAATTCTATCGGGAATCGCCAATCGAAACGCTTCGACGCATTGGCCTTGGCTGTAACGATCTCGTTTTTGTCAAAGATACGCTGCCACTGGCCGTTGCTGCCCCCTGCCTGCATGTTGCTGAAATCGTCGCCGAAAGGGTTGTAGCCTTGAGAGAACGTGCTGGGGAATACCGTAGTGTTGCTCGCTCCACCGGTGTACCGTTCACGGAACACGTACAGCGTCGGCCAGCGGCGATCGCCGAGGCCGTGGCGCCGATCTAAGACATAATCGATTCGCTGATTGGAGCGCAGCTGAAGCTGTTCGGCAAAATTCTTGCCGGTGGTGCGTTGCGCCGAAAAATCGGTGTCAAACTTGATCCCAGAAGCGCGATCGTTGTACTTCGTATAGAAGCGCGCGGCGACACGGTTGCGGAGCTGATCGCGACGACCACGTTCAATGCCATACTGTGCACCATTCACCACCGTGACAAAATCGGCGGAAAGGGGCTGGCGAATGGTTCCTCCCTGCATGCGGTTCCGCGAACGCAGGAGCGTGTTGTCATATGCGTTAAACGTGAGGGACGACCCGAGCGTCAGCCGGCGACTGAATTTGTAATCACCCCGCACCGTCGCTCCGTAACGGTCGATGCCGTGCAACGCCACACTGACGTTATCAAATTGGTAAAATTGCTGCCGACCAGGCTCGGTTCCAGCGATCGTCGCTAGTCCGCCATCCCACGACGTGGTTCCGCGCACATCGAGTACACGGTTGTAGTTAACTTGAGCGATAACACCCAGGTTATTGCTACCCCCGAAAACGGAGAACACGTCGGCGTAACTTACCACGAATTCGGGAGCGAGCCAGTTGTCGCGACCGTGACCGACATCCTTCCCGTAGGTAAAACTGTACGAGTTGGCTGCTTTTATGCGAATTTCGCGCCCCTTACGGTCAAAGGCGCTTTTCGTTACGAGATTAATGCGACCGCCTAGGGAATCCGCCTCAGTGTCGGGCGTGGGCGCCTTGATCACTTCGGCGCGCTCGATCATGTCGGTCGGAATACCCGATGCATCCTGACCGCGACCCGTGCCACCCGCGGCGTAGCGCGAGCCATCAACGTCGAGTTGAGTAAAACCCGCTGCCATACCGCGAATCTGAATGTTCTGCGTATCGATTTCGTCCGATGTGCCGGTAACGCCGGGAATACGACGGAGGAAATTGCCGATGTTGCCCTTCGCCGGATCGCCAAAAGCGTCGGCCGTGACCGAATTGATGATGTTGGGCGCATTCTTCTGCTGCGTGATCGCGGCGGCATTGCCTTCGCGTTCGCCGGCCACCGTGAACTCGGGCAGAACGTAGATGCCGGAGGTCATTTCGACATCCTGGCGGGCTCCCGCACTGTCGGAAACGGTGACCTTGAAGTCTTTGGTGTCCAGGCCGGTGTATTGGAATGTGATCGTATGCGTACCCGCAGGAACGTTCACAAACTCATACGTACCATCATTTTCTGTGAGTGTTTCACGAGTCTGTTCGACCAGCCGCACAATCACGCCGCCGAGTCGCGACCTCGTGACCTCGTTGGTGACCTGGCCACGAATGGTTCCGCCCGGTTCGGTCTGGGCCTGGCTCGCGCTCGCGACGAACAAAAACGCGCTCAGGGCCATGAGCCAGGACGCGAGTCCGGTCAGGCAGGCGCGACGAAGGGATGGGGACATGATCATAGCAGTTGGGCTTGGAACCGGCGGCGAGGACAGCGCCGACGAGACTTGGTGTAGTTTTGCGATGGATACGTCGTCAGGGGTTTGACGGCACACCTTACATTCAATGCACCGCATCGGGAAGATGGGGTGCGCGATTTCGGGGGTGCTGGACTGACGGTGCTTAGGGCTGGAACATAGAAGATCGCTGCGGGAAAAACCGGACAACCTCTAATAACTAGCACTTGTTAGGAATGAGCGGTTATGCTATTTTTGGGAGATGGCCCGCCCCCTGGTCGGCGTTTCACTTTCCGTCCCGCCCAAGGGCCGCCCCTACTGGCTGCCCACGCGTACCACGCCCTTCGAGTTAAGCTACTTGTCGTGGGGCTACCGTTGGTATGGAGACGCCCCGATCAAACCTTCGCGCCACGACGGCTGGCACTACGTTGTCGTCCTGGAAGGATCCCCGACCCTCCTTGTGCGGGGAAGGACGCTGCAGCCGCCGGCGGGGGTGCTCACCATCTGCCATCCGGATTGCGCGATTGGCCACAGCGACGATCAAGGGCGCCGCTGTTACATTCTGACTTGGATCTGGCGGACGCCGCCCGCCCATTCGGCGCTCCAACCGAAGGCGGGGAGTTTTCTGCGGATCCCTCTGGACGCGGAGCTGATTCGCCGCATCAAACTGCTCCATACGCAGTGCCGCGAAGCCGTCGCGCATGCCAACGAACGGAGCATGCTGCAACTCCGCGCCCTGCGGCTGCAGCTGGATCTCGCTTTGCTGGAATCCCGGGACCATCGCGGGACCGCCGACAGCGATTTCCGCATCAACCTCGCAGTGGAATGGCTGGGCAACCACCTCAACGAATTGGAGCCAACGAAGCGGCTTTGCGAATACCTCCAAATCTCGGAAGCGTCGCTCAAACGTCTCTTCAGCGCCCACACCGGCAA
Organism: uncultured Opitutaceae bacterium; assembly: GCA_964546955.1. Taxonomy (GTDB): domain Bacteria; phylum Verrucomicrobiota; class Verrucomicrobiia; order Opitutales; family Opitutaceae; genus CAZJLP01. The sequence goes on along the minus strand of CAZJLP010000012.1, from coordinate 48,920 downwards.
AAGTCCCCGCGCCTTCGCCCTCGACTGGCGCATGCGCTGGGCCCGCGAACACCTCGCCGACGGGCGGTCCTCCGTGAAATCCATTGCCTACGCCCTCGGCTACCGCCACCCCAACGACTTCAGCCGCGCCTTCAAACGGTTCTACGGCGAAAAAGCCAGCAACGTGGGGTGGCCATCGCCTGAAGAAGAAGCTAAATCACGTTAATCGATTTACCAATCACAGTCAGGGCAAAGCCATCCTCTGCGGGGTCGCCGAACAGTGCACCCGTAAGTTTCGCCCCCCTGACCGCATCGACGAACCTCCGAGTTACAAAGACCCAGTTTTTGTCCTGCGGAACCTTGAAGACGACGGAATCGCCCTGTCCACAATCACGAAAGCTGGCGGTGTGAAGCGAAAGTACTCTTGTTGGATCCTTTGAGCTAAAGGTGACATTGCTTTTCGCGACGAGGGCCTGGAGAAGGATCTGCAAAAGTCCCACGTATCTGTGGGCGTCTTTGAGCCAGAAGCTTGATAAGCGATTTAAACCGGCCTGGAGCGTTCGCGCTGCAAGCTCTCAAAACACCACAAAAAAGGAAGGCGCGTGAAGGCGCCTTCCTTGTTTAAGCGTTCCTAGTTAGCCGAAGCAGTTCGGTCGACAACGAGCGATGACGGAGGGTCTAGTAGCGAAAGACGTCGGTCTCCCTACTCTCAACCCTCGTGTCCCGCTGCCTTACGGCGCCCACCAGTTGCCGGAGATGACCAGCATGCAGAGCAGGTTGATCGAGTCGCCGTAGTAGCTGTCGCGCCAGTTGTTGATGCGCGTCCAGCCGGCATTCAAGTAGGCTTGGTGCGCTGGGTCGGCGATGCAACCCGCGACGAAGGGAGACGTGAACGCGGCGCTGCCGTAGGTGACCAGTGCGTTGCCGCTCAGGGTGTAGCCGGCCATAATGTTGTTCGGGGTGCCACCCGTCTTCCCCTTGAGCCAGCCGAGGGTCTTGTTCAACGCTGCGCGCGCCTGCGAAGAGTTATTGTGCGCTACGTCGAGGGCCATACGCCAAGGATAGCGGCAGGAATTCCACGAATAGTCATCATCGGTAGCCGCCTCGAGGAAGTTTGCCGGCGCCGGCCGCGCCGGATTGCCAATGATGAAGTCGGGCATCAGCCCGGTCGTCGAGGCATGTCCGTTCGTGATCTGCGTCACCATCGTGTAGGCGGCGCTGACCGCGTCGTTCCAGAAGGCATCGCCAGTTACGGCCTGATAGGCGCGCATATGGCCGGTCATCCAGTCCGACGCACGGGTGGCGTCGGCATAGTTGCCTGAATTGGCCCAGTCGCCCAAGCGGGTGCGCTTGAGCGTCGGGTGCATGCAACTCGCCTTGAGGCCGTTTGTGATCATGCGGCGAGCGTGACCGATGTAGTCAATCGCGCCGCCCGATCCCCATTGACGATCGGCCAGGATCAGCGCGTAAGCAATGTCCATGTCGCCGTCTGTCGCGCTAGCCGAATCCTTGGAGGTAGACTCGGTCTGGTCGATGACCCAGGACATCAGATCGCTGTCGCCCGTGCTGCGGTGGCGATGGTACATGTTGAACATGCCATCGAAGTACTGCTTGGCGGTGGAATCGTGGCCGGCCATCAAAGCAAACGTGAGCATGCCGTAACCGTGCGCCTCGGAGGTGGTGATTTCCGTGCCGCTGCCGCCGGTGCCCTTCATGTTGACATAGTAGCCGCCGCCCGGCGTCCCGCCATTGGATTGGCGAACGTAAGCCGACTTCCAATACGCATAGTAGCTGCGGATGGCGTCGTTCATCTGCGCCTGCGTCACGTTGGTCGGCTTGATCGTGCCGGGGAAGTTGATCTGCTGCGGGAAGGGGCGGAAGGGCCCCGTGCCCCCGGAAATCGTGTAGGAAGCCGTCACGACGTCGCTGGCCGTAAAGCCGGTCTGATAAGCAATCGCCTGGAACGTGGTCGATGCAGAGACCGTTACTGGACCCGTATACAGCGTGCCCGTGGTGGGGGTCGGCGCGGTTCCGTTGGTCGTGTACCGGATCGAAGATCCGGCGGTCGAGGTCGAGATCGTCACCGAGAACGGACCGGTAAAGGTGCCTCCCGGGGGGCTGAAGGTCGGATTCGCGACCTGCTGCTGGGTCGAGAAGGTGTACGTAGCCGAGGTCACGGCACTGTCCGTGAGTCCGCTGGCATACGCGATCGCGCGAAGAGTCGTATCGGTGCTCACGGCCACCGGACCGGTGTAAATCGTACCGGAGGTCGACGTCGGCGCACTGCCATCGGTGGTGTAACGAATGCTCGCGCCGGAGGTCGCCGAGGCGATCGTCACGGACTGCGCGCTCGTGTAGTTGCCGCTGCCGGGACTGAAGGTGGGCGCGGCGGTCTGGCCGGGCGTCGTGCTGGCGGTGCCCCAGATCTCCACCTCGGTGTAGCTATTCCAAGCGTTGACCGTATTGCCGTGTCCGACGATGCGGACATGCGTTGCCCCGGAGACATCCGGAAAATCGAACGTTTCCAGAGCGGTGGTCGTCCCGCTGCTCGTGACGCCGCTGCGGGCCGAGGTGAAATTCGTGCCATCGCTGGAGGTGAGCACGTCGAAACGCGAGGCGCGCGCGGCGCCATTGTAGAAAGCGATCTTCACGAACGCGACCTTCTTGGCCCCGCCGAGATTGAACTGAATGTGCTGCGGATCGCCGCTGGCCGACCAGCGCGTGGCGAGATTTCCGTCGACCACGTTGGCCGGGACATTGCCGTCGTTCGCAGTCGCCGTGACCGCCGAGCCGGGAATGACGAATTTTGCATCGTCGCCGGGCGTCGTGCCGCCGCCGACGAACGAGATCCGGTCGGCGGAAATCGTGTAGGCTCCGGCCGCCGCATTGCGGCCGACGACGGTGAGGCGCACCACATGGCTGCCTGCCGAGGTAAAAGTGACCGAGCCAAACGTGTGTTCGGGATACGCGGTCGTCGCCGAATATTGGTCGAGGTTGCCGCCAATCTGCGTGCCGTCCACTTTGAGCGAAATGATGCCGCGATTGGGATGCGCTTTGTACTTCAGCCGCACACTGTACGTACCGGCCGGAATATTGCCAAATACGTAATCCACGAAATCACCAACGCCGTCGGCATTGCAAGCGACCCAAACGCCACCGCTGGCGCTGGCATCATTCGACAGGGAGGTCGTGGCGCCGGTGCTGGTGCGCGGCAGCGCCTCAGCTTCGCTGACCACATCGGCTCGCAGGGAAGCGGCCGGAATGAAGGCGGCGCACGTCGCCATGAGCAAACTCGCGCCAACTAACCGGGTGCGGGAAAATGCCGCCGCCGTCCGATGGCACAGCGCGGACATAGAATATTGAGCTTTCATAATGCGATAAGTAAGGGCGCGACGAATACGCGCGCTCCATTCAGAGGAAGGGAAATTCGTTCCGCCTTTCGCTTGTGGGGGAAAAAGGCCGAGCCGCTCGGACAGCGCATAGCGCGACCAGGCAACTCGCGAACGAACGGATAGGGTGTGGATTAGAACAGCGGGGTGCTGGGGGTAGAGCCTCTCGCGAGCCTCATAGCTCCGACTCGAATCGCGGCGAGTCAACGCCCCACATCGCAGCAAACCTGCAGCTGCAAACACACATTGAAATAAAACTCCTCTACTATCTTTCCATTAAAGGCTTACGAACACGGCCGACCAGCGATCACTTAACGAATTCAGAATCTGCGCCTCCGCGGTGCAACGGCTGTGCCGCCAGTCCGCTCGCCGTTTCGACAACCTCGAGATCCCGAGCCGGTCGAGGGAGAGATGGGCTCCGCCTTCGGAGCAAATCAGACCTTCCCGCTCTCCTTCCGCTATTTCTTCGGAGTCTGCTCGGACGCCTCCTTCACCACTTCCGCTTCGCCGCTCTCCACTTTGAAACTGTAGATCGACGTATTGAAAAACTCTTCAAGCTTCCGAAAGAGCTCGGTATACGAGCCGGGAAGCCACTGTGAATGTCCCTCCGTTTTCATTTCGAAATAGTCCACCGTCACTCCCGCGCCCTGCAACGCGTCGCGCAAGTTTCGGCCGTGAACCGGCGGCACGACTTCATCGAGCTCCGCCTGCACGATCAAGAGCGGCTTCTTTATCGCGGCCGCATGCGTCACCGGCGACATTGCTTTCAGCTCAGCCGTGCTGGCCTTCAGGAACTCGCGGCGCACATCGCGCCAAAAGGACAAACCTCCGGGAGGCTGGCTCAGCCACAGGGCCAGATCAGTGGGCGCGTTGATGCTCACGCCGCAGCGGAACCTGTCGGGGTGCATCTGCAACGCCCGGAGCGCCAAATACCCGCCGTAGCCATTGCCCAAAATTGCGACCAGTTTCTTGTTCAAAGGGAATTGCGCGCAAAGGAAATCCACGGTCGCGACCACGTCTCCGACCGGCACGCGATCGAAATTTGTGCCCCGCGCCGCTTCAAGGTGCGCCCGCCCAAAACCACTCGACCCGCGGAAATTCACTTGGGCGACCGCAAAGCCCATCGTCGCCAGGGCCTGCGCCCCGCGGTTATAGCCCGGCTGGTCTCGGTTCCAGGGCCCGTCATGGCAGAAAATCAACAGCGGCGAAGGCTCGCGTCGCGGTTTGCTTGGCACGGTCAGATAGCCACGCAACAGCGCGCCGTCCGAGCCTTTCAATTCGAAGGGCAGCGACGGCTGAACCGTGTCCGGCGTGACCCAGGGCGCGCGGAGTGCGTGCCGTGCTATCTTGGGCGTCTTCCGATTGACCACCCAATAGGTGCCGGGGTCGGTTGCCGACGAAACGAAGAAGAGAAAGCTGTCGCGGGTATCGTCCCATTCCAGGATTTGCACACTCGCGCCGGGGACCTTTTTCTCGAACTGCGTCTGCAAATCCGTTTGCACCTTCCCGAGTTCGGGATCGAGCCATTGCGTGCGCGGGCGGACCCCTTGGAATCGAATTCCGACCAGCCTGCGTTGCTTCCGATCGAACACGAGGAGATCCTCGGCAAAAGGCCGGTCCGGTTCAGCGAGGTCAAACGCCGGATGCTCAAAGGCGAAGTCCGTGCGCTTCTTCGCTTTTAAGTCGAGCGCATAGATCCCGTAGCGGTCGTTTTCGACGTTCGATGCGAAATAGAGAAGGTTGGGATCATAGTCGAACGCCAGAGGGATCGACCGTTTGCCGAGAAACGATTCCGGCGAGAAACTGAATTCTTTCGTCTTCTTGCCGCCCAGTTCTTCATCGAGCGGTTTGCGCAGTTTCAACCCGAGCGGCGTATGCATGACCTTCCGCTCCGCTACGTTCTGCGCGATGCCCAGCCGCAAATTCCCTTGCTTATCCGGAAACAACCGCGAATTGCTGGCCTCCAGATCGCGGCGTTTGATCGTCCCGGTGTGAATATTCACCTTCAGCAATTCGGTCCAGATATCGTCGCCATTTTCGCTCACGCCATCTTCCGTCGGGCCAACGGGTCCGCGCGATTCGACGATCACATGGTCGGGATCATCGACCGGCATTTCCACGACGAAGGGACGCCTCTGAACCGCATTCGATCCGATGCGCATGCCGCCGAAAAAATCGTCCGAGCCGCGCACCCGACCGTACGTATCGGATTCCATGGCCGCCCTCAGGTTGATCAAGGGATCGGAATTCTCGATCTCCGCCCTTCCGCTCGCAAAATCGACGCCGATCGGGACTTCGTCATCCGACGGCCCGGCCGCAGGAGACGACTCCAGGTCGGCCGTGCGGATCGTGTCGCGACCACGATTTCCGGGCGGTCCGGCCCCCGGAGGTTCCGGCGGCGGACGTCGCGCCAGGTCCTGCAGACGCTCTCGCTCCTGGTTCAGGTGCCGGGCGGTCACCACAGTGCGCGCTTCGGATCCATCGGCATTTATAGCCCAAACAATGACGTCGTCGACTGCGAAAACAACGCGCTTCGCCGTCGCCCAACGCAGGAAAGTAATCCGTGTCGGCGTCGCTTCCTTCACTCCGGACAACGGCGCCACATAATCGTCCGCCACGGGAATGGACTTGGTCTCGTTCGTTTCGAGATTCCGCAACGTGAGGTACATCCGGCTCCCTTTCTTCTGCGAAAACGCCAGGTGCTTTCCGTCCGGCGAGAGTGAAGCGAGCTCCGTTTCAAACGGCTGGAAGATCTCCGCAATCGGGTCCGGCGCACCCACGGCCGGCGCCACAACGATCGCGGAAAGCAAAGCAACGGTGATCTGAAAGAAGAAGCGACGCATACATCAGGTCATATAACCGTATACCCCTCCGTCCAAGGAAGAATTGCTGTGCTTTTGGCTAGGCGAAATAGGTAGGCTGAGTGGAGGTTGCCATCGACCCGGAACTGGATCCTTCGCTTCCTTCGAGCAGGACAAACAGTAGCACTCACGACGGGATCGCGATCGTCCGGTCTCTCCTTATTTTACCTCCTTCAACTCCCCTTCTTCCACCTTGAAATTATAGATCGAACTATTGAAGAACTCCTCGAGCTTTCGAAAAAGCGACACATACGACCCGGGCAGCCACTGGGTGTGGCCTTCCGTTTTCATTTCGAAGTAGTCGACACTCGCCCCTTCGCGCAGCACTGCATCGCGCATCTTCTGGCCGTGGACCGGAGGCACGATTTGGTTGAACTCACTTTGTACGATCAGAAGCGGCTTTCGAATGGCTGCGGCGTGCGCGATCGGCGAGAGACGTTCCAGACCCGCGTCGTCCAGCTTCAGAAAGTCACGACGGACATCTCGCCAAAACGACAATCCGGTCGGCGGATGGTTTGCCCATAACGTGAGATCCGTAGGGGCGTTGATGCTGACGGCGCAGCGAAATTTATCAGGATGGAGCTGGAGAGCCCGAAGCGCCAGATAGCCGCCGTACCCATTGCCAAGAATGGCCACGAGTTTCCGGTTCAGAGGGTAGAGAGCGCATAGATGATCTATCGCGGCAGTAACGTCGGTAAGGGGCGCCTTGTCGAAGTTTTCTCCCCGCGCGGCGTTGAGGTGAGCGAGGCCAAGCCCGCTCGAACCGCGGTAATTGATCTGCGCAACGGCAAACCCCATCGTCGCCAAAGCTTGCGCTCCGCGATTATACCCCGGTTTGTCGCGGTTCCACGGACCGTCATGGCAATAAATCAACAGTGGTGAAGGTTCACGCCGTGGATTTCGCGGCAGTGTTAAATAACCGCGCAAAACAGCACCACCCGCACCCTTGAACTCGATGGAGCGGGATGGCTGGGCGTTATCGGCTGTGATCCAGGGAGCCCGCCACGCAAACTGAGCGAGTCTCCGCGTCTTGCGGTCAAAAATATAATAGGACCCAGGATCGGTCGCGGACGAAACGAAGAGAATAAAGCGGTTGCGACTATGATCCCATTCGGCGAGCTGCACCGTGGCGCCAGACTGCTTTTTCTCGAATTGCGTCTGAAGCTGGGCTTGCAACGAGCCCAATTCCGCATCGAGCCAATAGACACGGCTTCGTACTCCTTCATAGCGAACCCCGACCAAACGCCTCTCGCCGCGATCGAAGACCAAAACATCTTCTTGAAAAGGCCTCTCCGCTTCGCCGATGTCGAACAGCGGATGCTCGAAGCAGAAGTCGGTCCGGGTTTTCGTCTTCAAATCCAGCGAATAAAGTCCGCGCCGATCGCCCCCGACATTGGAGATAAAATAAAGAAGGTTGGGATCAAAATCGAACCCGAGCGGAATTGAACGCGGCCCCAGCAATGTCTCTGGTGAAAGATGAAAATTGAGCGCGACTTTGTCCTGGGTTTCCTCGTCGAGGGGTTTTCGAACGGCCATTCCCACGGGTGTATGAATGAAGCGCCTCACCACGGGCGACTGCGATACCGATAGGCGCAGCCGTCCCTGCTTGTCCGGGTACATTCGGGTCTGTCCGGTCTCCCTCTCCTCGGTAGTGACCGAACCCGTGTCGATGTTTACCTTCCAGAGTTCTGTCCACACGTCGTCGGCGCCTGCGTTTCCGCCGTCGTCCGTAGGGCCTACATGGCCCCGGCATTCCACAATCACGTGACGTGGATCATCGATCGGCATTTCCACCACGAAGGGTTGGCGCTTGGCCGTGGCCGAGGCTCCGCCTCCGTCAAACAAATCATCACTGCTCTCGACGCGGCCGTCGATGCCTTGATTCGAAGTTGTCACCGCTTCTTCACCCTCCCCCAAGGGCATTTCTTCCTCTGAAAAGGGCGAAGCCAGCCTCAACGCGGGATCCAGCCCCCTCCCCATTTCGGAGTCATGCCCGGCGTTTGCCGTCGGTATTGAGACACCGCGAAACTTCGGCAGTAGCCTCAACGGTGCTTTAAAGTGAGGCTTCAGGTCCCGACTTTTCACAATCGCTAGCGCGTTCGAACCATCAGCGTCGATCGCCCAAATAGTGACATCGTCCACCGACAAAACGAGACGCTTTGGGGTGGCCCAGCGCAGGAATGTGATCCGCGCCGGCGCGGCCTCTTTGAGGCCCGACATCGTAGGCACATAGTCTTTCGCGGCTGGGATCAGCTTCGTTTCATTTGTGTCAAGAGCGCGAATAGCGAGGTGAACGAGGTGCTTGGATCGAAATGAATACGCGAGATACCGTCCATCGGGAGAGATCGAGGCGTTTTCAGTTTCGAACGGACGGAAGATCGCCTTGATCGGATCGTCAGACGCGGCATGACACGTACTGCCCAGTATCGCCGCGAAAAGAAGGGCGAGCACGCGTGAGGTGAGAGCGGACACGATGCCGAAGCCTAGGATCCTGCCATCTGCCGTCGATGGAAGAGTGTGCACGTCCTAAAAATTGGGCACGTATAACCAGGACCTGGCCTGACCCTGAGACGACTTGGTTGCAGCCGCCCACGCTTCCAACTCAAAACCGGGTCGTTTCGAATGTACCGAATCTCTGCGCTTAACAGATTAAGTAACGCGGACATCTGTCCATCTTGCGAGAACCGCACCGATCTTCTTCTGTTGCGCTGCTATGACGCGCTCCTGCCCCTCCGCGCTTTCGCGGCGTCTTGCTTCGCGGCTGCCTGCGTGCGGCCTTTTTGCCTTTTCGCTCGTCGCCTTCGTTTGCGCATTCGCCCCCACCGCACAAGCCGACGTCATTGCCGAAGCCGAAAGTCTTTCGCGCACCACGAGCGGACCCACCGCCACAAACGATAGCGACAGCGCGGCCAGCGGCGGTTCGCGTGTGACGCTCGCCTCCACCGCCGTGGGTCAGTGGATCGAGTTCACCCTGCCAAGCGTGCCCGCTGGCACGTACAGCGTGCAACTTCGCGACAAGCACCACAACAACCGCGGCATCCTCGCGCTGCGGATCGACGGCGTGCAAATTGGCTCCACGTTGGATCAGTACGCCTCACCGGCCACTTATCCCACCACGACGTTCGGGAATGTCACGTTTGCCTCGGCCGGCAGTCACGCCCTGCGACTCACGGTCACGGGCAAAAACGCAGCCTCGACAAATTTTTCGCTCTCGGCCGACCGTATTGCCCTCATCACCCAAAGCGGCGGCGGCAGCGCGGCCCCACCCTCTTTCAGTCCTGGCGGCGGTTCCTTCACCGTACCGCAATCCGTCACTATTTCCACGTCGACCAGCGGTGCTTCCATTCGCTACACGACCAACGGCAGCACCCCGACGTCTACTTCGGGTACGGTCTACACCGGCCCGATCACCGTCAGCAGCACGACGATGGTTCGCGCGATCGCCTACGCCAGCGGCCTGACCGACAGCCCGGTCGCATCCGCCACCTACACGATCGGCGGCGCGAGCGGCGACACCAAGCTTCCCGTTCCCGCTTCAGCGGTAACCGCCAGCAGCAACGACGGAAACGTCCCGGCAAATGCCGTCGACGGCAATCTTGGCACCCGCTGGTCCGCCAGCGGCAGCGGGCAGTGGATCAAATTCGACCTCGGCGGCAACAAGCGGCTCGGCTCGGTCAAACTTGCCTTCTACAACGGCAACGCGCGCACCTCGACGTTCGATGTCGAAGCCTCCATGGACAATGTCTCATTCTCGCCCGTCCGCACCGGGATCGTCAGCGCGCTCAACACCGCCCTGCAAACGTTCGACCTGCCGGACAGCGATCCGGTCCGCTACGTCCGCATCGTCGGCCGCGGCAATTCGGTCAACACCTGGAATAGTTACACCGAGGTCGAACTCTGGGGCGGCAATTCGAACGGCACTCCGGATGACACCCAGCCTCCCTCCGCACCGAGCAATCTCGTCGTCACGAGTTCGACCACCACGAGCATTTCCCTGAGCTGGGGAGCGTCCTCCGACAATGTCGGTGTCACCGGCTACACGATCTTCAACAGCGGAACTCAAGCCGGTACGGCCGCGGGCACCAGCCACACTGTGGGTGGTCTGAGCCCAGCCACGACCTACAGCTTCACCGTGCGGGCACGCGACGCGGCCGGAAACGTCTCAGGCCCGAGCAACAGCGCCACGGGCACGACCCAAACGGGCAGCGGTCCGGGCGCCCCAGCCAAACCGATCATCCAGATCGTCCAAGGCAGTCCCTCGTACACTGTCACCTGGAACAAATGGGCCGGCATCAGCGGCACGAGCTGGCAGATGTTCGAGAACGGGAAGCTGATCCATTCGTCCTCGATTCCGGACGCCGGCAACAACGTCCAATCGGGCAGCGTCGTCATCAACGGCAAGACGTATGGTGCGTACGAATACAGGGTGGTGCTGACCAACAGCTCCGGCTCCACCGCGAGCGATCCAGTCTCCACCATTATCGGCGGCGCCAGCAAAATCATCCTGCAGGAAGCCGACCCCGACCGGCAGGCGCTCCAGGCGACGGTGAATCAAGGGGTGAGCGAGTACACGCTTTCCACCCTCGGGGCGGCCAGTCCCTCCTACGCCGCCGCCACCAACAATAGCTCGGTCGTGTCCGCGCAGATCGTGAGTGGCAAGCTGCGTGTCACCGCGCTGAAGGAAGGCCGCGCCTCCGTGCGGATCACCGAGTCGAGCACCAACCAAACCCGGTTTGTCGGCATCCGCGTTCGCACCTCCACCGGCCAGTTGCCCGGCATGCCGAGCTACGTGGCGGTCGGGTCGGTCAGCGAGGATTCCACCGGTGACCTCGATTTTTGGAAGGCCTTCGATCCGGGTCTCAAGAATCGGCGCATGGACATTCGCTACATCTATATCAACGGCGGTCCGATCAACGGCTGGCGCACCTGGAATCAGCCGGAAGGCTGGCGGGCGATCAGTTATATCCGCGAGAGCATGAAGCTGGGGATGATTCCCTTCTTCGTGTACTACAACATTCCCGAGGGCTCCGAGAGCTACGACCTCGATCGGGCCCATCTGGCCGACGCCTCCTACATGGCGGCGTACTTCCGCGACCTGAAGTTCTTTCTGGATATCGCAAGGAACGAGGCCGGCGACGAACTCGTGGGCATCGTGCTCGAACCCGATCTGCTGGGCTACATGATGCAAAACTCGCCCGTTCCTCCGTCGCAGATTCCCGCGCGGGTGGACCAGATTTACCGCACGGGCGTGCTGAGCGCGGGCAGCGATCCCACGTTCCCCAATACCCTTGTGGGCTACGTCAACGCGGTGAACTACGCCATCCGCAAGCACTACCCGAAGGCGTACTTCGGCTGGCAATTCAACCTCTGGGCTTCCAACAATCAGCCGGCGACCGGCATCATCCGCGCCACCGACAGCATGGGCATCGCCGCGGGCCGCCAGCGCATTGTCACGACCGCTCAGGAAATCGCGAACTACTACGTGAGCTGCGGCATCAACAGTTCCGGCGCCAACTTTGTCTCGATCGACAAATACGGCCTCGATGCCGGCATCAGCAGTCCGTCGAACCCCGCGCAATCCACCTGGTTTTGGAACGCGGATCATTGGAACAACTACCTGCTGTTTTCGAAAACACTCGGTCAGACCACCGGCAAGCCGGTCATCCTTTGGCAGATTCCCGTCGGCCACATCAACACGAGCCAGATGCCGAACCCGTATAACGGCGGCACGTTCCCGGCGCTACCTAACACCGAACAGCGCTACGAAGATTCCGCCCCGACGTTCTTCCTGGGCGACAGCTTCGCTCCCGGCACGAGCACCCGGCAGGGCTATTTCGCGACGAACCTAGGCGGCGACAGCAAGGTGAACAGCTCCGGCAGCGCCGTGACATGGGGCAATCACATGCCGGAGGCTGCCACGAGCAACATCATCGCCGTCCTCTTCGGAGCGGGAGTCGGATCCTCCACCGATGGCGTAGGTTCCCCTCCCACCGACAACTTCTGGTGGATCACCGCCGTCCAGCGGTATTATCAAAATCCCGCCCCACGGTAGGCTCCGCATCGCTCTCGTTTCACCAAAAAACCGAGAGGATGAAGGTAGGGCGAGGCCGCCGGACTCGCCGGGGTGGTCTCGACCGCGCCGTGCAGCAGTCGTTATACACACTGTGCGCGGCGACGGCGTGCAATAGAACCGACTCGCAGCCGACGACGGCGAGCCGGGCCGTCTCGCCCTACCCCCCACCTCCGATCGAGTCGATCCGCACCCAATCGGATTTGAACAGGGGTAACAAATGACACGAAGAGCCCCTCTCGTTCAGCCCTTCATTGCCTGGGCAATGTCGCTCGATTCGAAACCCGAAAACCTCGTCGTTACCTTCGTTGCCTTTAAGTTTCCGACGCCTTGTTCCGCCACTGCCCGCTACTCATTTCTCGCTACTGGTTACGGGTTACTTCCGCGGATGGTATTTCGCGTGCTGATCGATCAGGCGCTTCGCCTCCACCGCCGTGTAGATTTGGGTCGTCGCGATATTCGCGTGTCCCAGCATTTCCTGAATGGCCCGTAGATCCGCGCCACCGCTCAGCAGATGGGTCGCAAACGAGTGACGCAACAAATGGGGCTTGACCGACTTCTCGATTCCAGCGCGCTTCGCGTATTTTTTCACGAGCACCCAGAGCATTTTTCGCGAAATGCCGGTGCCGCGCTCGCTCAGGAACAATTCACTTCCCGTTTTCCTCGTCTTGACGAAATGACTCCGCGCCGAAGTCACATACGTCGCCAGTGCCTCGCAAGCCCGTCCTCCCATCGGCACCACGCGCTCCTTGGACCCTTTGCCAAAAACGCGGAGGAATCCGTTCTCCAAGTCGATCTGCTGCAGCAGAAGCCCTCCCAATTCGGAAACCCGCAGACCGCTCGAATAAAAGAGTTCGAGAATCGCGCGGTCCCGCAATGAGATGGGATCTCCGCCCGAGGGCGCCGCGATCAGCTTGGCGACCTCGTCCGCGGAAAGCGTGCCGGGTATCCGCCGTGAGAGCTTGGGCGCGGACAAGAGCTCGGTGAAGTCGTCCATTCGACGTTCCTCACGCACCAAGTATCGAGCAAAAACGCGCAGCGCCGTGAGTTTCCTGGCCAGACTGGCCACGGTGTAGTCATCGCCGCTGAGAGAATGTATCCATGCCGCAACGTCGTCGGACTGGACCGTCCGCCAGTCGTTCGCGCCCTTGCGGGCCAGAAACATCGCACATTGGTCCAGATCCGACTGGTACCCGTACTGCGTGTGCACCGACAGCCCGCGCTCGAGCATCAAAAAGCCGATGAACCCGTCGATATCCTCCGCAAAGCCGGCCGGCGCTTGGCTCGGCTGAACCGGCTTGGTGCGGCGCACAGGAGGCATCCTACGGCGGCCTAAGGATGAATGTAGAATGGAGAATGACGAACAGGACTCGGCGCACTTTCCGAGGTGCCCTGCCTCATTCTACATTCTTACTTCTCCATTTCTGCATTAGGGCGCAGCCCGCAACTAATACCGGCGGCGCATGGGCGGCCGGGTGACGGCGCGCTCGTCCTTCATGCGATAGGTGATCCGCGCCTTGTCCAGGTCGTACGGACTCATCTCCATCTTCACGTTATCGCCCGCGGCAATCTTGATGAAATTCTTGCGCAGCTTTCCGGAGATGTGCGCCAGGACCGTGTGCCCGTTGGAGAGTTGGACTTTGAACATGGTGCCGGGGAGGACAGCCACGATCTTACCTTCAACTTCAATCGCTTTGCCGTCAGACATACAAAGCGTACAGGGATTCAACAGCCAGGTGATTCATGCAATGGTCAATAAAAGCCCCTTGTAAGACGTGACAACCCTCCTTTAGTCAAGGCTTTCCTCGGGGGCACGACGTCCCCGCTCTCCCATGGAGCCCACTTCCAGGCCGCTCGACTGCCCGTTCGAAAAACGTTTTCCTTCGCAACTGCTGCGGGACGACGTGTTTTACATGTCCCTTGCCTACAACCAGGCGATCGACGCCTGGCGCCGGGACGAAGTGCCGATCGGCTGCGTGATCGAACTTGGCGGCGAGATCATCGGCGCGGCTCATAACACCGTCGAGGGGACGCACGACCCTACGGCCCATGCCGAAATCCTGGCCATCACTCAGGCGGCAAAACGTATCGGCGATTGGAGGCTGGAGAACGCGACCCTATACGTCACGAAGGAACCCTGCCCGATGTGTTCGGGAGCCACACTCATGTCGCGACTGCGCCGCGTGTGCTTCGCCGTTCCCGACCCAAAGATGGGCTGCCTCGGCGGCGCCGCGAATTTGAATGACCTCCCGCGCGTGAATCACCACCTCGATATTACCGCCGGCGGAGTCCTCGAGACGGAGTGTCGCGACCTCCTGCAAGCGTATTTCAAACTCAAACGCCGTGTTGATCCGACGGAAGATTCGCAACCGCGAATCGACGCGAATGGACACGAATGATCAGGCGCGGAGAAAACGCATGGTTCGGTTCCCTACTCTCATTTGATGCCTTCATTTTGCCGTGGCCCCGCATCAGAGGTTCGCGCCGCTCCCCTAAAGAGCTTCGGTATTGGGTTGATATTCGCGTCCATTAGCGTCCATTCGCGGTTAAAATTCCTCCGTCGCAGTTGACGCGGCCAGCCGACGGCAACACGTTTTGACCCTTCGTTTCGTTTCAATCATCATCACATCACCATGGCTTACGAACTTCCGAAATTGCCCTACGCCAACGATGCCCTCGCTCCGCACATCGACGCGAAGACGATGGAAATCCATCACACCAAGCATCACCAGGCCTACATCACGAACGCCAATAATCACCTCAAGGATCATCCCGCGCTCGCAGCGCTCGATGTCGACACCCTCATTGCGGATCTGAGCAAGGTGCCGGAAGGGATTCGCGGCGGCGTGCGCAACAACGCAGGCGGCCACAGCAATCACTCCTTCTTCTGGAAGATCCTCGGCCCTGGCAAGGGCGGCGCCCCCAAAGGCAAGCTCGCCGAGGCGATCACCGCTCAGCTGGGCGGCTTCGATAAATTCAAGGAAGACTTCGGCAAAGCAGCGACGACGCGCTTCGGCTCCGGCTGGGCCTGGCTCGTGGTGGGCGCCGACAAGAAGCTCGCGATCGGTTCCACCGCCAATCAAGACAGCCCAATCATGGGGAAGGCCGTCGCCGGCATCGAAGGCAAACCGGTCATCGGCCTGGATGTCTGGGAGCACGCCTATTACCTGAATTATCAAAACCGTCGCCCCGACTACATCGCCGCCTTCTGGAACGTCGTCGATTGGGATGCCGCGGAGAAAAACTACACGGCCGCTCTCGGCTGAGGGGCGACCAACGTTTTCGGGTCATTTTGGGTTCACCAACCGCGCTCTTTGGAGCGCGGTTTTTTTTTGGAGGTGGGGTGCGAGGGGACGGGTTGACAGGCGCGGTAGCGCCAGATCGTTCTCTTACTCCTACTCGTTCTCGTCCCCACAGGCTTCGTAAGCCGATAAATTGCTTCCAACCCGCGTTCCAAATCCAATCCGATCGCTGACGAACCCACTGTCTTCTGCGTACTCGACACGCTGGGATCGAGAACGAGTAGGAGTAAGAGAACGAGAACGATTTCCCAGAATCGTCCTCCCTCTTTCTTACTTCTGTTCGCCCGTAAACACAAAAGGCGGTCCCTGGAAAAATCCAGGACCGCCTTCGGTCAAAGGTACCCTCCAAGCACGGGGACCTTTAACCGCGACCGCGCTGGGTAGTTAAACCAAACTCGGCCGAGGTCACAATTTGTTAGCGGAAACAGCGCGATGTTCCACGTAATCATCGCCGAACGGCTGCTTCGTGTCGACGCCACGGTACAGGCCCCACTTCGGCTGGTATTCCGGCGCCCCGGCACGATACATCGGAACCCCCGTCTTGCCTTGAAGAGCGTCCCCATTGATCGACGCGCGCAGTTCGCCGCTGTTGGTCGTGCTCACCTTCAACCGGACCCGCACCGAACGCCAATCTCCGGGGGAAAACGTAAATGAACGCGCGACTTGAAAGCCGTTGCTGCCCGAGACGTAACGCACGGCGGAAGTAGTGTTCGTCAAAATGGAGGTGGTCGCCAGGGGTGCGGCAATTTCCCCGCCGCCATAACCCTTCACCTGCATGACATGGCAAAAATGGGATCCGTTCTTGAAGCCCGGATTCAGACGCCAGGTCGAGGCGTATTCGAACGTCTCGCCGGGTTTCTGGCGCGGGCCGAGGACTTTCACCTCCGCACGCTGGCGATCCGTGTTCCCCGTGGTGCGATCGCCATCCCAGCGGCTGTGATTATACCGCAAGAACATTCTGAACGTGCCCGCGCCTTGATCGGTGATGTTCTTGAAATTGTCGGCCGTGAACTTCCTCGCACCCGCATGGTACACCTGGGCCGGCTCCTCGATCCCGCCAAAGCTTCCGAGGTTGATCGCCGTCGCTCCGCTCATCGCGGGGCCTGACACCAGCGCTCCGGTCAAAGCGACCAGCGCCGCGGTGCGGCGGAAAGGACGGAAAGGGAGCTTCATGAGGAAAGTGACGATGCTGGACGGCTCGCCGTTGCCTCTAGCTTCGCAGAGCAGGTCTTAGCAGCAAGCGGACCGTGGTTGAACCCGTTAAACATTCCCCTCCGAAAACGTCCGCGCTCAAACGTTCCGAAGAAAAACAAGCTTGTCGACGATTCCGCCGCCCGACTGCCCGCGCACACGTGTCTTCGGGCTACTTATGATCCCACGGCAGTGAAATCTTTAGGCGGGGATGTTCCCAGACTTTGAATACATCAAACATTTTTCCCGGATTGAGGATGCCGCGCGGATCAAGCGCCTTTTTCACCGCCTGCATCGCACGGATCTCCGCCGGGGAATGCTGAAAGCGCAAAAACGGCGTTTTGGCCAAACCGATTCCGTGTTCTCCCGAGATCGCTCCGCCCAGGGCCACAACGCCCTGCATCAGCGTGCCCACGGCCTTTTCCGCCCGCAAATATTCCGCGCGGTTTTCCCGATGGTACATGATATTCACGTGCAGGTTTCCGTCGCCGAGATGCCCGAACGTGGGAATCGGCAACCGCGACGTCTTTCTGAGCTTCTCCAAGAACGTCGCGAATTTCTCGTAGTTTCGAAGCGGGACGACAATGTCCTCGTTCAACTTCGCATCGCCGAGCGCGAACATCGCCCCCGAACACTTGCGGCGGACCGCCCACAACTCCTCCGCCTCAGTCCGATTCCCCGCCTCTTTGAACGCGAGCGCCTGTTCCGCGGCCCACCCCAGCACTGTCTGTTTTTGGTCGGCCACTTCACTTTCGGTCCCTGCGAGCTCGATGAGTATCACGGGCCGCCCGGCCTGGCCAGCGAACACCGTTTTGCCGGTAGCCGTCTCCGCGCAGTGCACGCTGTAGCGGTCGAGAAACTCGCAAATCGCGGGCTGGATGCGTCGAGCGAACAAGGCTCTCGCTGCGCGGAACGCCGCCGCTTCGTCGGCGAACGCGGTCAGCACAGTCCACCGCGCCGGAGGCAAAGGAATCAGTTTCAACGTCGCTTCGGTGATCACGCCGAGCATGCCTTCGCTGCCGATCCACAAATCGCGCAGATTGAAACCGGCCGAGAATTTTTTGGTCGGGGCGCCCCACTCGACATAGTCGCCGGTCGGCAAAAAACCTTTCAACGCCAAGACAAAATCGCGTGTCACTCCGTAACGCCCCCCGTGCATGCCGCCGGCGTTGCAGGCGATATTGCCGCCAATGGTCGAATACTGCTTCGAGGCTGGATCCGGCGGATAGAACCACCCCTTCGCCTCCGCCGCCGCGTGCACCGTCGAGACCTTCGCGCCGACTTGCACCTGCGCCATCCCGGCGTCCGGGTCGATGGCGATCTTCTGCCAGCCGGACAGATCCAGCACCCACCCGCCGCGCAACGGCGAACCCGAGCCGGTCAGCGACGTGCCACCGCCGCGTACGGTCACGGGCACGCCCTGTTTGTTCGCCAAAACCAGGACCGCACCGATATCCGCGGGCTTTTTGGGCGCAATCACCGCCTCGGGCAAAAACGAGAGTTTGCTGCCGTCAAACGACGCGCGAAACCGGGCTTCATCCGAGGTGCTCACGCGAGCCCCCAACAAGCGCTTCAACTGACGCGTAGCCGCGGCAAACGATTTCATGGCGTAGAGATCGCCAACACCAGTCCACCGCCGCCGAACACGCAAGCATGAGAAACGAAAGCGGGCGATTCAGCTCCATCCCATTTAACCACGGATTTCGCACAGATACACGGATCAACCCCCGATCTGTCGGTGCCCATCCGTGTGATCCGGTTAAAGTTCCGAACCCGGTTCAGTCCGATCAATAAGCATTAAGCGATCAGCAATAAACAATGGGTCGCTGTTTCTAGGCCCTGCCCCCGTCCGCCGCCGGCCGGCTTTTTGCTTCCAAACCAGGCCGGGAACGCTAAGGGTAGGCCCTCTTTGCCTATGCCTACACGCGTCCTCCTGACCACCACCTCGTTCCAAGACACGCCCGGCGTCCATCACGATATGATGACGAAGGCCGGATTTGAAGTCGTCCGCGAACGCGGCCCCCTCCCCGAGTCCCGGATGCTCGAATTGGTCGGCCAATTCGACGCCTTTATTTGCGGCGACGACGCCATCACCCGCGCCGTCCTCGAAAAGGCCCGCCCCCGCCTCAAGGTGATCAGCAAGTATGGCATCGGCCTGGACAAGATCGACGTGAAGTCCTGCACCGAATTCAAGATTCCCGTCCTCTTCACTCCCGGCGTAAACCACACGACGGTCGCCGAACACACCTTCCTTCTTCTGCTGGCATTGGAGAAAAACCTGCTTTTCCACACCGACTCGACGCGCAGCGGCGGCTGGAAACGCAAGACCGGCCACGAACTTCTGGCCAAGACCATCGGCATCGTTGGCGTCGGCCGCATCGGCAAGGAAGTCGCCATCCGGGCCCGCGCTTTCGGGATGCAGCCGATCGGATACGATCTGTATTGGGACGACAAGTTCGCCAGCCAGTACAATGTCCAGCGCGCGACCACCCTGGACGAGATCTTCGCGAAGTCCGATTACATTTCGCTCCATACGAATCTCACGCCGGAGACCCGCGACATGATCAACGCGAAGTCCATTGCGAAGATGAAGAAGGGGGTGCTGATCCTCAATTGCGCGCGCGGCGAAATCGTTCACACCGCGGACATGGTCGCGGCCCTTCAATCTGGGCAAGTCGGGGGCTACGGCACCGACGTGCTCGACGAGGAACCGCCCAAGGCCGACCACCCGCTCCTGAAGCTGCCAAACGTGGTCGTCACACCCCACGTCGGATCCCGCACCTACGAGAGCGTCGTCCGCCAGGCCAGCTGCGCGGTCGAAAACCTGACGCTCTTCCTCGAAGGCAAGAAACCCCACGCGCAGGCAAACCTGCAGTAAGCCCAATTGAGAATGGCGAATGCAGAATGAAGAATTCTGCATTCGCCATTCATCATTCTTCATTCGATTCCTCCCATGCCCGAAACCTACTACGTCGTTCCCGAGAAACAGCACAACGAACTGGTCGAAGCTGCGTATCGTCATCGCGGATACTTGCAGGACGAAGCCGCCGAAGGCGCGCGTTTCTGCGCCGAGGCCTCCCGCCACGGCATCCGCACCCACAACGGCATCAAAGCCCTCCATCTCGACCATCTCTTCGGCTCCGGCTCGAAGGGCTGCGTCCCCGGCGCGAAAATCGAGGAAAAACCCTCGAAGTTTGCCGCAGCCAAGATCTGGAATGCCAACAAAAAACTGGGGCAATCCACCGCTTACCGCGCGATGGACGAAGCGATCAAACTCGCCGACCAGTACGGCGTCGGCACCGTCTCCGTCGACAACGCTTTCCATTACCTCTGGGGCGGCGGCTACGTCATGGATGCGGCCAAAAAAGGCTATATCGCCTATACGAACTGCACCGCGGCCCTGGCCGAAGTCGTCCCGTTCGGCGGCAAATTTCCCACGCTCGGCACGAACCCGCACTCCTGGGGCTTTCCGACGACTGAAGCGGTCGGTTATCCCATCGTGATCGACTGGGCCACGTCCGTCGTCGCCATGGGCCGCGTGCAGCAGCTCAAACGCGAAGGCAAACCCCTGCCGCCGATGGCGGCCGTCGACAAGGAGGGCAACCCGACCACCGATCCGAACCAAGCGGTTTCGCTTCTGCCGTTCGGCGCCCACAAGGGCTACGGTCTATCGCTGATCAACGAAATCGTGGGCGGTTTCATCGGCGGTTCGCTGCCGACCATTCGCAATCGCTGGGACAAGGCCGAGGGCGACAAAGGTACCTGCGTGTTTTTCTTCCAGGTCATCCACCCGGACGCGATCAACGCCGGTGCTTTCGCCAAAGGCCGCAATCAGAAGCAGAACGTCAAAGCCGTCATTGACGACATCCTCGGGCACGGAAACGAGAAATCGATGCTCCCCGGCCAGCTCGAAGCGGACTGGGCGAAGAAGACCGCTTCCGCCGGAGGCCTGCTCTTTACGAAAGCCGAAATCGAAGCCTTCAACGAGCTCGCGACGGAAGCCAAACAGCCCCTGTGGAAAGCGGAATCGTTCAAGACCGTTCAGGTTTAACGTAAAGGACTGCACTTCTTTCAAGCGCGCTGGCCCCCCCGGCGCGCTTTTTTGTGCCCCGGTGCAGCCGCCGGTTTCAACGCCGCTACCCCCATTCGGGCTATGCCGTTCGGCACCCCCCATTTCACCCTGGAATCGGGCGTAGCCGCCGGTCGGCGCATCTCCCTTGCATTCAACTGCTAGCCGCACCTGAATTAGGGAGGTTTCAGCCTCAAATACGGCCAGTTGTAAAAACTCCTAACCCGTTCTAAAACCCTTAAGGACTGCGCAATTAGGTCGATAGAACAGGGATCGTATTCTGTCTAAATCAAGCGCTCTTACGTTCACCTTGCCCACGTCCCCGGCATGCGGGCACGGCTTTCCATAGGAGCGCCTAGCCTTTTTCGTTATGTCCTTCCCCCTCCGCGAAAAAAATCGCCGCATCCTCATCATCGACGACAACCACGCGATTCATGAGGACTTTGGGAAGATCTTGAAGCCGCGCGACGGAGCGCAGGCGGGCCTCGACGCCCTCGAATCGGAACTCTTCGGTGAAAAACTTCCGGCCACGATCGACGAAGCCTACGAACTGGACTCTGCATTCCAGGGCATGGAGGGCATCGACAAGGTTTCCAAGGCGGTCGCCTCCGGCAAACCCTACGCGGTCGCCTTCGTCGATGTGCGCATGCCTCCCGGTATCGACGGAGTGGAGACGCTGGAGCGGCTTTGGAAAATTGATCCCGACCTCCAGGCCGTGATCTGTACCGCCTATTCCGACTACTCCTGGGAGGACATGATCGCCCGTCTCGGCGTGAGCGATCGTTTGCTCATCCTCAAAAAGCCTTTCGACAACATCGAGGTGCGCCAGCTGGCGAATACCCTGACCGAAAAATGGTCGCTTTTGCAGGAGATCCGCCTGCGCATGCAGGACCTCGAGGACACGGTCGCGGCGCGCACCGTCGAGCTCGTCAAAGCGAAGGAAGCGGCGGAGGCCGCCAATCAGGCGAAGAGCATGTTCCTCGCGAACATGTCGCACGAAGTCCGCACTCCTCTCAACGGAATCATCGGGATGGCCGACCTGCTGTTGCAGACCGAGCTCACGCACCTCCAGCGCGACTTCGTCCAAACCCTCGCCCATTCGGGCGAAGCCCTCCTCTCGGTGGTGAACGAGATCCTCGACTTCTCCAAGATCGAAGCGGGCAAGATCACGCTCGAGAAAACCGACTTCGTTCTCAACGAGGTCGTCAGCGCCGCCCTGGACCTGCAGGCCCAGCCCGCCGCCACGAAAGGGTTGGAACTCGCATTCCTGGTGGAGGCCACCGTTCCCTCCCGCCTGCATGGCGACGGCGCCCGCGTCCGTCAGATTCTTTTCAACCTCCTCGGCAACGCGATCAAGTTCACCGATCGGGGCGAGGTCTTCCTCCACGTGGCCCTCGAGAAGTTCATCGATCGCGATTGCATCGTGCGCTTCGAAGTCTCGGACACCGGCATCGGCATTCCCGAGAAGATTCAACAGATCCTTTTCCAACCGTTCACCCAGGGCGACAGCTCGACCAGCCGCAAATACGGCGGCACGGGCCTCGGCCTCGCGATCTGCAAACGCCTCGTCGAAATGATGGGCGGCCAGATCGGCGTCCGCAGCGAAGCCGGCAAAGGCAGTACCTTCTGGTTTACCGCCCGTTTTGCTCGCGCCGCGGCTACTTCGAACAGTGTCGCGCCGTTTGCGATCCCGGTCCGCCGCGCGCTGATTGTCGACGACAACGAGACCAATCGCAAAGTCCTTCGTCACCAGCTCACCTACCGTCGCGTCGCCCACGAAGCCGTGGCCAGCGGAGCCGCCGCGCTCGCCGCCTTGCGCCATGCCTTTCTGGAGGGAGTCTCCTACGACCTCGTCCTTCTCGACTATCACATGCCGGAAATGGACGGCCTGATGCTCGCCAAAGCGATTGCGGCCCTCCCCGAGCTGCCGCAGCCGAAAATGATCCTGATCACTTCGCTCGGCGATAAACTCACGCCGGATCAGATGGCCGAGCACCATCTGTCTAATTGCATTCTCAAGCCGATCAAGCCGGCCTCGCTCTTCGAAGCCATCACGATCGCGATGACCTCGCGCCCTCCGCCGGTTTCGATGGAACACGCGATCGCTCCCGCCGCCAGCCGGCACGACAGCGTGCGCATCCTCGTGGTCGACGACAATGCGATCAATCAGTCCGTCACAGGACACCAGCTGCAGCGTTTGGGGTATCACTGCGACATCGCGAACAACGGCCAAGAAGCGGTCGATGCCGTGCGCCGCCAGCCCTACGACATCGTTTTCATGGATGAGCAGATGCCGGTTCTCGACGGCATCGAAGCGACTCGTCAGATCCGCCAGGCCCAGGCGAACGGAGACCCCGCGGTCCCGCGTCACCTGCGTATCGTGGCGTTGACCGCCAACGCCATGCCGTCCGAACGCGAACGCCTTCTGCGTTCGGGAATGGATGACTATCTGTCCAAACCCGTGACGATCGCGGCGATTCGTGAAGTCCTTCTGCGGAATCTCGAAGCGCTCGCCATCCAGCGCCAATCTCCCTCCGCGGCTTCATGAGTACCTCGGCCCAACCTGCGAACGGCGGCACGCCGCTGCCGCTCCCTTCCAGCCCTTCCCCGCAGCGTCTTCCCGGGTCTTTCCACCCGTACGACGCGCAGGTCAGCGACCTTCTGCTCAAAACCTTTCTCGGCAACATCCCCGACCACGTCTATTTTAAGGATCTCCAATCCCGCTTTCTCGCCGTCAGCAAGACGAAGGCTAAGCGAGCGAATCTGCAGCCGGAGGATTTCCTGGGGAAAACCGATTTCGACTTCTTCGCCGAAAACCACGCTCGCGCGGCATTCGAGGACGAACAGGAAATCATCCGTTCCGGTAAACCCATTCTCGAAAAGCTGGAAAAAGAAACCTGGCCCGACGGTCGCGTGACTTGGGTCCTTTCCAGCAAGATGCCCCTCCGCGACGCCGAGGGCAAAGTCATCGGCACATTTGGTATTAGCAAGGATGTCACGGAATCGATGCGGATGGAAAAGGCGCTTGAAACCGCCAACAGCCAGCTGATGGAAGCCACCCGCCAGGCCGGGATGGCCGAGGTCGCCACGGGCGTCCTCCACAACGTCGGTAACGTGCTCACCAGCATCAACGTGACGGCCAACCTGCTTTCCGATCGCTTCCGCGACTCGAAGGTCACCAGCATTTTCAAAGTCTGCGCGCTCCTGCGCGAAAACAATGCCGACCTTCCCGGCTTTTTCGCCAAGGATCCCCGCGCCGCCAAGCTCCCCGCCTATCTCGAAAACCTCGCCAACGCGCTCGACAAGGAGCGCGTCGAGACGATGAACGAGCTGGCCACTCTCCTCAAGAGCATCAGCCACGTAAAAGACGTGATCTGGATGCAGCAAAGCTACGCCTCGGTCGCCGGCATCGTGGAGCCGATCCACCCCCCGGAAACGATCGAAGACGCCATCAAGCTCAGCAATACCGCGCTCCAGCGGCACAGCGTCCAGGTCGAACGCCAGTTCGCCACCACCCCGCCCGCCCGGGCCGAACGCCATAAGGTGCTGCAGATCCTGGTGAATCTCATCGGCAACGCAAAGAAAGCGATGGACTGCAAAGAACCTTCGCAGCGCCGTCTGATTCTGCGGGTCGAGAATGGCACCAACGATCGGATCGTGATCAAGGTCATCGATAACGGCATCGGCATACCCCCGGAAAACCTTGGCAAGATTTTTTCCCACGGTTTTACGACGCGCAAAGACGGCCACGGCTTCGGCCTGCATTCCAGCGCGCTCGCCGCCAAACAAATGGGCGGTGCCCTCCACGCCCACAGCGACGGCGCGGGCCGCGGCGCGACGTTCGTGCTCGAGCTCCCCTGCTGGCGAGACGGCACGAGCTCGCCCGTGTCGACTTAGGAGCAGTAGAAAGGGGAGCGTCGTCCAGGATCCGCACGGCGCGGATACAGCTCTCCGTCATCGTTCTCTTACTCGGACTCGTTCTCGTTCTCGGCCCCAGCGTCATGGACCGTGGGTATGCGAATCCATACCTTGCCCAGGTGAGTGGGATCGAGAACGAGTACGAGTACGAGAATGATTGCTTCGGAGTTTCTGAACCCGGGCGTCCGACGCTTTGCGAGATCCTGCGCGTTTCTGACTGATATCCAATAAGCTCTGAAAGAAAGAGAAAGATTCGCGCGGCTTCCCCGCGCGAAGGTTCCCGGGCCCGCGCCCTTGACGCCGCGCACCGGAGCCCGCTTAAATTGACCCTCTTTTGCCACAATTTTTCTCCACCTATGAGCCTCAAGATCAAATCCGCTAACGAATGTAAGTTCGACCAGCTGTCGCTGGGCGAAGTCATGCTCCGGCTCGACCCGGGCGAAGGCCGCATCCGGACCGCCCGCGAGTTCAAAGTCTGGGAAGGCGGCGGCGAATACAACACGTCGCGCGGCCTGCGTAAGTGCTTCGGCTACCGCACCGCAGTGTGCACCGCTTTCGTCGACAACGAAGTGGGGCACTTGGTGGAAGATTTCATCATGCAGGGCGGGGTCTCGACCGAGTTCATCAAATGGCGCGAAGACGACGGCATCGGCCGCACCGTGCGCAACGGTCTCAACTTCACCGAACGCGGTTTCGGCATTCGCGGCGCGGTGGGCAATCCCGATCGCGGCAACACCGCGGCCTCGCAGCTCAAGCCGGGCGACTTCGACTGGGACCACATTTTCGGCAAGCTCGGCGTCCGCTGGTTCCACACCGGCGGCATCTTCGCCGCTCTTTCCGCGACCACGGCCCAGATCACGGTCGAAGCGGTCAAAGCCGCCAATAAGCACGGCACCATCGTTTCCTACGATCTCAACTACCGTCCCTCCCTTTGGAAGACGATCGGCGGCCTGAAGAAGGCGCAGGAAGTCAACCGCGAGATCGCGAAGTACGTCGACGTGATGATCGGCAACGAGGAAGACTTCACCGCGTCCCTCGGCTTCGAGGTCAAAGGCGTGGACCACAACATCAGCCATATCGAAACCGATGCCTTCAAGGCCATGATCGAAACGGCGGTGAAGGACTTCCCGAACTTCAAGGTTGCCGCCACCACGCTGCGCCGCGTGATCACCGCGACGAAGAACGACTGGAGCGCGATTCTCTGGCACGACGGCAAGTTCTTCGAGAGCCGCAAATATCCCGAGCTCGAAATCCTCGACCGCGTGGGCGGCGGCGACAGTTTCGCCAGCGGCCTCCAGTTCGGCTTCCTCGAATTCAACGACGCGCAAAAAGCGGTCGAATACGGAGCGGCCCACGGTGCCCTCGCCTCGACTACCCCGGGCGATACGTCCATGGCCACCCGCAAGGAAGTCGAAAAGACCTTCGCCGGCGGCGGTGCCCGCGTCGTCCGCTGAGAAACGGATATCGTTTTATAAACCAGCCCGGGCGCTATCCAGCGCGCGGGCTTTTTTGTGTTTCGAACCCTCGAACAACAGAGTCGGATTTGAACAGAAGATAACGAAGGCACGAAGAATCCCCTCTTGTTCAGTCGCCCCAGCCCAAGCAATGTCACTCGATGCAGAAGTAAGAAAGGCTCTTCGTTACCCTCGTTGCCTTCTTAAAATATCCGAGGTATGCGATCTTTAAACCGCTTCTGCCACCGCGCGGCTCGCCAGCTCGGAACATCCTTTCAAATCCAGCTTGCCCGTTCCTAACTGCGGAATCCTTTCCACCTGGAAGACCAGCTTGGGCACCCAGAGATTGGGTAGGCCGGCCGCCAGGAGTTTTTCTCTGATCTGATCGGAGGTGACCTCTTGCGTCGTCAGCAACACCAGCGCCTCCCCCTTCGTCGGATCGGGCACGCCGGTCACGACCAGCATCGGTCCCTCCAGCTGCTCCCAGCCGAACGCGTCGGCGATCTTTTGCTCCACCGTGCCATGCGGGATCATCTCGCCGCCGATTTTGGAAAAACGCGACAACCGGCCTTCGATGTAGAGGAATCCCGCCTCGTCGAAACGGGCCAGGTCGCCGGTCAAAAACCATCCGTCGCGCAACGCGGCCGCCGTCTTCTTTTCGTCCTGCAGATAGCCGCGAAAAACATTGGCGCCCTTGAAAGCCAGGATCCCGGTCGCGGTGAGGGGCAGCTCTTCCAGAGTATCCGGGTGTAGAATACGCGCTGAGATCCCCGGCAGCATTCGACCGACCGACCCGAGGCGTTTGCCGGGCTGGAACTTTCCCCGCTCGGTCACGATCGGTGGATCGGGCTGGTTCACGTTCGTGACCGGCGTCGTCTCTGTCAGCCCATAGCCCTGCATGATCTCGACATAAAACTGTTTGAGGAATGCCTCGTGCAGTTCGAACGGCAGTTTTTCCGCACCCGAAACCACGAGGTTCACCGAACGCATCTCCCGCATTTCCGCCCGTTTCAACAGGGGCCGAAGAAACGTGGGCGCTCCGACCAGGACCGACACTTCGTCTTCAGAAATGGCGTCCACCATTTTCCGGGTGTCGAGGGGGCTCGGCACCGTGATCAAACGGCAACCGCGCAACATCGGATACCAGAGCGTGACGGTGAAACCAAAGCAGTGGAACAGGGGCAGACAGCCCAGAAGATTGGCGCTTTGAGGCAGAATCGAAAGGGAGGAAATCTGCCAGCAGTTCGCGAGGATGTTGCGGTGCGTCAGCGCGACCCCCTTCGGTTCGCCGGAACTTCCGCTTGTAAACAAAAGTCCCGCTTCTTCGTCGTTGCCGCGACGAGGCAATCCAAGCAAATCCGCCACGATCTGATTCGGAAGCACCAGGGCGGCCACGAGCCAAAGCAGAATGGATTTTTTGCCTACGGCCGCCATCTCCTCCTTCAGATCGAGGGTTCGCGGCAGCCAGGGGAAATTCGGCAGCTTTTCCTGCATCGCCCGCGCCGAGATGATCGTGTCGATTTCCCCCAGCTTCATACTGAGCTCCAGCGACGCCCGGCCGGAGGTAAAATTCAAATTCACCGGCACCTTTCCCGCGCAAAGCACCGCGATGTTGGCGATTGCGGCGCCCGCACCGGGTGGAAGCACAATTCCAACGCGTTTGGCGCTCACCTGCTGCCGGATCCGGCGCGACAGCGCGGCCGAGGCCGCGAGCAGCTTGCCCGCCGACACCTCGCGCCGCTCCACGGTGCGATCGACGATTTCGACATGGCGCGGCCGTTTGGCCAGAGATCTCACCACCTCACGGCCGAGGTGCCGCTTCAATACCGGCCGCTCGTTGAACGCTTGCGCCCCCAAATCGAGCAGCTCGCGGCGGACGCGGGCGGCGGTTGCCTCCTCCGGCTGCAGCGCATCGCCAAAACACACGCAAACGGGGGTCGGCATGAGACGCGGCGACTTGAACAAATATTTGTTGCCCGAAAACGAAAAGACGGAGCCCCACAATCCGTCATGCGACACCGGCACCACGGGCACCCCCGCCCGCCGCGCGATCACTTCAAAGCCCCGGCGAATCTCCATCAATTGGCCGGTGCGCGAGATCGCGCCTTCCGGAAAAAGACAGACCACCTCGCCCCGATGGAGAGCCTCGACCACGCCGCGGATGCTTCCCAACGAAATCTGCGACGGCAGCGGAATGGTTTTCGTCATCCGGTAGAGTGTCTCCAGGATGCCGCCCGGCTTCAGAACCTCCGGCCCCACAAAGCGGATGGTGCGTGGACAAGCGAGCTGCAGCACCACCGCATCCGCGAACGAAAGATGATTCGCGAGCAACAACACGCCTCCGCTGGTTGGCAAGCGTTTCGCGCCACGCACGCGAACACGATAGAGCGATTTCGCGAGCAGCAGGAGCGGAAGTTCGATCAGCCAGGGGAGGTACGATCGTCGAAAGAGGGAGGCAGACGCCATGCAGGGGGTTAAGGGGTATTAGTGATCCCAGACTTCCATTCGCGCAAGTCCCGGGCAAGGGCCGCAAAACCCGGAAAATCGTTTTCGAGCCTTCGCGTATCCTGCCGGTGACGTTTCACTTCCTCCAACGCACAATCGATTTCCAAGCGCAAACTCGGCCGATCCGTACCGTAAACCCGCCATTTCAGCTCGCCCCGGGTGTACGGCAGTCGTCCGGTCGCCTGCCCCTCCACCCAAACGCTCTCAGTGACCCGCTCGTCCCGTCCACACAGGTACCACGCCTCCACGGCCGGCACCGCCACGCCCACGCCCCGCAAAACGCGGGCCCGACCTTTGGCCGGCGGAAGTTTTTTCACCGTCCGACGAAACACTCCGCGAAGCTGGCACATCCGGCACTGAGGATGGTAGTAATTGGGAGCGTCGTGCGGCGTATCGTGCACCACCGAGTCGTCCGCGTCGACGACGACCACCAGACCGTCGACGTCCGTGTTGAAATGCAAATGACGAATCACGGCCGGCAGCACCTGAGCCACATTCGGCCAACCGCGCGCCCGCAGGGCCTTCGTGACCACCTGCGTCGGCGCTCTCAACGCTCCTTCCACCAGTACACGGATCGCAACCTCATCCGCGGGCGATTCGCTCAAAATCGCCAGTTTCATTCAGCCTCGTCCGGCACGCCTCCCAATATCCCCGAATACCACATGTCGCCCAGAGAACCTTCCTTTAGGAGTTCGGGCAGGTCGACCCGGTCCGCCAGCCGCTCGAAACGCGCCTCCTGCCCCTCCTTCTGGGCAATGATGATTTCCTCGGGATGATCGCGAAAGAGATCCAGCAAATAGGGAGAGTGGGTGGTCGCCACGACCAACACCGGATCGCGCTTCATGCCCGTGGCGGCGGGATAACTCAGTCGATACAGCGCGTCGCGAATTTCCCGCAATAGGCGCGGATGAATGCCTCGGTCGATCTCTTCGATGCACACGATGGACGGCGGCGCAGGATCGAGAACGATGGAGAGCATGCCCAGGGTATAGAGCGTCCCTTGCGATAAATCTTCCGCGAGCACCACGCGAGAGGAACCCTTTAACACCGCGCCGAGTTCGATCAGGCCTCCCGGATTTTTTCTCACCTCGAGCCGCGCGAACTCGGGGAACAGTCGGCAGAACTCCGCCTCGATCGGCTGGATGGCCCCGGAGTCCTTCGCGCGGCGCCAGGCAAGCACAGCCGCGAGATTGCTCGCGTCCGCGGCCAGGCGTTCTCCCGTGGTGACTTCCGTCGGTTGAGCCATTCTCGTGTGATCGAAAAAATAACTCCGCGTCTTTAACAATTCCACCCGCGCGCGCTCCCACAGATCCGGCGAGGGCGAGGCCACTTCGAGCAGATTGCAAACGTGCTCCGACGCGCAACCGAGCTTCGCTTGGATATCCGCGAAAGGCGGCATGAAGCGAAAGCTGATCTCCGGGCCTTCCGCCCGCGCCGCCTTGGAAACATCCGGCGTGAGGACGCGCAATTTGGCAAGGTCTCGGAGCTGAACGACGGCCTGGATCAAGCTGCTCTTTCCCGAGCCATTCGGACCGATCACCAGATTGAACGGAGCCAGCCCCACCTGCGTATTCCGCAGGGCCTTGAAGTTCCGAAACGCAACCGAGGCGATCACGCAACGAGGGTCGCGGCAGGGGCCGTCCTTGGCAAGGAGCGAGTAGCTGGGCCGGCACACCGTGCCCCGCCCGCCCGTGCTCGAATCGTTCTCGTTCTCTTACTCCTACTCATTCTCGTCCCCCGGGTGGCGGATTCGCCGAATCGTTTGATCTCTCGGACTTGCATCTTCATCGAAGCTGGGCGGCGTTCGCGAGTGAACAATCTCTGCGGGGCCGAGTAAGAGTAAGAGAACGAGAACGACTCCGCCCCACTCTCACCTACCGCTTCATCTTCCGCACAAACTCCTGCACCTCCCAGTTACCCCCATCTGCGCGCCATACTATTTTTCCGGCCTCATCCACGAGAATCGTGGCGAGCGTGTGTTTGATCAGCGTGCCCTGCAGTTCAGAAAGTACCCCGAATTGCGCCAGCAGATTTTTGATCGCGCTCTCGGGGCCGGTCAGAAACGTGAAATTGCTCGTGTCGATGCCGCGCTGGAGCGCGTACTCCTTCAGAATTCCCGGCGTATCGTACTCGGGGTCCAACGAGATCGAAAGCAGTTCCAAATTGGCGACGCCCGCCTCGCGCGCGGACTTCTGCGTCAGCTGAAACCGCGCGGTCGCCGCGGGACACATCGTGGCAATGGGACAACGCGTGAAAATGAAATTGATCATGAGCTGCTTTCCGCGGAATCGGGTGCTTTCGACCACGCGTCCTTCCTGATCGTAGAGCGCGAAATTGGGCATTTTCTCGCCGATCTCCCGGAAGGCGTTCTTGCCCAAAATTGCGGTCTCTTGGGTAAGCGCCTTGGCCGCCGCGTCGATCTTTTCGACCGCGGCGGCGTCTAAAGGCCAAATTTTCTCCAGACGGAACTCTCCATCCCCCGGGTCGACCATCTCGGCCTTGATCTTCAAGCCGGGCTTTGCGTTCGCGATATCGCCCGGCGTCACCTTGAACTCCATCGTCATCGCCGGCATGTAGCCTTTGATCTCGTCGTGCAGCACATCCAGGACATTCGTCGCGGCATGAACGTTGACGATCTCACCCGTGATCTGAAAGCGCTTCTCCTTGGGGTTGGCCGGAGCCGCGGCAGAAGCCTTGGCCGCCTCTTTTTTTGAACAACCACTTAGCAATGAAACGTTTGCCGCGGACACAAGCGCGGCCGCAATCGCCGCGACACGCACGGCCGTCGCGGTCCGCCGCACCGCACCGAAACGTCGTCGATGAGTTCTCATGAGCAAGGAGATAAGACTAGGGATTAGAGGAGGCGAATTTGTCAAAGGGTTTGCAGCCGGGTTCTGTAACCTTTCTCCTACCCGTTTGATCCTGCTGCAACCGACGCAAGCAACATGAGCCTGCAACCCAAAACGCAAAATCCAAAGCCCGCAAGAAGGGCCTCCGCGACGTACAAGCCTGGCCTCTCCTGGTTTGCCGCGACTGGAAGCGCCTGGGTCTTCGTCCTGGTGCTGCTGGGCGCGTTCACGACCAGCTACAATGTCGGCATGATTTTCCCGGATTGGCCGCTTTCCAACGGGTCTCTCAATCCGGATGGCTGGCTCAAGGACACCGCCATGTTCCTCGAGCATTCGCACCGGCTCAGCGGCATGATGATGGGGCTGATTTCCATCTCCATCGCCGCCTGGGTTTTTGCTCGTGAATCGCGACCGTGGGTGCGCCGGACCGCTCTCTTTGCCGTGATTCTCGTGGTCGTGCAGGGTATCGTGGGCGGACTTCGCGTTCGGCTCGAGCCGCACTTCGTCGAAACCGTCAGCACCAGCCTGGGCCGCCTCTTTGCCATGGTGCACGCGGTGCTCGCGCAAGTCTACGTTTGTACGCAGGTCGCGATCGCCACCGGCCTTTCTCGCCCCTGGATCGAGGGCTGGGCCGGCACCTCGTCTCCCGAAGGCAAACGTCTGAAATCGTTTGGCCTCTGGTGCTGCGGTCTCCTTCTGCTCCAACTCGCGATCGCGGCCGTCATGCGGCACAGCTTCGCCGGACTCGCCATCCCCACCTTTCCCTGGAGCACGCCGGAGGGAAACTTGCTCCCGCACACCTGGGACTTTCGCGTTTCAATCCACTTCGCCCACCGGTTGATGGCCGTGCTTCTGTCCGCCGCCTTGATCGCGTTTGCCGTGAAGATTTTCCGGGAGAAGGCCCTGTCAACCGTGATCAAACAAGGGGCGGTCTTGGTTCTTGCCTTGCTCCTCCTACAAATCGCGCTCGGCGCCGCCTCGGTTTGGACGCAGCGCGACCCTAACTTCACCACCGCCCATGTGATTGTGGGAGCCACGACGCTGGCCATGACCTTTTTCCTCACCTGGTTGCTTCACCGCGATCAGTTGGAAGGCGCAACCCGCGCCCTGGTTGCTCCGGCCGTCTCCCGCTCTCCTTCCTCCGGCCTCGCCTCCACATGAGCAGCCCAATCACCAGCGCCGCCGAGTCCGCGGCACAGGGTTCGTCGAAGGCGCGATTCGCCGATTACCTGGCCCTCACCAAACCGCGTCTGAGCTTCTTGTCGGTCATGACGGCGATGATCGGCTATTTGGCGGCGCGGCCGGCGTGGGATGCACCGCGCTTTTTCTTTACTCTGCTCGGCACGTCTCTCGCCGCGGGCGGAGTCGCAGCCCTCAACCAGTGGCTCGAGAGCGATACTGATGCGCGGATGAAGCGCACTGCCGATCGGCCGATTCCCTCCGGAAAAGTCGCCACCGGTTCCGCCTTCGTGCTCGGCTGGCTCCTCTGCGCCGCCGGCCTGGCTTTCCTTTTTTATCAGGCGAACGGCCTCGCCGCCAGCTTCGCGCTCGCGACGATCGTTTCCTATCTCGCGGTGTACACGCCGGCAAAACGTTGGTCCCGGTGGTCGACGGAACTCGGCGCGATCGCAGGCGCCTTTCCGCCACTCATCGGGTGGGCCGCGGCCGGACATCAGGAGCCGGCTCTCGGTTGGATCCTTTTCGGAGTCCTTCTCTTCTGGCAAATACCGCACTTCATGGCCATCGCCTGGATTTATCGGAACGACTACGAGAATGTGAGTTTTCCGATGCTCCCCGTGCGCGATGCTTCCGGGGTGCATGTCGCGCGCTGGTCGCTGATCAACACCTTTGCTCTGGTGATGGTCACGGCGCTTCCGAGCTTCCTCGGGCTCGCCAGCACGGTTTATTTGGGCATCACGATCATGCTCGGCCTCTGGTTCATCGCGCGCGCGATCGCATTCATGAAAGCGGAGTCGCGCGAAGTCAGTGCGAAGAAACTCTTCTACGCCTCCATCATTTGGCTGCCCCTCCAGCTCACGCTGCTGGTGGTCGACCGTTGGTTTTTCGCTTCATGACCCTGCAGCACATTCCCGCGATCAACGCGCTGCTCAATGGATTGGCCACGATCCTGATTACGATCGCTTTCATCCAGATCAAACTTGCCCAGAGACAATCCGACGCCTCGCGCCGGGCCGCGGGAATCCGCGCCCACCGGGGCTTGATGCTCGCCGCAGGAGGCGTCTCGGCCATTTTTTTGGTGGGTTACGTGACGCACAAAATTCTCGTCCGCGGCGTCCACACGCCTTTCGGCGGCGAAGGCGCGATCCGCTCGATCTACTACGCGATGCTGATCAGCCACATCGTCCTTGCCATCGCCATCGCCTACCTCGTCCCCCGCACCTTCGCCCTGGCCCTGCAGGGCCAGATCGACCGCCACAAAGCCTGGGCCAAGTGGACGTATCCTATTTGGTATTACGTAAGTGTGACGGGAGTCCTGGTATATCTGTTTTTGTATCAATGGTGGCCCTCCGCCGTCCACTAGGCGGCGAATCGTTTTCGTTCTCGTCGCCCCGCACGACCGGTTACTCCATCGGACGAACTCGGCAAATCGGACTTAGGATCAGAGCCACTTTTCCGGAGGTGACCAATCGTGTGGGAGCGAGAAAGAGTAAGAGTAGGAGAACGAGAATGATAATCTCGATCACGCCTACCCCCGAACCTCCGACTTCTGCACTTTCAGCTTCCCGATTCGAGCCAGCGGCCAAGCGCGGTTTACTCCGAGCCGCGTCATTAACGCCTCCACCACGATCAGCCCCAGCAGGATCGCCAGCAGCCAGGCGCGGAACGACTTCACGTGACTTTCGCGCGGCGAATTCCAAATGCTCGCGAGATCGAGCACCTCTTTTCCCCCGGTCCGTTCGGCCACGGCCCGCAGCTCCTGAAGTCGATCGCGGTCGAAACTCCATTCCGCCGACGTGGGTGTGGCCACGGGGCCGAAGGGCAACGTGATTCCACCCGCGCGAATCGCACCGCGCGCCGCGCGGCCTGGCGGTAAATTCATCGTTGTCCGGAAATGGCCCGGCTCGATCTTTTCCCAGATCAATGTCTGCGTCTTGTCCGCGCTCCTGCCGCCCTCTCCTATGGCTACCGTCGCGGTGGGGCCGGCCTGCGCGATCCGATCGGCCCACGTTTCATCGTAGAGCAAGTCCATCGTCAGCCGCTCCCCCTCGAGCGTTGTCCGAGAAGCCAGACCGGCCGGCACGTCCTCACCCGACAACCACCGTGAAAGCGTTTGCACAAATGTGCCGTAGTCGCTCCAACCGCGAACCAGCTCCGAGTGATCGCCTCCCACCGCGAACGAGACGGCGGCGACACGTCCAGCTCCTCGCATCCACGTGGCCACGAGGGGGGCCTGATACTCGTCGGTCGTGATCAACGAAGCAGTCGCGCCGGGCCGCAAATAACTCAGATTGTAGCCGTTTACGGCCGTGAGCCAATTGGGGGCTCGCGCGCCGATTTCCGACCAGCCCGGAGTGGGAAGGATGGGAGTCACCTCTTTGATGAACGCCGAGCGTGCGATCGACACCGTCTCTTGCGCAAAAACCGCGGGGAGCTGCTCGGGGTCGCTATTGAAGAAGATGCGGCCGCCGCCGCGGTCCGCGACGTCTTTGAGGAAATTGGCATCGCTATCGTGTTCGGAGCCCAAACCGATGACGCTGACCGTCGCCCCTGCTTTCCGCATTTCCGCGAGCAATTCTTCGTAGCGGCCGGGCTGCTCTGCATCCGCCGCGTCGGCGAAAAGAATCAAATGGCGCTGACCCGATTCGGCCTTCTGCAGTTCGGCCCATCCCGCCAGCAGGCCTTCATAAACATAGATGCCGCCGCCCGTGCTGGCAATGCGACGCACCGACTCGATCATCGCTTCTCGATTGGGCCCGACTTGCGCCAGCTCCACGATCTGGTGCGGCACCGTGTCCACCGCGTGAACGGAAACGGCATCCATGTCGCCCAGCAGTTCAATCGCGCGGGCCGAGCCCGCGTTCGCGAGATCCATCTTGGTCCGGCCGCCTCCGACGCTCTGCGCCATGCTACCGGAACGATCCAGGATGATCGCCATCGCCGTGGCCAGCTTGCGATGTTCCTTCCTCAGTTCCATCGACACGGGAAGCAGAGGATCGATCGCCGACGAAAAATACCCCCCCGCTCCGAAGCTGTGCTCGCCCCCGGTCATCAAAAGGCCTCCGCCTTGTTCGCGAACAAAAAAATCGAGGGCCATCAGGAATTCCGGCGACACGCGGTGCGCGGGCACGTTGTTCACGATGACGGAACGCGCCCCCGTCAACGAGGCGGCGGTCAGCGTCTGCGCATCGGTCACCACCTGCACCGTTTGACCCTGCGAGCGGAGCATCCCCGCCAGCGGATCGTCGGCATACGCGGTGACAAGCAGGGTGCGGGGACCTGCCGCCACCTCGACCCAGGACGACGCCACATTGTTTTCGGAATGGCTGTCCTCGAGAGGCCGCAACCGGACCTGGTATGAGACCGCGCCGCCGGCCGCGAGACGGTCGGTCAAACGCACGCGTCCGATCCCCTTCCGAATCGAAACGGTGCCGGAGGTCGCCGCGCGACCGTCCCGCGAAACTTCCCACGGCACATCGCCATCTTTCGTCCCGGCGACCGCAAACTGCACCAAGAAGGCCTCCCCAGGGAGGACGCGCACGGGCGTCTCGACGCCTGTCACGCGAAAATCGGCCCCGCCTTCCCGTCCGACCAAGCGGTAATCCAACGCAACGCCGCTGCGCAGCAACTGCTCAGCCACCGGTCCGAGCGGCTCCGTGGCAAAGCCATCGCTCAAGAGGAGCATGCGCGTCGTGCGATCGTCGGCCCGTTGCGCGAGCGCAAACTCCAGCGCGTTGCCCGTGCGCGTTTGTTTCGTGCTGCCCCGAAGGACGGCATCGCCCCGGTCCCGTCGCACCGCCTCGGCCGCATAATCCACGACGATCACCCGGTCTCCCGTCTTTCGCGTGCGTTCGAGAATGGAAATCACTTCGGACGACTGGGCGACCGTCGCGCTGGAGGCGGAATCCGAACGGTCGACGAGAAGCCATACATCCAAACCATCCTCTCCGAAACGCCACCGTGGGTCCGCGAGCGCGAGCATGAGCACGAGCAGGCACGACCCGCGCAAGGGATCGTGCAAGCGCAGCGCCGGTACCCGCCAGCCGAGCACGGCGAGCGCCGGCGCGAGAAAAAGCCACTCGGGAGCGCCGAAACTCATGCCCTCGCCTTTCCCCGTGTCGGCCACCAACTCGCCAAAAGACAGGGACCGAGCAGGGCAAGCCAGACCAAGACATACGGATCCCCGCGTGTGTTTCTCTCCATCGCTTCGGTTTCATTCACCGGTGGCCCGGTCACAAACGTTTCGGCCTTCCGGAAATCCGCCTGGCGCGTGTCCGCGAACTGAGTGGCGCCGTGCACAAGGGTTTCGTCTCCGCGTCGCAGGATGAAAAAGCCGGGCGCCTCCGGAGCGCGCAACGCCGTGAGCTCGGCCGGCGTCACCGTACGCTGCCGAGGCGTGTGGCCCGCCACCACCGGTCGCTCGTCAAGGATGGCAGAGACGCCCGGCGGACGATCCTTCGCCGAGATCGCCACCTGTCCCTGGGCATCGAAATTCGCGGTATAGCGACCGCCCTGCGCATCGCGGACGCGCCGGACAAAGCGCTGCAGCAGCAGCACCGTCGCCGGCAGTCGCGAGGCATTGCTCGCCGTCCAGTCGAAGTTGAGCACGAGCTGTCGTGTCTGGTCGGAACCTCCGGAGGTCCAGGCCAGCGGGGCGTCATTGTGCCACAGGAGGAGCGCATCTCCCGGACCCGGCGTGAGACCGCCAGCGCCCGCCCCCAGCCAGCCCTGCCAGTTCAAATTGTCGACCAGTTCGTTGCGTTCTGGGGTCACGGGAGCCCGCAGAATCGTCTGCGATTTTCCCGCCGGTGCAGCCGAAGGTGCCAGCCAAATCGCCGGGCCCGCGGGACGTTCCGCTCCGGATCCCACACGCAGCATTGCCGGAGCCCCGGCGGCCAAGACCGCGCCGTCGACACCGAGAACCGCCCGCCGGAAAAAATCCCCGATTTCGCCCTCCAGTTCGATCGCGACCGCCAGGGGTTTCGCAGCCGGACGCACCAATGGGAAGCAATCGTCGTCGGGAAAAGCGTCGGACTCGAGCCGCAGCACGAGTTCGCCTTCCTTCACCATCTCGCCGCTCAGTTCCACCAGTCCATTCGCCTTGAGCTCGATGCGCTGCCGCGGCCCTTCAACTTCGCCCGATTTCACGGTCCAGACGCGTTCCTGCGCGTCGTCCGTGTAGTTCCTGACCAGCACACGCCAGCGCCACTGCGCGTCGACAAGCGACACGGCACCCCCGGCAAAACCGACATTGGCGATCGGCCGTCCGACCCCGATGACGCGTTCGCCGGGCGGCGCTTTCTCACGTGAATCGGTCACAAACCAGGTGAGACCGGAAGCGCCGGCCAGGGTCTGCGCCAGCCGGAGGGCCGGCACGGGATCGTGAGATCCCCGCGACGGCTTCCACTTCGACAGCGACGCGAGCGCCGCGTTCAACTCTGGCCCCTGGTAGAAAGGCTCCTGCCTCAAATCCGTGCCGAGTGCGATCCACTGCGTATGCGTGGCTCGCGCCGCGGCCGCCGCGAACCGCTCGCGAACGACGCGAAGAGCGTCCTCTCGAAACGGCGCCATGGACGCGCCGCTGTCGAGAACCACCACGACCGTCTGCGCCGAATCGGTGCGCCGCCAGCGCGGCGCGCTGAGGACCCAGGCCACCAGCAGTGCCGCCAGCAATTGCAGCCAGAGGGCGCGGGATGACCGCAATTGCTGCCACGTTTTCCCTCCCCGACTTTCCGGTGCCAGCGAATCCAAAAGAAAGAGCGTGCTCGTCCGCAGCGTGCGGCTGCGTTGCTGAAGAAAGTGAATGGCCACGATCGCCGGCAACGCCAGCAAAGCGAATAAACCGGCAGGATTGGCAAACGTGAGCGACATGGCGAACGCGGTGGGTTCAGGTGTTCGGCTCGACTGCGCCTTTCGGCAGCGCTTCCGCGACCAGGGCATGCGTCAATGAGCCTTCCGCTTTCACGGTCGCCAGGGTGATGCCGCGGCGGCGGCAGCCTTCGCTCCAAAGGGCGAAGTGGCGTCGATAGGCCTCGCGATAACGTTTCGCCACGCCCTCGTCGACCTGCTGGTGGCGGCGCGTCTCGGACTCGCAATCGATCAACTCCACGT
The DNA here is from genome assembly GCA_964546955.1 of uncultured Opitutaceae bacterium. Classification (GTDB taxonomy): domain Bacteria; phylum Verrucomicrobiota; class Verrucomicrobiia; order Opitutales; family Opitutaceae; genus CAZJLP01. The sequence continues at coordinate 10,043 of CAZJLP010000012.1, read as the reverse complement.
TGCCGCGTTCGGCGATTTCCGCCTCCTCTGCCAAAGTGGGGACAAAAAGGAGCGAAAGGCCATTGCCGACCGCCATCGGCGCCAACACCGCCGCGGGATCCCCGGCAAAAAGCAGATCGGAAATCAGGATTTTCATCGCGCCGTTCCGCCACGGCAGGGGCCCCGGCGCGGCCCCCGCCCCTGGCACCGCGTTGATGGATTCGCGCCAGCGTCCGGCCCGCACGCGGTCGGCCGGGACCGGCCTCACGATGCGTCCGCTGGCCGCGTGAATACGAACGGGGGCCGCCGCCCGGTCCGCGCTCTCCACGCAAAACGCGAGCAGTGCGTCGAGCCGCTCCTCTTTGCGGCGCGTCATCGCCATCGAAGCGGAGACGTCGATCGCGATATCCACCAGCGGCGCTGACTCCGCGCGATACAGCTTCATCGTGAGTTGCCCCGTGCGCGCGTAGGCAGCCCAGTGGATGTAACGGGGATCGTCGCCCGGCGCATAAGCGCGGTGATCCTGAAAATCGATCGAGCTGCCGAGGCCGGCGCCGAGCCAGTTCCCCTGCGTCCCCCTCCAGCTCTGCCGCCCGAATGGCAGGCGGCAATGCTCCGCGGCAGCCAGCGCCTCGCGCCGCCAGTCAGGAGAAGAAACCGTCCCCGTCATGGGCATCACCGCGCGACTGTTGTCTCATCGGCCCGTCTCGCGCTCCACTCGCGCACCCGAGCCCAGTAGGGCCGGGATTGGAGGACCGCGACCGCGAGAAGCACCACCAGGATGATAGCCTGCGCGATAAATTCGCCGGGCTCCGGCGTGGTCCGCTTGCCCAAACTCATCCAAAAACTGGAGACAGGCAGCACTTCAGCCACGGTCTCCAATGCGGAGGCGAGCCCCTTTGCGCCGGTCAACCCCACAACTTTGCTCCCCGCAACCGCGCTGATGATTCCGAATACTCCGTGGAATACGAAATAGGCCGCTCCCGCCAGCCGCAGGCCGGTGGAGGGGCCGGCGAAGGAAAGCGCGACAGCCGGAAAAACGAGCGCCTGCCAGGCCAGCACCGAAATCCAAGCGGCCCGTTCACTCGGACCGGGAAACACCCTCGCTGGCGCCCAAAGGCTCGCCACGGCAAAGACAGCCAAGACAAGCGCCGCGAACAGCACCGCGCTCGGCCACCCGGGGAGTACAAGGCGGCCCAGCCACCCCAATAACCGTCCACGCGAAGAGAGATTCCGACAGTGAACCGGCATCAGAGGCCGGCCCGACGCGAGTTCCACCGTGATCACAAAAAACAAGGCGATCAGCCCCACGCCCATGGCGGGGCCGACCAAGGACGATTTTTGGGCAATCGCGAGTCCGATCGCCGGCAGAAACGCGGCAACGCCGAGAAGTCGCGTGACGGGCGAATGATTCTCCGCGCCCGGAGCCAGCCTCCGCACCGCCTGGATGAGGAAAAAGCTCAACAAGAGCCCCCCATAGTACAACGCGAGCAGCGCTGCCGCCACCTCCGAGGTCGACCCCAGTCGTCCAAGCGGCGACCGCGATCGACCAAACAGCGCGGAGGCACCGACCTGGAAAAAGATCACAATCAGGACGGGCACGAGGACGCGGAAGAATTTCGGCTGGCCGGACATCCAAACGGTGGCTGCGGTCAGGATGGCGCTGCCGAGGAACATCGCACCGAGCATTTGCAGATCCTCGATCAAATTTACCGACCCGAAGAAATAGCGGAGCACCCCGTAGGGCAGCAGCGCCAGCAGCACCAGCGCTGCCTGGCTCATCAACGACGCCCATTTTCCAAATACAATCCTCCATGCGGTGAGTCGGGTGAGGAGCA
>CAZJLP010000012.1:0-8202 GCA_964546955.1 uncultured Opitutaceae bacterium | reverse complement strand
TAGGTCGACCGTTCTGCTTTCAATTTCGGAACTCAAGGTGTTCAACGCCCGCAGCGGCGTGACCAGCAGCAGAAAGGCGCCGAGCAGCGCCCAATAAAAACCATTCACGGCTTCGTACAGGCCGCGCATCTGAAAGGAAGGCCTGACTTCGAAAGCGAACAGAAGCATGCAAACCATCACGACCTGCAAAATGATGAACACGGCGGCAAAACCGTTTGTGCGCAGCCCCTGGCGCAGTTCCTTCACCAACATGGGGGTCACGTACAAAGGAATATCGTACGAGGGCGAAATCGCGGGGCTGGCCGAAGCCGGAACGGCAGGAGGCGTTGTCATGGTGCGGGATTGCCGGGAAGTGGAGGCGGTAGCGCCGCGGTGCGAGTGGCTGCGCGCCGCCCGTCTTTGAGCATATCCACGAAGGCATCTTCCAGACGCCGTTCCAACCGTCTAAACTCGACCACCGCGATCCCGTCCGTGATCAGACGGCGCAATTCGGCCGCAAGCGCGGCGGGCTCCACTTGGTGAAATTCGGCCCGCACACCGTCGCGCTCCTCCTGTACCACGCGCCAGCCCGGCCGCACCGCGAGCCACTCCGCCAGGGGCGCGATGGGACCGGTCACGGAAATATCGTAGATCACGCCCGTCGCGGTTTCGTCCCGCTGCAGGCTTTCGGTGTCGCCATGGTGGACCAACCGGCCGCCGTCCATGAAGATCATCGTATCGCACATTTCGCCCAGCTCCGACAGAATGTGCGAACTGATCAGCAGCGTCTTCCCGCGATTGCGGAGGACGCGTATCAAATTTTTGAATTCGATCCGGGCTTTCGGATCGAGCCCGGCGGCCGGCTCGTCCAGAATCAGGAAATCCGGATCGTTCAGCAGCGTCCGACCGAGGCAAAGACGCTGGGTCTGTCCCTTGGACAGCTTGTCGCTCAGGCGGTCGCTGAGCGGCTGCAACTCCGTGAAATCCATCACTTCGTCCACTCGCATTCCCAGGTCCCTCCCCCCCAAACCATAGGCGCGGCCGAAAAAATCGAGGTATTCGCGCACCGTCACATCCTTGTAGGGGGTGAAATGATCCGGCATCCAGCCGATGTGCTGCCGGACGCGCGTGGGGTAATCGACGATGTCGACTCCGCCGAGCCGCACCCGCCCCGAGTCGGGCACATCAAGCGTGGCGAGGATGCGCATGGTCGTCGTCTTGCCGGCGCCATTCGCGCCGATCAGGCCGACCACCTGGCCTTTCTCCAGATCGAAGGAGACGCCATTGACCGCGTGGACATTTTCGAACCATCGCGTCACGCCCTCCACTTGCAGCAATGGCGCGGTCATCGTTCGACCGCCTTTTCCACGGCGCCGCAGTACAGCACTGTATCGTCGACCCACTTGATCGATTGCAACGTCGCAATCGGTGCCAGGTCGGTGGCTCCGCCGGACGCATAGAAATGGCCCGGCCGCCGCTGCTGAAACTGCTGCCTCGCGGCCAACCCCCGTTTCGTCTTGGCCACGGGGACCAGCGCCACCCTCTTTCCCGGCGGAAGCTCGTTCACTGTCCACTCGGAACCCTGCGAATCGACATAGAGAAAATCCGTCAGCACCGTCGTGAGGCTCGATTGCACCACCGGCGCAGCGCCGTCGGCCCCCCCGGCCACCCATTCGACCCGGGCTCGTGTGGGTGTGATTCGCCGGAGCTGAAGCGTTTGTTTTTCGCTGCTGGTAAACCAATCGCCCGAGGCCGCATCGGCCGAGCGCTCAAACGTTCGTTTGGTCCGCGGAGAAGCCCTAGTGCCACTGGCCTCCCTATCGTAGCCGAGCACCGTGTCTTCCGCGACGGGAAACGTCCGGCTTCCGAGCATTCCGGTCCGCGCGACTTGCTGCTGCATGACCACGGCCTTGTTTTCTCCCGGCACCAACAGGACGAGCGCGCGTCGCGTGCCTTCGCCGCCAAAACCGTCGCGCAACAAGATCGATACTCCCAAGATCAGCGTCGCGGCCAGGGACAACAGCGGCACGGTGAAAAAGAGCCGGTGTCGGCGGCCGCGCGGAGCAAACACAAAAAAATTCACCGGCCCGATCACGATTCCAAACGCGACGAGAAACAGCACCGGCCACCGTACGGAAGTGTCGATCGTCCAGCGGGCATCGTCCGCCGTCGTGAGCAGCGGGGCCACGTCGCCCCACGGTCGATCGCGATTCGCCGTGGCATAGATTCCCAGCTCCGAAAAAGCCGCGAGCTTCGCTTGCTCGAGCGTGCTCCCCAGTTTGACCATGAGGCCGAGGCCCAGCGGGGCCTTCTGCGCCGGAGCGACGTCTCCGGCGTCGGGATCGCGCGCCAGTACGAGCCGCCCCCCCATCGCCACCCAATCGCGCAGCGCGCTTCGCCGCGCGTGGCTGAGATCGTCCCACTCCCGCTCCGTCATGACGATGAAAGCAAACAGCGACCAGGTGCGCCAATCGGCCGGCCACGACGACGGGTCGACAATCGCAAGAGGCATCTCAGAAGACCCCGGGCGGCGCGGGCCGGAGGCGGCACGAGGGCCGGGCTGATGCGGCCAGATTGCGCGCAGCGCCGCTTCCGTCACGGGGGTGGTTGCGATGGGCGCGAGGTTGAGGGCCGAGCCCCCGCCGCTGTGGGTTGGGGAGAGCGCGATCTGCAATGACAACCCAGGCTGGACCCCGGGCCCTTCGAATTGGGCGCGCAGCGGGACGTACGTGTGGGGCGAGGAAATCCCGGTGGTGGGGACAAAAACGACCGTCTCTTGTGTGCTGAGCGCGGGGACGGAAAATCGATAGGAGCTATCGAGCGCCGTGCCGGCATTTTCAATCCCCACCGTCATCCGAGCCTGCCAAACCCGCGCCTCCGGGACGCGATTCTCGATCCGGACCAGGACCGGCAAAAAACCCGCTCCCACCGCAAAACCGGTGACGGTGGTGATCTTGATGGTCGCGCCGGAGTTCGAATTCATGCCGACGTTCATGCTGGCCTCCTTCCCGCTCGCGCTCCTCATGGGTGCAAGCGCGAAAAGAACCGCCATCGCGCAAGTCAGCCACGCCTTCATGCGCGGGGGGCGAACGGCGAAAGACCGGCGACTCATGCGATTTTCGCCGCGCTCAGCGAGGTGGGCAGAGGTTTCGCCTGGGCCGAAACCTCTGCGAGCAACTTCTTGACAACCTCCTGCGCCGTCAAGCCGTCGAGCCTGGCCGTATGGTCCAGCAGGATACGGTGCGTGAGCACGGCCGGCGCCACACTCTGTACGTCCTCGAAACTCGCGTGCGGACGGCCGTGGCGAAGTCCTCGCGCTTTCGCCGCCGCGGCCAGCGCGAGCGCTGCGCGCGGGCTCGCCCCGTAGCGCACTCCCGCTGACGCCTCCGACTCGCCCGCGTGGGTGCCGTGCACCAGCCGCGCGATGTAGTTCGCGACGACTTCCGGCACATGGACGCGTCGCACCATCGCGAGAAGCTGGAGAAACTCATCGCGCGACAAAACCGGCGCGACCTCCGGCTCCTGCCCGATCTCTCGGTTCAGCACGATCCGCTGCAAGACTTCCGCCGCGTTGCGCTGCACATCGAGCTTGAACAGGAAGCGATCCAGCTGCGCCTCCGGCAGCGGGTAAGTGCCTTCGAGTTCGATCGGGTTCTGTGTCGCCAGGACGAAAAACGGGTCGGGCAGCGTGTGCGTATCGCCTCCCGCGCTCACCCGGCGCTCCTGCATCGCCTCGAGCAGCGCGGACTGCGTCTTGGGCGAGGCTCGATTGATTTCGTCGGCCAGCAGAATATTGGTAAAGATCGGACCGCGCTGGAAAACGAATTGCCGGCGTCCGTCGATATCCTGCAGCAGCGGATTTCCGGTGATGTCGCCGGGAAGCAGGTCCGGCGTGAATTGCACGCGGCGGGATTCGAGCCCCAGCGATTTCGCCAGACCCTTGACCAATTCGGTTTTTCCGAGCCCGGGCAAACCCTCCAGCAGGATGTGTCCGCGGGCCAGAACGCCGCCGACCACGAGTTCGATCAAGGGTCGCTGCCCGAAAAGCACGGTGTCCAGCGTGTCGAGCAGTCGCTCGAGAGCCCGGGCAGCCTGGGTCAATTCGGAGTCGGACAAGACGGACAGAGACGTTTTGCTCATGCGTGAAGCGGACGCGGAAGACAATAGTGAGGATGCGAAAATCGCTACTTAAAAAAAGTTTTCAGGGCGGCGCGCTCGGCCGGGGTCAGACGCTCCACCCAGGCGGCTTCGCTCCCGCGCGAGGGTTCGGCCACGGCGCCTGCCGTGGCGGCTCCCGCGGGTTTGTTCGGATCGTTTTCGTGCTTATCACGCGTGATCTCCACCAAGTCTCCGAGGGCCGGCGGATTGTCGTCCAGCGAGGAGAGCCGTTCGATCTTGTTTGCTTTCGCGTCGGTCGGCGTTTCGGAAAAGCTCAGCGGCGACGGGGAGCCATCGTCTTCCGTTCCCCCTCCCGCCTCCATCGCCGGCGCATTTTTGTCGAGCGTCGCGACCTGGACCTGTCCCGCCGCGCCGCGCACGCCGCGCGAACGTTGCCCCGCGTCCGCCATTTTTTTGCGCAGTTCGGCCATCTGCTCGGGCGTGAGGCTGCGAAGCTTGGAGGCGTCCAGCCCGTTCAAAGCGGCTTGCAGCGTCTCCGCTGCGGCCAGTTTGCCGTCCCGCATCCCCTCGAGAGCGGTCGAGAGATTGCCGGCGGCATTGTTCAATTGTTCGTCGGTGAGCGCGGAGGCATTTTGTTCGAGCGCCTTCAATGCCGTCTCGGCCGATTCGAATTTCCGCGCAAGGTTTTCCAGGGCCGACAGCGTTTGTTCGCGCAGCGTATCCGCCGCCTCGAGTCCGGAATGGGTGTACTGTTGCTCGGGCGGACGGTGCGCGAGTTCCTGCGCTTTTTGTTCGAGTTGTTCGATCGATTTCGGCTCGGCGACCGCGATTTCCTTGATTTGCTGCAGGAGGGCCTCGGTCTGCGCGAGGGCCGGCGGTTTTTCCGTGGCGACGGGCGCTCGCGCGGCGGAACGAGGCACCGGCAGCCAGAGACTGCCCGCGACCAGCGCCGCCGCCGCCGACAGCCACGTCGCCGTGGGTCCCATACGCCAACGAAGAATGGAAGGCAGCTCCGCCGGGGTGGGCCAGCCCGTCACCCCCTCGGTGGCGGCGGTCAGCCTCGCATCGAGCCGAAAGCTGGCTTCGAGCAAAACCCGTGCGTCAGCCGCCCGAAAAAAGTGCGATTTCGCCCGCCACACGACCACCCCGCCGGCCACTCCTAGCGCCGCCGCCAGCAGCCACGAGCCCCGGCTGACTTGTTCCTCGCCCACTCGCCGCGCTGCGTAGAGAGCCACGGCTCCGATCGACGCGATCGCAAACGCGACCGGAGCAAAACGCTCACACCAGAGCGCGAGATTGATCCTGCCCGCCAGACGACCTGAAGCTGTTTCCCAATAACGCCGGGAACGTTCGTGCGACATCGACCGCAATGCTGCCGCCCGCAGCCCCGAAGGCAAGGCCGCCTTCCTGACTCGGCTGAAAACTGAAAGCCAGAGGTGCACCCCGTGCGTCGGGCGCAATCCCGCGTCTGCGGGATTGGTCGAGTACGACGTCGCCAGCACACCGACGCGAACAGCCCGCCGGTAGGCGGGCTCCACTTTCAAACCATTCCTCCGCGTCTCATTGACGGTCCCGGGAGAACGGCGGCGAGCCCCCGGCGCAGCAATGAGAAAAAGCTAACGAACGGGCACCAAACGATCGCGCCCGTCTCTCAACTCTCAACCCTCGACTGAGCCACACCCGGCGAATGCTATTATTTGACCACCAAGACACCCTTCATGCCCGACTGATAGTGTCCCGGAAATGTGCAGACGTAGGGATATTCGCCGGCGGCGAGCCCCTTGAGCACCACCTGGTCGGTTTCCTTCGGCCCGAGCAGCTTGGTCGCCGCCACCACTTGATCGGCGAGTGCGGACGGTTGGTATTCGGTGGCCGCGGAGGTCATGGCCGCCATGGCGTAAGCATCCGTGTTCGTGCCCGGTTTGAGGACGATCAAATTGTGACCCATCGCCACTTTCGGCGCTGCGCCCACGTTTTTCAGAACGATCTTCAGCTCCTCGCCGGCTTTCGCTTCGATGCGGGTCACATCGAACTTCATCGTATCGTTCCCCGTCACGACCACTTCGCGCGGGCCGGACGTGGCGGAAGCTGAGGCGGCTGAGCCTTTCGCGGAATCGGCGGCCCCGGAGGAGGCAGTTTCCTTCTTGGAGCAACCCGCGAAGAGGATCAAGCTGGCACAAAGTGAGAGGGTGACGGTTTTCATGACAGTCATCACCCATGTCGTGCCGAGTCGGAAGCGCAACACTGGCGATGCGGTTGCCCCCAAGAGACTCCCGCCGCTTATGCGCTGCGCAGGATTATTAATAGAGAATCCTGAGGCTTGCTGTCTTCTCGCAAACTCCGGTAATCAACTGGGTTTATAGCTTGAAATACCTTAACGCATACGAACGCTTGTGCGACCTGCGCACCCTGTCGGCCTGACCGGTGCCCTTGCTCTGTCGAATCCACATGATCGCCTTTTCATTTCTTCGTAGCCTTCTTGGTCGCGGCCTCGCCCGTCTGGCCATCGCTTGCTCCCCGCTCTTCCTGGGCGGTTGGTCGTGGATCGAGGGTCCACAGTCGACCTTCGACACGCAGGGCCCTGTCGCAAAAGCGCAACTGGAAGTGTTTTACGTCACGGTTTGGGTGACTCTGGTCATCTTCATCCTGGTTTCTGCGGTCCTTGCCTATGCGACCCTTAAGTTCAAGGCGCGCAACGCGGCCGACGAGCACGCGGAACCGCCCCCTCAAGGCCATGGCAATCCGCTGGTGGAGTTGGGCCTGATCGGTGCGTCCATTCTCGCCCTAGTGGTGATCGCGATCCCAACGGTGAAAAATATCTGGTACACCTACGACGTACCGGAATCGGAGAAGGCCAACTCCTACGAAGTCACGGCGACCGGTTACCAATGGTGGTTCAAATTCGAATATCCTCACGAGCAGATCGATCTGCCGAACAACGCGGGCAAGATTAACCTAGTCACTGGCAACGAGTTAGTAATCCCGGCCGGCCGCGCCGTCCATGTTAATCTCCGAACGGTAGACGTCATCCACAGCTGGTGGGTGCCAAAGCTGGCGGGCAAGGTCGACATGATCCCCAACCGCGGGAACTACCTCTGGCTCAAGGCAGATAACCCGGGGTATTTCTGGGGCCAATGCGCCGAGTACTGTGGGGAATCTCACGCGGTCATGCGTTTCCGGGTAATCGCCCTTTCCGAGAAGGATTGGGCCGCCTGGCTTGCCGCGCAGAAAACGGCCGCTCGCAACGTCAATCCAAACGAGAAGCCCAAAGCCCAGTTCGCCAGCTACAAGATTGAGCCCCCCAAACGCAACGCGCCGGGCTGGTCCAAGGAGTTCGACGCCGACCCCTTCGGCACTTGGCAGAAATGGCAGACCCCGAGCGCGGACGAAGACCCAGCCCTAGTCGCCCGCGGCCGGAAGCTCTTTCAGGATAAAACCTGCGTCGGCTGTCACACCGTGCGGGGCCACGAAGGCGCCGGAATTGCGGGCCCGGATTTGACCCACATCGGCTCGCGTTCGACGGTTGCGGCAGGCCTGCTCGAAAATACTCCCGCCAATCTGCACCGCTGGCTGGTGGCGCCAAATGACGTCAAACCCGGCAATAAGATGTGGTACGGCGGCTATTTGATTCGAGACGCCGCGACGGATGGCTGGAAAAAGCAGTTCGAAGTCAACGACGACGAAGCCCGCGCCCTTGTAGCCTACCTCCACAGCCTCAAATAAGCGCCGAGCACGGCACCCTTCAACTTTCGCACTCACCCAAATGGACGACGCACTCGCTAGAGACGGCTTTATCGGCAAAGACGCTCCTCACGCCGAAAAACGCACGTGGATCTTCACCCGGCCCACGACCAAGACCGGGATTGTCAGCTGGCTGACCACGGTCGACCACAAGCGCATCGGCATTCTCTACGGAATGTCGGCCTTGCTTTTCTTCCTGGTCGGCGGGTTCGAGGCGCTGCTGATCCGCATCCAACTCGCGGTGCCGAACAACACGTTTCTGACGCACCAGGCGTATAACGAAATGTTCACGATGCACGCGACCACCATGATCTTTCTCGCGGTCATGCCTCTGTCGGCGGCGTTCTTCAATTTCATCATGCC
>CAZJLP010000011.1:72142-113670 GCA_964546955.1 uncultured Opitutaceae bacterium | reverse complement strand
CCCCCCCCAACCCGCGATTAGCCGGTCCCTACCCCAAAGCGGAGGCGATAAGCCGAAGCCGCAGACCCAAGATTTCGCCCATTGGCGAAATACAATTAGCGGTACCCTTCCTGTAGGGATCTTTAACCCCGCCGTCCGCTTCAAAATCAAACGTTGAAAACGTCTAAATGGTGGCAAGTCCCGGAATGGTTGCGCCATGCGCAATCCGCTGCGCGGATCACCCTCCGGGTGCCCCATCTCCGCTGCGCGTTGCTACGCTGCGTCGAACCTGCGGTTCGCTTCCGGGTGTTGGTTCACGGCCCGTCCCGCTTCAAAATCAAACGTTGAAAACGTCTAAATGGTGGCAAGTCCCGGAATCGAACCGGGGACACAAGGATTTTCAGTCCTCTGCTCTACCAACTGAGCTAACTTGCCGACCGTGAAGAGGCGAAGTTAAAGGGGGCGCGGTTTCGGGCGTCAATGGGATTTTACAAACCAATTTTCGCCCTGTTCTCAGGCTCCGGCGAACTTCACAATTCTCCCGGCGACATCGGCTCGCAGCCGGTCGATGTAGGCCAGGGTGAACACCTTCACATCCAGGCCGTCGTCTCGAACCAATGGAGTCAGATCCATGGCCCACGTCACCCCTTCGAATTTGTCGGTCGCATGCGAGGTATGAAACGTGGCATTGGAGGCTCGGCGCCCGAGAGTCGCCAGATCGTACCGCTTTCCGCCGGTGATTTGTGAGTCGAAGGCTTTCAACAACTCCGCGGCCAGCTCGGGCTTGCGCCCGCTATCGAGAGCGACCTTGTCCGCATCGACCAACCAATCGAGATTGCGCCATACTTCGCAACCCAGCACCCGCGCCGGGCGTCGCTCGGGCGGAAGACTCCTCAGTGCCTCGAGGCAGCGCAGAAACACGGCCACATGCGTGTCGTGTTTGTCCGCCGGATTGTGCAAGTAAACCACCTCGGCGCGGCACCCGCCGAAAATCACGGCCAGGTCCGCCTGCACGGCGGCATTGCCAGGCTCCTTCACCGCGGCGCTGGGATGCCCCAGTTGGAACTGGATCGCGTACTTCCCCACCCGCGCTGCATGACGCTGCTCCTCTTTTCTCACGGCCTGCATCTGCTGGTCGTTGAGGTGGCCATAGGGACCGGTGCGGGGGGAACCGGCGCCATTCGTGACCACCACGCCCCCGAAAGCCTTGCCCGGCTTTTCGAACGCGTCGGCGATGGCATCGTGCGCCATGATCTCGAGATCGTCTTGGTGAGCCCCGACGCACAGGTGCGTGACTCGCGCGAGCGCCGCTTCAGGCGGGGAATCGTCCGGCACAAATACATCGGCTTGAGGCAGGGAAAATTTCATGTCCTGAGGGAGAGCACGCTGACGTCATTCCGAGACGAAAGGAAACTGAAAGCGAGCCGGACGTCGGGCGCCCGAGTGGTTTGGAACAAAGTCACCGGGCTTTGAGGAAGGGAAGACTCGCCGCCGCGATCGCCTGCCCATGCCGTTTGTCCTTTTCAGCCGGGATCCGGATCCGGATCCTTTCGGCCAGCGCCGGAAATTCGGCCGCGAGCACCGTACCTGCCGTCTTCAAAATCACCTCCCCGCCCGCTCCGCTCGTCACTCGACCCAGCACCAGCAGGTTCTGTATGTCGTAGAACTCCGCGTAATGAGCCACTGAATACCCGAGATACGTGCCGATCGACTCGTAAATCGCGTGGGCCCTCAAGTCGCCCGCCACCATGGCTTGCTGCACGGCGACCAGCCGCTCGGGCACCGGCAATGCGTCAGCAAAGGCAAAACCAGCGACCGTCGCCAGGCGGTCCACCGCCTGCTGGGAAAAATATTGCACGCCGCAGCCAATGTCGCCCGCCCACTCGTCGCGCGGCGCGTCGAGCCGGTAGTCGACCGGCACGAACGCGAGTTCGTTCAACCAGGGCGTGATTTCTCCGGTTGGTCGGACGTAACCACCGGCCTGGCTCGTGCCCATTGACACGCCCAGCACGGCGTTTTCCCCGATGGCCATGGAACCCGCCAACGCCGTGACTTCACCGTCGTTCGCAACCTCGAAGGGGACACCGCCCCAGCGGTCCTGCAGCGTGAAGAACATCCGCCGGATGTGGCTAGCGAAAGCGTCCGCCGGCACCCCCCGGAAAAGGGAGGCGACCCGAACTTCGTTGTTCACGTAAACCCCCGCCGCGCTGCCCCCGATCGCGTCGACCCGCGGAAGATGCGCGGCGGCGCGTTCGATCGACGCGTGAACTCCTTCTATATGGTAGTTGGGATCGGTCTGAAAATAGGGATCCCAGGCTGTCTCCTCCGAGTAGACGACCTTCCCGTCGATCACGGCGGCCGCCTTGCGATCGCTCCCACCGATATCGAATCCGATGCGGCAACCCTCGAGGTTTCTTCCCAGCGGGAGCGCGGCGGAGCGATCCTTGGGCAATCCTGAGAACGGTGCCGCTTCCACCCGAAAGGGTTCACCGTAGATCTTTTCGCCCATGAAATCCGCGTCGAATGCGCGGGCCCCTCCCGGCTGATAGTTCGCGCCCAGATGGGCCGCGATCTCGTCCGCTCCGGCGACCAAGACCAGAGAGCCCCCCTTCTGCCACAGTAAAAACTTCAACAGTCGCTCCGCGTAGCGAAGGTTCATGGCCGCCGAAGGATGATCGACCGCCAGTATGCGGCTCTCATGCACCGACGTGCCTCCATCTGGCCTGACCAGCGCCAAAACAAAACGTCGCGCGCCCGGGTCGTCCTCCACCAGCATCCGAAAGGCCTTGTGCCAGAGCGCTGCAGGCAAAAAATCCGGATCCAGCGGGGGGCGGAATTTCGGGCGGATTTCCAAAGTACGGATAGATGCGGCGGCGTTGCTCATTTACCAAGCGAAACCCCTTCTCCTTGCGGGGAGCACCGAGAACAGGGCAATTCGGCCGCCATCATAAAGCAGGCGATCCGGTTAAAAAAATGGCAGAATCGACGATGTTTTTAACAAAAATGTCTGTTTTGGCGGCCGCTCCATTGAAGGTCCGTTCCTTCGTTCCGTGCGCGAGACCGCGAGCCATCGCCCCAAGGGCGAGAAGCGTCGGGCGAACAGACGATGCTGACCTGATCGGTGCTCCGGCTGCTCCACAAACGTGATCCGGACTCGTAGTACATTTCGCACTACAGAGAGGCCTGCAGCCCGAGCGAGCTCGCGCAAAGCCGCGCAACGCCGGCGTAGTCCCCTGGGAGGGAACCATCAAAGGGAGACCTGCGCGCACTTGCATCCTGCCCCACCCTCGAAACGGGTCGTGCAAAAAGCAAACAGAAGATGCGGTTTTTTGGGGGACACGTTTGGCGCATGTCTCTGAGAATCAAATAAGTGTGCATCAACAACAGGGGGCTGGCACGAGATACGCGACGGGCCGGACATCCGTTACTTCGTTCATATGAAAACATCCTCCATACTCAGCCTTCTCACTTTCATTGCCCTCGCAGCGGCCAAAAGCTGGGCGCAGACACCCGCGCCGGCGCCTGACGCTCCGCCGGCTCCAATCCCGGCGGAGCCGCCGGCGCCCGCCGCGACTCCCGCGGGGCCTTCGACCGCCCCCCTCACGTCGGCACCCGGCGCGGAATCGCCGGCGGCTGAGGAAGTCAAGATGCGCCCCCCGGCCGGTCCCGGTGATCGTATTCTTCCGGTATTCCAGCCCCCCGCGAATTATGTGCCCACAATTTCCGGTGCGCTGGACGTCGCCAATGTCTCGGCGGCGATCCGCGAGCAGCCAATCGACAACCGCGATAAACTGTTGCAAGAGCTTTCCGCTTTGGTGGAGACGGCCGTCAAGGGGGTCGACGAATTGAAATCGCGACAATCGAACCTCGATGAATCGCAGAAACAGGCCCTCGCCGTCGCTCTGCAGGACTTCGAGAAGCGCCGGACGGACTTGGATGCCCAGATGAACGCTGCGCGCCGCGCGAACGGTGAGAAGTGGCTGCAGGACCGCGCCATGCTCGCGGCAGAATACGCGTTCTTCACTTCCGCGATCGCCGCGGTGGAACTTGCGGTTCCCTGACGAGGCCGCCGGCTCCGCGCCTGCCCTTCGCGACACCGCTGATCAGCGGTGTCTTTTTTTTGCCGCTGGCCACTGCAAGTTGGACGAACCGACGGAACCCGTGTTGGATTGAGCCACGGCCATGACTTCGTGCGAATCACCCGCCCATCGGGACCTAAAGCGCCTCGCTGTGCGCTGGAGCTTGGAAAACGGATTTGCCCTCGTCGGCCTCGAAATCGGCGTTCCCCGTTCGAACTTCCGGGCGGACGTCGCGGCCGCCACCCCGGACTGTCTTTCGCCGACCGCGCGAATCGCACTCTTCGAATGCAAACAAGCGCGGTCCGATTTGTTGCGCGACAACAGCCAAGAGTCAGTCGTGCGAGAAGCGGCCGCCGCTGCGACGCAACGGCTCGCGGCGTTGCGCGAACTCCTCGGAACTCATCGCCCCGATCTCCGCCGCGGCGATTCGCTTTTTCCGGAATTCGCCGAATTCGACTTCGGTTCGCTTCGCCACGCGGGACTGCGCCGGGTGGAAAAAGAATGCTCGACGCTGCAGCGAAAGCTCGGCCTGGCGCTGAAATTTTCCCGTCTGGCCCGGTATCGCGCGGCCGACCACCTCTACCTTGTCACCGAGCCCGACCTAGTTGGAGAATATGAGCTGCCGCCCAACTGGGGCTGGCTTGAACGCTGCAAGGAATCACTTGTGTTGAAACGTGCGCCCGTGCGGCTCCAAATAACGGCAGAAATGCGGGTGGCGTGGTTGGAACAACTGGCCAGGGCGGGAACGCGGGAGTTGCTCCGCCGCGAAGGAATCGTTCACCCCCTCTGGGAACAACAGGCCCGCGCGGCGGAGGCCCCCACTCCCCTCAGGAAACCGAGCGTGATTTGAAGAGCCTTTGAAAACGCGGCAAGTGCAGCCGAAAGGTAGAGCGGGGCTTGGACTCGCCGTCGTGCGCGAGCAGCTCTGACCAAACCGTTACGACGCAGCGCCGACGGCGGGAGACGCGTAGTATGAAAGGCAATTTCAGCTTCGACGGCCGGTCCGGAGGCCCGGGCCCTACCCTCGAGCCGTTTGTCGGGCGCTCCTTAGGCGCGTTTTGAAACTATCCTCTCAACACCTCGACAAACCGCGCCCACGCCTTGCCGCGATGACTCAACCGGTTCTTGGTCTCCGCATCGAGTTCCGCCATGCTCTGGGACAAACCGCGCGGAATGAAGAGCGGATCGTAGCCAAAGCCGTGGCCTCCCTTCGGCTCGATGCTCAACGAGCCTTCGCAACGGCCTTCGCAGAGATGCTCGCGTCCCTCGCCGTCGATGAACGCCAGCACGCAGATGAAGCAGGCATGTCGCCGTCCGGCCGGCACGGCGCGCATCGCGTCGATCAGCTTCCTCAGATTCGCCGCGCTGTCACCCTGCGGCCCGGCGTAGTAGGCCGACTCCACGCCAGGGGCGCCGCCCAACGCCTCGACGCAAAGGCCGCTATCGTCGGCCAACACGCCCTGGCCCGGAGGAACGAGGGCCTTGAGAGCTCTGGCTTTCTTCAAAGCATTGCCTTCAAACGTGCCGGCATCCTCGATCACCGCAGGCATTCCGCCCACGACTCTGGCCGAAACGATCTCCAACGCCAACCCGCTCGCCTTCACCAAGGCCTGAAATTCCTCGGCTTTGTGCGCGTTACCGGAGGCTAAATACAGTTTCATCGATCTGGAGCTTTGAGGGATAGACGACGCGGCCGCGCATGAGTTGATCGTCCCCAAACGTCTCGTGCCGCACGTCCTCCAAGCGGAGGGACTGATCGAGTTTTTCGGTCCGCATCCCGACGTAGCCGGGTTTCGCCTTCTCATCGGCGAGCAGAATCGGGGCTCGGTAAACGAAAAGGTAATCGACCTGCCGCTCGCGAAAGAACTCGCTGACCAGCTGGGCGCCTCCCTCGAGGTATACGCCGTTGATTTTTTCTTCGGCGCATCTTTTTCTGAACTCGACGAGCGGAGCGCGCTGGGTCGGTGCCGGGAGGATCCAAACCTGCACGCCCAGCTCCTTCAGTTTGCGGAGGTAGCCCACCCCGGCGTGGGGTGTCGTGATGACGACGGTATTCTCGCGGTGGCGATCCGTATACACCTGCGGCAGTTCGCGATCGACCACTGTCCGTAACAAGCCGTCGAATACAAAGCGGATCGGGCACCACTCCTCCTCTCCTTCGCGCCGAGAGGTGAGTTTCGGATTGTCCTTTAGGATGGTGCCCGCGCCGACCGCGATGGACGGAAACAGTCGCCGCCAGCGCATGACATCGGCCCTGGCCTGCTCCCCTGTGATCCATTTCGAATCTCCCGTCCGCGTGGCGATCTTGCCATCGAGCGTCACGGCCGATTTGGCCGCGATCAAAGGGGACTGTTGCGTCGCCCAATGATTGAAGAGCAAATTCAAATCCAGGCAGTCGCGTTCGAGGATGCCGGAGACCACTTCGATCCCGGCCTCCCGCAGGACCGCGAGGCCGTTGCCCGCATGCCCGGGAAAGGGATCTGTCGCCCCGACCACCACGCGCGAAACTCCCGCGTCCTTGATCGCGTCCGTACACGCGCCGGTGCGCCCGGTCGTGGAGCAGGGTTCCAGCGTAATGTACAACGTCGCACCGGGTTTTGGACGGCGGCCCAGAGCCGCGAGGGCAACCCGTTCAGCATGAGGCCCCCCATCGCGTTCGTGAGACCCTTCCGCCACAATCTGGCCGCCCTCCACGATCAACGCTCCCACCATCGGGTTCGGGTGCGTTTGTCCCCACGCTTTTCGCGCGAGTTCCAACGCCCGCCGCATATACCGGGTATGCTCGAAGTCGCTCATGCCAGCGCCGGCACGTAGGGATTGTGCGCCATTTCTTCGCCCACGGTGGTCTGCGGGCCGTGGCCGGGGCACAGAACGGTGCTGGCCGGCAAGGTGTAAATCTGCCGACGGATGGAACGCTCAAGCTGTTCGAAACTGCCTCCAATCAGATCCGTGCGCCCGACGCTGCCCGCAAAAATGGCATCCCCGACGAAAGCCAAGCCTTTGTCGGCCAAATAGAAGAGAAGGCTTCCGGGACAGTGTCCCGGCACGTGGCGCACCTCCACCGTTCCGGAGAAAACGGAGATCGAAGCGGGAGGCTCAGTCCAAAAATCCACGTTGATCGGTTCTATCGCGGCGCCGGGCTCGAGAAACGGCAATTGAACGTCAGGGGTTTCGATCAGAGGCTGGTCGGCCGGATGCGCCCGGACTTTGGCACGGGTGCTTCGAACGACTTCCGCTGCTCCCTGGATATGATCCCAATGTCCGTGCGTAAGCCAAAGCTCGGCCAATCGGCACTGGTTTTCCGCGAGGACCGGTTCAACTAACGCCCAAACACCTTCCGGAGCGTCGATGAGCACGGCCTGACCCAAGCCTGAGTGCACCAAGAGATAAGCGTTCGTTTGGATCGGACCGGAGGGCAGGACATGGACCTTCATTTTTGGTTTCCAGAGAGAGGCGATGCGGAAGACTCCGGCACGGCCCCACTGCACAAGGAAACACTCGCGCCCGCAACGCGAAAGGCGCTTGCCGCCAAGAGCCCCTCTGCAGGCGACTGCGGCGGGATCACATCTCAGGCGCTCGCTCGGGGTTTGCCTGACACCCACGTCGGGCTGCGCCGGATTTTTTTTCGCGATCGCATCAGTTAGGATAGGACGCTGCCTAACCCCAACCCCCATGAGCGTATTTTGGAACCTCTTTCTCCGTTTTCGGAGAGAATCTCCTCGAACCCCACGTCGTGAACCCGCTGCCGGCCCCATCGGTGCCGCCGCGCAAATCACAATGGAGCGTCAGAACCGTCGCCTACCCCCGAAGCCCCCGGAGCCCAGGCCGCTTCTTCCGGCAATACTCATTTCCCCTCGTCGGCCGCGCGCCTGAGCATTGTCGAGCGGGCTGGCAAAGAGCTTCTGCCGCTTATGGCGAGCTCGCGAAAACACCAGTACGCCCTAAGCCGCTACGCTAAAGCGCGATACGTACGGAGAAGCTTGTTCCTCCGGACAAGCCACCCGGAAAGCCCCTGTTTCCCACTTTCTTTACCACCCGGATTTGAACGCCTTTTGCCTTAGTGGGTCTTTCTCTGCGGTACACCACAAAAGTTAGGCAATGAAATTACCCCTGGTCATCCTTTGTTCCGTTTGCGCTCTTTTGCCGGGGCAAGTGTTAGGTCAAGCGACAGAGCCCGCTGAGAAACTGCCTGATATCGCAGAACCTCAAGTAGCGCAGACACGTGTGGTGTTTCGCCAAGCTGCCCCTCCCGCCCCCTTTGCCGGCATTCCTCTTTCACGGGAAAGCTCGGGCACTAGCTGGCAACCGGACTCCACGCCCACGCGGGGCGAATATCTGATGAATGATAGCTGGCGGCTGATGTACAACACGAACGTGTTCATCAACTACGACGCGCAATCGGGACCGCGAGGCGTCGACCAGTTCAACTCGGTCAATTGGGTCACCTTTAACGCACAGCGAGCGGTCGGAGACCACGAGATAGCCTTCCGGACCACCCTCAGCCTGGATGTGGAAACGACCGGCGGTGGAACACCCATGCTTTTTCAGACCGGCGAGACTTACCGTGGCGCCACCCTGGTAGGCCGCAATGACGCCCGGGACTTTTTCATGGAGCTGGCCACGCGGTATCGTCGGAACCTGGGCGACGACACGGCTGCGTTTGTCTATCTGGCTGCGGCGGGCTCACCCGCGCTCGGACCGACTTCGTTCACGCATCGCGCATCGTCGATGGCCAACCCGGCAGCGCCCGCCTCTCAACAGTGGCTCGATTCGACTCACAATAGTTTTGGCGTGGCGACCCTCGGACTTTCTCAGGGAAAATGGCAGTTTGAAGCATCGTGTTTCAATGGCCGCGAGACCGCGGGCGACGGCTGGGGCCTCAACATGGCCACCTTGGATTCGGCTTCGGGCCGAATCAGTTTCAATCCCACCAAGAACTGGAGTTTCCAAGTCTCCTCGGCATTTCTCGATTCACCGGAAGCCTTCGACCGCTCGGCTTCTCAACACCGCACCACCGCCTCCATCCAGCACCATCGCGGTCTCACGGGCTCGGCGAGCATCGCGACGACCCTCGCGCTCGGCCGCAACACATTTGGTGAGCAACAAAGCGACGCCATGCTGCTCGAAACGTCGTGGGACACGGGTCGGGGCTGTACACTCTTCGGCCGGGCCGAGTACGTGGAGAAGTTGGGCCGCCAATTAGCAGTCGCCGACGGGGAAACCAAATTTCCTCTAAAAACGCTTACGCTGGGAGCAAGTCACGATTTCACGCCGGGCCGCCCCTTCTCCGTGGCAGTCGGCGGCGCGTTGACTTATACCCTGATCCCCCGCGGCTTGGACGCCTTCTATGGCGATCATCCGGTGGGCCTGCTCCTCTTCGTGCGCGTGATCCCCGGCCGCAAAGTCTACGCCGCGATTGATTGACGCTCTCGGTCAGAGGACAGTCGGAGGGTGACACAGAGGGCACGGAGCGCGGACACGGAGATCACGGAGGCCACAAAGCAGCCAAAGATTCCATCGGGGTCCAAACGTTTCTCTTAAGGCATGCTTGAACACCCTCGGTCTTCTGCAGATCGCACGCGACAGGACATGAAATTGGAGATCAGCCAGGACTCCAAACCCCGAAACTCGCGACTCCGAACGCCAAACTGTATTCGAAGCGTGGCGCTTAGAAATTCGGGTCCGCGATCACAAACGTACCCTCGGGCAGGGAGTACACCAGGGCCTCGCCGCCAAACGGTTTCCATCCATTGGCCAGGAGCTTGGGCTGTATGCGTCGCCAGTCGTTACGAGTCACATCGACCGTGAAGGAACGGTAGTCCTCACCCTGGGTGCACGTTTCAAGATCGCCTGTAAACACTTCAACGCCGCTTTGCGTCGCGAGATCGCCGAGCTGTTTCACCAAAAGTTGCGCATTGCGAGTAGGATAAAGCATGGGCTGCAGGGCGCGGTCCACCGACCCCGTCCTGCTTCTATTATCGGGCAAAACCGCTCTGACTTAACTTAATACGCGATGTATCGGGGAAGCCGGCGGCGCTTAGGTGTAGGATTCGTCCTTGCTCTCGCCGATGGCTTGGCGGTCGTCGACGCGGAGGGCTTTGTGGGCCGCGCGTTTCTCGCGGCGCGCGCGGGCCCATTTGGGTTCGGGCGCCTCGCCGGCCATGATGCAGCCTTGTGGGTGGATCTCTCCGACGACCTCGGCCAGCCCGAAGCGGGCAATTTGCGCCTTCACCTTTGTCGCATCCTTATAGCCCAGCGGCGACTCCGACAAATCGGGAGCGCCGTTGTACCATCGGATGTCGAGCCCCGCCGTCGTGTCAGCCAGAGCCTTCCGAATCCGCGCCGGGTCGATCTCACCGTCGGCGTCCTTGTACGGACGCAGCATGGCCGACCGCGACAAATTGCGTCCCGCGCCGTGGGGGCAGAAAGAGAGGTAGCTGTCGTTGTTCGACCCGAGCACCAGCAGGATCTCGCGAGCCATGTTGAGGGGGATCAACCCGAGCAGAGGCCGTCCATCGGCGTCGGTCCACGCGGGCGTGGCGCCCTTGCCGTGGAGAAACACGTCGCCACGTTTCCATACGAAGTTGTGCTCGTTGCCGATCTGGACGAGGCCGCGCTGATTCAAACGGCGCAGGAAGGCGGCGTGGATTTGGACATGATTTTCCCGGGTCCAGCGCGACACGTACTGCAAAGCATCCCAATAATCGCGACCTTCGCTCGAATCTCCCGGCAGCCACGCGGCGGCGTCGGGAATGTCCTTGGCGTTTTCATCGCACCACTTGCGGGCCGCGATCTGCCCCCGTTTGTAAACGTCGGCACCGAGGCCCCGCGATCCGTGGTGGGTCACGAGCACGTTGAATCTGCCCTCGCGGCGGACAATCCATTCCGCGAGTTCCGTATAGCCCGCCTTCTCCAAAGCGGCGCGCTGCGGGTCGGTGAACTGAATCCGGCCAATATAAGCAAAGTGATTTCCATCGCCCTGCGTTCCCATGAAATCGCGGGCGCGGCTCTGCAGCCCGGACAAGAAGCGGTTGTCCCAAACCGGCTCGTCGAGCACCGCGGAACTCATCTGCTGGCCGCGGGGGCGTCCGCCGGCACCGAAATGCGTGGTCTTGAAAAGATGATCCATCATTTCACCGACGGGATGATTGGAATCGAAAAACGACGCGTACATCGAGCAGCAGATGTCGGCCGAGTGAGCGCCAGGGATGATCGCATTCTCGACCTCGATCGCCCCGCCGACGGGGATGGTCGCATGGCCACCTCCGGCCGGGCAGGCATCGGGCATGATGGCGCCACGCTTCACGATCGGCACGTGGAGCAGCTCCAGCATGCGGCCGCGAGCTGACATGACATTGGTGGCTTCTTCGGGAGTCTCCGGCTCGATCGCTTCCGCCAAAGGAGCTGGCACGGTTCGGGGCGCGATCAACGGCGTTTGCTTCGGAAAATCCTGCTCGAGCTGGGCGAAAACGCGTTCATGCGAAAGCCCTGTCTTTTCGAGCTCGCGCGCCCGGCGCAGCACCGCTCCAAGGCGCTTTCCTTCCTGCCAGCCGGCAGCGAGCAGATCGCGAGGTTTGATTTCCATAGTCATAGGTAAATTAATTTGTGATGATCCTAACAGGACACAACCGAGTCGGATAGTTCTCAGGCGGCGTGGTGCCTGACTCGTCGATCAAGGTTCCCTTTCCAAGAGCTGTATGGAACGGCGAACGCCTTCACTTAAGGAGGAGGCTGCGCCGGCAACGCCGCGGTGTGAGTCTCAGTGTTTTTAGTAGAGTGATGTTCGGCATGGCTGATGGGTCGTTGATTTCGGTTACGTCTGGTCGATCAGAGATTGCCAGATGGCGAGGACGACAAAATCGGCCCGCAGCTTCTTTTCGGCGGCTTCACGAATCTGGCGCACGCGCTCTTTGGAGACGTGCAGGTCCATCGCGATATCCTCGAGCGTGGCTTCCTCAAAGTAGTAGCGATAAAGCACCTGGGCATGCGTGCTGGACAGGCGCGACAGAGCGGTGCGCATGCTTAGGCGCAGGTCTTCCGTTTCAACGCTTTCGGCCGGAGAGGGAGTGTGCAGGTCGGGGAACGCTTCCAGCGCGGTGTCGCAGAACTCCGACTGGGCCTTGAGTGTCGCGAGGGCGGTGGCAACGGAAGCCGGAGCGAGCTTGGTCGCGATCGCGATTTCAGCGCGGGAAGCAGCGCGGCCCAGGCGGGCGCTCAGCTCGGCCTGCGCGCGCACAACCGCGGTAAGTTGATCGCGGTGACCCCGCGAAAGCGGGTCGAGGCGGCGGAGTTCGTCCAGCATGGCGCCTCGAACGCGAACAAAGCAGTAAGCGCGAACCTCGTCCACGGTGCCGTCGACATGTTCTAGCGCCGAAATGAGCGCCAGCTTGCCGACAGAGGCAAGATCGTCCCGTGACACCGTGGAAGGCAGTCGGCGCGAAATCGCCGCGAGGGCTGTATCGACAAGGTCGAGGCAGTCGGGGAGGCAAAGAGAATCTGGAGAGAGCGTGCTCATGGCGAGCGGAGGAAGCGGGAGGTAAAAACCGAACTACGTCAGGAAGTGCCGCCAATCCGGGTGCTTGGGTTCACGGATCATCGCTGCGACCGGCAGCGGGGCGGGCGTCTTCGGCCGGCGCATTAGACGCAAGCCCGCCTCGTGCGGGAGACGATTTGCTTTGAGCGAGTTGATTTCCTTCTTGGCCCAGACGAGGTTTTCGAACGTGTCGCGGCCGCCGCGCTGACGAGGCACGACGTGGTCGAGGTTGCCTCCGCCTTTGCCGACAAATTGGCCCGTATATTGGCAAATCCCGCCGTCGCGTTCGAAAATCGCCTGGCGCGAGACGCGAGGGAACCGAACTGGCATCTTCTCGAACTGGGTCGCGATGATGACGGTTGGAACGCGGATGGCGCGAGTTGGCGTGTTGACGACGAAATCGAACTCGCGAATGGGAAGATTGATCCACTCGACCCAGGGAACCGGGTTAAGGAAGAGCGGCCGGTCGAAATTGAACGAACCGTCATCCCACTTTGGATACGCAATATCGAGCCCCAGCGCGGGGGGCAGGTCAGTTCCGCCACCGTTGAGCGCGACGAGAACCTGCTTGACGGTGCGATGACCGATAACCTGCCAGGCGCGGTTAAGCGACAGCACGATCGGCTTATCGAGAAGATGTGTGTTCATGATGAAAAAAATCAAGGGGCCGTGGCACATCTCACGACGCGCACGGCCAAGTGTGTTCTTTTTTGCGATTGGTTCTTGCGGTCCCTCCGCGACCAAAAACTGCGCGGATAAACTCTCAAAAAACGCCGGCATCAGGGACAAAAGGTAGGCGAGGTCCCGCCTCGCCGTCGTGTGCGGAAAACGACGCAAACATTGGGCTTCGCCGCGCTCGGAAGCGTCAACACGCCTGTTTTCGAAAGGGGCTCAGCTTCGACGTCGAGTCGGGGACGCCTCGCCCTACCCTCGGCGTTCGAAGTGCAATCCGAAGCGAAGTCCTAACCCTCTTCGATTCCTTCGAAACCTTCGCGAGACACCTTCCGAAAAAGGGCGCCCCGAAATTGAACCGGCCCGGAGATCATAAATCCCCGGGCCGGCGTTGCTTTCTGCTTAGTCCGCGTGGACGACCCGGTCCACCTTCGCCAAGCCTACGGCGGGCTCAGCCTCCGTTACCTTGGCGAGGATCGAACCTTTCGTCGCAGCGCGACCGGTGTTGGCACCGCCATGCGCGGGCATGGCGGAGGCTGGTTTGCGATACTCAGCAAGTGCCAGGAGCACAATGCCGGCGACGGCGAACCACGCGACGCAGAGGGCGATGATACTCATCGTATCCTCCTTCTTATGTTACGGGCCTCCCTCCGAAGAGTTCGGCCATTGCTCACGCGTCACGATGACGCATGAAAGTAAAATGGACTCCACGGCGGGACTCCCACCCGCAACGCCGCGTTCGAAGCGCGACATGATCGTAATTTCACCACGCGGAGAAAGCTAGTTTTCGGATTGGTGACACAGGGAGCACAGAGCACAATCCGGAGCGCACGGAGGTCATCAAATGAGCAACAGGCCCAGTTCGGTCGGCGTTAGTTGCCTAATGAAACTTTGGCGACGGAGAGTGAATACCTCTCCGTGCCCTCTCGCTCGTCCTCCGAGCACTCCGTGTCACAAACAAACAATGGTAGGTTCAACACTCTGCCCAACGACGGATGAAATTGATGGAGGCTCACGGTTTCGCGCCGTGCTCTCGTGGACTTCAGCCACGCGCCATCACTAGATCGGCCTAACCTCCGCTTGCAGTCCGTGTCGCGACACGAACTGCCTCTGCATCGACGGGGACTTTTACCCGTCCGATAATGCGTGCGCTGCCGTGTTACTCTTCGTGTAGCAAAGTGGCATGCCGCCCGGGAATCGCACCCAGCCGTTCGGTTTTGGAGACCAAACCGTCCCCTAGGACATCTGCGGCATATAAAATGGATGCAGGAGTCGGATTTGAACCGACGATCTTCAGCTTATGAGGCTAACGGGGACAGCCAGACTCCCCCATCCTGCAGTGGACGCGACGGCGGGACTTTCACCCGCGAATCCCGGCTTTGCAGGCCGGTCCCTTGGATGCTTGGGTACGTCGCGTTATTCCCGCAGCTCAGGTCGCTCGGCCTCGGAAGACTTCTCCGAGGTCCGCCCTCATTGACTGCGGGATAAAATGTTCCGTGGTGGCTGCCGATGCACTCCTCCAGCCTTCTTTTGTTACACAGAGAGCACGAAGCACGATCCGGAGGGCACAGAGGCCATCCACTTAGCGATGACCTCCGGCTTAATCGACGTGGGTTTGCCAATTCGAAAGGAACCTCCCGAGGCTCTCTATGCGCGCCGTTTGCTGGGGATTACTCGGTGTCCGTGCCCTGTGCGCTCTGCGTCATAATCGGAAATTAGCCCCTGTCGCACTTTGGCCGGCGACTGGCACTCGGGAGATCCGACAGGGCACGCGGACTCCGGTCTCGGATCAAGAACCGGCGCTTGTTCGAACAAAAAAGTGGCGCGCAGCAGCCCTGGTTACCGAAGGCTGGACCTGACGGATTGAACCACCGCGCGCCAAAACTTGAAATTGGATGCGCGGCCGGCATCGCCGTTTAACGCCTACAGGCGCACCGCGCTGAATCAGACCGCACCGAGCCGTGCTCGGGCGGTTCGCAAAAAAGAACACACACCGTCGTCCCTCTTACGCCGAGCGGTCGGCTCGACGTAGTTTGGAAGGCCGCAGGATTTGGCGCGGACCTTGGCTGATTGACCTGGGCTCAGCGGTGAAGCCACGTACGGAATCTCGAAATCGGACGAGCTCGCGGCTCGGATCCCGGAAGTGGCTGGGCGTGAGCGCAAAAAAACCACTTCCGGAAAGGAAGTGGGCGCAATGCTACGAGATTGTTCTCGCGGTTACGTTAGACCACTTCCTTTGCGTTTCGCATAATTGCGACCGGCCTCGCCGAGTCGTTCACTATGCCCTGTCGTCTGCGCCACAGGGGCAATCGCACACGGCCAGGAGCCCAACCTAAATAGGCGGGACATGACGGTTAATGAGCGTGTGGATTTCATGACAGAAGGATAAGACGTTTAAGGATTCGAAGACTTACAACGGAGCGAGGGTTTCTAAAATCAAGGGGGATCGGAAAGATCCCTTCGTTTTTTTGACCGGCGCCCAATTGAACGGAGCCGACCTTAGTCGAGCGGCAGAAAACTTGCCATGCGTATTCTGGCAGTATACATGACTTTCTAATCATGTTTGATTCTCTCTTCGCCGAACGCGGATTATCGCTCGACCGCCTCAAGGTGCTGGTGGAGGTGCATGACGCGGGCAGCATCGCCCGCGCCGCTCCCGACGACCCTGTCCGCCAAAGCCAGTACAGCCGTCAACTGCGCGAGCTGTCCGAGTTTTTCGGCATCGAGGTCGCCCGACGCCAGGGCAAGCTTCTGAAGCTGACCGAGCAGGGAATGCGCCTGGCCGAACTCGCTCGCGAACAGCTCCGCTCCCTCCAGGACTTCAGGTCCGAGTGCAATTCCGCGAGCCTGGACTACACGATCGCCGCGGGTGACAGTCTCTTGCAATGGCTGGTCGTTCCGCGCTTGGGCCGCGTGGCCAGGGGAAAGCAGCATACGCGGTTCGCCACGGTCAATCTGCGCACGAACGAGATCGTCCAGCAGCTGAGCGAAGGTCGTATCGACTTCGGCATTACCCGTCGCGACGCCGTGACGGACGGCCTGAAGACCGCCCCTCTGGGCGAAATGACGTTCGCGGTGGCGGTGCCGCGGACCCTGGTCTCGTCGGTCAAGCAGCTGACGCTGGCCGAGATACTCGCCAAGACGCCGTTGGCTGCGCAAACAACCGATGGGCAATTCGCGCAGCGCCTGCGGGACGTGGCTCATGCCTGCGGAGTCGAGTTCTCGCCCGCCCTGGTCTGCCAATCCTTTCCGCACGCGCTCAGCGCGGTCAGATCGGGCCACTACGCTGCGATCCTGCCCCGGTTGGCCCTGGGCGAGCTGCCGCCCGAACTGGTCGCCATTGTCGACGATGAACGCCTGCGCCAACTGCGGAGACCGATCGCCCTGGCCTGGAATCCACGGGTTACCGCGGTCAGGCCCCGCGCGGCGCAGCTCGTCGCCGACTTGCGAAAGAACCTACAACTCGGTTGATAATGGGGAGCTCGTTGCCATGTTGCAGCCTTAGCCACAACCCCCTACCTCCTCCCTCCATGCCCTTCACTCGCAGACATTGGATTGGGACCACAGCGGCCGCGTCGCTGGGTCTCGTGACACGGACTTCCGGCCAGCCGGCCGCAGCCGAGCTACCCGCCGATCTAAAAAAGGCACTTCGAGACCTCAAGATTACAGGACTGCGCGTCACGCCGATCGCCCTCCCCGACCCGCCCTTGCTCTCGTCCTTCGGTGCACATGGCCCGTACTTTCTCCGCACCGTCGTCGAGCTCGAAACCAGCGCCGGCCTGGTGGGAATCGGCGAAAGCCGCGGCAGCGACGCGATCGTTCGCGATTTGGAAGGGGCTCGCGACTGGCTCATTGGGGACAGTCCTTTCAACTATCGAAGTTTTCAAAGGCGGCTCGCCAAAGGCCAGGCGGCCTCCTACCCGGCGCTGGAACTCGCCTGCCTCGACGTGATCGGCCGCGCCGCGGGAAAGCGGCTTTGCGATTTGCTGGGCGGACCCGCCCGCGAGCAGGTTGAGTTCGCCGGGTATTTGTTTTATCGTTACGCGGCTGATCACCCTCAGGTCTTCGCCGACAAACGTTTGATCGACAACCGCGGCAAAGGCGAAAAGGCGCTGGACCACTGGGGCGAAGTGCTCACGCCCGAGGCGATGGGCGAACTGGCGGTGAAATTTCGGGATAAATGGGGCTTCAAATGTTTCAAACTGAAGGGCGGTCTCCTCGATCCCGATGTCGAATTAGCCTCGCTGAAGGCGATCAATGCGCGGCTGGGCGGCAATAGTCCGTTGCGCATCGACCCGAACGCGCGCTGGTCGGTCGCGACCTCGCTCCGCATCGCTAAAGATCTGCACAACCTGCCGCTGGAGTATTATGAGGACCCGGTGGAGGGCCAGGCCGCCATGGCCGAGGTCGGGCAAAAGACCGGTCTGAAGATGAGCACCAACATGTGCATCACGCGTTTTACGGATGTACCAAGCGCCGTGCGGCTCAACCCCGTGCAGTTTATCCTGGTGGACCATCACACCTGGGCAGGGATTCCAAATTGCCAGGCTCTCGGCACGCTGGCGGAGCCGATGGACTGGACGCTCAGCCAGCACAGCAACAACCACGCGGGCATCACGATGGCGGCGATGATTCACGTGGGGGCGCTGATTCCGCGGCTCACCTCCGCCAGCGACAGTCACTATCCTTGGCTTCCGGACGACGCTGATATCATCGTCGGTCCCAAACTCGCGATCAAAAACGGAATGATGGAAGTGCCGAAGGGACCCGGCCTCGGAGTCGAATTGGATCGGGTCAAGCTGGCCAAAGCGCACGAAACGTACGTGAAAAGCGGAATGCGCGGTCGAAACGACGCGGAAACCATGCAGCGCTTCCAACCCGGATGGAAGCCCGGCAACTGGTAAGCGAACGTCGATTAATGTGAAGGGGACTTTCCTACTTGGCGGAACGATCCTCCACCGCGCAGGGTCGTTGTTCTGCCTTACCCTCGATTCCCTCTGACCACATCATGACCCTTCTCCGCCTGTCCTGGTTTGCCGCCCTCCGCCTGATCGTCACCGTGCCCTTGGCGCTGTCGCTGAATGCGGCGGACCGCGCGCCCGCGACGATTTACGAACAACTGTGTGCGAACTGCCACGGGCGGAATTTGCAAGGTGGTTCCGGGCCGAGCTTGGTCGATCCGGTCTGGGTCCACGGGAGCGACGACGCGGCAATCGCCCGAGGCATTCGAGACGGATATCCGCAGGCCGGAATGCCTCCGCTCGCCGGCGCGCTTACGCCGAGCGAGATCGACGGGCTCGTCTCGTTTCTACGCGAACAGCGCGCCCAGTTCGCGAACAGGCCCGCCGCTACGTCCCCTGCATCGCTCTCCGAGCGGGTTTACACGACCCAAAAGCACACGTTTCGACTGGAACTGGTCGCCGATAAGGTCCGCACCCCCTGGGCGCTGGCGTGGCTGCCCGACGGACGAATGTTGATCACGGAAAAAGGCGGCACGCTCCGCATCGTTGAGAACGGGGTGCTGCACAGTAATCCGGTGGCCGGAACTCCGGTCGTGCGCAATGAGGGTCAAGGCGGATTGATGGAGGTCGCGCTTCATCCGAACTACGATCGCAACGGCTGGATCTACCTGGCCTACAGCGACCCCGCCCGAGACGACTCTGGAAGAGCCGTGAGTCTGACCAAGATCGTGCGCGGACGTATTCGAGACGGAGCCTGGATCGACCAGCAGACGGTCTTCGAGGCTCCGCTTAAGTTCTATCGCCGCGGTGGCGGCGTGCACTTCGGGTGCCGCATCGCATTCGACCGGGACGGTTATCTCTACTTTTCGCACGGAGAACGCGGCTCGAAGGAGGACGCCCAGGACCTCTCGCGCCCAAATGGAAAAGTGCATCGGATTCATGACGACGGACGAGTCCCGGCGGATAATCCGTTCGTCAATCGAGAACGCGCGTTCCCCACAATCTGGAGCTACGGCAATCGCAATCCTCAAGGGCTGGATTTCGATCCTCGCACGGGTTTGCTCTGGGCGACGGAGCACGGCCCCCGTGGCGGGGATGAACTCAACCTTATACGCCCGGGGAAAAACTACGGCTGGCCCGTGATCACGTATGGAATCAACTACAACGGAACTCCGATCACCGACAAGACCGAAGCGCCCGGCATGGAGCAGCCTGTGATCCAGTGGACGCCGTCGATTGCCGTGTGCGGCCTCGACTTTTACGAGGGCGACGCGTTTCCAGCCTGGAAACACAATCTCTTGGTCGGCGCCCTTGCCCACGAGGAAGTGCGCCGGGTCGTGATTGAAGGCGACAAAGTCGCGTCGCAAGAAGTCATCTTGAAAAACCAAGGTCGCGTGCGGGACGTGGCGTCGGGACCTGACGGGTACATCTATGTCGCCCTCAACGGCCCCGACCGCGTGATTCGACTGGTACCGGCGGCCACGGAGCCTCCACCGGGTCGAATCGGCAGCAACTAGGTAGCTACTGCGGAGAGCGCCGCGACTTCTCGAGCTCGGCTCGCACCTTCGGCAAAAGCGAACGCAGATGGCGGATGCGGGTTTCGTGGGAGGGATGGGTCGACGCGAACTCGGGAGCGCGGTTGCCGCCCTCCTCGGCCATGCGCTGCCAAAACGCGATCGCCTCCTCCGGGTCGTAGCCTGCGCGGGCCATGTAGATTAGCCCCAACTCGTCCGCCTCTGTTTCATGGTCGCGACTGAAAGGCAGGAGCACACCGAACTGGGCGCCTGCGCCCAATGCGCCGAGGACCATCTGTCGCTGTTGAGGGTCCATATCGGAGAAGGACAGTTGCGCCCCCATCATGACTGTCTGGGCGATGCTGCTGCGCAGGAGCCGTTGCGAGCCATGGCGGGCAATGGCATGCGCCATCTCGTGGCCCATCACCGCGGCCAGCCCCCCCTCCGTTTGGGTCTGCCGCAAAATGCCCGTATACACGGCGATTTTTCCGCCCGGCAGACAAAAAGCATTAGCCTGGGGGCTATCGATGAGGCTCACTTGCCATTCGAACCCATCGCCGGCCGAACCGACAGCGCTCGCGAGTTTTTTCGCCACGCGCACGACCAGATCGTGGTCGGCGCCGCGTGTGATCACACTGCTTTGAGCCAGGACCTCGCGATAACTTTGCAATCCCAGCGCTTCCTCCTGGTCGCTCGACAGTGCCACGCGCACTTTCTTGCCCGTATCCGCGATGGTGACGCTTTCGGAACTGAAATACTGAAATGCCGCGTACACCAACGCGAGGATGAGCGGCACGATCGTGATAGCCCGACGTCTCATGGTTGCCGGATAGAGCGGCGGTAAGCGAGTGGGTTCCGCACAGCCAAACGGACGCTCGCGGCGCCGGATGGCGCCTACGGACAAATCCCGATCGGCCGCGGGGGCAACTCGCGCCGCATGGCGGACGAAGCCCCCGGCGTATCCGGCGGGCCCGCCTTCATCCTCAACCCTTCAGCGGCAGCACGAACAACAGCACCGCCAGCAAATGGCACGCGGTGCCTCCCAGCGCCAGCGCATGCCGGGCGATCTGGTGATAGTGCATCCGATACCACATATGAAAAACCGTGCCGACTGCGTAGCAGGCAATGCCGCCGGCCACGAGCCACAGCGCCGTCGGAGGAACAGCAGCCAGGACAGGTTTGATCGCAACGAGCGCGAGCAGACCGAGCACCGCATAGGCCGCGCGCCCGACGACACGAATTTTGCCCGTGCAGCACAACCGCACCAGCACGGCGAGAAGGCAGACCCCCCACGTGGCGGCAAAAAGACTCCAGCCCCAGGGCCCGCGCACGCTGCCCAACAGAAACGGAGTCGCCGTGCCCGCGATCAGAAGCAGCGCCGCCGCATGGTTCAGGTCGGTGAAACGCTTCTTGCCCGGGATTCGGCGGGCGCGGCTGAAGTTCATGAAGGCCGCGTAACAGATCACGAGTGTGATTCCGAAAACAAGGCAGCTCACCAGATGTTGGACGTCTCCATACATCGCAGCGAAACTCACGAGGAGGATGAACCCGGCGGCGCTGCCGGCCAGCCCGATTCCGTGCGTAAAATAATGCGCGATCGTTTCACCCCGCGTGTAGGTCAAAACCGGTGCGGCTTGAGCGGAAGGCTGGGCGGCGACGCGGGCGCGGCGACGCTTGATCAGCGCGTCGCTCTGCGTGTCGCACCAGCGAATGAGCGCGCACGGCTCGGGGCTCTTGAATTCAGAGGGTTTCCACTCCTCACCGTTCGCGTAAAGCGATTTGGGAAGAATGAAGGTGCCAAACACCCAGTCGAAAACGGGGAGCGTGAAGAAGCCGGAGATCGCCTCATTGCAATCGATCACAGCATGGTGACGCAGGTGGAAACTGTAGACCTTGCGCCAGAACCAACCCATCCGACGGCTTTCGATCAATGGCGCCCATTTTTCAAATGGCCAGTGTTCGATCGCGTGAAAGGTTTCATAGAGGAAAAGCGAAAAAGCGAGGGCCGAATACCCGCCGAAAAACCACGGGAACGAAGGCGCAAGCCACTGCAACACTGCCAGTAGTGGCGTTAAGACCACCGCGAACACCGCGAGCGTATACCACGGGAAAAACGACGCCTCACCCTGCTCGTCTTCGGTGATGGGATAAATATTCTCCACAAACGGCACTTCCCGGCCCGACGCTGTCCGACGCCGGCCAATGCGGGTCAGATTGTGATGGAGCGTATGCTGGCGATAAAAGCGGCTTAGAAAAGGGACTACCGGCTTGTGTAAGACGTAACGGTGGAACGCGTACTCGACGAAACAAGCGACTAAGTGGATGGCCAAAAATGCAACGGCAAACTGAAGGAAGGAGGCCGAGATCTGGATCGCCCAGACCGACTCAGGCGCGATCAACTTCACCAGGCCCGCCAAGGCAGCGAAGGACACAACGACCGTGACAAAAAAGAGAGGAAGAGAGAATTTCTCTTCCACGTGACCAGTATTACCAGGGGATGAAACCATTGAACATCAGCATCCAGCGATTTTGTCGAAGATGCAACCACCGTCGTGATTCGGGGCGCTCGGGCTCGGGCGGCGAGCGGCTGTCCCGCGGACGTTTAATTACCGTTCCTCCTTGTCCACACAGTTTAACGGTTCAGCCTGACCTTCTCTCACGACCCCGACGCCCGCTTCATGGCCCCCTTTTCACACTTTAGAAACGCCTTAGTTGCTTTCTACTCGGCGGTTGGCTCGACGAATCCGCCCTGGCGGGAGCTTGCGCGCCGCGCGCTGCCGTAATCCCAAGCACATGGCCCGCAGTGTAGTCTTGGGGGGAACCCCCCGTTGTTCGCAGTGCCTGATGCCCCCGCGCTGGTGCATCTGCAGCGGTTTCGAGAAAGTCGAATGCCCCTTTCAAGTGAACGTGTTGATCCACCACCGTGAGTTCTGGCGCCCCTCGAGCACGGGACGACTGATCGAACGCGTGGTGCCCTCGTCCCGGCAGGCGGTCTACCGCTACGACATACCTTTGAGCCCTGAAGCGATCGGACTCGACGTTCAAAAACCGGTATGGATCCTTCATCCCCTCGGGGAGCCGCTGGGGGAAAGAATCGCCCCGCCGGGGTTGCAGGTCTTGCTCCTGGACGGGGCTTGGCGCGAGGCGACACGCATGATGCGAGCCGTTGAAGGCTGGGGACAGCGTATCAATCTCCCCATGACGGGAGAGAGCCGGTACTGGCTGCGCGGCCAGCACAGCGACGGGAACTACTCGACGGTGGAGGCGTTGCTTTTTCTGCTGAAAACACTCGGGCACCAAAATGCGTACGAGCGCCTGCGCCTGCAATTCGAACTCCATGTTTACGCCGGACTGCGGGCACGAGGCGAGAAACAGCCGGCCGACGACTTCCTCCGGGACTCGCCCCTCGTCGCGGCATTCCCCGCGGTCCTGGAAGCGCTCGAGCGAAAACGGCCTCGGATATAATCGCGCTATCGGCGGGAGAATATCCGAATCCTGGGCAGTCGACCTAATTTCCAGAACGGCTCGGCTTGATCCGGGTCTATCGTGCTCGCATGGCCACCCGAAAGAAGAGCGTTCCTGGGAAAGTCGAGTTTTCCAATCTGCAAAAGATGTTCTTCCCGAAAGCCGGTTTCATCAAGGGGGACATGATCAAATACTACATCGACGTCGCGCCGGCGATGCTCCCCCACCTGAAGGATCGGCCAATCACCATGATTCGGTTTCCGGACGGAATTCACGGGGAGCATTTCTATGAGAAAAATGCGCCGGGTTTTGCCCCCGATTGGATCAGGACGACTCCCGTGGCTCGAACGGATCGAGACGAACCGATCAACTACATTCTCATCAACGATGCCGCTACGCTGGCCTGGTGCGCCAATCTCGCCGCCATCGAATTCCATCCCTTCCTCCACCGTGCGCCGAAGATCGATTCTCCAACCCACATCGCCTTCGATCTCGATCCAGGCGAAGGCACCAACTTGCTCCAATGCATTGAAGTAGCCTGGCTGGTACGCGAAAT
Source organism: uncultured Opitutaceae bacterium (assembly GCA_964546955.1). Classification (GTDB taxonomy): domain Bacteria; phylum Verrucomicrobiota; class Verrucomicrobiia; order Opitutales; family Opitutaceae; genus CAZJLP01. The sequence continues at coordinate 89,911 of CAZJLP010000011.1, read as the reverse complement.
CCTGGCCAAACTCGGACTAGAGGCATTTCCCAAGGTATCGGGGTCGAAAGGGCTGCAATTGTATGTCCCTTTGAATACACCGGCGACCTACGATGCGACCAAGCCCTTCGCCAACGCGGTCGCGCGCCTGCTCGAGCAGCAACACCCCAAGCTGGTGGTCAGCGAGATGGCGAAGGTCCTCCGCAAAAACCGTGTATTCATCGATTGGAGTCAGAATGACGACAAAAAGACCACGGTCGGCGTGTACTCGCTGCGCGGGAAGCGCGAGCTTCCGTACGTATCCATGCCCGTGACCTGGGACGAACTGGATAAAGCCCATCGGAAAAAGTCAGTCGAGGCGCTCAACTTTTCGCCGAAGGACGCCTTGAAACGCATCGCCAAACTGGGGGACCTGTTTTCGCCGGTGCTCACGCTGAAGCAGAAGCTGCCAAAACAGTTCGGCCTGCTTCCCCCGGAGAAAACGCGCGCGCCCGCTCCGCTCAAAGCCTACGCGGCCAAACGGAATTTCAGCAAGACCGCCGAACCGAAGCCTGAACTGCCCCGGAGAAGCGCGCAGGGCAGCCAGCGCCGCTTCGTCATTCAAAAGCACGCCGCCTCGCATCTGCACTACGATTTCCGGCTCGAAATGGACGATGTGTTGAAATCGTGGGCGGTGCCGAAGGGCCTTCCTTACGAGTTGGGCGTCCGCCGATCGGCTTTCCAGACGGAGGACCACCCGCTCGATTACTTCGATTTCGAAGGCACCATCCCGCAGGGGGAGTACGGCGGCGGCACCGTGATGGTTTGGGACATCGGCACCTACGAAGTACTGGGCGGGAGCTGGCACAAGGGAGATTTGAAGCTGTGGCTGAACGGGAAAAAACTGAAGGGCGAATGGCATATTTTCCGGATCAAAAGCGACGAGGGTAAACCCGTCTGGCTCGTCCAAAAAGGGGGCGAGGCCATGCCGGCACTGTCGCCCAAGCAGGACGACACATCGGTTCTCAGCCGCCGATCGATGGCGCAGATCGCCAAGGCAAACGACGCGGTTTGGCAAAGCAACCGCCCCGCTCGCGGACGCTCCCCATTGCCGTCGCGCGGCTCGAAACCGCCGAAGGCCACGCCCGCCGGCAGGAAGAGCAAGGCTCTGCAGGGGACGGCCGCGGCCACGGTGGCGCGCAAAAGGCTCGCGACCATCCTTCCGCCGAAGCCGGTGTTCGCTCCGGTAATGACCGCGCGCGAAGTGCCTCAACTGCCCGAGGGGGAGGAGTGGGTCTATGAAATCAAACTCGATGGTTATCGGGGGTTGGCGGTCAAACATGGCGAAACCGTCAAACTCCTGTCGCGAAAGAACAAAAATCTCGCAGCCGATTTTCCGGAAGTCGTGCGCGCACTGGGCGACGTACGCACGGACAGCGCCCTGATCGACGGTGAAATCGTTGCGCTCGACCCAAACGGGAAGCCATCCTTTCAACTCCTGCAACACCGCAAGAGTACCACGGGCCCTCTCGTCTACTATGCATTCGATCTGCTGAGTCTGGCCGGCGTAGACCTGCGCGCTCACCCGTTGGCCGAACGGAAAGCCAAACTGGCGAGATTGATCGAGGGAACGGACGTGCGACTCTCCCAGTCGTTCGACGGGCCGCCGGCGGCGTTGGTCGAACATGTTCGACGGCTGGGCTTGGAAGGAGTCATTGCCAAACGAAAATCCTCGCCTTACGCCGCCGGTGAACGAAACGGGGATTGGCTCAAGTTCAAGCTGAGCCCGGAACAGGAATTTGTCGTCGGAGGTTACAAACCGGGCTCTCCCCTCGAGTCGCTGGTCGTGGGCTACTATGAAGGAGAAAAGCTGCTCTGCGCGGGCAAGGTGCGGCAGGGTTTGAATCCCCGTCTGCGTTCTGAACTGGCGAAACTCCTGCGACCGTTAGCCAGTGGCGAGTGCCCTTTCGCGAATCTGCCCACTTCGAAAAAAAGCCACTGGGGCGAAGGCATCACCGCGGCGCAGATGTCCGAACATCGCTGGGTCAGGCCCGAAGTGGTGATCCAGGTGAGTTTCACCGAATGGACGACAGGCGGCAACCTGCGCCATGCCACCTACAAGGGGTTGCGCGTGGACAAGACAGCGCGCGAAGTCGTGCGCGAATAGCGTCGGCGAGGCGTGAATTCGGCCAGCCACTACACGCTTGAAGCCCGCCTTTTTCCGCTCGCCCTGTGCAGCGCAGACAAACAACACCCCGGCGGATGCGGACCATCCGCCGTGACGGGACCCTCGAGTCGCTAACGCAAACCCCGGCTTAGGTGCGGCCAGAATTGCTCGGCGAAGGCGGCTGAGCTTGGGGCCGGCTGCGCCTCTCTTTTTGTTTTTCCGAACTTGGAGGCCGATGCCAATGACGACGACGCCTCCAGCAATACTCTATGCGACGAGATCGCCTTCCAGGAGTTGTTCGATCGATCTACCTCTCGCTGCAAGCACGGTGTACATAGTTACGATAGCGGATTGACGGGATCTTCGGGGCTGGAACAGCCGGGCACGCCGGCTGGAGGGAGGGAGAGCAAGCGGAGCGAAGGCGCCCCGCTCACGAGTCTACAAGATGGGCTGACAGGATGTCCTTATGTGAAGAAGCCCGCCTGGCGCGAGCAAATTGGAATCGGGTGAAAACCACCAATAATACACGGACATGTGTCCGCGTTAATAGAGAGTGGAATTGCCCGTTGTATTCATCGCTTCAGCACGGTCTGCCTGGGTTCAAAGCTGCGTCCTTTTTGTTTCGATATGTTGCAAATCGATCCTTGTCCTGTGCGAATTCATCACTCATGAAGAACGGGCTGACTGCCTGACCATTGGAGCACAAGGGACCGCCCCCGCCTTGGGTCTCCAGAAACCACCACCATCCCCCACCTATACAATGACGACATTGCGTCCTCGTTTGGGACGAGTGTATTCGCTCGTCCGTAAATTCGCGCTTGGCTCGACCCTATTGGCCACTGCGCTCGCTTCAATCGCACAGACCCCGGGCACGGGAACGATCACCGGCCGCGTCTATAATCCCGCCACGAAAGAGTATGTCCGCGACGCCGAAGTGAGCGTACAAGGCGTGGACCGCGTAACCGCCACTGAAAACGACGGTTCGTATACTCTCACCAACGTGCCTGCGGGAACGGCGACCGTCGAAGTGCGGTTTACCGGCTACACTACCGCGAGCGCCCAGGTCAACGTGGCCGCGGGTCAGACCGCGACGCGCGATTTCGATATCAAGGCCGTGGGATCGACCGACGCCAAAGGCGACGACGTGATTAAACTCACGGAGTTCGTCGTGAACTCCGAGCGTGAAGGCAACGCGAAGGCGATCATGGATCAAAAACGCGCCATGACCGTGAGCAACATCGTTGCGGCGGAAACGTTCGGCAACATCTCGGAAGGCAACATTGGTGAATTCGTAAAATATCTCCCGGGTATCCAGATGGACATGGTGGAGGCCGATGCACGCTCACCCCGTATTCGCGGTTTGCCGGCGCAATACACGACCGTGACGTTCGACGGCATGCAGCTCGCGAGCGCCGACGGTTTTATTCAGAACAACGGCACCGACAACGGCGGCGGCGCCGGTTCCGGCGGCCGGTCCTTCGGCTTCGAACAGGTCTCCATGAGCAGTGTCGATGCGGTCGAAGTAAACTTCACGACCACAGCAGCGGCGGATGCAAACTCCCCCGCCGGCAACATCAATTTGCGCTCCAAACATGCGTTCGAACGCAGCGGTCAGCTCCTGACCTTCGATATCAGCGCGATGATGAACTCGGAGCAGTTCCACCTCCGCAAGACCTACGGTCCGGACGACAAGAATCGCTACAAGATCTTCCCGAACGGGATGATCGAGTACTCCAACGTCTTTTTGAATCGCAAGCTCGGCGTGATTCTCAGCTTCAACCAGTCGGAAAGCTACAACGAGCAGCATCAGTTTGCGCCGGCCTACGATACGACGACCACCCCGACGGATACCCGGCCCTATGTGTTGACCCGTATCCAGTACAAGGACGGCCCGAAGTACAACGAACGCACGACGGGCTCGTTCACGATCGACTACAAAGTCAGCCCCCGTATGGCCGTTTCCTTGAAGGGCATCATCAACAATTATTATGCCTTCATCGGAAACCGCTCCTTCGGTGTCAGCACGACTCGCGCGAACATTCCGCTCACGTCAGACGGTCTGACCAGCTGGGGCGGCAACGCGATTCCCGTGACGGCGCTCACGCACACGATGAACTACCTGCTCAAGCGCACCCATGGTTATACCTACCTTCCGAGCATCGAGTACAAAACGCGCAATCTACGCATCGATGCCGCCGCCGTCGCGTCAAAATCCGAGAACAACTACGGAGGCGGTCAATCCAAGGAATGGGCAGGCAATAGCGTGGGCGGCACCAGCATTCCGCTGACCGGGATGACGGTGCGCGCGAACCGCGGCGCGGACCTGTACGACTGGCGCGTGGAACAGACCGGCGGTGCTGATTGGTCGAATATCGCCGCGTATGTCGCTGGGCCCACCGCGTCACCAACCTTTGGGTACGACGGAAGATACAACAAGAATCTCGTGTACCAAGGCAAGGTGGACGCACGGTACACCACCCCCTTCCGCATTCCTACGTGGATCCAGGTTGGCGGCAAAGTCACTCAAGTAACCTATGTCTACGCAAATCCTACTGCATGGCAGACCTGGAACTATATCGGGCCCGGCGGCGGACCTGGTGGAAGCTGGGCCCTATTTCCAGGACAATTTAAATTCAGCCCCGGCCACGGCGCAGGGTTTACCTCGCTCAGTGGCGGCACACCGCAAGTTCAAGACCACACGGCGATCGGCTATTTATTCAAAACGAACCCCGAGTACTTCCAACACGCCGGCACACCTGGAAACTTTCTGACGGCGTTCGTTGTGCAGCCGCGGTATGTCCGCGAGCAGATCGACGCCGCCTATGCGATGGCCAACACCAAGCCGACAAAGCAGCTGGAACTCCAGGGCGGTTTGCGTTTCGAACGCACGCGTGACCTCGTGAAGGACTTCGATCCCCTCCCCTCCGCTCAAGTCGTTGCGGCAGGCTTCCCGGTCAATGCTACAGGTCAGGCCACGACGATCCCGGGCATGATGTTCCAGTTCTTGAGCCAGCCCCGCGCCACTCGGACCAAGGAATATGCCAGCATCTACCCCAGCGCCAGCGCGAAGTACTCTATCAAACGCAACCTGCAAGCGCTCGCGGGCTACAGCTACACGGTCACCCGTCCTGCCTACAATGACATCGCGGGTTCGACCACGGAGAACGAGCAAAACCAGGAAATCACCCTGCCAAACATCAACCTCAAGCCGCAATATGCGCATAATCTCTCGACTCAGCTGACGTACTTCTTTGAGCCGGTCGGTATATTGAGCGTCGGGGCGTTTCAAAACGAGTTCCAAGGCTACATCCAAACCAGCCGGGTCGCAGATGGCGCGGCTGCGTTCGGTTACGACGACCCGTTCTATGCCACCTACGACGTCATCACGAAGTTCAACCTCGATGGCACCGTCCGGTACCGCGGCGCGACCGTCGAATATCGGCAAGCCCTGTCGTTCCTTCCAAAACCGTTCGACGGTTTCGACGTCTTTGCCAACTATACCCGGACGTATGCGAATATCAAAGGCGTCTCGCCGGACGTGATCAACCAACCTACGAACAACCTCTATAATTTCGGATGGCTGCCAGGCATTGCTCCGCACGTGGTCAACTACGGCATTAGCTACAAGTGGCGCCGTTTAAACCTCGGCTTCAAGGCTCGGTGGACCGACAAGATGGGCACCACCAGCACGCGCAATACCTGGATGAAGGCAAATACCAAGGTGGACGCCAATATCTCCTACCAGGTCACCGACCGCCTGCAGGTGTACTTCAACGCGCGCAACCTCTTCAACACGCGCGATCACACCTTCATCGGCGACGACGAAAACCGCATCGGCGGCGGCCGCCAGATCGAATATTACGGCGCCTACCTGTACTTCGGCCTTAAAGGTAAGTTCTAAACGCTCGTCCGATCTATCTCTGTATCAAAGGGGAGAGCTTTGGCTCTCCCCTTTTTTATTCTCGTTTCGCGCCCGGGGCATTCGCGGAGAGCGAATACCGGTTGAGAATTTGCTGAATGTCGGCGATGTCTTTTGTGATCCGCGTAAGCCGATCGGCCTGCATGCGGCGCGCGGAGGCGAGGTGCTCGGCGGAGGCGTCGTCCCCCGGCTTCGTCTTGAGGCGTGAATTGAATTTGATGTCGGTTTCGAGTTGAGCTTTCTCGGCTTCCAACCGCGCGAGTTTGGAGGACCAGCCCAAATCGACCACGTCCCGCACGGTACGCCCCTGAATGGTCCGCAGCACTTCTTCCTCAATCGCGGTGCTTCCCGTGGCGCGCCGCTCGACCATCACGCTGTAGTTGATCTCCTGGATCGATCCGTCGAATTCTTTCCACTGCTGCGGTGTAAGCGCGTCGCGGTTCTTGAGCCGCCATTGCGTCAAGGCTCGCGGCGAGTCGGCGGCCACGGCTCGGTCCAAGGGCGGAAGCGACGGGCGGCAGCCGGCGAATGCAATTAAGAATGTCAGGCACAACGCGCAGACCTTCGTTCTGGAGACGACTGTCATTGGGGGTAACGCCATCTTGGCACGCCGAGCAAAAGGTGCAATCTGTTTGGTTGTAACGCGGAGTAAATACTGACCATCGTCGGGAGTGAGCCATATTACTCGTGTTTCCCTCGCAGCTTGTGCCGCGTTGCAGCTTGGCAGTCTGAACGATTTATTCGCGCAGACCGTATCTACTCCGCGCGCCGGCCAGCCATCCCTCGAGAACGATGTGGCGTTCGCCTACACGGCCGCTTCCCCCATTTCCCATGGCTCTCGCCCCCTGGGGGAGATAGAAACGCTGTATGCGGGAGTGACCACGATGCATTCCACTCCCACCGCACCTCATGCGCGACTCTTGTATGGGGTCAGCGGCCATCTTTTCCATTTCGACGCCCCAAATGCTTCCCCGCTTCCCGATCAGTTGGGTGCTTTCGCTTTGAAATTCGGGGTCAACTATCGCTTCGACTCGCCGTGGTCGCTACGCGCCGAAATGTCGCCGGGCATCTACAGCGACTACGACGCGAAGAATATCGATGGCTTTGGCGTCCCCCTTTCCGTCCGGGTGGTGTATTCGGCGAGTCGTGATCTGCAGTGGCTCCTCGGGTTATCGATCGACTATCGCAGCGGGCATCCCGTGGTCGGCGGGGTCGGAGTTCGGTGGAAGCCATCCGAAAAATGGACCGTGTTAGTGGTCCTCCCCGCGCCACGCGTGGAGTATTTCATCACCGAGAGGTTCTCCGTTTTCGGCGGAGCCAGCCTCCGCGGCGGGACCTATCGGGTCGCCGATGATTTCGGACGGCAGCGTAGCATGCCTGAATTGGATCGCCAGATCGTGGATTACCGTGAAATCGCCGTGGAGGGAGGCGTTCGTTTCCGCCTTGGGTCGGGGGCCGCCTATTTAGGCGTGGGGCGTATGCTCGACCGCCGTTTTGCTTTCCGCGAACGCGATATCCTGTTCAACGGGGATCCCGCCCCCACCTTCAAGATCGGCTTGCACACCGGCTTCTGAGGGGTCGACCAAGCGAGGGGTGCGCCATCGGGGAAATCCCCGATAGCGGGCGTCGGAAAATAGGGATAGTATTTGCGTCGATTGAGAAGCGCGATTTCATCTCCAGCGCGGTGTAGATCGACGGCGAGCGGAGGGAGTCCCTGCCTGTCGACCGCCTGAACCGCTCTCTATGAGTATCCCCCTATCGGTCTTGCTGGTGGAGGATTCCGAAGCGGATTCCGCGCTTGTCCTCCATGAGTTGAAGAATTGCGGCTATCTGGTTTCGTCCGAGCGCGTGTGCACGGCGGACGAGCTGTCCGCGGCTCTGCGGCGGAAGCCGTGGGACCTCGTTATTAGCGACTATTCTATGCCCGGTTTCGATGGGCCGTCGGCGCTGGGAATACTCAAGGCGAGCGGCATCGACATCCCTTTCATCCTCGTGTCCGGAACGATTGGAGAAGAGATGGCCGTGACAGCGATGAGAGCGGGAGCCGCCGACTATCTGCTCAAAGGAAATCTGGCGCGGCTCGGCAGCGCCGTGGATCGCGAGCTCAGAGAGGCCCGAGACCGCGCCGCGCGGCGCGCAGCCGAGGATGCACTCGCGCAGAACGAGGTTAGTTTTCGCCAAATGGCGGAGAACGTCGAGCAGGTCTTCTGGTTGATCGACGTGAAAACGGGCAAGACACTCTACATGAGTCCCTCGTGCCACCGCATTCTGGGTATTTCATCTGCCAATACAGCCGCGCCCGTAGATTGGCGCGACGCCGTGCACGCGCATGATGCCGAGCGTGTGCGCGAAGCAAAAGCAAAGCACCGTCCCGATCGTTCTTTCGATCTCACCTACCGGCTGGTGTTACCGGACTCCTCGGTTCGATGGGTGCGGGAACGGGCTTTCCCCGTGCGCGATGCGAGCGGAGCGATCTATCGCATTGTCGGGACCGCGGAAAACGTGACGGAGCGCAAACTTCTCGAGGAGCAACTCCGCCAATCCCAGAAAATGGAGGCGATGGGCCAGCTTGCGGGGGGCGTCGCCCACGACTTCAACAACCTGCTTTGCATCATCCAAGGGTACGCTTCCTCCTGCCAATCCACCTCCGACGTTCCCGCGGAAGTCCGAGAAGACATCAAAGAGATTCTGCTCGCCTCAGAGCGCGCGTCCGACCTCACCCGGCAGCTGTTGACCTTCTCGCGCAAGCAGACCTCGCAGCCACGCAATCTCGATTTGAATGAAACGCTGCGAAGCATGACCCAGATGCTCCAACGCGCCCTCGGCAAGCTGATCTCGATCGAATTGCGTCCGGGTCACGACCTGCCTCCCGTGGTGGCCGACGCCGGAATGGTCCATCAGGTCCTCCTCAACCTTGCGGTCAACGCACGCGATGCCATGCCGACGGAGGGCGGTCGAATCGTGATTGCCACAGAAGCGGTGAAGATCGGCCGCGGAGAGGATACGCGGAGTCCGTCAGCCCGCACAGGGGAGTTCGTCTGCATCAGCGTCACCGACAACGGATCGGGCATCGACCCCCGGCATGTGGATCACATCTTCGAGCCTTTTTACACCACGAAGGAACCGGGCAAAGGCACGGGGCTAGGGCTCGCGACCGTCTACGGGATCGTGCAGCAACACAACGGCTGGATCGATCTCGCTACAAAATTGGGCGAAGGCACCACGTTTCGCGTCTATTTGCCAACCGCGAAGACCGCCGCCGCGAGCGCGGCACCGTTTGCCGAGTCGGACGCACGCGGTGGCAAGGAAGTCATTCTTGTAGTTGAGGACGACGAAGCCGTGCGAGAGCTTTCACGCAGCGCGCTCGAACGATATGGCTATCGAGTGCTCCAGGCTCCGACGGGAGTGGCGGCGGTGGAAGTCTGGCGTCAGCATCGGGATAGCATCCACCTTCTGCTCACCGATGTCATCATGCCGGATGGAATGACTGGCCTGGAATTGGCAAAGGTGCTGCAAGCGGAACGTCCAGAACTGCCGGTGATCTTTACCAGCGGCTATCCCGCCGATATCATGGGCGCAGACTTCGTTGAAGTTAATTTCCTCCGCAAGCCTTTCACGGCGCAGAAGCTCGCCGAATCAGTGCGCAACAGCCTCGACGGCAAGGAGGAGACCTTGGCGGGACCGCGGAGCAAACGAGCCGAGGCGGACCGCACGGCAGGCGAAGTGCTGGATCCAGCGGTGCCAACCAAGATCCTGCCGGGATTGCGCGTGCTCCTGGCGGAAGACGACCGGGTCAATCAACTCGTCGCGCGCGGCGTGCTCAAATGGTATGGTTACCGAGTCGACGTGGTGCCCAATGGACTGGAGGCGGTGCGCGCTGCACAAACGGACCGGTACGACCTGCTCCTCATGGATCTTCAGATGCCCGTATTGGGTGGAATAGAAGCCTGCCGCCGGATTCGTGCGGAAGTGCCAGCGGATCACCAGCCTTGGATTGTCGCCCTGACCTCCGATACCGAGCCGGGGACGCGCAAGAAATGCCTCGAGGCCGGCATGGACGAATTTTATTCGGGCAAACCGCTGCGTTTCGAAATCCTGCGACAAATCCTCGACTCCATGGCGGCAGCGCGGAAACGAAACGTTCCCGGGAGCACGATCTCGGTGAAGTAAGCTCCAACTATCGCCGTGCAACCCGCCACGGCGCATAGCTTGCCTAAGCAAGGGTTTCTGCTAACTCACGCCTCGTGACGAAGCTAGCAAGGTCCACCTGTAACGATTCAAGCCCCCGCCCGGCGCGAGACTGAGCTCCCGGCCGCTTCCCCGAGTCATGCACAGAGCTGCCATTCTCCTCATCGCCGTTTTCGGCACACTTCTCTTATTGCTGTTTCTGATGGTGTGGAAGGCGCGAAAAAAATAAGGCGCGGCGGCGGAGTCAATCCGGGCAAGAGTCTTCCCTTCGCCTCAGTCTGAACCCTCCGGCGCCGCATTTTCGCCCGCCGCGGCGCCGTTCTTGACGTACTTGTCGAGCCACGTTGCCATTTCCCACAAGACATGGCCGCGGGATTCGCGTGCGGCGTAGCTGTGGTCTTCCAGGGGAAGTTGGACGTAGCGGACGTTGCCTCCATTGCCTCTGAGAGCAGCGTACATACGCTCGGACTGGATCGGCTGTGTGCCGAGATTCCCGTCGCGCATTCCGTGGATCAAGAGAATAGGCTCCTTGATTCTATCGGCGAAGGTGAAGGGGGACATGCGTGTATACGTCTCCGGAGCCTGCCAATAGTTGCGGGGCTCGGCTTGGAAGCCGAACGGCGTCAAAGTGCGATTGTAGGCGCCGCTGCGAGCGATGCCCGCCCGGAAAAGATCGGTATGCGCCAGCAAATTTGCGGTCATGAAAGCACCATAGGAATGTCCGCCGATCGCAATCCTTTGCCGATCGGCAACGCCCAAACCCACGACGTGGTCCACCGCCGCCCGCGCGCTCGCCACGAGTTGCGGCACGTATTCGTCGTTCGGTTCCTTCCCCTCGCGCGCGACGATTGGCATTTTGGGATTGTCGAGCACCCCATAACCCAGGGCTAGAAGCAGAAGGTGGTCGGCCCTCGGGGGGCGCCGGAACTGCAGCGGCGAGCCGCTGACTTGCGATGCGCCTTCCTCGGTCAGGAACTCCCGCGGATAAGCCCAGAAAAAGAAAGGCAAGGGTCCGTCGCGCTCCTTTGAATACCCGGGAGGCAGGTACAACGTGGCAGTGAGGAGGGTTCCGTCGGAACGCTTGTACTGGATCTGTTCTCCCTTCACCTGAGCGAACCAGGGCGCCGGCTCCGGCAGATTGCTCAGCTGGCGCGGTTCGCCGCCACCCAATTCCTGGTAGAACATATTCGAGCGCTGCGCCGGCGATTCCCGCGTGAAGAGGATTCGCTTCGCTTCGGAATCGAGCACGGCGATCAAATTTTCGTAGTACGGGGGCGTCGATTGCCAAAGCCGCTCAGTCTTCAGCGTCGTGAGATCGAGCCTATCCAGGAAAGGCTTGGCGCCATCCTTGGCCGCACCCACACCCCGAAGGTACATCCAGCGACCATCCGCCGACCGAAGCGGAATATCGCGGAGCTCCTTGGGGTGCTCGGTGAAGATCGGCGTGCCCGGATCCGAATACTGGTCTTCGATGTTGCGGTCCCATACCAGCCGCGGAGCTTCGTCGGGCTTTTGGGGATTCACAATCCACGTGCGACTTCGAGCGGTGCGCGAGGACCGCTCGCTTACAAACGCAATATCGGGGAAAGCCCATCGTACGCCGGCGTAGCGCGAAGCGAACTCCACGAAAACAGAGGGCTTGCCCTCGAACGGCGCGGGCCAGAAAGAGAGGCGGTCGCGTTTCGCGGCGTCTTTGGTCGGATCTCCGTCGTCAAGCGCCTCCAACAACATCAGCGTCGCGGGAGCGTCCGTTCGCCAAACAATGCTGCGGACGCCCGGATAAACGGCGTCTCTTCCGGCCGGAGTGCCGTCGCGGCGCGGGGAGTCGTAGATCCGCTTCACCAATTTTCCTTCGCGCGTCCAAACCTCGGTGCGGCGGGGAAACGATGCCACGCCGCCTTCCTTCGAGTACGGGCGATGGACGGTATTGACCAGGATGTAGTCGCCGTTGGGCGAAGGCGTAGCGGTTTGATGAATTCCTGGCTTTCCCAGGCGCGTCACCTTCCCGTGCTCATCCACACTAACGATCTGATTGGTGGAATAGTATTCGAAAAGCGCCTCGTCGGCCGCGGTGCGCAGCGTCCCTGAAGAGTTCCGGCTCGGTGCGGTCTTGCCATAGGACTCCTGCACGATCGGACCGGCGGGGAGTGCGGACTGAGCGGGGACTGCGCCTCGGTCTTCGGGGACGACACGCGCGATCAGCGGTGGATGCCCACGCGTCCACATGAAGCCTCCGTTCACGTGATTGATCGTCACCCCCTGGACGCGACGCGCCACCGCCGTTCTCGTGTCGACGATCCACAGAGCGGTACCGTCGCGCGACGCGGCGGCAAAAGCCAGAAAACGTCCGTCGAGCGTGAAACTCATGACCCCGATCTTGCCTCGCAACCCAGGAGCCGACACGACGCGATCGACCCCGGTCGAGGCGTCGTACAAGTGAAGCTGCATGTTACCCTTGTCGATCGCGACATAGGCGAGTTCACCTCCGGTGGACGAACCGCGCACCCAACTGATCGAGTCGTCGATCCGGCCCTTGGTGGGTGGAACCAGCACGCGCTCCACATCGCCCTCGACACTCTTGAGCACCAGCCGCGTGATGCCGACGTTGTCGACTCGGCTGTCGGGAAACCGTTTGAAACGCTGTCCGGCGAGAACGAGGTAAGGTTCCGCCAGCTCCGCGAGGGAGGTGTAGTCGTAGTCGCGTTCCACCTCCATCAGCCACTTTCGATTCGGGCTGATCCGCCCGAAGGCCGGCGCTGGCGCCTCTAGGATGTCCCGGACGGCTTTAGGAGGCTGTCGATAAACGCTCGGTTCCGCCGAGGAGTCCGCCGGTTGCGCAGTGATTGACAATGCCCAGGGCCCGACAACCGCAGCCAGAGTCAGAAAACCCGACAAACGCACAGGTAAAATAGTCATGGAGAGAAGCGGAACCTACGAAACGATGCCCAAGTGCCTGCTAAGAAGACTTCGCAAACCCCGGTCTTAGTCAAAGGAATCGCACAGAGAGAACGTGACCAACGAAGTGTGAGCAGAGTATCGTAGAGGCGGCATTTCCATCGGCCGCCACTTTCGTTGTGAGCACGGGCGGGCAGGACTGTTAAGGCGGCCGACAGAGGTCGAAAACGAGACGAGAGGCGAACCCGCAAGGGTCTACCCCCAAAGGGGGGTGCTCTTCTCCATTGCCAAAAGGACACCTGTCCGACTTACTTCTGGCGTCCCCCACCGCGGACTGATTCGGTCCGCCTCGGAGTCTTCCCCCACTCCCTTTGTGAATCCCCGTCGTCCCACCATGCAGCACGTCGCCGAACTCGCCGGCGTCTCGTCCGCGACCGTCTCGATGTGCTTCAGAAACCATCCCGACGTCTCGGACGCGACACGCAAACGCGTGCTCGAAATCGCCCGAAAACTCAAGTATCGCCCGAATCCCTACCTCTCGGTCCTGATGCGCAGCCGCCGCTACGGCAAAACTCCCCTGGGCAGTCCCGTGGTAGCGCTGGTTTGCCTCGGCGAAAAACCGGAGCATTTCCGCAATTCCGTTTCCGCCACGGTCCGCCAGATGTTTCACGGCGCGCTGTCGCGGGCCGAAGACCAAGGGTACGTCGGGCAAGAGTTCTGGATTCGACAGGACGGGATGTCCGCCGAACGCTTCAGCCGCATGCTGCACGCGCGCGGCATCCGGGGTGTGCTGCTCAGCCCACTCCCGGACAATACCGAACCGCCCGAGCTAAAATGGGATTGGTTTTCCGCCGTCGGTCTCGGAGTTCCCTTCAAAGACCTCACGGTGCCAACCGTGTGTAACGATCATTTTTTCTCCAGCTATCGCGCGGTTCAGGAGTGCGCCCGGTTGGGATATCGCCGGCCTGGTCTGGTCCTGCGGAAAAGTCATCACGACCGTTTCCATGGCCGCTGGGAAAGCGGTTTCTCCGCGGCGCAGGCCGCAACTTCGTCGATGGAATTGACACGGCCACTGTTCGTCGACGACTGGAACAACCTTCCGGAATTCTCGAAATGGCTGATTGAGCAAAGACCGGATGCGATCATCGCCCTCGGTTGCGAGCATGTTGAACGCTACCTGGTGGAGTTGGGCGTGAAAGTGCCCCGCGATCTTGGCGTGGTTGGGCTCTCCCGTCCGGAGCTGGGCGACCGCTACAGCGGCATTTATCAGAATGGCGAACTGACCGGCGCGAGTGCGATGGGTATGTTGATCGGCATGATGGAGCGCAACGAAACGGGCCTGCCTAAACAGGCCTCGACCTTAATGATCGAGGGGATTTGGAACAACGGCAGGACCTTGCGCGCTCAGTCCGCCTCACTGGCAACTGCACTGAAACGGTAAGGCGGAGGGTGCAGCAATGGGGGAACAGTCGATCCCGCGCCTGAGGCGTGCGGACGAGTCGGTGCTGTAATCGCCGGCGTATCCATTTTCATCCTCCGCGGTGAAATCGAAGGCTGTCCGTTCGAACCTTAACGATCATAGGCAACAGGCCGTTGCTCGGACGGCGGGGCGAATTCACGGTGCGGGCGCGTCGTTTATCCCATAGTGCCCGGCAGTTCGCCGGACCAATCATTAACCCCTGTATGAAAAACCTTCTTATTTGCGCGTGCCTGTCTTTGACGGCCGCCTCCTCCGTGTTTGGCGTCACTGCCAGCACGCTCGGCAGCTTTGGCGGCATCGAAGAACCCCTCCGAATTTACCGGCCGGGCTCCGACAGCTTTAGCAACGACAGTCTCATCAACATCACGGACCAAGGCAGTGGACGGTTCCGCATGTTTCTCCGTTTCCGCGCCAATGACTGGTGGGATGCGGATCGCGATACCGACAGCGAGGATCGTCAGCGCGCGGAAGTCAAAGTGCTCGGCCCCCGCCAGCGCAACGGCGAGACGTTCGAATACGGCTCCACGTGGCGGACAAGTCCGAACATGGTCACCGGAGGCCGCTTCTGCCACATCACCCAGGTGAAAGGCTATGGCGGCGGCGACATCGGTTCGCCCCTCGTGACCACGTCGCTGAAGACGGGCGGACGCGTCGCGGTGGAATATCACTCCAGCGGTGGCGGCGACGGCACCGCCCGCACCTGGAGCTGGACGCCCAACACTTGGACTCGCTCGGTTGTGCGGCTGAAAATCGGTTCGGGCGGCCTTCTTCTCGCCTCGGTCAATGGCGACAGCTTTACCGGAGTCACGAATAGGACAATGGATCGCTCCGGCGCACCGGAATATCAACCGAAGTGGGGCCTGTATCGCGGCTGCGACAACAGTCAGCCCTTTGGCGACAACTATCTCGAGCACGAGGCCGTGACGGCGATCCAGGGCACGACGAATCCCGGCGGCGTCTCGGCTCCGTCTTTCTCCCCCGCCGGCGGAACGTACACCTCGGCTCAAACGGTCACGCTGTCCACCAGCACGAGCGGCGCATCTATTCGCTACACCACAGACGGCAGCACTCCTTCGTCGAGTGCAGGCACTTTGTACAGCGGCCCGTTCACGGTCGGCACGACGACCACGGTTCGCGCCATTGCCTACACGGGTACCGCAAGCAGCAGCGTTTCCTCGGCCACGTACACGATCAATACTGGCGGCACCGTCTCGGCCCCCTCCTTCAGCCCTGGCGGCGGCACTTATACGACCGCCCAATCCGTGACGTTGAGCTCCTCGACTGCCGGCGCCACCATCCGTTACACGACGGACAGCAGCACGCCGTCCTCGACGGCTGGCACGATTTATACCGGACCGATCACGGTCTCGACCACGACGACGATCCGCGCCATCGCGTACACCGCCTCGGCCAGCAGCTCCGTCTCCTCCGCCACCTACACGATCTCGACCGGCACCGGCACACCGGTTTCGTTCGAAGCTGAGAATGTGACCGTCGCACACAGCGGCACCGGCACCTCGGTCAACAATGACGCCAACTCGAGCAATACGCGTTGGATTTCGTTGGACGCGGAAAACACCGGCAGTTGGATGGAGTTCACGACGCCATCGATCCCGGCGGGCACGTACCGCCTGAGCATGATGTGGAAGGGCCACCCTAGCCGCGGTCAGTTGTCCGCCCGCGTGGACAGCACCGCGTTGCCCGGCACGCTCGATCAATACTCGGCGAACGCCATCTACCCGACGACGAACCTCGGCACAGTCACGTTCACGAGCGCCGGCACTCACAAGATCCGGCTCACGGTCACCGGCAAGAATAGCGCCTCCAGCAACTATATCCTGTCTGCGGACAAGTTCACCTTCACTCCGCAGTGATCTCACTCTCCCGCACGGTCAGGAGCCGTGCGATCGAGACCGTGGTTAGTTAGTTAGTCAGCAATGGCGGCGAGCATCCCCGGGGGGGGATGTCTCGCCGCCACTTTTTTTGGGAGCACCCATCGCGACTCCGAAATCTTTCTCTTATAATCTTTCCTCCCCTACTCGGGCGGGCCTCTGGACCGCCCGTCGAAGGGAGAGATGCGGCGTAAGAACATGCGTTTGACGCCGTCCAGCGCTGCACAGATGCTTGCGGACTACGTTTCCCTCACACGACGGCGAGTCCAGAGGCCTCGCCCTGCCTTTCGAGTCCGCCTTCCAGAATTTTTCAGAGTCCTTAACAGGAATCCCAAGCGGACATTTCCCCGCCACGCTCCCCTGCCTTTCACACGCAACCCTGCGTATTCACGTACAGCGAATACACGGACGTGCTCCCGCACATGAACAGACGGTTGCGGTGGCGTCCGCCGAAGCAGAGATTCGCACACCGCTCGGGCAGATCGATCCGACCGATCAGCTTGCCGTCTGGAGCGAAAACCGCCACGCCGTCCAAGCCAGCTTCGCCCATGCCCCACCCGCACCAAAGGTTTCCATCGACATCCACGCGCAAGCCATCGGGGGTGTGGTTCTGCTCGCACACGACCAAAGGCCGGTACGCTCCCAGTTTCGCCCCTTCCACCGGATAAGCGCGTATTACGCGGGGCGATACACCCGCCTCGACCACGTACAATGTTTTTTCGTCGGGAGAAAAAGCCAGTCCGTTGGGACGATTCACGTCGGTCGCGACGGCCGCGAGCCCCTGGCTTTGCGGATCCCAACGGTACACGTTGGTCGCCTGCTCGACCGGAGCGGCGTGCCCTTCGTAATACCCAAGGATGCCGAAGGGCGGATCGGTAAACCAGAGCGAGCCGTCGGATTTGCAAACGATGTCGTTCGGCGAGTTTAGAGGCTTCCCGTCAAATCGGTCGGCGATGACCGTGATGCTGCCGTCGTACTCCGTGCGGGTGACGCGTCGCGTATCGTGTTCGCAGGTTAAGAGCCTCCCCTGGCGGTCGCGGCTGTTCCCATTGGCATTGTGCGACGGCTCGCGAAAGACGCTGACTGCCCCCGTGGGCTCGTCCCATCGCATGATTCGGTTGTTGGGAATATCGCTCCACAGAAGGTAGCGTCCATCGCCAAACCACACCGGGCCCTCGCACCAACGCATCCCGCCCGCGAGTCTCTCTATCTTGGCGATGCCGATTCGATATTTAGCAAAGGCCGGATTGAGCACTTTGATCGCAGGGTC
>CAZJLP010000011.1:47742-72132 GCA_964546955.1 uncultured Opitutaceae bacterium | reverse complement strand
GGGATACCGTTGGCTCGGCTCCCACTCCGCCAAAGCCCGGGGCAGCACCGCACCGGCCGAAATCGTTGCGCCCGCGATCAAGAATTTGCGCCGATTCATTGCGGTCCTCAGGGAGCTGCGGGCGGCACAAAAACGATACACACAGGGGAAGGCGCATCGGCGAACACTCCCGAGGGTTTGAGCCGACCATTGCCTTCCTCGATGCGGCACAGGAGCAGATTGTCGGAATCTTGATTCGCGATCGCCAGATGGCGGCCCGACGGCTGAATCCCAAAGTGACGAGGCTTCTTGCCGCCGGTGCTCTGGTCCTCGATGTCGGTCAGGGTTCCCTTGGCGCTATCGACGGCGAAGAGCATCACGCTATTGTGGCCCCGATTCGACGCATACAGGTATTTCCCCGAGGGGGTGATGCCAATTTCCGCCGTGGTGTTGGCGCCGTCGAAATAAGGGGGGATCGTCGAGATGGTTTGAATTTCAGTCAGGCGACCCGCGTCCGCCTCATAACCGAAGACGGTGACGGTCGAATTCAGCTCGTTGATCACATAGGCGAATTTGCCGTCGGGCCGAAACACCATGTGACGCGGACCGGCCCCGGCTTTGACCGCGGCGAAGGCCGGATCGTTCGGCGTGAGTTTTCCCTGCGCCGAATCGAAACGGTAGCTCATCACTTTGTCCTGGCCGAGATCGCAAACGAAAGCGAAGCGGTTCGCCGGGTCCAAGGTCACACAATGCACATGCGGCCCATTCTGCCGCTCCGGATTCACGCTCTTTCCAGCGTGTTGGATCGTCGCTGTCGCCTCGCCGAGCTTTCCGTCGGAGGCCACGGGCACGACCGTGACGTTTCCTCCGGTATAGTTGGAAATCAGCAGATTCTTGCCGGTCTTGTCCATGACGACGTGACAAGGATGCGCCCCGTTCGTCGAAACCTGATTGATCAGCGTCAATTTGCCGGTCGCCGGATCCATCGAAAACGAACTGACCGACCCACTTGGTTTTCCCTGAAACGAATCGTCCTCGTTGACCGCAAAGATCAACCGGCGCTTGTGGTCCACCTCGAGAAACGAAGGGTTCGAGGCCTCGGCGGCGAGACCGAGCGGAACGAGCAGGACGTTTTGCGACACTTCCGCATTCTCGGTCTGCAGCTTGTACAGATAAATTCCTTTGCTTTTGGGCCCCGTATAGGTGCCGACATAGACGAGCGTGTCCTTCGCCGGGTTGAACTGGGTCATCGACGGCTCGGCGGCCTGCAAGAAGCTGCAAAACGAGGACACGACGATAAGGGAGAGAGCGCGGGTAAACAGGGATCGCATAGGTATCAAGGGTCGGAACGATCGGAGCTCGCGGGAGCAAGGGTAACGTTCGGAACTTGTCCACGGTCGGCCAGACGTGCAAGCGCAGAGATGGCTGAGCGGACGGGATTCACTCTCGCCCTCCGGCCTCTGGCGCCCCACCCTCCCGCATGCGCGGATTACTATGGCTGACAGGCGTTCTGACGGTCGCGCCCGCTGCCTTGGCAGCGCCGGAGGTGACGTGGACATTGTCGAGGCCGGATCTCGTGGGAGGACTCCGTGCGCAGGTGCTGGGTGAACCCCGGAGCGGCACGTTCGCTGACATACCCGCGCTGACCTTCGATGGACAGGACGACGGGATTGTCCTTTCGGAGAACCCCCTCTCGGAGCGCAAGCAATTCACCGTCGAGGTACTTTTTCGCCCAGCGACCGGCGGGCCGCGCGAGCAGCGCTTCCTTCACTTCCAGGACCGCGACGAGCGGCGGGCGCTGATTGAAACACGTCTAGATGGCCAGGGTCGCTGGTTTCTCGACACCTATTTAGGTCACGGGAAAATCGGCACGGCTCTTTTCGACGCCAAACGACTACATCCGCTCGACGAGTGGTACTGGGTCGCGTTGCGCTTCGA
Source organism: uncultured Opitutaceae bacterium (assembly GCA_964546955.1). Taxonomy (GTDB): domain Bacteria; phylum Verrucomicrobiota; class Verrucomicrobiia; order Opitutales; family Opitutaceae; genus CAZJLP01. The sequence goes on along the minus strand of CAZJLP010000011.1, from coordinate 70,215 downwards.
CGGGCAAACCATGGCGCAATTCGTAAACGGTGTCCTGGAAAAGGAAGCGAAGACGACCTTCGCGCCAATGCAGGGCGGAGATACTTCCATCGGCGTTCGCTTGAATCGTCGATTTTGGTTCAAAGGAGAAATCGCCCAAATCCTCATTCACTGGCAAGCAGTCCCCGGCGCCGAACTCCAGAGCGACCGAGCGCGACCCAAATCAACCCGCCTGCAGCAATCTAACGCCCGGGTCCATCCTCAAGGAAAACACTTGGCCGTTGGATCACTCGCGGCGTCGCTTCAGATTCTCCCGCGCCTCATCCAAGCGCGCTCGTTCTTTGGGAGTGAGGCTGCCGATCCCCGAGCGCGCGATCTTGTCGAGCAAGGCATCGACTTCCACCATCGCGTCTTCTTTCTGAACTCGCGGTTTGTCGGCTCGATCAGGCTTGAGGTCGGGCAAGACACGGAGCTTGGGCTTGCGTTGGAATAGGCTGAACTTCGGTAAAGTGAACTGGCCCTGCTCGCGGCGAGTGTAGACGTAAACGAAACCAACGGACGCCCACAAGGCGACCAGTTCGGGAACGTTATTGTCGCTGAAAAGGACAACCGAGTTAAAAACCACCAGGGCGATGGCCATCCACTTGGCCAGGATGCCGAACATCATTACGGCGTTCGGAAGCAAGGCCGCGAAACCCACGAACACGGCCAAGCCATGCGATCTTCCCATTGTAGCGTACGGATACCATAGGCCGAGGAGGGTAAAAACCGCGGGCGTGAGCAGACAAAGACCGGCGTACATGAAAAGAAATCGCCTGCGACCAAAAAGACGCTCCAACTCCCGGCCGAAATAGCCTAGCAAATACAACTCTAACAAGAACCAGACCCGGGTATCGACCTGCACAAAGCTGTACGTGAAAACCCGCCACACCTCCCCGGCAAGGACCTCGCTACTATCGTACCCCATGGCAAGCAATGCTCCCACGGCATAGCGCTTGAGGAACATGCTGACGACCCAGGCCACGCAGATCGCGGCCACCACGAAATAGGCCGCGTAAAGCGGGTATCCTCGGAAGTAAGCCAGGGGTCGTTGCTGTTCTTCGTCTGAGTAACTATTGCCGTATCCATTCATGAGGAGCAGCGACAACGTTGCGCGCCTCCCGTGCGTATGCAAGCCGTTGCGCCACTCCTCCGGCTGAATGATGGGATGGCTCCGTGCGGACAGGCCGGACGAACGATGTAGTGGCGCCTTACCTACATGGTCCGGACCGGCCGCCCGAGTTCCTCGCAGTTAGTCAACGATGCGACGCTCGGGCGGCCTGGACTCCGTCCCACCGGGGCGTTTTCATGGCCGTGCGATGGCCGAGACCTCTTTTAGCCGACGCGCTGCCCGGCTGGAGGGCAACTCTCCGCCTTGAGGGCGCGATGATCGCCCCCGTCAAGTCCTAGGCCTCGAAGTGTTTCCTACACCCCAGCCGGGCGCTCCTCCGCCAAGGAGGGGCGCCCGGTTTTTTGAGGTTTGGCCTCCGGTGCGGCCCCGGCACCGACGAGCTCTTGGAGATCGTTTGCAGAGCGAGGCGGTGGGCGAACGAACCTGCTGAGGCGGCAGGTTCCACCTGGGAAGGATCCTCGTCATTGTCAGCCGCTTCGGAGAGTCGCCGCCGCCTCCCCAACCGATTGACACCCGGACATGCCTCCCGTTTGCTGCTCGACCACGCATCTGTCGGGTGCGTCGCTTTCGTGTCTCCCCAATTCAGAACTTTCCTTTTCACGCCTCGTCGTGTGCGAAGCGGGCTCCTGCTTGCCCTGGCCCACGGCACGCTGGCTGCGGCGCCTGTCGCTCCCGCCAATTCGGCGTGGTCGGTGCGCGTCTGGCAGTCCGACGACGGACTGCCGAACAATCGAGTGACGGGACTTGCACAGACTCCGGACGGATACCTTTGGGTGGGCACCTATTCCTCGCCCGCACGCTTCGACGGAGTGCGGTTCGACGAATATTCGCCCCGCGACTTCGCCGGCAGCGTAAGCCACAAGATCAGCGCGCTCGAACTGAGCCAAAACGGCGGGCTATGGATTGGCGCCCTGCACAGCGCGGTTTTCCTCGCAGACATGAAAACCATCCGGGCATTCGAGTCGGGCTTGACCGACAAGGAGGTGCAGACGCTCACCGAGGACGGGCAGGGGGCGCTCTGGATCACTTCCCGCGGCGGCTTTCTCTCCCGGCTGAAAGACGGTCAATTGAAAGTGTTCGGTCGCGACGACGGACTACCCGACTCGATCCGGCCCGACCGGTATGTTTGCGCGATCGCGCGCGACATTCACGGGAGGATCTGGTTCTCCAAGGACGGCCGTGTCGGTCTGTTCCGGCGCGAGAAATTGGAGAGCCTGCTTCACTTGGGCCCGCTCAACACGCGGATCTGTGGGGCGAGCATGGGGGGCATCTGGCTCTGCTTTGACGGAAAACTCTGCCACTACGCCGAAGGCAGCCCGTTGCAGCAGAAAGGCGTCGTTCCCTGGAACGCAGGGCGAACAGAACCGACGGTCGTTTTCGAGGATCGCGATCGGGGCGTATGGATCGGCACTTCGGACAACGGTTTATTTCATTACGATGGAACCCGGATCGAATCCGTGCCCACCTCCGATCCCGAGATCACACGCATCATTCAGGACCGGGAGGGCAACGTGTGGGTTGGCACCGCCAGTGGCGGCCTGAATCGTATTTGCCCACGCGTCGTTTCGTTGGAAACCCCCGACACGGGTCTCCCTTCGGCCATTGTCCAATCCATTTGCGAAGACTCCTCGGGGACGATTTGGATTACCGATCAAAACGGGCAGCTGGCGCGGAGACAGGGTACGAGTTGGGAGATCTTAAGCGACAAGCCCAACTGGCCCGGAGGTCGCGCAAGCTGCGTCGCGGCCGATCCGTCAGGCCCGGTTTGGATCGCAACGCGGGACCGCGCTCTCCATCGTTGGAAGGACGGAGAATACACCACGTGGCGTACCAAGGATGGACTCGTCGGCCGTGAAATCCACGGGCTCTTGGTCGACAGAACCGGCGCGGTCTGGATCGGTGGCATATCTCCCGACTGCGTGCAGGTGCTGCGCAACGACCGGCTGGAAAACCTTCCCCTTCCGGGGCGCATCCGCATCGTACGCGCCATCGCCGAGGACACGCGCGGCGATATCTGGCTCGGCACCAGCGGAGGCATGCTCCTTCGCGTACGCGACGGCAAAGTGACGGACGAAACCGGCGTCGTGATCGGCGAGCCCTTGTCGATTCGTGCTCTCCACGCCACCCCCGACGGCGGACTGTGGATCGGCTTCGCCGACGAGGGCCTCGGCTGGCTGAAAGATGGCCGCTTCCTGCATATCTCGTCGAAGCTGGGCTTCCCCGAAAACAATGTTTCACAGATCCTGAGCGACGCGAAAGAAGGATGGCTTTGGTTTGCCGGGGACCACGGAATTTACCGCGTTCGGCAGCGGGATCTGGAAGAACTCGCACAAGGGATTCAGGCCAAGGCGCACTTTTCCCGTTATGGACTCAACGAGGGACTGCTCAGCCTCGAAGCGAACCGAGGCGACTCCCCCAACGCGGCACTCACACGCGACGGGCGGCTCTGGCTGCCGATGCGTTCCGGGTTGGCGATCGTGGATCCAGGCCGCCGGCGCCGGGTCGCGGAACCCCCACCCGTGTTGCTCAAACGCGTCGAAGTCGACGGCCACGACGTCGCTGCCTACGGCGGTCTCGTCCCCTTGCGCGACGCGCTTCGCTTGGGCCCCGAGGCCGGCGCCAAGAATCAGCTGCGGCTTCATCCGGGCCACCACCGGATCGCCTTCGAATTCACCGCCCTCAGCTTCGACTCCCCGGAAAATCTGCGATTCCGGTACCGGCTGAGCGGGTACGACGACCGGTGGATCGAGGCCGGCAACGAGCGTGCCGGCAGCTACTCGCGATTGCCTTCGGGCGACTATGAATTCGAGGTGCAGGCGTGTAACAGCGACGGCATTTGGAACCAAAAAGGGGTCGCGCTGGCGTTCTCCGTCTCACCCTTTCTTTGGCAAACGTGGTGGTTTCGCATCGTCGTCCTGTTGGGCTTCACCTCGCTGACGGCCGCGATCGTTCGCTACGCTTCGCTGCATCGCGTCCGGAAGAGGGTCGAAGCATTGGAACGGCAAGCTGCGCTGCACAAGGAACGCACCCGGATCGCCCGGGACTTGCACGACGAATTTGGCACGCGGCTCACCGAGCTCGGCTTGATCGCCGAACTGGAGCGCAAGAAGTCCTCGGCGGGCGAGGCACCCGACCCAAAACGTCCCGACCTCGTTAAACACATCCGATCGCTGGAGCAGGACCTCGATGCCATCGTTTGGGCGGTCAACCCAAAGAACGACACCGTCGATCATCTGGTCGGTTTCATCTGCCGCTTCGCCGGAGAATACCTCGGGCGTTCGGCCATCAGCTGTCGCTTCGACCTGCCCGACGACCTGCCCACACACGCGCTCATCCCGGAAGTTCGGCACAATTTGTTCATGGTCGTGCGGGAAGCCGTCAATAATGTCGTGAAGCATTCGGGAGCCACCGAGGCCAAGCTGCGGGTTAAAACCGAGGGCAATCGTTTCGAGTTTTGCCTTGAAGACAACGGCCGGGGCTTTTCCGTCGCGACGGCTGAAGCGTCACCGCGCAACGGATTGAAAAACATGAAAGCCCGCATTGAAGAACTGGGCGGGACCTACCATGTTCAATCATCGCCCGGCCAAGGCACCGTCCTTCAGTTCAGCCTCCCCTTCTCCCCCGTCTCCCCCCTCCCCACCCCGGGCGCTCTCCGCCCCGCACGCTCCCCCTGATCATGCAGACTCCCATCACCGTGGGCATCGTCGAAGACTCCGCCTCGTTTCGCAACAAGATGGAGACCTTCATCAATTCGAATTCTGAGTTCCGTTGCGTGTGCTCCTGTCCCAACGGCACGACGGCAATCGCAGAAATCCCCAAAGCCGCTCCGCAGGTTGTCCTCATGGATATGCAATTGCCGGACCTCTCAGGCATTGAGTGCACCTTTCGGCTCAAACAAACGCTCCCCGACACCCAATTCATGATCTTCACGGTCCACGAGGACAGTGAAGAAATCTTCAAGGCTCTCGAGGCGGGTGCGTCTGGCTACCTCCTGAAACGCACGGAACCGGAAGCGATCCTGACTGCGATTCGCGATCTTCATCAAGGCGGCGCTCCCATGAGCAGCGAAATCGCGCGCAAAGTTGTCCAATACTTCCGCCAAAAACCTCTGACCAAGCCCGGCGTCCAGGGCCTCAGCCCGCGTCAGGAGGAAATCTTGAAACTTCTCGCCCAGGGGTATGTCGCTAAGGAGATTGCCGACAAGATCGGCATCAGCGTCGAAACCGTGCGCAGCTATCTCAAATTGATCTACCAGAAATTGCACGTGAGAAGCCGGACTGAAGCGGTGATCAAATATTTCGGCTGATCCTTCGACGTGCGTCAGCCCTGGACGACGAGACCCAACCACGGCACTGCATGGCCTACGGACCTACTTACTGTTGCAGCGACCCTACCGGCAAGCCCGACAGAATTCCCACCAGCCCGACGTTGATTCCCGAGCGAGCCGCGCGGGAGCGCCCGCCAACCGCGCAACCAATCCGAGTAGGGCACAACGACAGACCGCGCTCCGGTCTTTCGCTCATTCTAGCGACCCTTTTCCTGGCGGCGTTGACTCCGGTTTCTGCGCAGACTTCGGTTGACCAAAAGGACTCCACGCCGCCAATCGATCTTCCGCCGCTGGTCGTGGAGGAGTCGAAATTCCCCGTTCATTGGCACTATGTCGCCTTGCCCGGAATAGAGATCCTTTCCCAATGCGCGGCGGATGTCACAGAGGAGTTTGCCGAAAGCGTCGCAAAGCTGGAAGAAATTCGACGGATGCTCGTGCCGGATACGCTTTGGCTCACCACGACCAAGCCGCAGATTCTCATACTCGTGAGAGAAGAACATGTGGCGCGGATCGAGGACGTGGTGACCAAGCAGCTCCTCGAGAAAGAGCGCGACCGAACCAGCGGCGATACGGCAAAGGGAGCCGTTATCAACTTTCTCGACAAACCGTTGAAGGGAGATCCCTTCCCTCCGCCGCCCCCCATGCGCTTCCTGCCCAACCTGCGTATTTGGGGAGGCGATGGCGAGGGCGTGTTCACTGTCATCCGGGAGTTCGGGTTCGCGCCCGAGCGACTCCGCTTTACGTGGGACACCTTTCTCTTCCGCCTGCAAAACCGGGCTCCGCCACTCCCGGAGTGGTATGTAGAGGCCATGATCGACTTCTCAAAACGCGTCGACGTGTTTCCTACGCATATGCGCCTGAAAGCGATGACGTGGGGTTCGGCGCTCGAAACCGAAGCCATTCGCAACAGGAAAACCTACTCTACGCCGCTAGCCCCGCTCCTGGATATTTTCCAACCGGACTCGGAAAACGCCGCCCTTCCCATCAAAGAGCGGGTCCGCAACCGCGAACAGCGCCAGCTCTTTCTGCAGTGGATTCTTGCCGACGAATCGGACAAACGCCGCGCTTCCCTCGGCAGATTTCTCGAGCAAACGGTGACCCAGCCCCCCAGCGAGGCCCTTTTTGAGCGCTGTTTCGGTCAAAGCTCCGGCGCCATTCGCAAGGCGCTGAGCTTGTACCTCGAGCACGCCGTAAAGAGGGACTTGGTCGTGAAACCGCCCGCCATCCGCCTGCCACGCATCCGGGTGCGCTCCGCGTCCGACGTCGAGATCGCGCGGCTAAAGGGCGAATGGGATCGCCTGGAGTACACGTACGTCAAGTCGCGGCAGCCCCAATTTGCCTCCCTCTACCTGGAGCGCGCTCGGCGGGGAGTGGAACGCGCTCACAAGCGCCAATTATCGGACCGGGAATTGACGGCTCAGGCCGGCTTGCTCGAATGTGATGCCGGTGACGATCGCGCGGCCAAGCCGCTGCTCGAGGCGGCGGTGCAGCTCCGCGTGGCTCGTCCTCGCGTCTACTATGAACTTGCGCGTATCCAGTTTGCCGAACACGTGAGCGCCCTGCCGAACTCGGAGGCGCGCCTTGAGACTCAGGCGACAATCGAACTTCTGATGCTTCTCTCGTTCGCCCGGCAATATGCGCCGCCTCTTCCAGAAGTGTACCAGTTGACGGCGGAAATTGTAGAACGCTCTTCGCGAGCGCCCGACTCGAGCGAAGTAGCCGTCTTGGAAGAAGGACTTCGACTCTTTCCGCACGACAGCGAACTGGCCTACGCCATCGCGGAGGCTCAGGCCCGCCACGTAAAAAACACGCAGCGAACAATCCCCGGCGGTCGTTAGGGACGCAATCGGGTTTAGTTTCCGGGCGGCGCCCCATGTAGTTTCGCTTCGACGATTTTGCGAAACCGCACACGTCCGCCGAGAATAAAGGATCTCCTACTCACCGCGGACCTTCCCGCCTTCCCTTCATCCTCTGAACGACCATGACATCCCCTTTTGAACAACTCACCTCCTGGCTGAACAGCGCGTACGCGATGGAGCAAAACATGGCCCAAGTCCTCGAGAATCACGCCCGGGCCGCCGACGATTTTCCCGAGTTGCAGGCGAGACTGAATGAGCACGCCGCGGAATCGCGCCTCCACTCGAGCCGAGTGGAGGAATGTTTGGGGCTGCTCGGAGAGACCCATTCTACGGCGAAATCCCTTCTCGGAAATCTGACGGGGATGGTCCAGGGTGCCTCGACCGCGATCTTCCCGGACGAAGTGGTCAAAAACACGCTGACCGACTTCGCGTCCGAACACTTTGAGATCGCCTGTTATCAGTCGCTCATCGCCGCGGCGGAAGAAACGGGGCAGACCCAGATCGCCGAGATCTGCCGTGAGATTCTCAACGACGAGGAAGCCATGGCGGGCTGGCTCGAACACCACATCCCCGAGGTGACGCGAGCCTACCTGAATCGCCAAGCTACCCGCGCCTAAAACCACTTGGCAAATCAAGGGGGAGCCCGCCGTCCCCGGTGGGCTGTTGAGCGTTCGCGGCCCAGCCACGCCATACGCTCATTGCTTCCTGATCGCGAGGCTTTGAAACCTCCGGTCTACTCTGCTCTGCTTGAAGGAGCGTGCCACGCGCCCGCGCCTGCCAGGGCCGGCTCACACTCGACGGGCTGAGGACGAAGATCCCTCGCCAATCCCACAGGCCTCAAGCTGTCTCGCGCACATTTTTTTGAGAGATATCGCTCCGCGCGAAGGCACTCTTGGTAGGCCCCGGCTACCCAAAGGGCCCCATCGTCCAGGTCGCATAACACGGCCGCTCCTCCTTCAAGAAACACGTTTACACAGCGCGTGGCCGGATCTCGCACGGCTTTCGCGATGCGAAAGCCGCCCTCGTTCAGGAGTTGCAAGATCTCTTCAAGCGTTCGCGATGTTTTCATAGTTTCTAGCAGTCACGACCCGTTCGGGAAAAATGCGTTCCGATCGCACTCTCCGCGGAGAGCTCGCTTCCTCGTCTCGCCGCTCGACGAAGGCCGAGGGGATCAAACGGCATTTGCAAGCCGCCAAGCCGTCGCCGTCTCCGCCAAGTCCTGGGTGCTGACGACACACGCGACCTCGTTCCGAATCGCTTCTTCAAAGAGCCGGTGCAAGTGCCAGTCGCGACCGAAGTCTTCCGCGCGCTCGCCTTCCTGTGCCGCATTGATCGTCTGCGCGCGCCAGCCGCTCTTTCGCAGCACAGCCATGGCCAGGCGCGTCGCCTCTTCGGGGTCCTTGGAGCGGATCATTAGTTCTGCAATGCCGTTCTCCGCCACAAAGGTACCGAGACAATTGTCCCGATATATATCCATCTGTAAGTAAATCATGGTTTGCGTTGGTCACCTTGTTAATAACACGGACAGGAATGCCCGGGAATCCGGTCGACCGGCCCCAGCGCCCTCGGGGATTTTCCCGACAGCGGCAGTTGCGGCGGCGCAGCCCCACCCTCGGCCAGGGAAATACCCCAGGACCAGAAACCACGCGGCGGGGTCTGTGACCGCTTCGCTTCGCCGAAAGACCACGACCACCGACTTCTCCAAACCTATGGCAATCACGTTTCGCAAGGGACCGACCACCCTCGTAAAAGAACTCGAACGCGCGGGTTACAGAATCGCAGACGTCCTCAGTGACGCCGGCGATCCGCGCCGCAGCCTGCAGATCCTGCTAAAAAACGGGGCAGTCGTGAACTGGGATCGCGACAGCCACAGTGTCTGGGCCGAGGGCCCCGCCCCCGTCGCGCGCCGGCTCGAATCCGTGGTCGACCATGCTGGCCGCAGGCGAGTGATCAGCCGCACGCGCCGGACCCGCGTCCTGGCGTATTTCTGCGCAGTCATTCTCTGCGTGGCCGCGCTTGCGGCGATCTATCTCAAGGCACAGCGCTCACCCCCTCCTGCCGCCCCCGCGCCTGTAGGCGCCGCCGAATAACCCGGCGAGACAAAACGAGGCTATTTACAATCATTTTGCGTTACCACGGGAAGGCCCCTGGCACCGTTTCCAACCGCCCGCCCGATTCTCACGGGCCAACCCATTCGGGTAAACTAAGGGATGCTCTTTCCCGAGGCCGCCCTCCCTCACGCACCTCAGCTCGCTAAAACGCCTTTGCCCGTCCTCATCGTCGAGGACAGCGAAGAGGACGCTCTGCTCCTCGTGCGCGAACTGCAGCGAAGCGGGTATGACCCCGCTTACGAACGCGTCTGGAGCGCGCGCCAAATGGGGGATGCTTTGCGGCGGGCGTCGTGGGAGTTGATCATCAGCGACTATTCACTGCCCGGTTTCGATGCGCTGGAGGCCCTTGCCGTTCTCAAAGCAAGCGAGCTCGACATACCGTTTGTACTGGTATCGGGAACGATTGGCGAAGAAACCGCGGCCAGAGCGATGAAGGCGGGGGCTGACGATTATCTTCTTAAAGGCAACCTCGCGCGGCTGGGCTCCGCGATCGAGCGCGAACTGCGCGAAGCGAAGCAGCGGGCGGGACGGCGCGCGGCCGAGGCGGCCCTGCGCGAGAGCGAGGAGCGCCTCAGACAGATGGCGGAGAATGTCGACCAAGCCTTCTGGTTGATCGACACCAGGAAAAAAAGCATCCTGTACGCGAGCCCCGCCTGCGCCCGCATCCTGGGAGAGATGCACGACTTGATCGACTGTTACTTGCGGCCCTGGAAAGCGATCCATCCGGCAGATCGGCAGCGTCTGGCGGGCGATCCCGGCAATCGCCTGGCTCAGACCCGCAATGTCATTTATCGTATCGTCGACGACGCGGGGGCGGTGCGCTGGATCCGCGAAAGTACGTATCCGATCCTTAATCGAACCGGCGAGGTGTGGCGCCTCGTGGGCACGGCAGAAGATATCACCGAACGCATGGACCTGGAGGAACGGCTGCGGCAATCGCAAAAAATGGACGCGGTTGGGCAGCTGGCCGGCGGGATTGCGCACGATTTCAACAACATCTTGTGCGTCGTCCAAGGGTACGCGTCGCTCCTGCAAAGCACGGAAAAACTGAGCAACGAAGCCCGCGACGCGACGAAGGAAATCCTGCTCGCCGCCGAGCGCGCGGGCGCTCTTACACGGCAGCTCCTTGCCATCAGCCGCAATCAGATCTTCCAATCGAGTCAGCTCGATCTCAACGAAACAGTCGCGAACATGGGCCAGATGCTTCAACGCACGCTGGGTGAGAACATTCGTTTGGAAGTGCGCCGCGCGCCGGACCTCCCCTGCATCCAGGGCGATGCCGGAATGATCGCTCAAATCCTGTTAAACCTCGGGGTAAACGCGCGCGACGCGATGCCGCAGGGCGGCACGCTGACGATCGCGACTCAACGGGTGAAAATAGCCCCCAGCCCGTCGCTTAAACCGGACGAACGTCCCGGCGATTTCGCGTGCCTGAGCGTGTCGGACAGCGGTTGCGGGATACCCGCAGAGCATGTCGCCCGCGTTTTCGAGCCCTTTTTTACCACGAAGGTGCAAGGGAAAGGAACAGGGTTGGGACTCGCGATCGTGTATGGGATCGTCAAACAGCACCAAGGATGGATCGATCTGCGCAGCGCGTCTGGGCAGGGAACCACCTTCAAGATTTATCTCCCAGCCGCATCGACAGAAGTGGAATCTCCGCCAAAATCCCAGCCATTGCCGCCGAAACGCGGCAAAGAGACTGTGTTGGTGGTTGAAGACGATCTCGCTGTGCGGGAACTGACGCGAAACGCGCTGAGCCGCCACGGCTATAGGGTGCTGGAGGCCGGCACGGGAGCGGAAGCGGTCGCGCAGTGGCGTCTACACGGCCGCGCGATCGATCTTCTGTTGACCGATGTGATCCTTCCCGACGGAATCACAGGCCTGGAACTGGCGGATCGTCTTCATCGCGACCGCCCTCAACTCCATATCGTGTTCTTCAGCGGCTACCCGCCCGACGTAGTGGGCTCCGATTTCTCCTCCGCTAATTTCGTCCGGAAACCCTTCGCTCCGGAACAATTGGAGGCCAAAATTCGCGAGTGCCTCGACCGCGGGGCCCCCGAACGACAACTCGTCCCGTCGGATTGCAATGCGTCACGCCTTCTTCTCGTCGACGACGACCGATTGAGCAGGCAGGTCGCTCAAGGCGTGATGAAATGGCACGGCTGCGAATTGGATTTCGCGGGAAACGGGTTTGAGGTTGCATCCAGTCTGAGACGACACAAGTACGACGTCATTCTTGTCGACGCAGCGCTCTCTGCCGCGGACGCGCACGAACTTGTTTATCGGATCCGCCAAACGCGAGACCCCGCCCACCAACCCTGGATCGTTGGCCTCGCCAACGCGCAATTTCGCAACCCAGAAGGCCTGTTGAACGCGGGAATGGACCTTTGGGTGCCCAAACCCCTCGGCTTCGATTCCGCCCGGACGGTGCTGGGGCTGCGGGACCGGGCACGTCCCGCCGGGCAACCCCGGCAACCGGCGCGAGCATCGTAACCACGAAGCGGCCGAGCGGCCGACATCCCCCTTTTTACCGAAGTATTAGGGAAAAGGAGGCGTGGGTCCGAGGTCTTCCAACTTCCCCCCAGCTCGGCGGGTGGTAATGGCTTGGGACATACCTGCGGGCGGCGGAATCCGGGAAAAGGGGATTTTCCTGATCCCCCCGCAGAGATTCCTTTAGGGTGAATCACCGCTGCTCGATTTGCCGAGGACCCGGATTACAGGGGCTTGGAGGGTTGGCTACGATTAAGGTCCCACCCCTCCCCTCTCAATGATCTACCTACAAATCGAAATTCGCCGGGACACCTTCCTGGACTTCTTCAAATCCGAACACGGGATTGCCGAACTGATGTTTCGCTCCGACAACATGGACGACTGCATTCAGCGGGCCACCGCCATCCTCAAAAAAACCGGTTGGAAATCGGGCACCGTATTGTCGATGGAAGAAGGTTATCGTATCGACGACTTTCACACCGACTATCGCCTGCAATGCCTCTTCTACGAGGCGCGGGAGAAAGGCGTGGCTTGCGCGATCACCACGCACCACGATCTCGAAGAAGCCGCGACGACCTGGCAGGCTGCCGCGAGCCTTTGAACTTCGAACGTCAGTCATCGCTAGCCGTGCGAAGGGCCTCGGGCCGACACCGAGTTCCTCCCCACCGCTTCTGGTGACATTCGAAAAGGCATCATCCGGCGAAGCCGACTGAAGGTGGAATCCCGCCCATGCGGGATTGATTCGACGGCGACGTCGTTAAGGCAACCGACGTCTAACAGCGCGCCGGGACGGCGGGCTTCGCCCTCGCCTCGCCGACAGGTTTTTCGTCAGTCGATCGTAATTCCAAGAATTTCATCGGTTGCACTCGGCTGGCAGAGGGCCAATGTAGGCCCTCCTATCATGCCTGCCTTGCTCGACTATGAACCGGTCGTTCTGCTGCCGCAAACCGCTCCGCCGACGCTTACGCCCATCCAGGAGGAAATTCTTGCGCTGAAGCGGGAGCGGAACGCCGTCATCATCGCTCATAATTACCAGATCGGCGCCATTCAGCAGGTTGCCGACTACGTCGGGGATTCCCTCGGTCTTTCGTATCAGGCGCAACAGGCCAAGGCGGACGTGATACTTTTCTGCGGGGTACATTTTATGGCCGAAACGGCCAAAATTGTGAACCCGGGACGCATGGTCCTTCTGCCCGATCTCGACGCGGGCTGCTCGCTCTCGGATTCCTGCCCGGCCGAGCGGCTTGCGGCATACAAAGCTGCGAATCCCAATGTCTACGTCGTGGCCTACATCAACTGCTCGGCCGCAGTGAAGGCCCTCAGCGATGTCATCTGCACCAGCGGCAACGCGGTGAAGATCGTCAACAAAGTGCCCCCCGACCAGGAAATCCTCTTCGTCCCGGATCAAAACCTCGGACAATGGGTATCGCAAAAGACAGGCCGCGCAATGCGTCTCTGGCCGGGCAGCTGCTACGCCCACGTCCAGTTCACGGTGCGAGCCCTCGAGAAAATCCGCCTGCGTTTTCCGGATGCGCCGCTCGTCGCGCATCCCGAGTGCGTCCAAGCAGTCCGCGACATCGCGGACGAGGTGTGCAGCACGGAACTCATGGTGAAGTTCGCCCGGGAGAATCCGGCGCAGCGGATCATCGTCGTGACAGAAAGCGGCATGCTGCATCGCCTGCAGCGCGAAGTCCCGCACAAGACCTTCATCGCTGGGCCCACCGACACCTGCGCGTGCAACGATTGTCGTTTCATGAAAATGAACACCATCGAGAAGGTGCGCGACGCGCTCAAAAACCTTTCCCCCGCAATCGAGCTCCCCGAAGCGATTCGCGCCGCCGCTCTCGTTCCTCTCCAGCGCATGCTGGATTGGAGCAAGAGCTGAGCGGCCTCCCGGCGCGCCGCCGCGGACGCAAAAAAGATCGGTATCCCTCAACCGCCGAGTTCGTGCGTTGTCTCTTTCACGCTCTCCTTTTCTCGATTGGAGCTTGCCTGGGCGCAGAGCCCGCGGGCGCCGAGTCTCCCCGCCCGATCGCGCTTGATCAGGCGATCGCGGCATATCGGTCGCGTCACTATGACGAAGCCGAGGCAAAACTCCGCACACTCAAGGCGGAACACCCCGCCAATGGTGAAATCGTTTTCTACCTGGGTCAGGTTGCGCGCCGCCGCGCGCGCTTGGACGAAGCCGTCATCTGGTACGAGGAGGCAATTCGGCTCGATCCGGTGAAGGCGACGTACTGGCTCGAGTTGGGCGGGGCGTTTGGGGCCAAAGCCAAAGCTGAGGCTTCAGCGATTTGGGCGGCGAAAAGCCTGCAGGCGTTGGAGAAAGCGGTTGAGCTCGCGCCCGCCGACTTCGAAACCCGCGCCGGTTTGGCGGACTTCTATCGCCAAGCGCCGTCCTTCGCCGGCGGGGGCATCGATAAGGCGTATGCGCAGGCACACGCGCTCCGTGACTTGAATCCATCCGGCGGCACACGGCTGCTGGCATCGTTGCTGATCCGCGAACGCCGATACACCGAAGCCGCGGCCGCATGCCGGCTCGTCCTGGAAAAACTGCCGGAGGACTACGCCGCGCTCTATTACGCGGGTCAGGCTGCCGCGCTTTCCGGGCAGGACCTCGAGCACGGCCGAGACAGCCTGAAAAAATGCCTCACCCTTCGAGCCCCACCGGGGCTGCCCGGCCCCAGCACGATCTGGTGCCGCTTGGCTCAGCTCGAGTTGAAAACCGGCCGGCAGCCGGAAGCAAAGGCCGCCTACGAAGAAGCGCTGAAGATCGATCCGAACAACAAAGAAGCGCGGGACGGGTTGGCGGGAATGTGAAATCGGTGTGGAGCGACGCGCGCGCCCGCGGCGCCGACCAAGCGAGTCCTCGGACCTGTAAATTATCGGTCCAGTTCGCACAGCTTGAACGGATTGCGCAGTTGCAACCCACAAGCCCTTGCCGGTATCCAAATTTCGGGCACTCTTCCACTTGTTCTTTCGCCGAAGTGTGCGCCCCTTCCTGGGCGTTCACACGGGGGACCCAACTTCTTCAATCACACGATTGAAGACGGGGCGCACGACGCGGGTGACCGCGATCGGGGGCACTTCCAAGCCCTAGCCCGTCAGCTAACCTCGCAGGCAGTTGGAAGGGTGATCCACTAGGGACGTCAGGGGACGTTCCCCAAGGTCTCCCCAGTTCAACCGCGCACGCGCGCGGGGACGGGAATACCGCCCCCGCCTCGGGCGTATTTCGGAGACCATGTCTTTAAAAACGCTTTTCCTTGGTCAGGCGCGCTCATTGGCAGACGAACGCATCTTCCACAAGGTATCCCTTATCGCAGTCTTCGCCTGGGTCGGCCTGGGTGCAGACGGGCTTTCGTCGTCATGCTACGGTCCGGAGGAAACCTTCAAGGCGCTGGGCTCGCACGCGTCGCTGAGCCTCTTCGTCGCTCTCGCCTCCGTGCTCACGATATCGGTGCTCTGCGCGAGCTACTCGCAGATCATCTCGCTGTTTCCGTCCGGTGGTGGCGGCTATCTCGTGGCGAGCAAGCTGCTCTCCCCCGCGGCCGGGGTCGTTTCAGGGAGCGCTTTGCTGATCGACTACGTCCTGACCATCACCATCTCGGTCGCGGGCGCGGCCGATGCCACCTTCAGCCTGCTTCCGCTGCACTGGCATGCCTGGAAGCTGCCTGCTGCGGCCACTGGCATTGGTCTGCTCACGTTGATCAACCTGAGGGGTGTCCGGGAATCCGTGATGCTGTTCGCACCGATCTTCTTTGTCTTTCTGGGCACACACGCGTTTGCCCTCGTCTTCGCCGTGGCGACAAAGGGGGATCAGGCTGCGGCCGTGATCGCCGCAACCTTCCGCGAGACCGGCCAACTAAGCGCTGAAATCGGCTTGGTCGGCCTCCTGGCCGTCCTGCTCAAAGCCTTCAGCCTTGGAGCAGGCACGTACACGGGAATCGAGGCGGTGAGCAACGGCCTCCCCATTCTGCGTGAACCGCGCGTACGGACCGGCCGCCGCACGATGCTTTACATGGGTATCTCGCTAGCCTTGACCGCTGCCGGTCTGCTGGTCGCCTACCTGCTGCACGACGTCGGTCCACAGGAGGGCATGACCCTCAATGCGGTGCTTTTCACCAAGCTGACCGCAGGGTGGAGTCTGGCCTGGGCCAAAGGGTTTCAAATTGTCATCCTCGGAGCCGAGGCAGCGCTGCTGTTCATCGCCGCGCAGGCCGGGTTTCTTGATGGGCCTCGGGTGCTGGCCAGCATGGCGGTGGATCGCTGGTTGCCCAGCCGCTTCGCGCACCTGAGCGATCGGTTGGTGACGCAAAACGGCATTCTGCTCATGGGCGCAGCTGCCCTCGTCGTTCTACTCGCCACGGGAGGTTCGGTCGCGCTTCTCGTCGTGCTCTACAGCATCAACGTGTTCATCACGTTCACGCTGTCGCAACTGGGCATGGTGCGACATTGGTGGCAGGTGCGTGCAAGCGAGCCGGCATGGCGATCGCGGCTTGCGGTGAACGGTCTGGGCCTTGCGCTGAGCGGCTTCATTCTGGTCGCTCTTGCCACATTGAAATTTCACGAGGGCGGCTGGATTACGCTGCTGATCACCGGGCTGCTTGTGGCAGCGGCCTTCTCCATACGAAAACACTATGATGGCGTCCGAAGAAAACTGGATCGACTGGAGTCGCTGCTGAAGCCCGGGGAGGCGAGGCCGCCGGAACAGGCAGCCGCCGCTCCGAGCATCAACGCCGAGGCGCGAACCGCGATCGTGCTGGTCAACGGCTACAACGGACTCGGGCTCCACACGCTGCTCAATGTACCGAGGCTTTTTGGCGACACGTTCCGCAATTACGTTTTCGTCACGGTCGGCGTAGTCGACGCAGGCAATTTCAAGGGTGCGGACGAAATCGCCGCGCTGCGAACAAGTGCGCAGCAAGGCGTCGACCGGTATGTCGCCTTCGCGAACGCGCGCGGCTATGGCTCCGAGGCTGTTTCAGCGATCGGCACCGACCTCATCGGCGAAATCGAGAGAATAGCGGTGGGGCTGAAGCAGCGGTTCGCCCACTCCGTGGTTTTCGGCGGACAGCTGCTGTTTGAGCCGGAGGGTCGTTTCACCCGCTGGCTGCACAATCACACCGTCTTCGCCGTGCAGCGCAGGCTGTATGTGGCGGGCATCCCGCTGGTAATCCTACCCATCCGGGTGGGTTGAAGGGTATATTCCCCCCTCATGTTCTCGTTCTCCTACTCGTTCTCGTCCCACCGACATTGCTGCTCCTCACCGCGCGATTACCCGTAAGATCCCGACGCCGGGTTCGAGAATGAGTAGGAGTAAAGAACGAGAACGATGTTGTGGCACAAAAAAAGCCCGGCGCTTTCGCGCCGGGCTGAGAGTGACACCAACACGAATTACTCCTTGCGTGACGCCTCGTCGAGGATGTCGCCGAGATTCATCATGTCGTTGCCGGTATTGCGGTTCAGCGCCTCGTAAGTTGCCGTCTCAGCGGCGAGCTGCTCGCTGCTGTAATTAGCGGCCTTGATCGAGAGGCCCAAGCGGCGCTCTTCGCGGTCGATCTTGATGACCCGAGCCGTGACTTCCTGAGCGGGCTTGAGGACGTCTTTGACCTTCTCGATGCGCTCTTCGCTGATTTGCGAGATGTGCACCAAGCCGTCGATACCGTCCTTGAGCTCCACGAAGGCTCCGAACGAAGTGATCTTCGTGACGGTTCCCTTGACCACATCGCCGATCTTGAAGTGAGCGTCGATATCCGACCAGGGATCGGTGGCGAGCTGCTTCATGCCGAGGCTGATGCGCTGCTGCTGGGGATCGACGTCGAGCACGATCGCGTCGACTTCGTCGCCCTTCTTCAGCACTTCGCTCGGATGGTTGACCTTGCGAGTCCAGCTCATGTCCGAGACGTGCACCATGCCGTCGATGCCTTCTTCGAGTTCGATGAAGGCGCCGTAGGTGGTCATGTTGCGGACCTTGCCGCGCACGCGCGCACCGATCGGGTAGTTGTGGCGAACCATGTCCCACGGGTTCGGCTCGAGCTGGCGGAGGCCGAGCGAGATCTTCTGCTCTTCCTTCTGGATGCCGAGGACGACCGCATCGAGCTCCTGGCCGACCTTGAGCAGTTCGGAAGGCTTCGAGATGCGTTTGGTCCAGGACATTTCGGTGATGTGCACGAGACCCTCGACACCGGGCTCGATTTCAACGAATGCGCCGTAAGGCACGAGGTTGACGACCTTGCCGCGGACCTTGGCTCCCACCGGGAACTTGTGTTCGATGTCGTCCCAGGGATTCTTCGTGGTCTGCTTCAGGCCGAGGGAAACGCGCTCCTTCTCGCGGTTCACTTCGATGATCATGACCTGAACTTCTTCACCCTGCTTGAGCATTTCGGAGGGGTGCGAGATGCGGCCCCAGCTCATGTCGGTGATGTGCAGCAGGCCGTCCATGCCGTCAAGGTCGATAAACGCGCCGAAGTCGGTGATGTTCTTGACCACGCCCTTCCGGACCTGGCCCGGCTGGATCGTATCCAGCAAAGCGCGACGCTTTTCCGTGCGCTGCTGTTCGATCAGCTCGCGGCGCGAAAGAACGATGTTGCGGCGGTCGAGATTGATCTTGAGAACCTTGAAGTCGTAGGTCTGGCCCACGTACTGGTCGAGATTCTTCGGCGGCTGCACATCGATGTGCGAAGCCGGAAGGAATGAATCGACGCCGATCGAGACGATCAGACCGCCCTTGACCTTCGCCTTCACGCGGCCCGAGGCAATGGAGCCTTCGGGAAATTTGGTGAGGATGTTGTCCCAGTTCTTTTTCTGTTCGGCTTTGTCGAACGAGAGGATGGGAGCTCCGCTCTTGTCTTCGAGTTTTTCGAGGTAGACGTCGATCGGCGAACCGATCTGAAGTACGCCCAAGTCGATGAACTCGCTAGCGGGGATGACGCCTTCGGACTTGCCGCCGATATCGACGACCACTTCGTTTTGGCGGATTTCGGTGATGGTGCCCGGGACGATTGAACCTTCCTTCAATTTATCGAAGGAGGACTGCGCGAGCAACTCTTGCATTACTGAACTCATGTGAACACTGGCGAAACGTCGTCATCCTGCTCCGATATGCCGACCCTCCGCCGATTGGCCCCGTTTTTAGGCGAGACCTTTGGTTGAAGGTTTCCAACATTAAGCCAGTGAGAGCAGTGCGGCGCACCGGCTTGACCTATAGAACTGCCGCAAACTGCCAGAATCGAGGGTAAGGGGGGGATTGGGCAAGCCTTATTGTCGGTAGCTCTAAGTCACGAAGGGAGAACATATTCTACTGTCCAATCGTTCTCTCTCTCTTGCTCTTACTTGTTCTCGCCCCCACGACCTCGGCACAGGGGGCACAGCGCCACCTTTCGCCACCGAAAAACAAGAAGCCGTCATTCTTCGCCTTCGCTCGCGTCGGCTCCGCGGCAAAACGCAGTCATCTCGCGTCACGAGTTCGAGAAAGAGAAAGAGTACGAGAACGAGTACGATTGCGTGAAGTCCGCGGCGTCTCTGGCGGAACCACCCCGCCCCTTCGCGTACCATGCCGTCGCTGCCTCCGTCCAAAGGCACTACCTAACTGTCATGGGACGTCCGATTATCGAAGTCACTGGTCTCTCAAAAAAATACCGGCTCGGCAAAATCGGCGCCACTTCGTTTCGCGACGAGGTCGAGCGCTGGTTGGAAAAGCTCCGGTCGGCCAAAACCAGGCAGGCAGGCGATGCAAAGCGCACCGAGATGGACTTTTGGCCCCTGCGCGACGTCTCTTTTGACGTCCAGCCGGGGGAAGTTCTCGGGGTCATCGGCAAGAATGGCGCGGGCAAGAGCACCCTACTCAAAATTCTCAGTCGCATCACCGAGCCCACGGAGGGGGAAGTCCGTATTCGCGGACGCATCGCCAGCTTGCTCGAAGTCGGCACCGGCTTTCATCCCGAGCTAAGCGGGCGGGAGAATATCTTCCTCAATGGTGCCATTCTCGGTATGACGAAGGCGGAAATCCGTTCGAAGTTCGACGACATCGTCGACTTCGCGGAAGTAAGCAAATTCATCGACACTCCGGTCAAACGGTATTCAAGCGGCATGTACGTGCGACTGGCCTTCGCCGTGGCGGCGCATCTGGAGCCGGAGATTCTGATCATTGACGAGGTGCTGGCGGTGGGAGATGCGGAATTTCAGGCGAAATGTCTGGGTAAAATGCGCGAAGTCTCCCGCGCGGACGGCCGCACCGTGCTGTTCGTGAGTCATAACATGGCCGCGGTCAAAAATCTGTGCTCGCGCGCGGTCTGGCTCGAGAAAGGAAAAGTTCGCCGCGTCGGCCCGGCTGAGCAGCTGGTGGTCGACTACTTGAATGAGGCGCCGCAGAAGACCGCGACTCCCACGTCCGAATATGGACTGAAGCTGCTCTCGGCCGGCCTGCATCAGGCCAAGGACGACACGCCCGTCAATCACCTCATTTTTGGCGAGGACTACGACCTGCGCATTCGCCTGGGAGCAGACCAGCCTTTCAAGAAAACGGGCGTGGTCCTGCAGCTCAAGAATGCCTACGGGGAGTTGATCAGCTCGATCTGCACGCCGGAAGAAGGCGTGGCACCGTTCGATCTGGAGGGCGAGGCGGAGATTGTCATCTCGATGCGCCCCCTCCGTCTTTTTCCCGGAAAGTACACGCTGGATGTACTCGTCTTTCGCCCCAACGACATGACGAGGTACCTGGAGGGGGAAAACGCGCTCACCTTCGAGGTTCACCCGGGTGTGATCGCCGGCGGCATGTGGCCCTATCAGAGCCATCACGGTTACGTTCGCATTGTCGATCGCGTCGCCCTCCATCATGAGAGTTGCGTTTGTTAGCTACGAATTCCCTCCCGACACGTCGTACGGCGGCATCGCGACGTACGTTCACCAGATCTCGCGCGGACTTGTCCGCGCCGGGGTCGAGGTGGAGGTGTTCTGTGGCAGTCCGACGCGGACCGATTGTTTCACGGATAGTGGAGTCATCGTGCACCGCCTGAAAGGCGATCGGATGTCTTTCCCCACGGCGATCGTGCCGGTCTTTCTCCAACGCCATCGCGACCGGTCTTTCGACGTGATGGAAGGCCCGGATTTCCTGGCCGAAGGGCGCTACATCGCGCGTACGTTGATCAGCCTGCCCCTGGTGGTCCGGCTGCATACGCCTTACTACTTCGCGCGCAAATTCGGCAAGTTTCCCTTCACCCGAGAGCAGTTTCGGAACCAAATGCGACTGCTCTGGTATGTAGCGAAAACGCGCAACCTCCGCGCCCTCTCCTCGCAGGAGAATCCGCTGTTCGAAGAAGAGCGTATCCACCTGCTGAATGCGGACGAGATCAGCGCCCCATCCCAGGCGATCGCGAGCATCGTGACCCGCACCTGGGGCGCGGACCCCGCCCGGATCTCGCTGGTGCCGTTCACCTACGAACCCGCGGCCGACATGTTGAACATCCCGATCGAGACCAACACGCGGCGCGTGAGTTTTGTCGGCCGGCTGGAGTGGCGCAAAGGGGTGCAGGATCTGGCCGAGGCCATCCCTCTCGTTTTGCAGCAGCACCCGGACGCGATGTTTCGCTTCATCGGGGCCTGGGGCGCCTCCCCCCAGGCAGGCCTGAATATGCGTGACTATCTGTGCGAGAAACTGGGCGCCCACATGGACCGCCTGGAATTCACCGGCCGAGTCCCTCTTCACTCGGTTGCGCGCTACCTCGCAACCACGGATATTTGCGTTTTCCCGAGCCGCTGGGAGAGTTTTGGGTTTGTCGTCCTCGAATCAATGGCTGCAGGGCGAGCGGTGGTCTGCACAAACAACGGTGGGATGGCGGAATTGGTCGATCGCGGCCAATACGGTCTGCTCGTGCCCCCCAAGTCGCCACGCGACATCGCCGCGCAAGTCAACCGCTTGCTCGACAACCCCCAGCTGCGCCATGAACTCGGGTACAAGGCCCGCCATCACGGCTTGCGGCGCTTCACTTCCTCCGCGGTGATTCCGCTGCAAATCCAGTCTTACGAACGCGCCATCGCCCGCCGCCAGCAACTTCTGGCTAGGACAAGTTAGCGGGGCGAGTTGCGCTCGCGATTTGAGGTTGGAGATGGAAATTCGTGGCCGGTACAACGCGACCTAGGCTGCTCTCTGTGAGGCCAGTCTTATCCGTGCGCCCGGTTTTCAAACAGCGGCACGAATTCCATCTGCGGCACGAGGATAAGGCCCTTGTCGGTAATCCGAATCTCCGGAATGACGGACAGGGGCAATAGATTGAAGCCCATGAACGGCACCTTGCAACCGAGTTCCCGCCACGCGTGCTTCAATTCCGAGGTGGCGCGCGCGACGTCCACCGCCCGCTCGTCAGAGAGCAAACCGGCGACCGGCAAAGCGATGCTGGCGATGACTTCCCCCTGTCGCACCACGCAGACTCCGCCGCGCAACGCTTTGACCGTCGCGACCGCGACCTTCATGTCGCGTTCCGCCTTCCCCGCCACGACAATGTTGTGGGCGTCGTGCCCAACGCTGCTGGCCACAGCTCC
>CAZJLP010000011.1:0-47732 GCA_964546955.1 uncultured Opitutaceae bacterium | reverse complement strand
CCCGAACTCCCTTAACAGCCCTTGGGCCATGTTGCCATTTTTCCCGTGCCGCTCGATCACCGTGACAAAACAGAGATCGTGTTGAGCCAGGAGGTCTTCCCACGAGAGGCTCCCATCGAGCATGACCGTCTCACGCACAGTCTGGATGCCGCGCGGATCGAGGCGAATGACGTTGGCCACACTGACTTGAGCGGGCTTTGCCGGAACAAGGGCCAGCTTCTTCCGGGCCAGTTTGATCGTATTGTAGGCGCCGCGCGGGTACTTGTAGCGCTTCGACAGCGCCCGGTCGAGCAGCAGGGTGATTTTGCGGTTTTCGACCACCAATTGCCCGCCGTACCAGGTGTTCTGCACCTCCATTTCCTCATTCAAGAGCACGAGATCCGCCCGGCGGCCAGGGGCGACTCCGCCGATCTCCGCATCGGCCGCGTATCGAGTGGCCGGATGCAGAGACCCGAGGCTCCAAGCCACTTCGGGCTTTAGCCCCGCCGCGACGGCCTGCCGCACAACCCAATCCATGCCGAACAAAAAGAGATCGTCCGCATCCCGGTCGTCGGTGCAAACGCACACCCGTTTGGGATTGGCGCCCAATTCGGTCAAGGTCTTGATCGCTTCAGGCAAGCTGTGCCAAGGAGTCGCCGGCGGCCCGCCTCGGAGGAATAACCACATCCCGGCCTCGAGGAGATCGTCCGCCATGTCGCGATCAACGGCTTCGTGCGTATCCGTGATACCACTCGCTGCATAGGCGGCCACGAATTCACGGCCGTAGATGTGTCCGCTCACGGGCCGGCCCCGTTTCAACGCCTGCGCCAGGATCGCGTGGCTCCTTTCGTCTCCTTGCGTCACCTGGAAGAAATCCATTTTCTCGCCCAGCGCCACGGCTTCCGGCCATTTGTCGAAAAGTCGGGCAATCTTCTCTGGAGTAAGATTGCCACCCGCCGTCTCATAAGCGCTCGCCGTCGCTGGAATCGTGCTGGGAACGGTCAAAAAAATGGAGAGCGGTGCCCGGCGCGCATCCATCATCATCCATTCGATTCCCCGCGCGTCGCAGACATTTCCGATTTCGTGACTGTCACAAAAAATCGTGGTGGTCCCGTTCAAGAGGGCCCCCTCGGCGTACGCGCACGCCGTCATGAGGCTGCTTTCGATGTGGACATGCGGGTCGACCAGACCCGGAGCGACGATGCCGCCAGCCGCATCGTACCGTTTCGTGCGCGTGAGCTTGTCGGCCTTGAAGGTCCCCGCGGGTTTGACCGCGGCGATGCGACCGCCGGTTATCCAGATCTCCCGATCCTCCATCATGCGCTCGGAGTAAACCGACAAAATACGAGCGCCGGTGATCACCCAATCGGGTCCCACCCTCCCCGCCGCCGTCGCGGCCAGCGCGCGCGTCATCGATGCCAATGGCGCCACCGAAAACCGATTGAGCATGTAAAGTCGCTATCAGGCCGCCGCGAGAAAAACAGCTTTTTGCGATAGGATTTTCCCTCAGACCGTTCAAACGCGGGTATCCGCGATGGAACGACCGCTCCCCCACGTATCAACCGTCCGGGCTTCCGGCGGGATCGATCTCGAGCCGGCGACGGCCTGCACGCCACCGGACCAGCAGCCCCTCGCTCGGACTCAAGACCCAGGCGAGCGTGAACAATATCGCTCCCGCGACAACCATGGCGGGTCCGACTTGGCAACGAAGAGCCAAGGACAAATGGACCCCAAGGATGGAACTCAGCGCCGCGTGAAGAACGGTCAGCCCGTGGACCACCGGAAGCCTCGTGGTCAACAGCATGGCGGTGGCCCCCGGCAGTATCAGCATCGCAATCACAAGAATGGATCCCACCGCCTCGAACGCGCTGACCACCACGAGGGAGAGCGAGATCATCAATCCATAATGCATCACGGTCGGATTGATCCCCAACGAACGGGCCAGCGCCGCATCGAAGGAGCTCACCAGCAGCTCCTTATAAAAGGCCGCGACCAAAGCGATCACGCCGAGCGCGACCGCTCCCATTCGCACGTTGGCGGGGGGAACGTCGTCCCCCCCCCCCAGCGGCCCGATGAATCCGATTTCACCGTACAAGACACATTCTGCATCGAGGTCGACCTGGCTCGAGTAGATTGAGACCAAGACCACACCGATCGCGAACAAGGTGGTAAAGGTCACTCCAATGGAAGCATCCTGCTTCACCCGGGTTTTCCGATGAATCGTTTCAACGATGACCGTGGTGGCTACACCCGCCGCGAGCGCCCCGAGAAACATCGTCCCCGTGCCGCGGCTGCCACTGAATAGAAATGCAATCACCAGGCCCGGGAGCACGCTGTGGCTGACGGCATCTCCCATGAGGGCCATGCGGCGCAACATAAGATAGTTCCCGACCAGTCCGCAGGCCGTCGTGGTGAGAAAACCCATCAGCATCATGGCCCCAAAAAGGGCCAGCTCTTCGGTCCAAGGCATCACGAAGACATGATCGAACGAAAAAGGCGGCAGCAGTGAGTTCATTCGTGGGCCTTTCGCGCCCGTGCCTCGCCCGCCAAGCCCGCGCTTTGGTGAATCTCATCCGAGCGGGGAATGGTTTTCCCGTGGGGATCCCGCGTTGCATAGTTCAGGCGCCGCTCCAGATCTCGCACCACTTCCTCGCCCAGGACGTGTTCGATGTTTTCGGCGTCATCATGCACGTGGTCGGCCGCGATGTTCGCGGAGTTGGTCAGATAAAGTTCCCAGAGCCGATGGTTGCGCACGATTTCCGAGGCTCGAAGACGCCCCGCGGGGGTGAAATATACCATGTCCCGATCGATCGTCACCAGATCGTGACGCCGCAGTTCGCGAACTCGCGATTGCGCTTCCTCAATCGTTTCCCGGCGCCGGGTCGCCAGCGCGCTGAGCGCGACGCCCTCCGCCCGGGCGCCGTCATTCTCCCACACATGATAAATTGCCTTCAGCGTGTTTTCACGATCGGTTCGCCCGGCGCGCGACCGTTGGCGCCACCAACGTGCGAGCACGCCGTGGCGCGGGCCGAAAAGGAAAGCGCAGAGAAAAATCGCGCTCGCGCCGATCACCATCAGGGGGCCGGTGGGAAGGTTTCGGCCGACGAACGAAAAGAACGCCCCGGTGACGCCGGCAAGAATGCCAAAAAACGCGGCCAGCATCAGCATGCGATGAAGGCGGTCGGTCAAAAGGTAGGCTGCTGCTGCGGGCGTGATCAGCATGGCCGAAACGAGCACCACACCGACCGCCTGCAAGGCGATGACGATCGTCATGGCCAGGAGCATCATCAAGCCATGGTGGATCAGCCCGACCGGGAACGCCATCGCTCGCGCAAAACCGGCATCGAAGCTCGTCAAAAGAAGTTCTTTATAGAAGAGAGTGATCAATCCCGCCGCCGACGCGGTGACAATCGACATCAACACGACGTCATCCCCGCTGATCGCGGCCGCCTGCCCGAACATGAATTTGTCGAGGCCGCTCTTATTGCCCGCCGGCAGGCCCTGGATCATCGTCATGAGGCACTGTCCAATGCCGAAAAAGGAAGCGAGCACGAGGCCGAGGGCCGCATCCTCCTTGATCCGGGTGGTTCGAGTCAGGGCGCTCACCGTCGCCGCCCCAAGCAGCCCTGCGATTGTCGCTCCGATCAAGATCGCCACCGGATCCTTGGTCATTCCCCACAAGTAACCGGCCGCGACACCCGGCAAGACCGCGTGCGAAAGCGCGTCGCCCATCAGCGCCATCTTCCGAACCACGATAAAACTGCCGAGGAGCCCGCAACCGAGTCCCAGCAGCACCGAGCCAATCAGCGCATACCGCAGCGACGGGTCCTGCAGCGTCAGAAAGCGCGCCAATTGCTCTGCCGTCGTGCTCTCGGTGACATCGCCGACGCGCGCCGCTTGCAATGGGCCAGCCATTGCAAGCATGAGAGTGGAGAATAGAAGATAGAAGGTAGATCGTTTCACGACTTCCTCCCTCCACAGAACGACGGCGCTTTCTCTATCATCGTATGGAGCGTGCCGCCGATGGACTCCCACGATTTTGTCAGATCCAAATGTTCTTTTGTCGTGAGATATCCTGCGTCAAGCGCGTGATCCAGCCAAACCTCTGCCTCGATCGCTTCGCCAAGTGCTTCGCTGAGCTTGTTTACAAACACTCCCTCGTACCGGCGGCGCGCCTCCAGCCTTGCGCGTTGGTCAGTCTTGAGCTCTCGAAATGATTGAATGATCGGCATTGGTTCTACCCTCACTCTCCACCCTCTACCCTCTACCGGCACGGTCCTCCGCCCCCAGAGCCGCCGCGACCTCAGCCAGTGCGGTCAATCGCCCGCCATACGTTTTCTGCAAGAGCGCGGGTGTGAAGACGGCCTCGGTCGGGCCGAAGGCCACCAAACGCATATTGAGCAAAATGAGGCTGTCGAAATACTGTCGCGCGGTCGGAAGGTCATGGTGAACCACAAGGATGGTTTTTTTCCGGTCGCGGAGTTCGCGCAGCACGGCGACGATCGCGGATTCGGTCGCCGCGTCCACGCCGGCAAAGGGTTCGTCCATGAAGTAGAGATCCGCCTCTTGTGCGAGCGCGCGGGCGAGGAACACACGCTGCTGCTGGCCCCCGGAAAGATTTGAGATCTGCCGGTTGGCAAAGGGCAGCATCTGTACTTTTTCGAGACATTCGCGCGCAATCTCGCGGTCCGCCTTCGTCGGACGTTTGAGCAGGCCGAGGCGGCCGTAGCGGCCCATCAGAACGACGTCCATGACGTTCACGGGAAAATCCCAATCGACCGACTCACGCTGCGGCACGTAGCCGATGCGGCGCGCCGCCCGGTCAAATGGCTCCCCAAAAAACTTCACCCAGCCGCTCGAAAGCGGAAGCAGTCCCATGCAGGCCTTGATCAGGGTCGATTTTCCGGCGCCATTCGGGCCGACGATTCCGACGAGCTGCCCGGTGGGCACCACGAGATCGATGCCCCACAACACCGGCTTTTTGTGATAAGCGACGGTAAGATCGTGGATTTCCAGCGGGGAGCTCATGTTGGCGAATAATCAGGCAGCTTGAAGAAAAACAGACGGTACCAATGACTCACTCCGTCGCCGCCGCCAGGATGGGCGGTAACGCAGCGTCAAAAGCGTTTGGCAAAACCGAGGAACATGCCGAAGTCGTCGGCGGAACGGGAGAGTCCTACCTGGGTTCCGAGGTCGAGTTGCAGGTCCTTGTTCACCGCGTAAGTGACGCCGAAATTGAAACCCAATTGATGGTGCCCTTCGCCTGTTCTGGAGGTGAGTTCGACGAATCCGGCCAGTTTCTGCGTCAGGTCATGCCCCACCGTAACGGTATTAAACCAGACGGGTTTGTAGCCGTCTTTTTCTTCGTCTCGGACCACATCGATTTCGGTCATGGCTCCGAACTGCCAACCGTTTTCAAGCTCCTTCGCGTAGGGAAAAATGAGCCCGCCCTCGACCTTCTTATTGCCCAGTCCCTCCTTCGCGGTCGGAATTTTCACGAACGGCATGAGAGCGTAAGCGGGCCCTTCGACGTCGTTTCCGCGCAGATTCCACTTATAGCGGACGGTCACGTCGCCGAGTCCTTTTTCCCGCACGACCGTGCGGCTCGGACGGTGCTCGGATTCCACGTCCAAAAAGCCATCGACGACGACCTGAACCTCGGTGTTGGGGGTGTAACCAAGCCGCAGATTGGTCGCTCCTAGATTCCAGACGCGAACCTCCCAATCACCCCTGAGGTCGCTGCCGAAACCGACCACGGTCGATTCGACTTGAATACGCCCGCGGCCGACCGTGTAAGGACTCTCCGTTGCGTCCGGTCGGTCCGTTGACATTTCGCGTTCGGCGAACGCCACGCTCGAGTGGCTAATGAGCGCCGCAACAAGGCAGAGTTTAAGGTGTTTCATTTAAGTGCTTCGACAATCGTGTTCAAGTTGTGTTTGATCATGCCCTCGTAAGTGCCGAGGTCATAGCCATTCTCTATCTCCCCGGGCGTGCCCATGGCATCGGAAAACAATTCGCCGCCAATCTTCGCACCCGAATCGGCCGCGATGCGTTCGATGGTGGCGTGCGATACGCTCGACTCCACAAAGATTGCTTTTAATCCCCGCTTCTTGATCAAGTCGGTAAGCTTCGCCATGTCGGAGAGCGCCGCCTCACTGACGGTGGAGATTCCCTGCAGCCCGATCACCTGGAAACCATAGGCCCGTCCAAAGTAATTGTACGCGTCGTGGCTGGTCACGAGCACGCGTTTATTCTCCGGCAATTCCGCCGCCTTCGCTTTTGACCAGGCGTGCAACGCTTGAAGTTTTTTGCGCGCCGCCGCGGCGTTCGCGGAGAAGGCGGCCTTCTTCTCGGGAGCCGCCTCGATCAGCCGTTTTTCCACTGTGTCGAGGCACTGGGCCCATAACTCGACATCGAACCACACATGAGGATCCGGGTGGCCCTCGAAGTCCGGCGGTTTCAGAAGACTAGCGGGGGCGAGCTCTTCCGTGACGGCATAAACCCGCTTCTTCGCCTTCTTCATCCGTTCGAAAACCTCCTCCATTTTGCCTTCGAGCATTAGCCCGTTATAAAAAATCACCTCGGCCCGCTGGAGTTTGAGCACGTCGGAAGAGGTCGCTTTGTAGAGATGTGGATCGACGCCCGGGCCCATTAACGGCTCCACGGCCACTTCCCCGCCCCCTACCTGTAGGACAAGATCGTTGACCATCCCCGTCGTCGTCGCGACGCGAAGCGGTGCGGCCGACAAACCAGCCGTGCTGGCGAGGGACAGCGCGGCGATGAAGACACGGCGAAAAAAAGAAACTTTGCGATGCATAGCGGGAAGCGAAAGAAAACCGAAGTTAAAGTCAAAGAAAAAAGTTAGGCAAGACTAAGTTTATTGCAGAGTCCTGACATTTGCGTGCATGGAGTATGCATCGTTCGCGTTTCCTGCGTAAGCTCTTCTTTGCACGCGTATTCGATTTGGCGGGCGAGTGCTCTTCCTCGACAAGCGCGGAACCTGGAGCCTGTCAAAACGGCGGCCGAGCCGTAGGCGCAGCAAATCCCGCGAGCATGCAATCCCAAGAGCGCAGTTTGATAAAGTGGCTCACGAAACCTCATCGAAACCACCCACAGCTCGGCCGCCGTTTCGACTTCGCTCAAGGCCCCGAACCCGCCGAGGGGGAGGCGCTCGCCCTGACACCGCCTCACATCACCCCGTGCAGACCACGAATCTAATGTCGGAATGGAACAGATGAAACCAGTGGCTTCATCGTATCGGACACGAGCAAGGTGCCTTTCGCGATGGGGAAACCCCGCGCGAATTCAGTGGCGGCCAGCATCTTCCCACCGGGGCGTTGCAACCTTCTGAGCCGCAGGATCCCACGTCCGCAGGCAACGAGAATCCCGCTGGAGTCCGCACCGAGAACCGTGCCGGCGCCTGCGGCTCCCAGTTCATCGAGCGCATCGGCCAACCCGATCTTCAACGGCGTCTCCCCAACGACAATGGAACACGTGGGCCATGGGAAAAGCCCGTTCACCCGGGCAGCAAGCTCCGACGCGGGCGCGCCAAAATCTAACAGTCCGTCCGCTTTGATGAGCCGGCGGCAAAATGTCGCCTGCGAGTCGTCCTGCGGCGTAAAAGCCAACAGTCCTTCCGCAAATTTGCCGAGGTTCCGCGAAAGCAATCGGGGGCAGGCTGCGGCGAGCTTGGCCTCGACTTCCGCTGCGGTATCCAGACCGTCGATTGGCACACGCTCGACATCCGCGACCGGGCCGGCATCGAGCTTGCGCACGATGCGCATCAGAGCCACCCCTGTTTCGCGTTCGCCCGACGCGATGGCGGTTTGAATGGGCGACGCCCCGCGATATTTGGGCAGCAGCGACGCGTGGAGATTGAGCGTGCCGAGACGTGGAGTCGCGATGAAGTCGTCCCGCAGGATGTGCCCGTACGCCATCACAAGGGACACATCCGCTTTGAATCCGGCGAGCAGCACCCGCGCGTCTTCAGTCAATTTATCCGGCTGCAATACCGGAAGCCCCCGTGCCAGCGCCCAGGCCTTGATGCCGTTCGGAACGATGCTCTGTCCGCGGCCGACCGGCTTGTCCGGCTGGGTGAAAACCGCCACGACCTGCGCCTGCTTGTGCCCGGGTCCGGAGATCCACTCGAGCGCCGGCAAAGCGATCGGGTCGGAGCCAAAAAAAACGATGCGGAGAGGGAGTGTCACTGGATTATGCGCTTTCCCTCTTCAGTTGATTTCCAAAACCGGACCGTCGCTTGGCGCCGCAGGCGGGGCACGACCTGCCTACAATCCCCTCACCCACTTCTCGACCGCCTTCTTCAGCGAAGCGAAGGCGCCGGTTGTCGATGGTTTGACCAGTCCGTCGAAAAGCGTCCAGTGCTCGACATGCGTCACGGTGCTTCCCGGCTCGATCCGAACCAAGGGGCTGAGTGTTTCGAACTCGATCATCTGACCGTTGGTGAAAATTTCGAACGCGCATCCAAGATCGGGATACGACGCGCCCGCCACCAGCGAGGCGTGTTTCACGAACGTGACACCGTCGAGCCAATAGGCCGACCAACCGGGGTAGTTGGTGATGCCCAATTTGTGCGCTTCCTGCGCCTCGGCGACGTCGATTCCGATGAAATCGGTGTGAAGGTCCCAGACGGGCTTCGACAGATCGGTATAGGTCCACGGCACGACCGTGTACTTCGGCAGCAGATCTCCGCCGGAATGACTGCCCTTGGGCAGCAGCGGCAAGACGCCGTAACCGCCGGGCCGAAACATCGTGAGCGCCCACGCAGCGCACTCGGTAGTCCACTGCCCGAGATTTGTGAGGGAATGCGTGACACGCACCGTCCGCTCGCCGATCACCTCGAGTTTGATCGCTTTCTGCAGACCGGTCTTCTCCTCCGTCGGTTGAACGAGAGAGACGCCGCGAGAGAGCGGCTTTACCGCCAGCGGCAGGTCATCCGGCTGATAGGTGCGGACGATGTGTTCGGGCGAGTGCCACAGACGGTGCCCCCCGCGGAGGTAGTATCCATTGTAGCGTTGCTCGTCGGGCGGAAATTGCAGGAAGAGGTTTTTCGCGCGGCCCGCGAGGGAACGCAGCGACACGACGCGCGGGCCCACCGCGGTAGTGACAACGATCTCCAACGCTCGGGTTGTCAGCACGAGGGCCTCGCCCCCGCGGTAATCAGTCTTCGATAGTTTCATGCGACGTATCCAAATCGTCTCGCGCGCTCCCGGAGCCGAACCGCCCGGCTCCGCCGGAAGAACGCCGCGGCTCGCTCCGTTTCTTTCCTTCGAGGTCAAAGTAAATGGGACAACCGTTTAGGCCAAACTCTTTCACCAACCCGGCCTCCAAATACCGGCGGTAGCTCTCCGTTAGTTTCTCTTCACGGTTGCAGAAGATCTTGATCCGAAACGGCCGATTCCCGGTCTGTGTGGCATAGTAGATCCGAAAGCGCCGGCCCGCGATCGCGGGCGGCGGAGTACGCTCGGCGAGATAGCCGAGCGTTTCGTTCAGTTTCGCCGTCGGTAGCTTTTTGTCGAGGGTCCGGTGGAGTTGCACGGCCGCATTGAGCATGCGATCGACCTCGTACCCGCTCATGGCAGAAACAAAAACCACGGGAGAACCCGGCGTAAAGAAGAGCCGCTCGAACAAGGCTTTCTCGTACTTTTCGCGATAGTCGCGTTCGCTTTTATAGCCGTGGATGCCTTCGGGCTGTGCGAACGCCTTGTGCACAAGATCCCATTTGTTCACCACTACGACGATGGGCTTTTTTTCCTTCACCGCCTCGCCCGCGATCGCCTTGTCCTGCTGCGTCACGCCATCCATCGCGTCGAGCACAAGGAAAACCACGTCCGCCTGTTGAATTGCGTCGAGGGAGCGCAGCCGTGAAAAATATTCCACGGGCGAAGCCACCTTGGTCGCGGCTTTGATGCCGGCGGTATCTATCATCCTGAACGGATAAAATTCGCCATCGCGACCCTTGAACTGAAAGGGCAGTTCGATCGCGTCACGGGTCGTCCCCGGCACATCGCTCACGATCAACCGATCGCTCTTGAGAAGACGATTACCCAGCGACGACTTGCCGACATTCGGCCGGCCGATGAAACAGAATCTCAACGGATCGGCCGCTGTCTTGGCGCCCGGGTTTTGATCGGGGTCGGGTCCAAGTTTATCCAAAATCGCAAGCCGGAGCGCGTCCTCTCCTCGTCCGTGCTCCGCCGACACTTGCAACGGTTCGCCCAACCCCAGCTTGTAGGCCGAGGCGACATCCACCTTTTCGTCGCCGAAATCGGCCTTGTTCAACACGAGCAACACCGGCTTTTTACCCTTCCGAAGGCGCGCCGCAATGCGTTCGTCCAACCCGGTGATTCCCGAAAGCCCGTCAACTACGAAGACCACCAATCCCGCTGTCTCGATCGCGAAATCCACCTGCTTTTCGGACGCTTTGATCAGCTCAGCGGGCGTGTCGCCCCCCTTCAACCCGATCCCGCCGGTATCGAGCAGCGTATACCCACCGTCCGCGATCTGCGTCGAAATGACATCGCGCGTCACCCCCGCCTGATCATGGACGATTGAAATGCGCTTCCGCGCCAGCCGATTGAACAGTCGGCTCTTGCCGACATTAGGTCGGCCCACGATGGCAACGGTGCGATTCATAAAGGCGAATGGAGAATTTAGAATGGAGAATGAAGAATAACGCCAGCGCAGGCTGCTTGCGCATTCTACATTCGCCATTCTGCATTCTTCATTAGAAGCGTGCTATTTCGCGCGGCCCACGAACCTTTCGACTCGGTTGCACGTTTCGATGATCTGCTCATAGGCAGTGGCGAAACAGGCGCGGACGTGATTCGTGCCGCCCGGGCCGAACGCCACGCCAGGCACGACGGCCACCTTTTCCTTTTCGAGAAGTCCGACCGCAAATTCCTTCTCCGTAAGGCCGCTGGCCGACACATCCGGGAAAGCGTAGAACGACCCGCGGGGCGAATGGCACTTCAGCCCGATCTCGTTGAAGCGTCGCACGATCAAGTCGCGCCGGCGATGGTACTGCTCCCGCATCTTTAACACGCTGTCCCAACCGCGGGTGAGCGCTTCGAGCGCGCCTTCCTGCGCGATAATCGAGGCGCACATCATGGCGTACTGATGCACCTTCATCATGGCGTCGATCAACACAGCCGGGCCGCACGCATAACCGATGCGCCAGCCTGTCATGGCAAAGGCCTTCGAGAAGCCGTGCAGGAAAATGGTGCGCTCCGCCATCCCGGGAAAGGTCGCGATGGAAATATGTTCACCCTCGAAGGTCAGCTCGGAGTAGATCTCGTCGCTGAGTACGAGCAGGTCTTTCTCGCGGCAGAACGCGGCGATTTTCTCCAATTGCTCACGATTGCAGGTGCCGCCCGTGGGATTGCACGGAAGGTTGAGCATGAGGATCTTGCATCCGGGGACCCACGCGGCCCGCAGGGCTTCGGCTGTGAGAGCAAAATTGTCCTTCGCGTAGGTGGGAACGGCGACGCCCTCTCCATGCACGAGGGTGATGCTCGGATGGTAGGACACGTAGCACGGCTGATGGTACATGACCTTGTCGCCTGGGTTCACGAACGCCCGGAAGGCGAGATCGAGCGCCTCGGACACCCCGACCGTCACGATCACCTGATCTTCGGGCCGGTAACTGATCGCGAAGTGCTCTTCGACATATTGCGAGATCGCCCGGCGAAGTTCGATCAGACCGAGATTGGACGTGTAGTAGGTCTTTCCGCGCTCGAGCGCGAAAATGGCCGCTTCACGCACATGCCAGGGCGTGACAAAATCCGGTTCACCCACGCCGAGCGAAATGACGTCCTGGCCCTTCATCTTGGCTACGAGTTCAAAAAAGTCGCGAATACCGCTCTTGGGCAGCGTCGCCACGTGTCCCGCGACAAATCGTTTGGTCTCCATGGTGGATTCGGTCGGCAGCCGCGATCGCGAGGATCGCGCGGCGATTGCTGGGCAACCGCGCTGCCGTTTAAGGGTTAAGGGGCGACGGTGAGCCGCGTGCTTTGCCCTTCGCCATCCTCGAGCAGGAAACCCTGCTCTTTGTAGCAGCGGAGCATGAAATGGGTGGACGTCGACAAAACGCCTTCGATCGTCGAGAGCTTTTCCGACACGAACGAGGCGACTTTTTGCAGCGAAGCGCCCCGGACGAACACCAGCAGGTCGTAGCCGCCCGACATGAGATAACAGGATTCGACTTCGTCGAAGCGTGCGATGCGCTCCGCGAACCGGTTGAATCCCCCTCCCCGCTCCGGCGTCACCTTGACCTCGATCACCGCGCGAACGGAGGCGGCCGCGGCTGCCTCGTGCGAGAGATCGAGCACCGGACGCCAGCCGAGGAAGATTTTATCTTTTTTCAGCTGCTCCAGATGCTGTTCGACTTGCGGTACGGAAATACCCGCGACTTGCGCCATTTGGGCAGTCGTGAGGCTTCCGCCTTCGAGCAACAGCTTGAGAACAGGGTTCATGGGAGAATCCAGCTTCGCAGAGAAAGAAACCACTAGGCCACACAATTTTTGCAGGCCGGGGGTACAGTGGCGCAGTGTCAGCTGGCCGTACAAAGGTAAGGCAGTAGCGAGTAGCGAGCATTTCCGCAGCTACGTCCCCGCCGGGCCGCCCAGCAGGATTAGGAAGCACTCCTGTTATTTGACCGGCAGCCGCCTAAATGAGATAAATGTGTCTCGGGCGTGTACCGCTCCATTTCCCGGTTTTCTACTCGCTACCCGCTACTCGCTACTCACTACTTTCTTCCGCAATGTTCGAATCGCTTACTGACAAACTCAGCAATGCCCTGCGCAACCTTCGCGGTGTGGGGAAACTCACGGAAGAAAACATGGAGGAGGCGCTAAAGGAGGTTCGCACGGCGCTCCTCGCCGCGGACGTCCATTTCAAAGTCGCCCGGGAGTTCGTCGAAAAGGTAAAGGCGCAGTGCGTCGGGCAGGAAGTCCTGAAGGGGGTCACCCCCGGCCAGCAGATCATCAAAATCATCCATGACGAGTTGGTCAGGCTGCTGGGCGAAGGCACGACTCATCTCTCCAGCGAGCGTCCCCTCAAAATCCTAATGGTCGGCCTGCACGGTTCGGGCAAAACGACCTCCTCGGCCAAGCTCGGCAAGCTGCTGAAAAAACGCGGCTATCGCCCCTTCGTGGTCGCGTGCGATGTTTATCGTCCCGCCGCGATCGACCAGCTCGAGATCCTCGCCAAACAAGAGGAACTGGGATTCTACGCCGATCGGGTTTCGAAGGACGTGCCGGCGATCGGCGCTGCCGCTCTCGGCGCGGCCCGGACCGCCACCGCCGATGCGATTATTTTCGACACGGCGGGCCGGCTTCAAATCGACCAGGACCTCATCGAAGAGGTCAAAAAACTGCGTTCGAAGATCAATCCCGACGAAGTGCTTCTCGTCGCTGACGGCGCGCTCGGTCAAGAGGCCGTGAACGTCGCCAAGGCGTTTCACGAAGCAGTCCAGCTCACCGGTCTGGTGTTGACCAAGCTCGACGGCGACGCACGAGGCGGCGCCGCCCTTTCGATCAAATCGATCACGGGCGTCCCGATCAAATTCGTCGGCACGGGCGAAAAGACAGCGGACTTCGACACCTTCTATCCCGACCGCCTGGCCTCGCGCATCCTCGGTATGGGCGATGTCGTTTCTCTCGTCGAGCGGGCACAGGAGACGATCGACCAGAAAGAAGCCGAAAAAATGGCGGAGAAACTCCGCAAAGCGGATTTCAATCTGGAAGACTTTCTGGCGCAGATGCAGCAGATCAAGAAGCTGGGTTCGATGGAAAGCATCCTCGGAATGATGCCTGGCATGAACGGCATCAAACTCGACGGGGACGCGGAAAAGGCGATGGGCCGCACCGAGGCGATCATCAAATCCATGACGCTACAGGAACGGCGCAAACCGGAAATCCTCAATGGCAACCGCCGTCAACGCATTGCCAATGGAGCCGGGGTAAAAATCGTGGAGGTCAATCAGCTGATGAAGCAATTCCAGCAGATGCAGAAAATGATGAAGATGTTCAAAGGCGGCGGCGCGAAAAAGATGATGCGCCAAATGGAAGCGATGAAGGGCAAGGGCAGCTTGCCCGGGTTTTGAGGCGCGCGCGCGCGATCGCTCATCTCTTATCGCTCATTCCTCATTTCTCATTGCCGACTTCGTCGGCCAGCCTCGCCTTACCGCAACTTCCGCAACCACATCTGGCCGCCGCCGCCTCGGGCGCAGGATGGCATCTTCTGGCGGAGGAAGTCGTGTTTGCGATCCGAGAGCCATGCGGTGAACAGCTCGATGCGGTAGGCCGTGTTGTACATCAGGAACGCCCGCAGCAGGTACTGCTCGTTCCAGGCGCGGCCGTCTTCGAACCAATCTTTCGGATACTCGAGATTGCCGGCGACATCGTGGATGTGAATCAAGACCCCGGGGGCCAGCACCGGAAGAATATCGAAATAGATCCGGTTCACGTCGCTTCCGATCTTGCTGACGTGGGACGAATCGATGAACAGAATGTCGTTTTCCTGCAGCGTCGCAAAGATGTCGAGCGGCACTTCCTGCACGCGCTTCTCGATCAGGTTCAGTCGCATCGCCTCATCGCCTCGCAACAAGTCTCGCAGACGTTTCATTTCCGGATCGATGAAGGTGAATTCAATCCGGTTATCGAGACGCTGCTCGTTGACATCCAACATGGCGGCGGAGCTGAACCCGGAACCGACTTCGATGATGCGCCTGGGCTGGGCTTCGCGCATCATGCCGTACAGCATGATCGCGTCGTAGTGACCGTATGACGGATTGTTCAAATAAAACCGGCCGCGGGGCGTGGGATCGTCGGAAAACGGTTGGTCAGCATACCACTGCGCGAAACGTTCCAGCCGGGCAAACTGCTGCTCCTCGTTTAAATCGATGCCGGGAAAGGGCGGGCCAAAGCCCCCGCGCGCAAAGGCCTCGGCCACCTCGGCCCTGGACGGAAGCGGCGAATAGAAATGTCCCGCGGGATAGTAGGGCGGCTCGACGTTCGCCGCCCGATATCGCTCGAACTCCTCCCGCAGCGCATTTCGCTCCGACTTGAAGGTATTGCGTTCTGCCTCGAGCCGCCGGTACGCAGGCCACAGCCGCAGAAATGCTTTGCTGAGTGACATGAAGTCGCAAAAGCAGCGCCGCAGCGCAGTTGGCGCAATCCAAAACGCTGCGCCCACGAGGTATGGCTCATTGCTTATTTCTCATTGCTCAGCGGCCATTGGCCGTGAGGCCGAAGTGTCGTTGCGGTTAGCTTGTCACGGGACGGCTGACAAATCGCCGAATGAGAAATGAGCGATAAGAAATGCGCTGCGCAGTCTCCTGCGCTCTACAAACAAGCGTAGGCGCGATCGAGCACTTTCCGGCTGAGCGTCTCATTCCCAAGCAAGCCCACCCGAACTTTGATATGCGTGTGCGTCGAGAATTCCTTGATCTTGATCGTGACCTTGGTCCCGGTCGCGTCGTAGTTGAGCACCGCCTCGATCCCATTCACGTCCGCGGCCGCTTTTTTGTAACCGAGGTCCTGCATTGCACTATCGAATGCGCGCACGACGCGCTTCATTTTCGCTTCGGTTTGGCATTCGAGCGTCCCCAACGTGTTGGTGGCCTTCAACGCCCAGGTATTCCGGTCGACCCGGTTGCAGCCCCCCAGCCAAGCCAGAAGGCAAAGCACGGTTGCGATTAGCCCAAACTTCATCTCGTTATTTCAAGTGAATTGCGGGGCTCAACGCAATCGGATCCCCTCGCCCGCATGCATTCGACGCGGTTTTTGACGCTTGTTTTAAGGGTTCCCCGGGATTTCCCGAGCGCGGCCCCCAAACCCCAGCAGCAGTAGCACCCTAGCGTGCTGCCGCCGCTTCGCCCGTTCACTTTGCTGCTGCCAACAGTCGATCGATCACCTCGGCGTTGCGGCGCGACTCAGCCAGGCCGAGCATGGGATCGCGTTTCGCGAGAAGGGCCTCGGAGAAATCCTCCACCTCGGCCCGATAGCGGTCGCTGGCTATCACCGGGATCTCGGTTCGGCTGGTACCGCGAGTGAGGATCAGCGAGCCCGGGTTTTCAAAAAACGTGTCGGGCACCTCCAGGACCCCGTCCGTGCCCACGATTTCCGAGGCCGCGCGGAGGTGGGCGTTAAATCCGGAGTTCACCGTCGCGATCACGCCCGACTCATATTTCAACACTCCCGAAAAGATGTTATCGATGCCGCGCGAGCGAACGCTCTCCGCCACGGCTGCACTTGGGCGAAGAGTCCCCGGCGCCACGCCTGCGGCCAAATCGAGTACCCAGCCAATGAAATTCACGGGGTAGCACCCCACATCGTAGAGGGAGCCGCCGCCCAGGGTCTCCTGAAGTTTGATCGAAGCGGGGTTCGCGAGCAAAAAGCGAAATGTGGATTGGATGTGTTTGATTTCACCCAATGCCCCGCCGCGCAACACCGCAGCGACTTGGCGAGTGCGATCCGTGTACCGATACATGAAAGCCTCCATCAGCCGAACCCCGCAGCGTTGTGCCGCCGCCGACATCTCGGCGCACTCGGAGGCGGTTAACCCCAGCGGTTTCTCGCACAGCACATGTTTCCCCGCGTCCATGGCCCGTATCGCCCATTCACGGTGAAGCGCATTGGGCAACGGAATGTACACGGCATCGATCTCGTCCGCGCGCAAAAGCTCCTCGTAGCCGCGATAGGTGGCGATCGGTCCAAATCGGGCGATGGCTTCGGTCAGCTTCGACTCGTCGCGCGAAGCCAGCGCGACGAGCTTCGCGTTGGACGAGCGCTGAATCGCCGGCATGACGCTTTCGCGGGCAATGCGTGCGTACCCGAGCACACCCCACCGGATCTGACGCTGCGGATCCGCGCTCATGAGCGTAAGATTTGACTGCCCCGAGACCGTTTCATGAACCCGATCTAGCGCGGTGACGACGGCTCGTCACTCGCGAAATCAGTCGCGCCAAATTCCTCTCGGAAGAGATGACCGTCTCAGCGGTCGCCGCGTCCCCGTCCAGGGCTGGCGCGGTTCGACCAAGGCGGCGGTGCGGGTGCCGGCTCACGCGCCTCTGGTTGTGGCGCCGGTGCGGGCGCAGGCTCGGGACTCGCGGCCGGCGCGGGCGGTGGGGGTGCCGGCCGGGCCTCGCTGCGTCGCTCCGTGCGCGACGTGGGCGGCATCGCGTGTCGATCGGGAACACGCGTCTCGACCGGAGGAGCCATGCGCTCGTCGCTTCGATATGAACGGTGCGAAGTCGAGCGCGAACTATCGCGGCCGCGCGAGGGCGATTCCCTCGACTCGAGCGGAGCGACGCCCTGCACGGGCGCCGAAACGGTGGGATTCGAGGGGGGAGGCGGCAACGACCGATCGCGGGAAGAACCTTCCGTCCAGTGCGGCGGGACGCCCGACCGAGGAGAATTCGAGGGAATTGGAGGCCGCCGATGCTGTGGCGAGGGACGCTCATAGGCCTCCGGCGTGGTCGTGACGGTCGCGGTGCGACCGGGCGGGTGTCCGCGATGTGAACCGTGGGCGCGGCGCGGATCGGGCCGCCAAGGATCGCCCACGATCACCGTCCGGTGCGAGTGGGAGTGGTGATGATGCACCCGCCAGTCCGGCCGATAGGACCAGTGAGGCGTGCGCTGGTGGACCCAAACCACACGGCGATTCCAATCGCAGTCGTAATAGAGCCAGTTGCCCACGGCAAAGCCGGCACTGAAGGAGATAAACGGCCGCGAGCCGTAGTAACGGCGCCGCAAATACAACGTCTGCGGATCGTAGTAAGGCACGTAAATCACGTCGGGGGCGGCCGGCACAATCAAGATCTCCCCGTCTTGCTCCACCACCTTTTGCTGCGACGTATCGGTCAGCAGTCCCGCCTGCCTCGCGTCCGCCCGAAGGCGCTGCACCGTGTTCATCACATCGGCGGGATGGATCAGGAAAGCCGCCCCGAGTTGCCGGGTCCATTCCAGATTTTGATCCATCCACTTCAAAAGCGACGGGTAACGCGCCAGCCCTTTCACGCTGTCGTCCCACGGCTGGTCATCCACGGACGCCGTGTCTCCGTTCGTCTCGAGGTATCGCGAGGCCAGCACCACCTCGGCGGAGGCGGTCGAAGCCGGCAAAATCAGGGCAACCAATGCATCCGGATACAAGGCGATCGGCGCGACCAGCTTCTCCAACTCCGCGGTCGTCCGCTTTTGTGCGCTGCCGGCCGCCGGAGCGGGCGAATTTGGCGTCGCAATAACGGTCTCCTGAGCCGTCGCGCACCCGGCCAACCCGAGCACGAGACATAAGGAAGGGAGAAGTTTCATGGGGATGGGGATTCAGACACGGATAAGGCATGACATGTGCCATCGCACCGCGGAAAGGAGCGGCTCTTGTTATGGCCTGCAGGGAGGCCGGTTACACCAAAAGCAGCCAAACAGCACCGCGGGAGAGATCTGGGGGTAGCCGACCAATGGCCTCGCGGTGGAGGCTCCCGCTGGTTCCTGGCACCCATAAAAGCGCCGGACTTTAGCCATTGCAGGACTGCACGCATTTTCTAAAAGAGTTCCATGGCGGGCATGTCTTTTCGGACTCGGTTGATGACGCGGAGGGATTTTATTCATCGAGCAGGCCGGTACGGGGCCGGGGCCGCGCTGGGCGCCCTGTTTGCGCTCGACCTCTTCGCCCGGGACGACAGCCGGACGTTTCGCCTGGAAGGGCGACCCTCCGACCGGCGGCGCAAAGCCGTGGTCCTCGGCGCAGGCGTTGCCGGCTTGGCCGCGGCGTATCAACTACAGAAGGCGGGCTACGACGTGGTCGTGCTGGAGGCAAGGACCCGCACAGGCGGTCGCAACTGGACCGTCCGCGGTGGCGACGAAGAAACCGAGCTGACCGGAGACCGTCAAAAGTGTGGGTTTGCGCCGGGCCAGTACCTCAACGCCGGCCCCATGCGTATTTCGCATCACCACGCGACTACTCTCGCCTATTGCCGCGAGTTTGGACTGCCCATGGTCGTGTTCACCAATTTCAACGAAGCCGCCTGGCTCCACCGCAAGGGTCAGCCGCGGCAGAGGATGCGCGAAATCGCCGCGGACCTTCGCGGCCACACCTCCGAGCTCTTGGCTAA
The DNA here is from genome assembly GCA_964546955.1 of uncultured Opitutaceae bacterium. GTDB lineage: Bacteria > Verrucomicrobiota > Verrucomicrobiia > Opitutales > Opitutaceae > CAZJLP01. The sequence goes on along the minus strand of CAZJLP010000011.1, from coordinate 28,624 downwards.
AGTGATTCGCCAGAACAAACTCGACACTCCCCTTTCTTCGGAAGACCGAGAGAAACTGATCGAGTACCTGCGCGGGGAAGGCCGACTATCCAAGGATTTGTCGTATCTGCGGAGCGCGGATGACGACGACTCTCAGGACCACCGCTCGCGCACGCGCGGTTATACGATTTCGCCGGGGGCGGATGGAGGTCCCGGAAAACCGACCACTCCCTTCGACCTGGAAACGTTGATCAAGGCGGGGTACGCGAGCCCGAATCTCTTCGATCACGACCTGCACCAGCAACCCACCATGCTCGCACCCGCCGGAGGGATGGATCGCCTCGCCCGTTCCTTCGAGGAACGCCTGGCCGGCCGCATTCAACTGGGCGCGCAGGTGCGCGAGGTGCGCCGCACGAACGACGGACGAGCGCGTATCCATTATTCGGATGGAAGCGCGCCCGAATCGAGCGCCCGTCAGATCGAAGCGGATTTCTGCGTTTGCACATTGCCCCCGCACCTCCTGACCCAGCTGCCGAACGATTTTTCGCCCGAAACGCTGGCGGCCCTCAGACTCCCGGGCACCACGACCGCCGGCAAAATCGGCCTGCAGTTTCGGCGGCGTTTCTGGGAAGAAGACGATGACATCTACGGCGGTCGGTCCCTGACCAACGAACCCATCGGGCAAATTTATTACCCGTCGGAGGACTACGGCAAGACAGGTTCGGCCGTACTCCTCGGCTCCTATCATTTCGCCAACCGCCGAGAGGTCTTCGATCGCCCCCCGGCCGAGCGGGAGAAAATCGCGCTCGAGCAGGGCGCGGCCATCCACCCCCAATACCCCGCCGAGTTCGAAAATTCCTTTTCGGTCGAATGGCATCGCATCCGGCACAACGAAAGCTCCTGGGCGCGGTGGCGAAGCGACTCCGACTTCGACCAGGCGATGCGTGTCCTGGGCCAGCCCGACGGACCTTTCTATTTTGCCGGGGACTGGCTCAGCCATCTCAACGCCTGGCAAGCAGGCGCTTTCGTCTCGACTCACCGGGCGCTCCGTGAACTACACAGGAGGGCCCAAAGCAGCTGATGCTGATTCCTTTTATGGATGACGGTTATCTTCATTGTCTCCTCCAGAACTACCTCGGTTCGTTGCGCCGCTGCCTCGTGTCTCAGCAATAAGCAATGGATTAAGTTCACTCCGACCTTGTATCGCGAACGCCCAGCTACCCATTTTCCTCCTGATATCACCCGCCCCCGACCCGCTCCCGCTCTGTAAATCATTCCGACCATGAAAACCGTCCTTCCGTTCCTGCTCTTTGTAACCGTTTCGTTGTTACACGCCGAAGTCCCAACCGAAGTGAGACTGACCGGCGATGCGAAATCGTCGATCGCCTCAGGGGTCGCCATACCGGGCAATCGAGCCGGTTTCTGGACCAGCGGCACGGTGCCGTCGGTCGTAAACAAAGAGGGTAAGACGGCGCATGAACGCTATGGAGACACGTATACCCAGGGAGTGAGCTGCGTGAAGAATATCCAGAAGGTGCTGGAGGCGCAGGGCCTCTCCCTAAAAGACGTGGTGTACTTGCGTGTTTATGTCGTGCCGGATCCCGCGAAAGAGGGAAAGCCGGACTACGCCGGGTGGTTCAAAGCCTACGGCGAGTTCTTCAACAACGCCCAAAACCCGGGCAAGACCGCACGCTCGACGGTGGGAGTACAGGGCCTCGTTCACGCCGACTGGCTGATTGAGATCGAGGCCTTCGCCGTGTACCCCGCTGCCAAATAGTTTGCCGCGCTTACCGGTGAAAGCACAGGTTCGGGCGTTCCAGCCGGGCTGCGGCCGGGTGCCGTGCGCTCGACCCGTTCGGACCCCGTGCGGACCAGCATGAGCCCCATGCTAAGACCCTGCCTCGCTCCGCTCATCCGCTCGCCGCAGAGGAAGAAGGTGCCAGGCCCGGCCTGGTGGTTCCTTTTCTTCGCCTTTGTCTTCGCACCTTCCGTCGCGAGCGCTGCGCCGAAATGGCCGCCTCTCGACCCAGCAGAGTTCAGACGGAGTGAACCTCTTGTCGATCGAAGCGCCGGGGTCGAGATTCTCCTGCGCGAGGTGGTGGTGGAGAATTCGCACCTCGGCTTCGAGGTGAAACATTTCATCCGGGCGCGTTTGTTTTCGGACGTGGGATTGGAGCGGCTTTCCCGAATCAACATTCCCTACGAACGATCGTTTAGCATCTCCGGGATCGAAGCTCGTACGATCAAACCGAACGGCACGGTCGTGCGACTTGGGCGCAAAGACATCTACGACCGAGGAATCCTTGAAGCAGGAGAGGTCAGCACCCGTTTGAAGTCCTTCGCGCCTCCCGGAGTCGAGCGAGGCGCCATCGTCGAATACCAGTACACGGAATTCACGGACACGATGATGCAATACCTGCCTTTGTTCTTCCAGAGCGACCTTCCGGCCCGCCTGGTCCGGTTCAAGGTAAAGCCGTTCGGCCCGCCGCTCCAGGGGCTGCGTGCTCTTTACTTCAACTGTCCGGCAAGGGACTTGGTGCAGGACTCCGACGGCTACTACGTCTTCGAACTCCCCAACATACCGGCTCGGAAAAGCGAACCCTACCGGCCCCCCGCTCTGCAGGCGGAACCCGTGATTGTCCTGCGGTACACGGAGGCCGGCAACACCCCACCCTCGCTGTATTGGCGAGTGCGCGGCGCCGATCTCCATCGCGAATCGGAAATCGCCGCCCGGGTGACCCCGGCGATCGAATCGATCGCCGCGGGTTTGGTTAGCCCGAACGACACACCGTCGGAGAAACTATCCAAACTGTACGACTACTGCCGGATCCGGATCGCCAATCGCGATCGCGAATCCTCCCGCTTCACGCCACAGCAGCGCCGTAAGTTCGCGCCCAACGCCACCGCGCAGCAAACGCTCAAGTTGGGGCACGGCGCGCCCGCCGACATCAATACGCTCTTCCTGGCCCTGGCGCGGGCCGCCGGGCTCGAGGCCTACCACGCGCTCGTCAATGACCGCAACTTGATCGTGTACGAGGAGCAGATGATCGAACCGTTCATCTTCACGCACGCAGTGGTGGCCGTACGGCAAGACGGCTGGAAATTCTACGATCCGGGCGCGATCTATCCGCCGCCAGGACTTCTCAACTGGCAATACTCCGACACGTCCGCGCTGATCGCCCACCCCACCGCCGCGCAAGTGGTCGCCGTGCCGGGCGCGGCCGGCGAGGTGTCACAGAGAACGCGCCACGGTCGTTTTAAGTTGGAAATGGATGGAACCCTGCAGGGCGAGGTCCAGGTCGACTTCACGGGACTCTGGGACGCGGAGGCCAAACGGATATTCGATCCAATCAGCCCCCAAGCCCGCATAAAGCGGGTCGCGGAAGAAGTGACGGCTCTGCTTCGCCAGGGCGAGGTGAGCAACGTGGTGGTCGAGCATGCCAACGAATTGTCAAAACCGCTTCGCATTTCGTATCACCTGCGAGTGCCTGGTTATGCCGAGCAAACGGGGACTCGGCTGATCCTCCAGCCTTCCGTGTTTCAGAAAGGCGCCCGGCCGAGATTCGAGGCCGCGCAGCGAAGCACCGACCTGGCCCTTCACTATCGTTTCACGGAGGTCGACGACATCATCATCCAGGTGCCCTCGGATCTTGCAGTGGAGACGATTAGCACGCCGGGTCTGGTCGACATGCAGAGCTTTGGGCAGTATATCACTGAAATATCCGCCGCCGAAAACAGTGGCTCCGTTTCGTGCAATCGCCGGCTTCAAGTCAATGGCGTCCACGTGGAGCGCAGTCGCTACAACGACCTGAAAAGCGCCTTCGACGAGATTCACCTGCGCGACAATCTTGTAGTGACTCTGCGACGAAATGCCACCGGGCACGCCCCTCGTCGCGCCCCGTAGCGCGGCCGGCCCCGAACGATTGCCAGCGAATGGCATTTTGGCGTGGACTCGGATACCCGTCCCGTGAAAATTCTCACGTTGTCGGCTTCCAAGCCGATGGAAGAACCAGCTTCCGCGCCATTCCCGGCGGCCTCCCGCCCGGGCTCCGCATACCTCCACTTCAACCTTCACACCTTTCTCCGATGCGCCGCTCATGGGCACTCATCATCATGGCCGCTGCAGTCAACGCAGCTCTTCAAGCCGCGCCAAAGTGGCCGGCGATCGACCCGGCGGAATTCAAGCTCACCCAATCGGCAATCGATCCCGACGCCGGGGTCGAAATCCTATTGACCGAAGCGGTGTACGACATGCTGGACGGCGACATGGAAACGCAATGGTTCGTGCGTCTGCGCGTCTATTCGGAACGGGGCGTCGAAAAGCTTTCGAAGATCGAACTTCCCTATAGCAAGGACAACCGCATCTCGAAACTTGAGGTCAGGACGATCAAGCCCGACGGAACGACGGTAGTCTTGAACAAGAAAGAAATTTACGATCGCGACGTGATCAAAACCGGCAACGTGCGCATGACGGTAAAATCGTTTTCGCCGCCGGGAATCCAGCCCGGGGTCATCGTCGAATACCGGTACACGACTCTCACAGCGGGTCTCCCATGGTATGTGCCCCTGTACTTCCAAGGCGAGCATCCCGCCCGGGTTGTCCGCTACAAAGTGCGCTTGCTGGAACGCAGCTCGATGGGCGTACGCTGTCTTTTCTTCAATACTCCGCACCGCAAGCTGAACCAGGACAAGGACGGGTACTACACTTTTGAGATGAGTAACCTTCGCGCCCATGAGGAGGAGCCCTTTGGTCCACCCGCGCTTCAGAGCCAATCAGTGGTGATGCTCTATTACACGCCAGACGACGCCATGAAAACGGGAGAATACTGGGCTTCCCGCTCTTCCAACCTCTATGAAAACAACATCGACGGCATCAAACCGACCAAGGCGATCAAGGAAGCGGTTTCAAAGCTCGTGAAGCCTTCCGAATCCCGCGAGGAGCAAATTCGACGCATTTACGACTTCTGCCGGACGAAGATCGTCAAGCGGACGCGAGACAGTGCTCGATACACCGAAGAACAGCGCCAGAAAATGGAATTCAACCGCAACGCGACCGAAACGCTCAAACTGGGTCACGGTATGCCGGCGGACATCAACGAACTTTTTGTAGCCATGGCTCGCGGCGCGGGTTTTGACGCGCGGATCGCCATGGCAAACGATCGCAATCTTATCCTCTTTCAAAAAGAAATGACCGAGCCGTTTGTCATGACTCACTACGTCGCCGCGGTTAAAATGAACGATTGGGAGTTTTTCGATCCCGGCAGTGCCTTTCTCCCTCCGGGCTGCCTGTCCTGGAATCACAGCGATACCGGCGCCTTGGTCTCGGACCCCAAGGGGCTGCAGCCTCAGCTTGTTCCCGGAAGCTCGGCGGAAAAAAATAGCCGGCGGAGGAAAGCGGCCTTCGAACTCGACGAAGAAGGCAATTTGGAGGGCACCGTGACATTGGAATATGCGGGTCTCTGGGACGCGGACATGAAGGAGATCTTCGACGCCGCGTCGCCCGAGCACCGCGCTACTCTCGTCCGCGAACACGTTCAGGAAACGCTCAAATCGGCCGAAGTGTCTGAAGTCAAAATCGAGAACGCCTCCGACCCGACGCTGCCGCTGAAGGTCGCCTACCGGCTCCGCGTTCCCGCCTATGCCGAGCGGACCGGTTCGCGGCTTATTTTCCAGCCGGCCGTCTTCCACAAAAACGCGCCGCCGCGTTTCGATGCATCGACTCGTCGCACGGATATTGTTTTTCGCTATCGCACCACCGAAATCGACGAAATCTCGATTCAGCCCCCAAAGGAGTTTCAACTCGAGGCCGGCAGTACCCCCGGGCGAATCGATCTTGGAATGGGCAACTACGAGGCAACGATCGGCGTCAGCCGCAGCACGGGACGATTCGACTATAAACGTCACCTTGTCCTCAACGGGGTCTTTTTCAGTCGAGCGGCTTACGAACCGCTGAAACACTCCTTCGAGTCGGTGCAAAGCCGCGATCGCCACGCTCTCACGCTCAGGCGAAAGGACTCGGCTCCGAAACCCGACGCTGCCGCTGCCACCGAATCCGCCATACCCGCGCAAAAAGCGGGATCGTCCGAGTCCCGCTGATTGCACATGCACGTCTCGATCGGTCTTCGCTTCCTGATGGTTCTAGCCGCTCTCGCCGCCTTCGCCGCCGCCCCGGCCGCCGCGAAGACGCGCGCGCCCGATTGGCTGACCGCGATTGCCTCAGGCTCGAAAGCCGCAGGCGAAAATGCCGCCATTGTCCTGCTCGACGAGAGCGCGGCCGAAGTCACCAAGGACGGGATCTTTCATCAACGCCTGCGCAAAGCGATTCGTGTCGTCACACGAGAAGGCCAGCAGACGGCGGTGGCCAGCGTCACCTACGATTCCGGTTCGGACAAAGTCCGCTCACTCAAAGCCTGGGTCTTGCGCCCGGACGGCCAGGTTGTCGCTCTCGCCGGGAATAGGATTGTCGACGCCGCCGTGTACGGCACCGCGCTCGAGCTTTATGGTGAGAACCGCCAGCAAATCCTGTCTGCCGTCGAAGACGCGGTTCCGGGCTCGATCTTCGGTTACGAGGCGCAACTCGAGGTAAAACCGTTCGTGGCGCAGGAAATCTGGCATTTCAGCAGCCGGTACCCCGCCGAGCAATCGAGCTACAGCCTCACCGTGCCGGCGGGGTGGCAGGTGGAGGCGCGAACGTTCAATCATACCGAGATCGAACCGACCGTCCAGGGTCACACGCGAACCTGGACCCTGAGGAAACTGCCGGCCCTCGAGCCCGAACCTTTCGCACCCACCGCGCTCACCCATGGGCCCTGGCTCGCGGTCGATCTAAAGCCGCCCCGGCCCCTCGCGGCGAAAGATCGGATGAAAACGTTTGGATCGTGGGCGGAAATCTCCGCTTATTTCGCGGCGCGCTACAGCGAAGTCTGCTCCACGGACGAGTCGATCAAAGCAAAGGTCGGGGAATTGACCGCCGGCAAAAACTCCCGTTGGGAACGGATCCACGCACTGTGCCGTTACGCGCAGAAGGTGAATTACATATCGCTTACACTCAACGCCAGCACCGGCGGAGGCATGGTGCCGCGGCCAGCCCCCCGAGTATTCAAGTGCAACTACGGCGACTGCAAGGACAAGGCGAATCTCCTCAGCGCGATGCTGCAAGAGCTGGGCGTGACGTCGTATCCCCTCGCGGTCTTTTCCGGAGACCCCACTCACGTCCAGGAAATCTGGCCTTCGGCCATACAGTTTAATCACTGCATCCTCGCGATCAAGGTGGACGACTCCTTCGAGGCGGCTGCCGTGGTCGCCCACCCGGCCCTGGGCCGGCTGTTGATCTTCGATCCGACCAACACCTATACGCCACCGGGTTTGCTGTCGGAAGAAACCGCCGGCGGACAGGCGCTGCTCATGGCGACAGAGCACGGCGGCTTGTTCCGGCTGCCCGTCCTGCCGGAGGACGGAAACCGCATCGAACGGACCATTAGAGCCAAGCTGGGAAAATGGGGCGCGTTGCAGGGCACGATCGAGGAGCGATTTTTCCGCCACGCTTCCGCCGACGCGCGCGGCCAATACCTGAGCGAATCTCCGTCGGAGTACCGGAAGACCATTGAAAGCTGGCTCAGCGCCACCCTCGCCACTCCTAAAGCATCGCGCGTGGAAGCCAAGGACTTCTTCGACGATGCGCGTTTCGACCTGTCGATCGACTTTCAATCGCCGAGCTATGGGATGGCCATGCGCGATGAGCTTTTGACCTTCAAACCCGTCGTCGTGAACCGGCGGACGACGAGCGCATTGAAGAAAAAAGAACGGGTTCAACCGATCGTGATTGAACCCCTGAGCCTCCAGGAACGGGCTGAGATCGAACTACCGTTGGGCTTTGTGATCGACGATGAGTTCGCCGGCGTGCAACTGGAGACGGATTTTGGCAGCTACCGTGCAAAAGGCGCAGCCCAGGACGGGGTGTTTGTCTTCGAACGATCGCTGAAGTTGAAATCCTCGAATATTCCGGCCGCACAGTACGAAAAAGTCCGCACGTTTTTCGATCGCATTGTGAAAGCAGAGCAAAGCTCCGTGGTCTTGAAACGGGCCTCAAACGTGTCTCCGTAAGACGGATAAACTGAATTGAGAGCGGCGGTCGTTTGCTACTTCGCCGGGTATTTAGCGCCGTCTCAATTTTCTCCCGACGCGAATGCCAAATGCTCCCTATCTGCACTGCGTCATTCTCACACGCTGCCCTAACGGATCTTCCCGCAAGCTTGCGCTTCTGGGCTGGTAGTATCATGGTAGAGTCGCAAAAGATTAGTCGGCCAAGCGGGGGCAGGCAGTCGAAGGCGGAGCTTATTCTAGAATCGTGCGCCATGTATACTCTCAGCGAACCTGATCTCGACGCCAGCATCGACTTGCTTGCGTTCATGTGGATCCAGCTTGGAAACGATCCATCGTCCGTCCGTCCGCAGGAGCGACTACTGGTGCGGGTCGCCATTTCCCAAAACTTCCCCCAGTTGCCGCCCGAAATCCAGATGCTGTTTGCCCACGGGCGAATCAACTACGTCACGCAAAAGGCTGAATGGGAGGAAGCCGATGCCGCGGCAAGATCTCGCCTTCAGGACCAGTATCGCACGGTGCTGACCTTGCTCGGACTGATCGGCAGTGGCAGCACTCCTCCTCTCGGCAGCGGAAGCGTCGCTCCCATGGCTGGCGACGGGAACTCGCCCGGGGAAAGTTCGACCGCAGTTTAGGACAGACCATCGCTCATTGGGCTGCAGCGGGCAGAGGAATCCCCGCCGAAGGCCCCGCAGATGCTTGGATCGGCATCTCCATATCGAATACCGGCTTTATCCTGCGACGCCCATGAGAAACGGGGGGATCAGCGCAAAAGCGCGCCGAGGCTTGCCACCCCTCCCGGCCTGCTGCTTAGGTCGTTCTTTATGCCGACTCTCAAGTTCGCGGTTCTTGCCGGAGACTACATTGGGCCCGAGGTCATGAGCGAAGCCCTGCGCGTGCTGAAGCACGTGGCGGAGGCCGAAAGCCTGAAGCTCGACTACACGTCCGCCGACGTGGGCGGCGCGGGCATCGACAACCATGGCAAAGCCCTGCCCGATTCCACCCTCAAGGTCTGCGAACAGGCTGACGCGATCCTCTTTGGTTCGGTCGGAGGCCCGAAGTGGGAAAAGCTTCCCCCGAAGGAGCAACCCGAGCGCGCGGCCTTGCTGCCGCTGCGGAAGCACTTCACCCTTTTCGCCAATATCCGGCCGGGACTGCTGTATCGAGAATTGACCGATGCGTCGCCGCTGAAAACCGAACGCATCCCGGACGGCATCGATATCGTCTGCATCCGTGAGCTGACCGGCGGAGTTTATTTCGGCCAACCCAAGACAACCACGACCCTGCCCGACGGCGATATCCAAGCGGTCGATACGATGGTGTACCGCAAGAGCGAGATCGAGCGCATCACGGCGACCGCAATCGCCACGGCCCGCTCTCGCAAGAAGAAACTGTGCTCGGTCGACAAGGCGAACGTGCTCGAGACCTCCGTGTTGTGGCGCAAGACCGTGACCGATTACGTGGCAAAACATGCCCCCGAGATCGAACTCACCCACATGTATGTCGACAACGCGGCGATGCAACTCGCGCGAAATCCCAATCAATTCGACGTGTTTGTGACCGAAAACATGTTCGGCGACATTCTCTCCGACGAGATGGCCGTGATTTGCGGCTCCCTGGGCATGCTCTCCTCGGCCTCGCTTGGCGCCGGCAAGAATTCGCTCGGTCTGCCTTTCGGACTCTACGAACCCGCGGGCGGCACCGCTCCCGACATCGCGGGAAAGGGCATCGCGAACCCGTGCGCGCAGGTGTTGTCCGCCGCGCTCATGCTGCGCTTCAGTTTTGGCTTGGACAAAATCGCGACGCGGATCGAAGCCGCCGTCAAGAAGGCGGTCACCGGCGGTACCCGCACGGGAGATATCGCGTTTGGCCGCCCGAGCGTGACGACAAAGCAGATGGCGGATGCCATCATTTCTGCGCTGTGAACGAACGCAGGGCTTCGCCGTAAGGCGAGCCCCGCTTCCCACTACTCTCTGTCTCGTAATCCACTCGCGACCCGCCCACCCGCTACTCGCCTCCTTCCCATGACCTCCGCCGAGATTCGCCAGAGCTTCCTCGATTTCTTTGCCCAGCAAGGCCACACGATTGTGCCGTCGTCTTCGCTGATGCCGGACTCGCCCGGATTGCTGTTCACGAATGCCGGAATGAATCAGTTCGTGCCGATTTTCCTGGGCGAAAAGCAGCCTGATGTTTCGAAATGGGCCGGCGTTCGGCCCGGCAAGGACACCCGGGCGGCGGACACCCAGAAATGCATCCGCGCGGGCGGCAAGCACAACGATCTGGAGGACGTCGGCTTCGATACGTACCACCACACGATGTTCGAGATGCTGGGGAACTGGTCCTTCGGCGACTATTTCAAAAAGGAATCGCTGCAGTGGGGCTGGGAACTGATCACGAAAGTCTGGGGCATTCCGGGCAAGCGTTTGTTCGCGACGGTGTACTCCCCGGATAAATCGAAAAACGATCCTTCGGAGTTCGACCAGGAAGCCTACGACATCTGGGCCGGCATTTTCAAAAAGGAAGGTCTCGATCCGGCCGTCCACATCGTCAACGGCAACAAAAAGGACAATTTTTGGATGATGGGCGACACGGGCCCCTGCGGTCCCTGCTCGGAAATCCATTTCAATCTTCTGCCCTCGGACGATGAACAGGCGGGGCGCAAACTCGTGAACTCGAGTTCATCGCGCTGCATCGAGATCTGGAACCACGTTTTTATCCAATTCAACGCGAACGCCGACGGAACGTTTTCGCCGCTCGCGGCGAAACACGTCGACACCGGCATGGGCTTCGAACGCGTCGCGGGCATTCACGCGACGACCAAAGGCTTCAAAGATTTCTCCGCCGAGCCGTCCAACTACAACGCGGATGTTTTTGCGCCGCTGTTCAAAACGATCGCGCACCTTTCGAAAAAGACCTATAAGGGCACGGTTCCAACCAAACGCGAGGGGCTGACCGAACAGGAAAATATCGACGTTGCGTTTCGCGTGCTCGCCGATCACGCCCGCTGCGTCAGCTGCGCGATTGCCGACGGTATCCTGCCCAGCAACGAAGGACGCAACTACGTCATTCGACGCATCCTTCGTCGCGGGATCCTTTACGGGAAGAAGCTGGGACTCCCCACCGGCTTCTTCGAGCAACTCGTCGCGCCCGTGATCGAATCGCTCGGGCCGGTGTTCCCCGAACTTTCGCAGCAACAGGACATCGTCCGTCGGGCTATCCGCAGTGAAGAGGAAAGCTTTGGGCGAACCCTCGACCGAGGGCTTCAGAACTTCAACAAAGCGACGAGCTCCGGCACGATCAGTGGCGCGGCCGCATTCGAGCTGTACGATACCTACGGATTCCCGCTCGACATGACCCAGCTCCTCGCAACGGAACGCGGCCTGACCGTCGACACCAACGGTTTTGACGTGGAAATGGAAAAGCAGCGCGAGCGGGCGCGTGCTGCTCAAAAAAAGGAAATCATCGTGGCAGCGACGGAAGGCGACGCCTCTGCTAGTTTTGAAGCTTCGCTCTTCACCGGGTATATCGTGGATACGGAAAAACCGGTGACCGCTGTCGTGATGGACGTGGTTCACACCGAAAAAGACAGTTATGTCGTGTTCGACCGAACGCCTTTCTACGCGGAGATGGGCGGTCAGGCGGGCGACACGGGCACCGCGACGGTGGCTGGCGAACGCTTCACGATCGTCGACACGATCAAGGACAAGTCCGGCCGTCACCTGCACAAGGTCGACCCGACGCAAAACGCAAAACTCAAGACCCAAAACCTCAAGTCCGCCACAGCGGAGTTGACATTAGACATCGGGCGCCGGCGCGCGATTTCGCGCCATCACTCGGCCGCGCATTTGATCCACTGGGCTCTCCGCAAGGTCCTTGGCCCGCATGTGCGGCAGGCGGGTACGTCCAAGACGCCGGATCGAATGCGTTTCGATTTTTCCCATTTCGAGGCGATGACGCCCGGACAGCTTCACGAGGTCGAACAGCTGGTCAATGAGAAGGTCATCGATAACGCGCGGGTCGAAGCCTACGAAACCGAATTCGACAAGAAACCGGAGGGTACCCTCGCCTTCTTCGGCGACAAATACGGCAAGATGGTGCGCGTGGTGGATATTGGGGGCTACAGCCGTGAGCTGTGCGGCGGCACTCATGTTTCCACCACCGGCGAGATCGGCCTGATCAAGATCGTCGGCGAAAGCGCCATCGCCGCCGGCACCCGCCGCATCGAAGCGGTGGCCGGGAGCGCCGCCTTCGCGCTCGTGCACGAACACGAAAAGCGGCTGCGGACCATCAGCGAAAAGCTCAAAGTGTCGCCGGCCGATGCGGAGAAACGCCTGGAGCTCATCCTCGCGGAAAAATCCGAGCTGGAAAAGAAACTCAAGGCCTTCGAGCAAAAGGCCTCCGCCGGACTCGCGGAAGAACTCGCCGCCAGGGCAACCTTGCGCGATGGCCTGAAATTTTTGTCCGCGCCGGTCACGGTCGATTCCCCCGAAGCGTTGCGCAGTCTCGGCTCCCAAGTCCTGGCCAAGATCGGGGAAGGCGTCGTCACGCTCGGCGCCGCTTTCGGCGAAAAGACTTCTCTCGTTGCCTTTGCGTCGCCCGCCGCGATCAAAGCCGGTCACCAGGCGGGCAAGATTATCGCCGAAGTGACGGCCAAACTCGGCGGTAAAGGAGGGGGAAAACCTGACTTCGCCATGGGCGGCGGCAAAGAACCTGGCAAGCTCGCCGAGGTGCTGAAGTAACAGGCAATGTTCTGATGCAGGGGCGTCGCTTGACGACACCCGCACGCCAACTATGCCGGAAGCCGAGCCCACTGCACTCAAGGAATGGTTCAACGTGGCGCGGTTTCGCGGAATCGCCGACCTGGTCGCGGAGGCGCATCCGCAATTTAACCGTCGCCGTTTCCTCAAGCTCGCGACCAACGGACTCGACTCGCTTTCGCTGATTCAACGGGTCAGCCGCGCAACCGAGGCCTTAAGGGCGACGCTGCCAAACAATTTCCCGGAGGCCCTGCGCGTGGTGAAAGCGATCGCGCCTAAATTTGGGCACAATTTCGTCGCGATCGTCGCCCCCGATTTTGTGGCCAAGCACGGCGCTGAGCATGTCGACCTGTCGCTCGAAGCCCTGCGTTTTCTCACAAAATACGGGTCCGCGGAGTTCGCGATTCGCGTTTTCCTAAAGTCAGATCTCGAAGGAACACTCGCCACCATGAAGCGGTGGACCTCCGATCCCAACGAGCACGTCCGTCGCCTCGCTTGCGAAGGTTGCCGCCCCCGCCTGCCGTGGTCATTTCGGCTCGAGGCGCTCGTCAGGGATCCGGCTCTCACGTGGCCCTTGCTCGAGCGCCTGAAATGCGACCCCAGCCTCTACGTTCGGAAATCGGTTGGAAATCACCTCAACGATATCGCGAAGGATCATCCGACGTGGCTCTTGGACCGGCTCGAGACATGGGATCTGTCTGATGCGCGGACAGCCTGGATCGTCCGCCGCGGGCTGCGCACCCTCGTAAAAGCGGGAAACACGCGAGCTCTTGCCCTTTTAGGAACGACCGGGCCCGCGCAGGTGAAACTCCTCTCGTTCAACGTGTCGCCAGCGACGCTTCGACTCGGTCAAGTGCTCACGCTTTCGCTTCGATTGAATTCTACCGGCTCGAAACGTCAGCGGGTGGTCATCGACTATGCCGTGCATTACCGAAAAAACAGAGGCCGGACCTCACGAAAGGTTTTCAAGTGGAAGGAAGTCGACTTGGACCCCAAAGCCCAACTTTCGTTGGTGAAGACACAGCGCTTCCGGGACTTCACCACGCGGAAACACCAGGCCGGCCGCCACACGGTCGAGGTCGTCGCAAACGGAATCGCCCTGACCCGAAAGACGTTCGTTCTCGTCGCCCCCTGAATCGCTGAGAGCACTGGAACAACCGAGCATTCCATGCTAATGGTACGGGTGGACTTAGGACCCGTCATTGACGACATCGCCGACCGGGCGGACGATTTTCTGGAAGGCGCTACATCGCGCGAACAAGCTCAGGCCGGCGTATCCGAGCTGATCACCCTGGACTACCCGACACTGACCGCGCCGCAACGCACCGAGGTGATCAAGGGCGTGATGGCCGTTTTGGAAGAAGAAGGATTTTTCGAGAACATGCCGAAACAGAGCGCGGCGGACGACCCGACCGCGTCCCGCGAGGATGGTTAGGTTTTCGCGCGTGGCAGCGTTGGTTTCGCCACTTATCTAGGGGCCTTGCGAAAACGACGCAAAAGGTAGGGCGTATACACAAACAGTCCCCTCCCTCACTTGACCCCCTGCCTGCCTCGGTCTTGAGTTGCCAATCCCATGGTCTCGAGCGCACTTCCTGCCACGGCCAGCTTGTCCACCGTCCTCGCTTTCAACCCGAGCAATCAGCTCGCGGTGCGCAAGGCGGGCACGAAAGTGGGCCTGGCATTTGTTGGCGCGGACGTCGGCATGGCCACGGAACGGCTTGAAGCCCATTTCAAAGACCACACCCCGGCGACAGAGTATTTTACCGCCGACCACCAGGGCGCGAGCTACCGAGTCTATCTGTCGCAAGCCAAAGGGCTCCCGGCAGATGACGAGGTGCATTTCGTGTCCCTCGATCAACTCAGTCAGAATCGCGCCTCACTGGCCCCGAGCCTCGCGACGGTGCTCGACCGGCTCGAGCCCCATCTGATCGATATCCCGTACCTTCATTTGGGCGAAAACGAGTTCATTTACAAATTTCGCCCCGATAAGGATCGCAGTCGTCTTATCTATCACTTGGACGACACCGCTGGGGCGCTCTACCAGTCGAGACTTTGCACCGCCATCAAGGCGCTCGCTCGGACGCATGAACGCATGGCGACTTCTCCGGTCAGGCTCGATTTCGGCGCGGTGCACTATCTCCTGCCGAGTCATTTTGGCTTTTGTCTCGGAGTGAAGAACGCGATCGAGCGCGCCTACGAGACCCTCGCAGAGAACCCTGGGCGCCGGGTGTTCATGCTGAGCGAACTCATTCACAATCCGTTCGTGAACGAGGATCTGCTCCGGCGAGGGCTGCGTTATCTGCAGTCCGATAAAGGCGTGCCGTTCACGACCGAAGGCCGCAAGGCCAGCGGAGCGCCGGGCGAGGAGTTGCTCTGGGATTCGCTTACTCCGGAAGACATCGTCATTATCCCGGCTTTTGGGGCGACGGATGCCGACAAGCGCCGGCTCGTGCGCAAAGGGGTGCCAGTGTATCAATACGACGCCACCTGCATGCTGGTCGAAAAGGTCTGGAAAGCGGCGCGCGCCTTTGGCCGGGACGGCTACACGATCATCATCCACGGAAAGCACGAGCACGAGGAAACCAAGGCGACGTTTTCCAATGCCCGCCGCTACGCGCCCGCGGTGATCGTGCGAAACCTGGTGGAAGCGCGGCTCCTCGCCGAGATTATCGCGAGCAATGACCCGGCGGTGCACAGTCGTTTCCACACGGAGTTCGCCGGAAAATTCACGCCGGGATTTGACGTAAAAAAAGACCTGCAACGGGTGGCGGTAGTGAATCAAACGACACTTTTGATGAACGAGACGATCGAGATCATCACGCATCTGCGGGATACCTATCGTCAGAAGTACAGCGAAGGCGCCGAGACCCGCGTGGGCGGCAGCGGCCGGGGAGACACACTTTGTTACGCCACGCAGGTGAACCAGGACGCCTTGAGTCGCGCGCTGAGCGAACCGTTGGACGCCGCGTTCGTCATTGGAGGAAAAAATTCGTCCAACACCTACCAACTCTATCGTCTTTGCGAACAGCGACTCGGAAAGCGCGCGTTTTTTATCCAGAGCGAACGCAACATCCGCTCCCGCGAGGCGGTGGAACACTACGTGTTTCCCGCGCACGGCCCGGCGGGAGCCCACCCACACGACAAAATGGAGACCCACCCTTTCCCTGTGGGTGGGACCCCCTTCAAAATTCTTCTGACCGGCGGCGCCTCGTGTCCCGATGGGATCATTCAGCAGGTGATCACCCGCATCAACGGGCTGTTTCCCGCGGAGAAGCTCCGTCCGATTGAAGACGTCGTGGCGGAGCTGGAGCGCCGTGGGGACGAAGGGGCTTCGTAGGGCCTTCGGGCCATATCTTAGTCCGCGAGGTTCTGAAAACAGGGAACGGATCGAAAGGTAGGGAGAGGCGTCCCGCCGAGCCGTCGGCACTTTCTCCCATTCAAAAACGCGGCGTTGCGGCGCAGTACGGTTCAGTCGACCCGCGTTGCCAAGCGAGGTCTAAACCACCCACCGCCCACCGAGGACGGTTCGCCCTACCGTTTTCAAACGCTCTTTCAGGCCGCGCCGCGCTCAGAAGCGCGTGATGATGCCGAAACGAAAACCGGCGCCGCTGCCGAGATCGACGTCCGCGGTGCGACCGCTCAGCGGGCGCTGCTTGTAAGAACCCAGCGTCTCGTACACCACGCCGCCGTAGAATCCGGTGCGTTCGCTCAGCCACCATTCCGCATTCATCTCGGCATAAAAACCCGGGATGAATTTGGAAATGCGGCTTTCCTCCTCGCGGCGCAAAGGAGCGAAGACATCGTCGCGGACGATAAACTCGTCGACGCGGAAAAGAGTGCCGACGAACGCGCCGGACACACCGAGCCCACCGGCCAAGGCAAACTTTTCGGAAATCTTGTAGCGAACATTCGGTCCCAGGCGGGCGATGTAGTACGCGCCTTTGATCTGCCAGGCACCTTGAATTTCCGCCCCCCCGACTTCCGTGGTCGTTTGCGAGCCCACGGGCAGGTAGTTCAGAGGAGTGGTTGTTTCCAGTCCGCCAGCGGTGACAGTGCCCGTGACCGGGTCCGTGAAGTCGGCCGTTGACGGTGCGATGTAGCCGCCGCCCGGAGCGGAAAAGCCCGAGGGAAACGAATAAAAATCGGTGTAGGTCGTCAGCGTGGCGCGAATACGTTCGCTTGTTTTTACATTGATGTCGTTCAAACCGAACGACGCGGCGATGCCCCACTCCAGCCGGTTGCCGCGGCGGCCAAGGAGACGCTCCAGCTTGACCTCGAAGCCGCCGCCGCTTTCGCCCTCGCCGGATACCGCGGCACCGTCGGTTGTCGCGCTGAAATTGCTCATCGCGAGGTTTCCGTTTGGCTGCACTTGGTTATCGCTCAAATAGCGCCACCGGCGGGTGCGGCCGGGCGTGAAGGCGAGGAAATCGCCATTTTGATAGGTCGTCGTGGTTTCGACTCCCGTGTCCGGATCGGTGGTGGTGGTGGTCGTCGTCGTCGTATAGCGGCCGCCGGGAGTACTGGTTTGCCTGCCGTCAGCGTCGAGCTCGGCCTCGCGCGGACCATCGGCATCGACCAAACCATTGTCGTAAACCCGGGTTTGCTGCTTCTGAAGAGCCCTCTCCTCGTCGTCAAAAGGGGTGATCGTCCGCCGGCTGGGAATCGAGCCCAGTTGACCAAAGCGCACCTTGGGAGCATGCGCGGAACCACGATAACCGATCGAAAACGTAAAATTCCGGGCAGGAATGTATTCGATCGGCACATCGTTTTGGGCAACCGCTGAAACGCTTATGCCAGCGGCGAGACCAAGGACTGTGAGCCGTGGGAGGATGGATTTCATGAAGACAAGCGATTCAAGGACGCCCACAAAATGGAAAAGTTGCCAGAAAAGGTTGTCCCTCGGGGGAAAGCAAGCCTTACGGACGGCTTGCCACCCGCGGGGGCGATTCGAAGGACGAGGACGGCGTCGATCCCCGGCCCGAAGGGGTGGATACTCCCTCCAGGTTGGCAACGAGCAGAGGCAGCCAAAAAGCGTGTCGCTGGTCTGGCCGATCAAGAGTTGGCCGTCTCGCGGATCGGCACATCCTCTACCTACGCTCCTCTGGCTGGCCGCAGCCGAGGGCCGGCGTCACTCGTTGAACTCGTCGTGTTTCTTTGCCGCGGCTTTTTCAGCCGCAAGCGCCTCTGCGATTTTGGGGTCGTGCAACGCTTCGCGTTCGCGCAGCCGCCGCTCACGGAGCTTCAAGTCTTCGTCGCGTTGCTCGAGCTCGGTTTCCTTTTCCTGGTGATCCTGCACTTTCTCGAACAGCTTTGCTTCGCTTTCGTCCAAAAATTCCTCGCGTTCGCGCAGCGCGTCGCGCTGCTCCTGTAGCGACGCTTCCTGCCGCTCGATCTCGGCCTTCAATTTTTCGAGGGCGGCCAGCTCTTCGTGGGTCAAATGGCGACCGTCGTGTTTGTTCTTCGCCGCTTCGACTAGGGATTCACGCGCCTTCAGTAGATTCTCCATCTCCGCCAGCTCGCGGTCTCGCTCGCCCATCTTCGCTTCCAAATCCTGTAAATAGCGTTCGCGCTCCTCCAGTTTGGCCGCGAGTGCCTTCAGCGACTTTTCAAGTTCGAGCAGCCGTTCGTTGCCGACCGGACCCGCGTCGCCCCAGGGATTACGGGTCGCGGAACGCAGTGCACTGATCGTTTTCTGCGTTTCAGCCGTCGTTTCCGAGACTTCAAAAGGATCGCGCATCCGGCGGCGCGGGAGCACAAGCGGTTTCTCGCTTTGCGGGCGCGGCGGAAACTTAATCACCACTGGCCCAGCGGCGGGCACGATGGGCTTTTGTGCGCTGCTCATTGAGGTTAACATGATGGTATCGGCACAAGCCGCTTACTTCTTAAACAAGCGGGCCAGGGAGCCGAAAAAGCCCTTTTTGGGCCCCGGTTCGGGCTCTCCCGTCGGCGGGGTGGTAGTGCGTTTTGGCTGGGCCACGCCCGCAGGGGCTAAGTAAGGTTTGAGCAAGCCAGTTACGACGGATTCGACCATCGGATCGTTGAGAACCGTGGCCAGACGACCCAGAGGAAAACCCTCAATGATCTGTTGCTGCAGATCCTTCAGATCGCCTTGAAAATACTCGATGTAGGCGGAGGCCTGTTGCACCAAAATCTCCTCGGCCGTGGCAACGTCCGCCGACTGAGCGGACTTGGCCCTGCGGCCGTCCTCGATCCCGAGGCGAGCGCCGTAACGTTGAGCCAGTGCGGCTTGGATTTCCGCGGGTTGCGCGCGAACGGTCAAAGCGAGGCCTTCGAGCAAATGGAGATTCTTGCTGCCGCGGCGGAAGGGCAGAAACTGGGCGAGCGTGGCGTCGTCGACGTTCGACAGCGCGTTCAGAAATTCCCGGAAATCGCCGCTCACAATGACGTTCTGCGCCAAGTTTTGGGCGAAAACCGCAAACTGCTTGATCGTAGTGAGACCCTCCATCGTGCAGTACTCGCGCGTTTCGGGCGTGAGCGCCACCAGCGCGATCGGGAAATCCTCGGGAATCCCAAGCTTCACGATGTTCTTCAGAATCGGATTGTCCTTGTCGTGCGAAGTCAGCGTTTCCGCGACCATCTCGCCAAAGGGTTCGTCGAACGCCAGCGTCTCCTGCAGGATCTTGATCAGCTGCTCCACGCGCTCGGGATGCCCGGCCATGCTGGGAGCGGAAACCAGTTCCTCATAGGTGAGGTCCACGTACTTCGACGGTGTATCCTTCGCGCTCTTGAACGGCCAGTCTTCCATGTCCAGATTCTGCGCTAAGCTGCTCAGGGAAGTGTCCACCATGATCGACTGCCGAAACTTCTTGCGGACACGGTCCCACTCCGCCGCGGCGCGTTGTTCGGTCGGGGACAGTTCGGCGTTCGGATCTGCGGCGTCGTTGGACATGGTGCGAAAAATCAGGCGTTGGGATTATGTTCCATGAGCTCAGCGGCGGCCTGCCGGTAATCGTGGGCCACATTGTCCACTTCCTGTGATTCCTGACCGACCAGAATCACCGGCATGCCGAGCGTGACCGCGCGGCGGACAATCATCGCATCTCTGACCTGAGTGCTGAAAATCTTGGCATTCGTCGCCGCGCGCTTCGCGGTCTTGAATTGATTTAGCCGCAGTTGCATCCGCATCTTTGGAACCTCGATGTCGACGTTCGTCTTGATCGAGTTGAAAATAATACCGTGCACTTGGGCGGGCGGGCCCATCTCGACGCGGCGGAAGCTCGACGACAGTTGATGGAATTTCCCGAGCTTTTCGACCAGCAGCGTGAATCCAATCAGACTCAGCGCGTCGGGGTTCGCGGGGACATACATCTCGTTCGCCGAGAATACCCCGCATTGGGACGCGCGCAAAATATTGGGCGGGCAGTCAAAGAGAACGAAATCGTAGTCCTGCTCGACCTCCGCCAGCTGCTCGTAAAAGACGACATATGGCGGCCGTTTGGGATCGCCCTCGTATTCGCTTTCGAGGTCGACGAGATTAAACGTCGTGGGAACCAAATCGAGTCCCGGAAGCAGCTTCGCGCCGGTTTTGTCTTCGATCACGTCCTTGATGATCAAGTCTTTCACTCGCGCCTGTCCCGGCTCGTAAATTGAATAGATCGCTCCCGATCCCGAACCGTTGATCTTGTTCCACCGCTCCATGCGCAGGAGCCAGATGCTCGCGTTGGATTGCGTGTCGAAGTCGAACAATAAGACACGCTTACCCGCTTGGGCAAGGCAGGCTGCCAAATTGACGATCAGCGACGTCTTTCCGACGCCTCCTTTGTAATTAATAAAACTGATTTTCCGGGCCATTGAGGGGGCTAGATGAAAACTTTAAGGCGCGTTAAGCTAAAGAGTTGAATCGGATATTCACGTTCCTCTCGCGAGTGATAAAATGAAGAAAATCCTCTTTGACGGATTTTTAAGTGTCCCTTTTGGGGCGTTCCTACCCCTTGGTTTTCACCCATTTGTCACTCACCAGGCATAGATTCGACACGCTTCCGCGGTTAACATAAGCGATGCCGTTTTCGATCCTCGCCGTTGATGATGAACCAGATATGCTAGAAGTGGTGAGCTATAACCTCGCGCGCGCGGGTTATCGCATGGTCACCGCGTCGAGTGGACAGGAAGCCCTCGATCGCATTGATGAACAGCGTCCGGATCTGATTGTTTTGGACCTCATGTTGCCAGACATCGACGGCTTCAGCGTTTGCGAGATCCTCCGCCGTCATCCGGCCACGGCTACGATTCCCATTGTCATCCTCTCCGCCTGGTCCACCCACGATGCCCGGCACTTGGGCCTGGAACTCGGCGCGCTCGACTACTTGACGAAACCTTTTAGCCCGCGAGACCTCGTCGACCGCGTGACCAAGTTGCTCAAGTTGAGACCCGTGGGCGCCGCCGGGTGAGCAAGCTTTGAAAAACGTGGCTGCGAAGGCTTAGGGCGTGTACAGGCCGCTTAGAAAGTTTGCTGGAGTTCCCCTGTCGACTGGGACTTGACTGGCCGGATGGACAAATCGCGCCTGCGGCAGTTGATCGTCGACACGCTCCTGGGGGAGCTGGCCGTTCTCACCCGCGCAGCCAAC
Source organism: uncultured Opitutaceae bacterium (assembly GCA_964546955.1). Classification (GTDB taxonomy): domain Bacteria; phylum Verrucomicrobiota; class Verrucomicrobiia; order Opitutales; family Opitutaceae; genus CAZJLP01. Next base: position 7,203 of record CAZJLP010000011.1, on the reverse strand, counting down.
ATGGCGCGGGAGGAAGCGACGAGCGAAGAGAGCAAAGCCGAAAGCAAATACGACACCCGCGGGCAGGAAGCGGCTTATCTCGCGGAGGGGCAGGCTCGCCTCGCGATCGATCTCCGGGAAACGATCGCGGCCTTTCAGGCACTGCCCCTTACTTCCTTCGGTCCAAGCGATCGAATCGGCCTGGGGGCCTTGGTGACGCTCGAAGCAACCGGGGGGCGCAAGAGCCGCTACCTGATCGGTCCCGGGCGCGGCGGACTGGAGGTCGAGTTAGAGGGCGAAGTCCTCACCGTCGTCACGCCGCCTTCGCCGTTGGGTCGGCAGCTGCTGGGTAAAGTGACCGGTGACGCCGTGCAACTTCCAGGTCGAGGCGGGCCCGTAGCGCACAGCGTTGTGAGAGTGGAGTGAGCGCGGAGATTTGAGTCCCCCCCCCCGGACCAGACTTGAACGTGGACGATGGGGTTTGATCCCGCCGCCCACGTTCACCTTCACGTATCGCTCATCATCTCAAACAACCCCGAACAAAAATCATTCGCCGATGCGGAACGTGACCGGCGCGGACATCCTGAACGCGACCGGCACGTTGTTGCGGCGGCCCGGCTCAAACCGCCATTTGGAAACGGCGCGGATCGTCGGCGCGTCAAAATCGGGATGACTCGATTTGATCACCCGCACGTCGCGCACGCGGCCGTTCACGTCGACTACAAATTCGACGAGAACCTCCCCCGTCACTCCGCTTGCCTTTAAGCTGTAAGGGTATTCTGGGGATACCTGAAAACGCGTGTTCGGCGTGTTGTCCAAGGAAGCCAGGGTCGCGATTCCGTGCCGTCCGATATTCTCCAGAGCCTCGGACAAACCTCCATCGCCGACTTTGTCGATGCGCCCAACATCATCGACCTTGGTCCGGGGGGCGGTCAATTCGATCGCAATGTCTCCCGGCCTTTTATCGCTCACTACTTCCTGCAAACCAGGTAGAATGGATCCGGCGCGCTTCGATACCACCTCCCCTGCCACGATTTCAGGGTCCTGCGGCTCGAGTTGGATGATCGGGGCAAGCGGCCTGCCTTCGTGCGCGGACTGTGCCTTGGCGTCGTTCGCGGGCGGGGTGCTGAAGCCGAATAGCAAAATCGCGTGCACCGAACCCGCGATCGCGGCTGGAATGGCTAACTTGCGGTCCATATTACTCCTTCGTTAGGGGTTGAGCTGGTTCAGGTCTTATGACGGGCCGGTGGCGCGTTTCTTACGACACCCGCGCCGGTTTGATGACGAAGTGGTTGAAAACGGCCCTTTACTCGGCGTTTCTGGACCCGATGCGTCTGTCCATCGCCTTCGTCCTAGCCCTCCTGTCATTGTTTTCGTTGCCGCTCGCGGCGGCGCCGATCGCGCCCGAGATCGAGGCTGCCCTCAAGGATTTCCGCACGGAAGGCACCCGCGGTTGGTCGTTCGTTCAAACCACCAGCGCCGCGGGCGGGAAAAGCCTCGTGGAGCGCTTCGACCCGCTCAAACCCGAGACAAGCCGCTGGACCCTGCTCAAAAAGGACGGGCGCGAACCCACGGAGAAAGAGAAAAAAGAGTACGCTGAAAAACAAACTCGCAGGACCCGCGGAGATACCGCCCCAAATGTAAAGAATAACCTGAACCTGGAAACGTGTGAAATGATCGCGGACGAGGGCGAGCGGGCTCGCTACAAATTCCGCCTGAAGCCCGGCGGCGACGAAGACAAAAGCGCCGCGTTCATGGCGGTTACTTTTACCCTGCATCGGCCGACCAAGACGATCGAGCGCGTCGATCTCGCGAACGTCCAACCCTTTTCCCCCATGTTCACGGTCAACGTGGAGGAAGCCCGCACCGTCATCACCTACAGCCTGCCCGAAGGCGACCGCCCCACCCTGCTCAAGGAGGTCACCGTGCGCATCCGCGGCACGACCATGTGGTTCAAATCCATGAACGACGATATGACCGTGTCGTATTCCGACTATCACTACGCAGGGAAGAAGGCCGACCACTGAATCGTGGCGGCAAGTGCCGGCGAGTCGATCCGGTCGGACCTCATTGACGATGCTTCCGAGGTCGGCGGATGCGACCGCGCGCCTCCAGGGGTCCAAATGGACAGCCCCGAACATGCGTCCTTCCCATATCCTCCGGCCAGGTCTCAAACGCCGGTTGCGCAAACCGGGATTTGCAAAGCACCGCCCATTGAGTTGATTTGCGGTCGTGTCGGAATCTCTCGCGCTTACCGGGCTCGTCGCCCGCTTAGACAAACTCGTTTACCACCACGGCGGAAAAAGTCTTTCGCCTGACAAACCGCACGCTTTCGTCTACTTCATCACCATCGAGAATCATTCCGACCGCACGGTCATCCTCCTGGGACGGAAATGGGTGATCCAGCATTGCGACGGGAGCCAGCTCGTGGTGGAGGGCGACAAGATCGTCGGGGAAACTCCGCGCCTACCGCCTGGCGAGCATTTTTCCTACAACAGCTACCACGTGACCGGAGTCGATGCACGCGCGTCGGGTTGTTTTCATGGGGTCGACGAATTCGGCAACCGGGTCCACGTCAGTCTGCCGCCCTTTGACTTGCGCGTGCCCGACGCGGGCACGCTAATTTAGACGGTCGAATGATGACTGCAGAATACCCGACGCCGGCCGGCCCGAGGGGTGCGCAGCTCTGCATTCTTCGCTCTCCATTCTTCATTCGCCGTTCAAGTCTCTGCTTGAACGGCGCCTCCGTAGGCCTCTTGCTGCGGCCACATAATGAAGCTCATTGACCTCAACCGAGATGGCGGCATTGGCGCCAACTCGCTCTTCCTCCAACTTGGCAGCCTAAAAGTGCTGGTCGATTGCGGCCTCCACCCCAAAAAAGTGGGACGGGCAGCGTCGCCCGATTTCAGCGCGTTGCGCGGGCAGAAGTTGGACTTGGTCATCATCACCCATTGCCACCTGGACCATATCGGCAGCCTTCCGCTGATCATGCGCGAACATCCCGATGTGCCCGTTGTCATGACCCAGTCGAGCCGCATGTTGATCGAGCGCATGCTGCACAACTCGGCCAGCGTGATGATGCGCCAGCGGGAGGAGGAACACATCCCCGATTATCCGCTTTTCACGCACGAGGAAATCGACCGCTATGCCCGTCGTCTGACTGGGCTGCCGTTCAGCCACGCCAAACATTTTCGGGCGCGCAACGAGGAGATCGATTTTATTTTTCACCCGGCGGGCCACGTGGCCGGGGCCGCGGGGGTGGAGATCCATCATGAAGGCCGCGCCATTTTTATTACGGGCGACGTTCTTTTCGAGAATCAGCGCACCTTGCCCGGCGCGATGTTTCCGGCCGGACATTTCGAGACTGTCATCATGGAGACCACCCGGGGAGCGACCGAGCGTCCGCCGGACAAATCGCGCGCGGCCGAAGTCACCCGTCTCATCTCGAGCATCAATGCGACGATTCAGCGCGGCGGCTCGTTCCTCATCCCGGTGTTCGCTCTCGGGCGGCAGCAGGAAATTTTGACCATCTTATATGACGCCCGGAAATTTGGGAAACTGAACGACTGCCCGATTTTCGCGTCCGGACTCGGCATGGATCTGGCCGACTATCTCGACGAGATCTCCCGCAAAACCAAACACGCGAATTTCTCGCGCAGCATCATCAAGGAGCTCAAAATCAAGCCGGCGCCGCGGAAGCTCAATCCGGGCGAAGATCCGCAGCAGAATGGCCTCTACATCATCAGTTCGGGCATGCTGGTCGAGCGCACCCCCTCGTACGTGCTTGCCTCCGGGTTGGCCGGCCATGCTCGAAATAGCATCGGCTTTGTCGGCTACTGCGATCCGGAAACGCCGGGCGGCAAACTGCTCGCCACCAAACCGGGCGAGATGTTTTTATTCGAGGCCGCCAACGTGAAAACAAAGATCAAGGCGACGATCGAGAAGTTCGAGCTGAGCGGTCACGCGGATCGCGACGAACTGCTTCAGTTCGCCCAGCAGGCCACCCCGAAGACGATCGTCCTGACTCACGGAGAACGCGACGCCCGCGCCTGGTTTGCCCAGCAGCTCGCGGCCAAAGCCCCTCAGACTAAAGTAATCGATCCGGTGCCGCTGCAGCCCTACGATATCTAGTCACGTTCACCGGATCGTTTGAGTCACCCGCAGTGTCTATGCGTGAATGGACACGCATTGGCGAAGTGACACACGTCGCGAGTTGTGTCACCTCCGGGAAAGGTGAGGTCCATCCGTAGCTTCCTTTCTCGCCCCTCACACACAGGAAAGAGACGATTCTCCTTCCGGATTTGCTCCGCTCCGCTTCGCGGTTTACCTATGGGCGCACATGTCCTGGGACGTTCAATTTCGCGGCGGAGTCTGGCTGCCGCAGATCGCTTGGTGGCTGGATGCTCATTTCCCCGTCGACCGATCGTTCGTCTCGCACGCCCACATGGATCACGTCGCCCCGCACCGGGAAGTGCTATGCTCCAGCGGCACGGCTCGTCTGATGCGGGCGAGACTCCCAGGCGAACACGTCGAACGCATCCTGCCGTACGGCCAGGCTGAACGACTCGATGCCCATACCACCGTTGCGCTCCACCCCGCGGGGCACATCTTCGGATCCGCCCAATGCCTGCTGGAGCATGACGAACACGGTTCGCTCCTCTACACGGGAGATTTCAAACTCCGCCGCGGCCTGTCGGCCGAGCCGTGCGCCACGCCTCATGCGGACACGCTGATCATGGAAACCACGTATGGGCGAGCTCACTACGTCTTCCCCCCGACGGAGCAGGTCTTGGGGGAGATCGTGCGTTTCTGTCACTCGGCGCTCGAAGACGAAGAAACTCCAATCCTTTTCGGCTACAGCCTGGGGAAAAGCCAGGAACTGCTGAGCAGCCTGGCGCACGCCCAACTCGCGGTGATGCTCCATCCGCAGACTCACAAACTGACCAAAGTCTACGAGGAGTTGGGTATCACGTTCCCTCCGTATCGCGAGTTTTCCGCCGAAGCACTGCCTGGGCACGTGGTCATCTGCCCTCCCCAGGCGAACGGGTCCGCCTTCCTGAAAAAAATCAAGAAACGACGTTCCGCCATGATTACCGGCTGGGCCCTCGACCCCGGCGCGATCTACCGCTACCAATGCGACGCCGCGTTTCCGCTGTCAGATCACGCCGACTTCCCCGACCTCCTCCGCTTTGTCGATCTCGTTCAGCCGAAACGCGTATTGACCCTTCATGGCTTCGCGGCGGAGTTTGCGCGCACGCTGCGCGACCGCGGAGTCGAAGCCTGGGCGGTGAGCCAGGACAATCAACTCGAACTCACGCTCGCCGCGCCCGAGGCAGGCACTCGGGCGTTCTCCCGCCTCTCCGTAGTAATACCAGAGCCGCCTCCGATCGCGGCCCCGGATTCGCTCGATGCTTTCGCCGCCGTCGCCGAGCGGGTCAAGAACACGCCGAGGAAGCTCGAGAAGATCGAGATCCTCAAAAGCTATTTTCAGTCGCTGAACGGCGAGTCCGCCGCGCAAGCGGCCCTTTTTTTCACCGGCCGACCTTTCTCTCAAGCCGATGACCGGACGCTCAATCTGGGCTGGTCCGTGATTCGTCGTGCCGTGCTGGAAACCACCGGTCACAACGACGCGGATTTTCGAGCTCTGTACCACAAGTTCGCGGACAGCGGCGACACCGCCGAAGCGCTGCTCGAAGGGCGCACGCGCGCCGAGCCATTCTCTTTGATCGACACGGCCGAACTTCTGCGGGCTCTGGCGGCGTCGCGCGGGCCGCTGCAGAAACTCGATCTCTTCCGCCAGCGGCTCGGGCGCCTGTCACCTGCGGCCGGAAAGTATTTGATCAAGATCATCACCGGGGATCTGCGCATCGGCCTGAAGGAAGGCCTGGTCGAGGAGGCAATTGCCGCGGCAACCGGGCAATCCACCGAGGCGGTTCGCGAAGCCAATATGCTTTCCGGTGATCTCGCGGCTGTCCTCCGCGCGGCCCGCGGCGATGTCTTGAGCACGATCACCCTCCAGGTTTTCCATCCGCTCCAGTTCATGCTGGCGAGCCCGGAGCCCACGGCCGAGGCCATCCTGGCGCGAGTGGGCCCCCCTGTCTGGGTGGAGGAGAAATACGACGGCATTCGCTGCCAGCTCCACAAACGCGGCGAGCGCGTCGAAGTGTACTCGCGCGACCTGCACCGGATCACGTCCCAGTTTCCCGATCTTGTCCGCTCCGCCCGAGGGTTGCAGGGTGACTATATCATCGATGGCGAACTTCTCGCCTGGCGGGACGGTCGCGCGCTTCCCTTCGCGGAACTGCAGAAGCGGCTCGGCCGCAAAGGCGGCGACGATTTTTTTCTTGGCGCGGAGATCCCGGTGTCGATCTCGTGCTACGACCTGCTGTGGCTCGACGGCCGCACGCTTTTGAAGGAACCGCTCAGCGAACGAAGGTCTAACTTGGAAAAATTACTGCAGGGCGGCGGGCATGGACTAGTCCTGGCCCCGCGGTCCACCGCGCACACGGCGGTCGAAATAGAAGCCGCCTTTCTCGCGGCGCGACAGCGCGGCAACGAAGGGCTGATGATCAAAGATCCGCGGAGCCCCTACACGCCGGGTCGTCGCGGCTTGGCGTGGTTGAAGCTGAAAAAAGCGTATGCGACCCTGGATGTCGTCGTCGTGGGAGTTGAATACGGTCACGGAAAACGGCGGGACGTCCTCAGCGACTACACCTTCGCGATTCGCGACACGGACACCGATCAATTGCTGACCGTCGGCAAAGCCTACTCGGGTCTGACCGACGCCGAGATTGCGCAGTACACGCAGCACTTCCTGGATAACACGCTCGAAGTGCACGGCCGGTTCCGCACCGTGGTTCCGGACGTCATTTTGGAAGTGGCCTTCGACACGATCCAACCAAGCGATCGGCATCAAAGCGGTTTTGCTCTGCGTTTCCCCCGCATCAACCGTATTCGCACGGACAAGACGATCGCGGAGATCGATACGCTCGAGACATGCCGACGGTTGGCGGAGGGAACCGGCGCGTTCAGCTCGGCAGGCTGACAACAACCGGCGCGCATCATGAGGCCCGATAACGCAAAAGGCGCCAACCCTCCGGGAAGGCCGACGGGGACAATGCACGCGGGGCGAAAACGACAATGAGCAAGACCCCAAGAACGATGCCGGCTCATTCGCCCTCGGACACTTCGGGCATCGCTTTCACCTCAGCGGTCAGCGGCGAT
>CAZJLP010000010.1:99787-119716 GCA_964546955.1 uncultured Opitutaceae bacterium | reverse complement strand
GTGGACCCGTCGAGTTTGACGTGATTCCACGGCACTACGCGCACTTCCGTTCATCGCCTCCTTCAAATCTGTGCAACCTCCGCCCTCGCAATCGGTATCCGGAAATGAGCGACAACCCTCGTTCCTGCCCTGGCATGAACGCTGGATTTATCCGCTGATTTTTGTGCTCACCGTCATCGCCTACCTTCCGGCGTTCCAGGCCGGTTTTGTCTGGGACGATCCGGCACACGTGACCCGGCCGGAGCTTCGATCGCTTCAGGGCCTTTGGCGGATCTGGACGGACGTTGAGGCGACGCAGCAGTATTATCCGCTGCTCAACTCCTCGTTCTGGCTGGCTCATCGCCTCTGGGGCGACGCCGCGCTCGGATACCATGTTCTCAACGTGCTGATTCATGCGACCGGCGCCTGTCTCCTGGTGGCCGTGGCGCGGCGACTTTCGGTGCCGGGCGCGTGGCTGGCCGGATTGATTTTCGCCCTTCATCCGGTGGCGGTGGAAAGCGTGGCTTGGATCACCGAACAAAAGAACACCCAATCGACGCTTTTCTATCTTTGGGCGCTCCTGCTCTACCTGAAATTTGAAGAGAAGGGCCACCTCAAGACTTATGCGTGGGCGACGACGCTTTTTGCGTGCGCGCTCCTGAGCAAGTCGGTGACGGTGACCCTGCCGGCCGCGATCCTCGTGATCCTCTGGTGGAAACGCGGGCGATTGACGAACCGCGAGGTCAAGCCGCTGCTCCTCTGGTTTGCGCTGTCGATCGGAATGGGCCTCCTGACACGCGCGGTGGAGCGAGATGTACTTGGCGCGCAGGGCGCCGATTTCTCCCTCACCACCCTCGAACGTTTTGTCCTCTCGGGAAGAATCGCCTGGTTTTACTTCGCGAAGCTTCTCTGGCCCTTTGATCTGATTTTCATCTACCCCCGCTGGCACATCCGTGCGACCGATCCCTGGGCCTACGTGTATACGTTCAGCGCGATTGCGGTCGTGGTCGCATTGTGGCGATTGCGCACGCGAACGCGGACGCCATTGACGGTGGCTCTTTTGTTCCTGGGCACCGCGTTCCCGGTCCTCGGCTATTTCAACGTGTACGGCTTCGTTTTTTCCTATGTCGCCGACCATTGGAACTATCTTCCCAGTCTCCCCATTGTCGCGGCCATCGCCGCCTCGTTGGTTTGGATTCGAAAAACGGCTCTCTCTCGCGTCGATTCCCGGGCGATCGCAGCGGCTTCAGTCGTCCTGCTGGCGATACTCGGAACGGCGAGTTTTCGCCAGACCTTCAGCTACCGCGATCTCGAAGGTTTCTACCGAACCATCATCGCAAAAAACCCTGGCTCATTCATGCCCTACAACAATCTCGCCGTCGAGTACGCGCGCAAGGGCCGTCAGCGGGAGGCAGTCGATCTCTTCAAGCAGTCGCTCGCGTTGAAGCCGGAGGCGGCCACCTGCGCGAGTTTGGGCACCGCGCTGCGGGCGATCGGCAACCTGGCAGAGGCTATCGTGTATTACGAAGAAGCGTTGAAGCTGAAGCCGGATTTTGTCGAGACGAGGGTGAATCTCGCCGCAACGCTCGAACAAGCGGGCCGGGGCGCCGAGGCGATTCCACACTATGAACAGCTGGTTCGACTGAGGCCCACCTCTGCCGAGTTACGGAACGATTTTGGCGCCGCGCTCGCGGCCGATGGCCGTTTCGAAGAGGCCGGAGCGCAGTATCGTGAGGCGCTGCGGCTGCGCCCCGATTTTCCCGGAGCGCTGGGCAACCTCGGGATGGCCATGATCCAACTGAATCGACCGAAGGAGGCCCTCGCTCCGCTCCAAGAAGTGGTGCTGCTTCAGCCTGACGCAGCCGCTCCACGCACCGCGTTGGGAATCGCGCTGGCCGAGACCGGCGACGTCGCCGGAGCGGTCGCGCAGTTCGAACACGCCGTGCGTTTGGAGCCCAATTCGCCGGAAACGCACGAAAATCTCGCGCGCGGTCTTGGGCTGCTCGGACGTCAAGCGGACTCCGACCGGCATTCGCGCGAAGCGGCGAGGCTGCGGCGTCAGCTGCGGCGGTAGCTGGGGTTTCCAGTTTGGAGTTGGCGACTGCAAGCGGCTATCGAGGCCAAGTCGGCAGCCCAAACTCTAAACTGCTCCGTCCCGGCCGCACCTTGGTCAACGGTAAGACAAAATCTGTGATTGCGGCTGCCAGAAAGCGTCGCGGAGGATGCGGACTCAGCGCTCCTTCCGGGTTACCCCCCATTTGCCCGGGAACAGACGCGGTCGCCTTCCCCCCGGAAGGTGCCGCCGCGGTCGCGCTGGCTAAACCCAATGACTCCCTTGCAACTGTTACGTTTGGCGCGACGCGTTCGCGCGCAAGGCGGCCGCATCGCGGTGCCTTTTTCTCAACCCCGTACATTCCTGGCCGGGCTCGGCTTGATCGGCGGGATTTTCAGCGGTCTTCCGGCCGCCGCGCAGACCGCGGCCTTGCCGTCCTACTACGGGACCTATCCCCCCGTCGCGGTGCCGGGACAATGGAGTTCCTCCCGAGTCTTTTATTCCGGCGGGCGCTTGAGCTACGTCACAGATGCCGGACGAAACCGCATCCCGGACTACAGCTACGCGGGATACGGGTATGGAGAACGAGATCTCCCCATCGTGGCCGAAGTCGTGAGGGTCACGCCCATTTCCGGGGATAACACGGCGCGTATTCAGCAGGCGATTGATCAGGTCGGGGCGCGCACGCCCGATAGCCGCGGAATCCGCGGAGCGGTCGTCCTCGCGCCCGGCAACTTCGAAATCCGAGGGACGGTTCGGGTGAACAAGAGCGGCGTCGTCCTGCGTGGCGCGGGCGATGACGCGGACCCCGCCAGCAACACGATCCTCCGGGCTACCGGGGATACACCGCATCAACGGCCCGTCGTGTCGATGGGCACAGGAAGCTCGAATTGGACGGAATCGTCCACCCGGGCAAACATCACGACGAGTTTTGTTCCGGTCAACGCGCTGAGTTTCGAAGTCGCCAGCACGGCGGGCTTCGCCGTGGGGGACGCGATCGTGATCCATCATCCGTCCACCCAGGCGTGGATCAACGCCGTCGATGGAGGCGGTATGGTGAGCGATCCGGATTGGACTGCCGGCAGCATGGATATCGTGTTCTACCGCGTCATCCGCCGGATTTCGGGCACCACGGTGACGATCGACGCCCCGATCTACAACCACCTCGACCGAGCCCTCTCGCAATCGTACGTTGCCAAAGTCACGTCCAATCACATCACGCAAGCCGGCATCGAGAACCTGCGCATCGACATCATCACGGCCGGCGGCGAGGACGAAAACCACGCCTGGAACGGCGTCGACGTGAACGGCGCGCACGATTCCTGGGTCGTTGGCGTCACCGCGCTCCATTTCGGCTCGGCCGGGGTTGTCCTCGAAAACGCGGTGCGCTGCACCGTCGACAGCTGCCGCGCTCTAGACCCCGTGGCGATCCGGACCGGCAGTCGGATGTACAATTTCAACAACGAGCGGCGATCGCAATTGAACCTCTTCTCGAACTGCGAAGCCACCTTCGCGCGCCACAGCTACATCAGCAATGGCGTGTCGGTCTCTTCCGGGATCGTGTACACGCGTTGCAGCCAGCGGGGCGGCGGGAGCGAAGGCGGCCACCGGATGTGGACGCAGGGCATCCTGTACGATAACATCACCGAGCTGAGCTCGGGCCAGGTGCTGCTGATCAACCGAGGCGACTTTGGATCGTCGCATGGCTGGGGCACCGCGCATTCGACGATCTGGAAATACAACTCGGAGATGCTCGCGCAGAAACCGCCGACTGCGCAGAACTACGCGATCTCGAACGCGGGGACCTTTCGCTCGTCTGTGTACTACCCGGGAGCGTTCGGTGTGCAGGAAAGGCAAACGGGCGAACTCGTCCCGGCTTCATTGTACGAAGCGCAGCTTTGCGACCGGCTGGCCTTGAAAAACTACGCACTCGTGGCGCGGCACAGCGGCAAGGTGCTGCTCGTCTCGGGAGCGTCCACGGCGGACGGTGCGGCGATTGTCCAGGGTGTTTTCGGCGGAGCCGCCACGAACGATGAATTCCACATGGTGGGGATTGGCGCGGGATTCAGCCGGATCGTGGCCGATCACAGCGGCAAGGCGCTCGCGGTGCAAGGAGCCTCCTCATCCGAAGGGGCAGTCGTCGTCCAGATGACGTATACCGCGAACGCGCCGGCGGACGACGAATGGCGGCTCGAGCGGGTCGCCGGCGGTTTCTACCGGATCGTCAATCGCCTCAGTGGTAGAGTACTTGGAATCGCGGGCGGCAGCACTGCCGACGGTGCCGCCGCGCAGGTGCAGACGTGGACGGGTGCAACACACCAGCAGTTCAGCTTCGCGGAAGGGTCCGTACCGGCACCGATCCAACAAACCTCCGCGCCGGTTTTCTCGCCCAGTGGCGGGACGTTTACGACGCCGCAGGCAGTTGCGATGACCACCGCGACGAGCGGCGCTACGATTCGCTACACCAGCAACGGCACCGATCCCACGCCAACTACCGGCACGGTTTACACCGGCCCCGTGACCGTCAGCACAACCACCACCCTGCGCGCGATCGCCACTGCTCCAGGACTGACCGCCAGCGCCGTGACCGCCGCCACTTATACGATAGCGGGTGGAACGGCGCAGAAGTTCATCCTTCCCGGCAGCGCCGTTAGCAATAGTTCGAACGACGGCAATGTGGCCGCAAATACCGTCGATGGGGATCTCGCCACGAGATGGTCTGCAAATGGCGACGGACAGTGGATCCAGTACGATCTCGGCGCCGCGCGCACGGTGGCACACCTCCGCATCGCCTTCTATAACGGATCGTCACGGACGACTCGCTTCGATATCCAAGTGGCCAGCGCGCCGACGGGCCCTTTCACGACGATCCGTTCGGCCACGAGCGGCGGAACAACGACGGCCCTCGAGACGTTCGACGTCACGGATACGTCGACGCGGTTCGTGCGAATTCTCGGTCATGGGAACTCCGTAAATGCGTGGAATAGCCTGACGGAAGTGGAGATTTGGGGATTCTGACCCGCGAACAATCGACCCAAGGCGCCCCGAGAACGGGGCGCCTTTCGAGCGCCTGGCCGAAACTCGCCCGCGACATTCGACTCCAAACCCAAAACTGAAAACTCAAAACCCAAAACGAAAACAGCGGCACTTACGCCGCGGCGGCAGCTGCCCATTGGATAAACATCCGATGCGCGGGCCATTGCCGCGACCGAGCGCCCAACCATCCTGACCGTACTGCATGCGAGCGAACCACGACGTACCCGCCGCCAGAACGATTTCCGTAGCCGTGGTCGAAGACGACGACGAGATCCGGCGCATGCTCACGTGTGTGCTCGAAACCGACGAACGGATCAAGCTGGCCGGCAGTTTTTCGACGGGGGATCGCGCCCTCGAACAGATTCCCGGCCTGGAGCCGGATGTTGTCATCATGGACATACAGCTACCGGGGATCGATGGGGCGGAGTGCACACGCCGACTCAAGGCAAGTTGCCCCAACGCACAGATCCTGGTTTTCACGGTTTTTCGCAACCCGGAACAGGTCTTCCGCGCGTTGGAAATGGGAGCGAGCGGCTACATCCTGAAGAGAACCAGCCGAACCGGCATTGTTGAGGCCGTCCGCCTCGTGGCACAAGGGGGGGCGCCGATGAGCCCTGAAATCGCCCGACTGGTGGTGGAATCGTTTCGTCGGCCCGCACCAAAGTTTCCGGGTTTGCCGGGAGACGAGCCGCTCACGGGGCGCGAAGAGGAGGTCCTGGGCTTGTTGGCGAAGGGGATGGCAACGAAGGAAATCGCCACCGCCTTGGGTATCAGCTTCGATACCGTGCGCTACCACCTGAAGCACATCTACGAAAAACTGCACGTCCGCTCGCGCACGGAAGCCGTGCTCAAATACTTGAGCTGACGGGTTAGATCATCACACCCGGCGATCATTTCGTCTTCGAGAGGGCGGCCTGAATGCTTTCGCGGGTGACGACGCCCACCACACGCTCTTCGTCATCGACGACGGGGAGTTCTGCGACGCCATACTCTTCCATTCGCTTCAAGGCCTCGTCGGCTTCGTCGCGACAATATAACCAGAGCGCTTTTGTGTCCATTGCTTCGCGGACGCGCATCTGGGCCGGCCGCCGGCCGGTCGCGTAGCTTTGCGTCTCGATTTTGCGGCCCGTCACCACCCCCGAAACGTGATGATGGTCGAGGACAGGGAGGACCTGCACATCGTCGCGGCGCATGACTGCTTTCGCCGCGGCCAACGTGTCGTTGGGTCCTACGCATTCGGTCTTCCGAACCATGATGTCGTGTAATTTCATGACACGACCTTATCCCTTTCCCGACGGTTGAGCATCGGCCCCGCGCCCCGAACGTTGATGGGTTTGTGGCCCCACGAGGCGTAAAATTTGAACGGCCTGCGGCCGTCAGCGATCGTGCGCTTGTGCGGGACCGCTCGAACTCATGGCGAGGAAGGCGCTGCGTCCCTCAAACTCGTCGTCTATCGCCCAATCGACTGTCGGCGACTATGCGACGCCCTGCAGGCGCGAATTTTCGCGCGCGGGGATAGCCTCGGTGATCTCGTAAGCAATGTCGTCGGTTTGAGCCTCCCGAAAGAGGCGTTCGCCGTGTTCGAATCCGTCGAAATCGGCCGGATAGTCTCCTTCGACGGCTTTGATAATATCCATAAATTGCCAACCGTCAGCCTTGAGAAGGGCAGTGGCTAGTCGGCCTGCACTTTGAGGATCGAAGTCGCGGAACATGAACTCGGCCGTGCCCTCCTGGCTGCGGCTGCATGCGTCAAGTTGGCCGGGCTGGCGAAGAACGGAGATCTTAAGATAAATCATGGGGCGGGGGAGTGGCTCCATAGTACACGCGCCGTATAACTTCGCCTATCAGGCGGCCATCCGAACGAGGCGTCTCGACTTCCCGACAGAAAAGGGCACGGCTTCGGACGATGAAGGAGGCTCTGCGGGATCGTGAGGCAAGGAGCAAGTGATGCCGATGCGAAGGCGGAACCTGCCGTCCCGGCAGGTTCGTTTGGGGCGGCGTGACCAGGGCAGCCGCGCCTAACAGTCCTCCGGACGGCAGGCTGCACTTCTTGCCTTGGTTCGCCCATTTAGCCCCGTGCAAGTGTTGCCAAATTCGTCCTTTATCGCCGACGTCTTGGCTGCAACTGTTGAGCGATTGAGCGACATTCCCGCTAACTTTTCGTTGGGGCCACTGCCCCCCTTTTCCGGCGCAACTATTGTTTTCAGGCCGGCACACCCAGCCGGACTTTCACCACTATGAGGATCTATTTCATGGGCATTTGTGGCACCGCGATGGGCAACGCCGCGTTGCTGGCGCGCGCCGCCGGGCATGAGGTGTCGGGGGCCGACAGCGGCGTCTATCCCCCGATGAGCACTGTCCTTGCCGAAGCGGGCATCTCCTTGCACGAAGGTTACGATCCGGCGCGGCTGGCCGAGCTTGCCCCGGAACTTGTGGTGATTGGAAACGCGATGAGCCGGGGCAATCCAGAAGTGGAATGGCTGCTTGATACGCGCAAGCTGCCGTTCACTTCGCTGCCCGCCATGCTCCACGATTTTGTCCTGAAAGGTCGCCGAAATATTGTGATTTGCGGCACGCACGGAAAGACGACAACCACGGCACTGGCGGCATTTCTGCTTCGCGAAAACGCACGGGATCCTGGATTCCTGATCGGCGGCCTTCCCCAGGATCCTCCCATCGGTAATCACCTCGGAAAAGCAAACGATCCTTTTGTGATCGAAGGGGATGAATACGATAGCGCGTTCTTCGACAAACGGAGCAAGTTCATCCACTACGCTCCCTGGGTGGGCGTGTTGAACAACCTCGAATTCGATCATGCTGACATTTTCCGGGACCTGGCGGACGTGCAACGCACGTTCGCGCATTTTACCCGCATCGTGCCGCGCAATGGCTGGCTGGTGGTGAATGGAGACGATGAGAATCTGAAGACCGTTTCGAATATCGGATGGACGCGCGTGGTGCGGGTGGGAATGGGCGATAAAAACGACGTGCGCATCGTGGGCTTCGAGGAGGATGCAAAAGGGGCCTCATTCGAAATCCTCTGCGCGGGCCGCAGCTGGAGCAAAGTTCGATGGTCGTTGCACGGCGGATTTAATGCGCGCAATGCCGCCGTCGCGGCCACCGCCGCCGCGCTTTCGCTTTTGAACGAGAGCAATGCGGGCGAAAGTTTAGAAAAAGCCTTGGCCGCGTTGCCGACGCTTTTGAGGATCGACCCTCTCGAGCGATTTCGCGGGGTGAGACGGCGGCAAGAGATTCTCGCCCGGAAGAACGGCCTCACGGTAATCGAGGATTTTGGACACCACCCGACTGCGATTGCCGAAACCCTGCAATCGTTTCGAGCCCGGTTTCGCGGCGCGTTGCTTACAGCTGTGTTTGAGCCTCGGAGCAATACCGCGCGAACCCGCACGTTACAGGCCGGATTTGCGCGAGCGCTTGCCTGTGCCGACGAGGTCTACCTCGGGGCCGTCAACCGCGCCGACAAACTGGGCGCGGAAGAGCGTTTCGATGCCGAGGCGGTCTCGCAACATTTGTCGGCTCAAGGTGTGGCGGCGTTTGCGTTCGAATCGAATCTCGCGCTCCTGGAGAAACTCTCGACTGCGACGATCGGCGCCTCCGGGGACGCGGGCACGAAACCCCGCGTGGTTGTGTTTTTCAGCAACGGCTCGTTCGATGGGATTATCGGAAAGTATGCGAAGCACGTGGCGACGTAGAGGGCGGCTGGATCGGCCCGGCGAATTGCTCATGCCTATCGCTCAGTGCTCATTTGCCAGTGTCGAGCGGGGGGCCGCCAGCGTTGCTTAAGGAAGCTCGGAAACGCAGACGAGAGGATCGCAGGTAGGGCGAGGCGTCCTCGACTCGCCGTCGAAGCTGAAGCCCCTATCGAAAATGGGCGAACTTACGCCTCCGGACGCTGCATCCCAACGTTCGCATCGGTTTCCGCACACCACGGCGAGTCGGGACGCCTCGCTCTACCTGCGATCCATTTTCAGCACTTCCTTCGGCAATCGCCGGTCGGATCGCCGCTCGACACTGGCAAATGAGCACTGAGCGATAGGCATGAGCAATTCCTAGATCCCATCCGGTTCATCATGCGCGGGACGTGGATGCAGTTCTCTGGGCGGACCCCAGAGCGCATCCTTTAAATCGGCTGCCGAAAGTTTCCAGATCAAGATCGAATATCCCACGTGATTGTCCGGTTTTCGTCCGGTCGCGCGGAGCCAGCCGCAGAGCCGTCCGAAGCGGAGTTTTTCGTAGTCGCCGTAAAGTCTCTGCCAGCGTTCGTCCGGGTGCTGTAGCAAAGCGGCGGTGAGCGCATCGCGACTCCGGGCGGCCGCTTCAGTCAGGCCCAGCTGGCGAATCGCGTTCTGATAAGCATCCTCGTAGACATGGTTCCACGGACCGAAGGTCTGCGTGTACAGCTGCTGGAACTGAGTCGCGCTGATTGCATAGGTCCCCGGTTCCAGAGGGTAGACCGACAGCGGCCGCCATTCGGGAAAGCCCGGCAGCCGTAGAGTCTGAAGCCCGTAGTGCTCGGGAATTCCGGTGCCGAAATAGGCGAGATACACACGCTCGCGCTCGGGCTGCGGCTGGCGCTCGAGCCAGCGTTTGAGTTCGGGCAGGTCTTGTCCCCAGTCGAGGGAGCTATCGGCCAGGCGCCGGTATCCCTGTTCGGGACCTCCCGCGAGTCGGTTCACGAAGGCGAAGTAGTGGGGGTGGACGGAGAGGGATTCGACGGCGTGTGAAACCAGCAGGGCAACCGTCGCAACTTCGAGCCAGCGTTTCCGCGTGGGAAACGCCAGCGAAACGTATCCAGCGAGTATGTACAAGACGGGCTGAACTTGAAGGATATGGCGATAGCCGATATTCATGCCCTGTCGCATCGTGACGGCGAGTGTCACCGCCAGAAGTGCGAAAAGCGGCACCGATTGATAAAGCGCCGCGGACAACGTGTGTCTGGGCACCGAGGGGGGCGCGCGGAGAGAATCCCGCCGAAGCGACACGGCGGCGATCGCTCCCAGTAGGAGCAGTCCGAGGGCACCAGCCGGTGTTTTGACCGCCATCGCAAACGGGTAGAAGAGGGTCTGCCCGCCCGCTTTCCAATGGCCGTTCAAAAACGACGGCCGACGATTGCGGATGCTGAGCAATTGCTCCATGCCGTTGACGTAGCCCTCGGGAAGAATGCGCGTCCGGTAGCAGAATTGGGTGAACCCTCCGATGACACTGCCCACTTCACCCGCCTCGGGCGGTCGGGGCAGTGTCAGGCGGGTATCGGCCACGTCTCCGCGCGCGGAATATTTGAACTCGAAGAAGGTCCAGATCGTGAGCCAGCCGCAAAGTCCATGGAGTGCGAGAAGCGACGCCGCTGCTCCGAATTGGCGGCGTCGGGTGGACAGATCTCCCAGGCGTCCGATCGCCCACCGCCACGGTTCGGAATTAAAAAACCGCGCGACCAGCATCACCGCCACGATGGGAGCGATGAGCACGGCGGTCATTTTTGATACGACCAGCAGCGAAAACGCACCCACGCTCGCGATCAGGTTGAACCACGTTACGTCGTGCAGCAGCCGCCACGAGAACCACGTGGACGCCACGAGCATCAGACTGAGCGCGAGGTCCGTGGAGACGTTGGCTCCGTGCGCGAGGAGGTTGGGACAAAAGACAAACAGCGCGAGCGAGATGAATCCGCCAGCGGTCCCGAACAAACTCCGGGACCAAAGGAACACAATCAGTCCCAGTGCAACGCCCAGCACGGCGACCATGCTTCGCGTCTGCAGCAGGAGGGAAGCCGGGTCGTTTCCGGCGTGGTACAACAAGTCGCGGCTGAAATCGAAATACACCGCCGTGCGCCAGCTCTCGCTGTCCAGGGGCGGGTAACTCGGACGCGAGACCAGCAAGGGCACGGTGGCCCACCGTTTGACGAAATCGCCGTTTCCCGGATCGAAACGTTGATCGTGTTTCGACCAGGCATTGTATCCGGCGGTGATGTGGACGATCTCGTCGAAGGTATTGCAGCGGGTGCGGGACGCTCCGACCGCCATGGCGTAATACGCGGCGAGCAGAAAGACGGCCGCCAGCCAGATTCGTTTGCGAGGCGCGGCCATGCCGATCACGAGGACTTCGGCTTGTTCCGAGGATCGTTGAGGATGCTCTCCACGATGAAAGCCGGGCGCCGCTTCACTTCATCGTAAATATGCGAGATGTAGGAACCGATCACGGACAGGCACAACAACTGAACGCCGCCGAGAAAGAGCACAATGATGATGACCGTCGTGAAACCGGTCGGAACGCGCTCGGGGTAAGTCAGGCGCCAGATAACCTGTCCGATCGCCCCGAGGAACGACATGGAAACGATCCCCAGCGCCAGCCACATGATCAAGTCGAGCGGTACGTAGGAGAACGACAGGATCCCCTTGCGCGCGAAGTCGAAATAGCGGCGGAACGAAAGCGTGCTGCGCCCGAACATCCGGTCGGGACGTTCGTGGGGCACGCCGATCTGGCGAAACCCGACCCAGCTGCGGAGGCCCCGCATGAAACGATTGTTTTCAGGCAGAGAATTGAGGGCATCCACCACCTTGCGGTCGAGCAGGGCGAAATCGCCCGCGTCGACCGGAATATGAATGTAAGAGACCGCGCGGAGGACCCGATAGAACGCTTTGTAGCCGACGCGGCGGAGAGCGGGCTCGTGCCGCTTGACCCGATCCCCGTACACCACGTCGTAGCCTTCGATCCATTTTGCATGGAATTCAGCGATCAGTTCCGGCGGATCTTGCAGGTCTCCGTCGAGGCATACCACCGCGTCTCCCGTCGCGATCTTCATCCCGCTGGTAAAACAGCTTTGCGAACCAAAGTTGCGGGAATGATTGATCACGACGACGTCGGGATCGCGCGCGGCGAGTTCCGTCAACACCGCGCGCGCGTTGTCCGGACTATTGTCATTGACGAAGATGATCTCGTGGGCGACGCCGATGCGCTTGAATGTTTCCGTCAGCCGCTGATGCATGATCAGAATGGCGGGTTCGTCGCGGTAGCAGGCGATTATGGCGCTGATTTTTTTCACCGGAGTAGACGAGTGGTCGTGTGCCTCATGGGGTAACGCGGCGCTGAGGGGTAGGAGTGCTGGAATCATGCTCGGCCGCGGGCCGGTTGCCATCGCGAAGTTTGCCCAGGAGAGCCCCCGCTTGAGGGTGGCCGGGCTGGACGCGGAGCGCTTCCTGCAGTTTTCGAATGGCTTCAGCGTTGCGGCCGAGTTCGACCAGGACCCGGCCGAGGTGGTAGTGGCCGTCGGCATACGCGGGTTCCAGGAGCGCTACCGCCTCCAAGTGAGGCACCGCTTCCGCTCGGCGACCCACTTGAGCGAGGGTCAGCCCGAGATTGTTTCGGGCCTCGGTGTAGTTGGGGTCGAGAGCCACGGCCCGCTCGAAGTGAACAATAGACGCCGCGGCATCGCCGGATTGCTTCAGTGCGAAGCCCCGATTGTTGTGCGCCTCGGCGTAGGCCGGAGCGAGTTTGACCGCCTCTTCGAAATGCGGCAGCGCCTCCGGCAGACGGCCGGTTTGAGCGAGCGCGATGCCAAGATTGTTGTGCGTGGTCGCCTCGCGCGGGTTGTGGCGCAGCGACTCCTCAAACCGGCCGATGGCCTTGGCTATTTGCCCCGATTGCATGAGAGCTAGACCATAATTTGAATGGGCTTCGGAATGGGTCGGCCGCAGGCGCAGGGCCTCTTCGAAATGCGGAAAGGCGTCGTTCGGTCGCCGCAATGCGATCAATGCGGTGGCCACGTTGTAGTGCGATTCGGGGTCGTCCGGCTTGAGCCGGAGAGCTTCCCGATAAGCGGCCAATGAATCGTCCAGCCGTCCCTCCCTGGAGTAGGCGAGGGCGAGATGATTGTGCGCGCGTGGATTCAAGGGCCGCTTGCGGATCGTGTCGGTCCAAAGGCTCACCGACGTTTGGTAGTCCCGATTTCGCTTCTCTGTCGCAATCCCGAGCAGAACCGCCGCGGCGAGCAGCGTCGGGATGGAGCGCGGCCCGGCCCAGCGATATGCGCCCGTCGCCACGAGCGCCGCGAGCGGCGCAAGCGGAAGGTACATGCGATGTTCGGCGATCGTCTCCGTGACCACGGGTACCACGCTCGAACTGGGAGCCAAGAGCGCGAAGAAGGCGGCGCCGAGAAATCCAAGCGCCGGTCGCCGCCAGACGCACCAAGCGGCACCCAGACCGAGTGCCGCGAGAAAAAGGCCATGGACCATTACCTCGCCTGGACTGCGGACCACGACGATGCCGTAGTCGAAAATCAAGGGATCCGGCCACAGCGCGAGTCGGAGATAGTTCACGATCGCTTTGAGCTGCGTGAGAAAATAAACCCACCAAGGCATACCGCTGCCGAACCCGGCGCTGCCGCCACGCACGCCGCCCGTGCTGGCCACTGCGAGAATCAGGACGATCCAGGTAGCCGCGAGCGCGCAATAGAAGGCGCGGCGGCTGCGCCAGGCCTCCCGGAAAGTGCCGGCGACGAACGCGCGATCGTAAAGAAGCACGATGAGCGGGGCAGATACCATGACCTCTTTGCTGCCCATGCCCAAGGCACAGGCGGCCACGGCCGCGCAGTACCATCGGGTGGAGCGCGGCGATTCTACTGCGCGGATGAAGCAGTAAAGCGTGAGCAGGTAGAAGAGGCTCATGAGCGCTTCGGCCCGCTGGACGAGATAAGTCACCGATTGCGTTTGCAACGGGTGGAGCGTCCAAAGCGCCGCTACGGTGAGGGCGAGCCAGTCATGCGCTTTTCCGAAGCGCTCCCGCAGCGGAGTTTTTCCCAGCGTCCGTCGCACGATTCCGAACAGACACAGAGCGGCGGAAAGATGAATAGCCAAATTTGTGGCGTGTAGCGCCCGGAGATCGTAGCCGGTCGTGACGTAGTTCAGCGCAAACGAGAGGTTGAGGATAGGACGGCCCTCCGTGGTGACGTCGACCGGGGGCGAAAGCGGCAACCAAAGGGGCCAAAGCTGGCGCAACGTGGAATTCGAGACGATTGCCGTGGCGTCGTCATAAAGAAACGGAACGGAGAAGCAGTTGTGGTACGCGGCGAGAGCCGCCGCCGCCAGCGCGGCGCAGGCGAGCCAACCGATGTACCGGGACGGCAAAGCGGAGGAGGCGGAGGCGGGGGACTGGGGTGATTGAAGCGCCACGCGACGTAAGGCGGGTAGGGGTTGCGAGCGATGTCATTGTCGCGCTGCGCAAGAACGCGTCAATCGCCCTGCGGCAAGGCTGCACGGTAAAGTAACAATGAACCATCAGCCGCCCGGACACAAAAAATCCGGCGCAACGAGGTTGCGCCGGACGAATTGTTTGATTCGAAAAGAATTTACTTCTTCCAGAACGAGATGCTCGTCCAGCTGGTGGAGCATGGGCCAGCGCCGCTGGCGGTAGCGTAAGAACCAAGCTTGTTGTAGGGCTGGGCTCCGCCCGTCTTGGTTTCCTTCTTCGATCCATTGACGTACACCTCGACCGTGCCGCCGGAGGTGGCGGTGGTGTTGATGCGCATCGTGCTGCCGATCGAGTACGATGACAGCGTGGCGCCGCCTTCTACCTCATAGAGGGTCCCCGGCTTCTTCACTGCTCCCATCTGGAAAGGGCCGTTGCTCTCAGAGAAAGTCTGGAAAACGGAGACGCGATCGCCGCCGAGGCTGTTCACCTTGAAGGTGCCTTGGAACTGCCGGGATCCCGACGTGAGCGTGTCGTAACGACGCTCGGCGCGGCCGGAGCCGCCGTCAATGATGTAGGTGCTGCCGCTCACGGAGCAACCGCTGGAGATTTGGGTCTTCGATCCGACGGACGTTGACGTCCAACCGCTGCCGACTTGGGCATGAGCGGCCGTGCCGAGGGCGAGAGCGAGGAACGAGTAACAAAACAAACTGACGGTACGTTTTTGCATATCTATCTTTGTTGGGTTGGGATGACTAACGAGGGGGATGTTCACGAGCGGCATTCACTCGTTACGCTCACCACAATCGCCGGAAGAGTGTGAAATGCAAATAATTTGCTAATACTGGGTAGGGAAGATCCCTCTTAACAAAAGAGCTTAAAATCCTTTAATATAACCATTTGCAAACCTCGCGCGCTTCGTCACCCCCAAATTGGGGCGGTCCGCGGACACCTGTGCGGGATCTCGTGAGCTACAACGTCTCCCAAACTAGCGACGATTTTCGGTGAGAGGGACGACGCGCGCTTCCCTTCGACGGCCCGAGGGCTGTTCATCGGACTGCTCCGCGAGAGAGGCGAACGGATTCTGGCGCGTTCCGCCGGAGCAGCCGTCTGTCCCACGGGAAACCCTCTCGCAATTTTGTCCGACCGGCGAAGATGGCTACTCTTCCGAAATACCGGAAAAATCCTTATTCTGGATACGCTGCACGATCTGGATTTTTTGCTCCTGCGGCAGCGTCGCGCTTTTTTGCACGTACGCGATCGCCGCGCCCGGATCCTGACGTCCCCAACGCAAAGCCACGTTGCCCTCATAAGCGACGCGTTTGGCGGGATCCGAAATCAGTTCCGTCCACTGGAGCGCCGTCTGGGGATTGTTTTTCACCGCGGGGGAGATGTTGAGGACTGTTTCAACCAGGCGGTCCGAGTTTTCATCGGCTGGCGCGCGGGCCAGATAGTTTCCGAGCCAGCCCGCCACTTCGTTCGGGTAGCGCTCGACCCAATCGCTGACGGTGCGGCCGATGACCGCGTTGCGCGCCTCGTTCGGGCCGAGCGTTTCGGCCCATTTCAAAGCGGCGGTGGGGTTGCTTTCGGCCCAGACGGCCGCGAGAGACGAAAAGCCGACGTTGCGATCGTCCGACTGTGGCAGCGATTTCAGCCATTGAGCGGTCTGTTCGGGAGCGTCCTTGGCCAGCGCCATCGCCACGGTTGAATAGGCAGCCTCGCCCAGCTCGAGTTTGCGCGGATCGCGCGCCCAACTCTCCACCGCGCTCTTGGCGATGTCGGTCTTGTCGTGGTCGATCAACGCCTGCACTCCCACATGTACGGCGACAGGTGTGGACACGCCGTCCGTCAAATTGCCGTGACGGAGCAAAGTATCGATATTGGCCAGCAGCATGTTGGGATCGCGCGCCGCCATCGTTCCCATCACGACCTGCGGCAGATCTCCACCGCCCATGTCGTTCGTTTTCTTGAAAGGCTGTTCGCGCAGCCATTGCCACGCTTTCTGCGGGTCGGCATCCGCCCACTGTTGCATGACGTTTTTCACCCACTCGATTTTTTCGTCATCCGTGCGGCCCAGTTGGTGGGCAAGGTCGAGGGCCAGGGCCGGCTGGGTCTTGGCGAGCTCCGACAGGGCCCGCAAAAAATCTTCAAGCGAGCCGTTTAGTTTTTCCCGGAGCTTGCGGGCCACATCTTCCTGCGCACCGGTCAGCGGAGGCGCTTCGACCGCCCTCTCCGGCGCATCGACGAACGAGGCTGGCCGCGAACCGACGGGTTTCGTTTCGGCCGCAGTCGGCCCCTTCTTCGAAGATTGCAGATAGCGCCAGGCGCCGATCCCTCCGATCAGCACGCCGGCGATCGCCAGCGCGACGAGGGAGATTTTTTTTGCGCCTGCTTTATTCGGAGTGGATTTGTCGGTCGACATTGTGAAACAGCGTTGGCGGTTTCGCTTATTTGTCCGACTTGGGGGCGGTCGGGACCGGCGCTTCCGCCGTAGAGGTGTCGGGACCGGTGGTCAGATGAATCAACTTGGACGCCCTTCCAAAATAGTAAGGCCGCACGCGCATCGCGGCTTTCCGAATCGGGGGTTCCAGCGTCCAGCCGAATTTGTTGACGTTTGCCTCAACCAACGCCGAGACCTTGAAGAGGGGCTGGCCCTCCGGCTTCATTTCTATGAGATATCCCAGTTCATCGCTGGCTCGGTCCGTCCATTTCATTTGAAAGCCGCTTACGGTGACAGGCATCAGGGTGAGGGTCAGGTTGGTCGGCGCGGCGTCGGCGGCGGTCGCCGCGTCGCGAATCGATTTCTTTTCCACCGGCGGGTTCTCCGGAACCGTTTCGGGCCCCGCCCAGCTGTAATCCTCCACCGCTTCGAAACGCGTTTTGAACTCCGCTTCGGGCAACTCTTTTGGAAGGCTGATCTCTACTTCGGGAGAGGCCGGGCCGTTGATCGTGCGTATCCGATAGTAACACGGGGTCTCCGGCATCAGATCCGGGTGTTTGTAGCTTGTCTGGTCGGGCGTGAAATACCCCAAGGGCACGAATTCATCGTCCGGTTTTGTGCCCCACTCGACAATGTAGCCCGCGGCGCCGGGTTTCGTATCCTTCCATTCCACGAGGATGTCGCGGGGTGTGACGAGCGTGACCGTAATGCCGATCTCGTCATCCGTCGCTGGCGCGGAAACCACCGCGGGAGCCTTGGCGGGTAAAGGCGCGGCGGCGGTAATCGTGCTACTCAGCAGTAAAAGCAGAATGAGACGCAAAGCGTGATTCATAAACGTGGGGTACAGGGTAGAACTCAAAAAGTTCCGGGTAACGTAAAGACGCGGCGGGCAAATTTCGATCTGAAAGGAAAAGGGCGACGATTTTCGGGATTGGCGTGCGGCCGCGCAGCGAAGACTTGTTGATAGATCCATCTTCGTCGTCGGAAGCTGAGAGCCCAGGCAAGAAGCGGATCGAGGTGGAACGCGACCGGGCGCGTTGGGGAGTCTGCGTCCGCCTTGGAACACGTCCAAAAGCGCGCTCGGAGATCGCGCTCGACCACAAATGCCCGGTCTCGGGAGGCTGCCGATTTATTTCTCGCGGTGCGGTTTCCGTGCCAAGATTTCGCCCCCGGTCTCTCAGCCTTCTACGCACCTTCCTAAAACAAAAATCCGGCGCAGCAAAGCTGCGCCGGACCTGATTGATTCAGCTATGGGAATACCAAGTGTCTGGCTTACTTGCGCCAGAAGGAGATGCTGCTCCAGGTCGTGGAGCAGGGACCCGCGCCGCTGGCGGTGGCATAAGACCCGATCTTGTTGTAAGCGCGTGCCACGCCCGTGGTGGTGTTCTTCTTCGAGCCGTTGACGTACACTTCGACCGTGCCGCCGGAGGTGGCGGTGGTGTTGATGCGCATCGAGCTGCCGATCGAATAGGAGGCGAGGGTGGCGCCGCCATGTACTTCATACAACGAACCTGGCTTCTTGATGGCGCCCATCTGCTTCGGGCCATTGGTTTCCGAGAAGGTCTGGAAAACAGAGACCCGATCGCCGCCGAGGCTGTTTACCTTGAAGGTGCCTTGGAACTGGCGCGAGCCCGACGTCAGCGTGTCGTAGCGACGCTCGGCACGGCCCGATCCGCCGTCGATGATATAGGTGCTGCCGCTGATGGAGCAGCCGCTGGAGATTTGGGTTTTGGATCCAACAGAGGTGGAGGTCCAGCCGCTGCCGACTTGAGCTTGGGCGGAGAGGCCCAGGCCGAATGCGAACACAGCTGCGCCGAGGAACCTGACGGTACGTTTTTGCATAATACGCTATTTGTAGGGGTTGACTAACGTGGGGTTCTAACAGTCCGGTCTCAAAAAAAAGACCGCGACGATGTAGTTTTCTGCCCATGACAGTCACAGGTGCAAGTGCTAAGAAGGGCGCGCACCACCCGTGATTGAGGGTAGGGGTCCTCCTTACCGCCGGCTAGCCCGCTTGCGGTTTGCAAGACGTAAGCGCTCTACGGATACGTAGCCGAATTTCACGTGAAGCTGCTACGTAAGCGGCGTTTGGGTAAAACGACACGTGTCTGCGCCAGAGGCGCTTTCCGCATCGTCGAGTTTCTCATGATACCAGCCGACGCAGGTGGAGCCCGCCGTCCCGGCGGGCTGTTGGCGTCGATCTGCTGGCAATGTCGCACCCGGACGAACCTGCCGGGACGGCAGATTCCACCTTCGAACCCCATTGCGCGAACGACGGCTGTGTCACGAACGCGGCCTCTTCCTCTAGGGAGACGCTCGCGCCTGCGCCAGTTTTTCGCGAGCGACGACATGGTCTGGCGCGAATTTCAACACCGCCTCGTATTCGGCGATCGCTTCGTCCTTTCGTCCGAGTTCGAGCAGCGCAGTTCCCAAGCTTACCCGTCCATCCAGGTACCCGGGTTCGAGCCGCAGCACCTGTCGATAGGCGGCGACCGCCTCCTCTGTGCGTCCCATGGCTCGCAAGGTGGCAGCGAGATTGTTGTGCGCTTCCGCATAGTGCGGATCGACGCGCAGCGCCGCGTGGAAGTGAGCGACCGCTTCCGTCTTGCGATCGAGCTGGCGCAAGGCATAGCCGAGATTGTTGTGGGCCTGCGCGTAGTCTGGGTTCGCCTGGAGGGCCGCCTCGAACTGCACGATCGCCTCCGGAAGCTTGCCCGCTGCTCCGTAGGCCACGCCAAGGTTGTTGTGCGCGGGCGCGAAGCCCGGTTGAAGCCGTAACGCTTCGTGCAGATGGCGGATCGCGTCCTCTCCGCGGCCCATTTGCCGCAAGTGGTCGCCCAGGTTATTGTGCGCGTCCGGGCGATCCGGATCCAGCCGCAGCGACTCCTCGAAGTGGACGAGCGCTGCTTCCGCTCGACCGGCTCGAGCTAGCGCGTTTGCAAATTGCAGGTGAAATTTGGCCTCTCGCGGTTCTAGTCGCACCGCTTCGCCAAAATGGTGGAGGGCTTCGCTGTCGCGCCGCTCGGCGGATAACGCCGCGGCAAGGTAGTAGTGCGCGCGACCGTTCGACGGCGCTTTCGCGACGGTGTCCGACCAGAGCGAGAGCACGGTGCGGTAAGTTGTATTACGCTGCGCGGTGAGGACCGCCAAAAGCAGGGCGGCGCCGGCAAATACGGCCAGCGAGCGCCGGCCGGCCCATGAAAAGGTTGCAGAGACGATCAAC
>CAZJLP010000010.1:80692-99777 GCA_964546955.1 uncultured Opitutaceae bacterium | reverse complement strand
TACATGCGGTGCTCTGCCATGGGCTCCGTGACGACGGGCACGATGCTGGAGGTGGGCGCGAGAATGGCGAAAAACCATGCGCCGAAAAAACCCAGAACGGGCCGCCGCCGCAGGGCGACGAAGGTCCCGCAGAGCAGGGCGACCACGAGGATGCCATAAGGAGCGGCTTCGGCGAAGGACGTCACGAGGCTTCGGCCGTAGTCGAAAACAAGCGAGTGCGGCCAAACGGAAAGGCCGAGGTAAACGCAGATCGCCTTTGCCTGCGTCAGCAGGTACGTCCACGAGGAAACGCCCTGCCCGAAACCCGCCGTCCCCGCGCGTGTGCCCCCGGTGGTTACAACGAGGTAGGCCAGGAGTAGCCAGCTCGTCGCAAGACCGAGGTAGGCCGGTCGGCGCGCCCGCCAGGCGGCAGCGAAAGAACCGGAGACAAAGGTGCGATCGTACAACAAGACGATGAGCGGGGCTGAGACCATGACCTCCTTGCTCGCCATCCCGAGAAAGCAGCAGGCCACCGCGAGAACGAGCCAGCGGCGCGAAGTTCCCGGTTCCGTACCGCGAGCCCAGCAATACAACGCCAAGAGATAGAATAGCCCGACGATCGACTCGGCTCGTTGCACCACGTACGTCACCGATTCGGTTTGGAGGGGATGCAGCGCCCAGAGTGCGGCGACCGCGAAGGCGATGGGCAGGGCGGCAGGGCGATGGCGCTCGAGTACGGGAGCCGCCGCCACGGTCCGGCGCACGAGACCGAGCAAGGCAAGGCTGGCGCAGACGTGGATGATCAGGTTGAAGGCGTGGTATCCCGCGACGTGGGTCCCGCCCAAGGAATGGTTGATCGCAAGAGAGAGATTGATGACCGGCCTTCCGCTGACGGTCAGGTCCTCCGGCGGGGAGAGAACGGTCGTGATCGCGCGGAGTCGGTGAATCGTCGCATTCCCAAAAATGGCCGGCATGTCGTCGTAGACGAAGGGCACGACAAAGCAGTTGTGATAGGCCGCGAGGGCGGCCAGGACGAGCACCGCGCACGCCCCCAGTACTGCGGGGCGCGAAGACGTGCGGGAACGCGACAGTGGGGCCAAAGGGGTATTCACAGGAACAAGACGGGCGTGGGCGGAGATAGTTCAGCGGCCGCGAGGGCGGGGACAATCCCAATGTGAGCGAAGGAGTTGCGGTCCGAACGAATCATTCGCGTGGGCGGACCTGCACCGCTGGAAATACCGGGACCGAAATTTCCCGATAGCATTCGCGAAGCCGTCCGGTATACTTGGATCGAGGTTGGTTTTACCAGAGCGAACCTCGCACCCCCCTTAAAACCCCTTTGTTTTGTGTTTCTGGCTAATGCTTCGTTTTGCCGCTGGCGTATGCCGGAGGCTGCTCGTCGATCGCGACGCGTTGCGCTTCGGCGGAGCTTTCGATGGACCCTTCTTTTCCTGGCCGTTTGGCCGATTCCCGCGCGATGCGCACAAACCGCGCAGTATTTTTTCGACGTTTTCAGTCCCGATTCCGGTCTGCCGCAGACGAATGTGACGACGGCGCTCCAAACTCACGACGGATATCTCTGGGTGGGAACGGAAGGTGGCTTGGGACGCTTCGACGGAGTCCGTTTTGTCAATTGGCACAAAAGTACGGTGCCTCAACTTGTGAACCACTCCATTCGCTGTCTGTTCGAGGATCGCGACCGCGCACTGTGGATCGGCACGGAGGACGGCGTCGTTCGTTATCGACACGGCGAATTCGCCCGCATGGGGCTGGACCGTTGCGTTGTCACGGCCATCGCGCAGGACCGCGCCGGCGCGCTCTGGTTTGGCACGGCCGGACAGGGCGTGCATGCACTACAGGACGGCACTCTCAAGCCCGTAGTGACGGACGAACTTCCGCGCGCCAGCGCCGTCCAATGTCTCTATCTCGATAGTTCCGGCCAGCTTTGGGTCGGACTGAAAAATGTGCCGGGCGTCGTGGTCAACAGCGCCTCCGGCTGGAAGCGGTTCACCGGAGGCGGGCGAATTACGGGTGAGACAAACGCGGTCTGCGAATGGCCCGCGGGGATCGTGTGGCTGGGCAACGCACATGGCCTGTTCCGGATGGAAAGGGAGGGCGGGAATCTAACCTACTACGGAAAGAGCGAGGGACTGACCAGCATGCAGATTCGAGACCTGGCCCCTTCGCGCCAAGGCGGGCTGTGGGTCGCCGCGGGAGGACTTCATCATATCTCGCTCGAGGGGCCGGGCGGCTTTGCCTGCACGCCGATCCTCAACGCTTCCGTCCGCAATATCCATCGGTTCTTCCAGGACCGGGAAAACAACATGTGGCTTTGCGCGATGGCGGAGGGTTTGGTACGCGTCCGCCGCGCGCCGTTTCAGACGGTGGCAGGAGCGACCGATCCGGACAATCCGGTGGTGAAGGCAGTGTCGGAGGACTCCGCCGGAAATTTGTGGGTGGCTCTCCAGAGGTCGAATATCGCGCGGATCGGCGCGGACGGCGCGGTCCGGCGGCTGTCGATTGCGGACGGTCTTCCCGCGGCGAATCCTCTCTCGGTTTGCGCGGCGAGCGACGGCACGATTTGGATCGGGTATTCGTCGGCGCTCTGCGCGTGGCGAAACGGAGAAGTCGAAGTGAATCGGCAGTTGGATGGAGTGAGTGCGATTTTTGAAGATGCCGAGGGCACGGTGTGGTTCGGAGCCCCCGATGGCGCGACAAGTTATGACCGGGGCAATGGGTTTCGAAAGCTTCATTTCGAGCCGCTTCGATCCAGCTCCGTGTATGCCTTCGCTTCCGATGCATCGGGCGCTGTCTACATCGGCCATGCGGCGGGAGTAATCAAGGTGCGGGGCAAAAAGCTCGAAACCATCGGAGGCAGATCCGACTTGGCCACGGGCCCCGTGAGGGCTCTCCATGTCGATCGGGACAATCGCCTCTGGGTGGGCATGAAAGGGCGCGGGCTCGGCGTGTGGGTCGACGGCGCATGGATGAATCCCGACACGCTCGCGCAGTGTGTTTCCGATCATGTTTCCGCCATTGCTGACGTGGGCGATGGCCGTCTGTGGCTGGGAACGCCAAGCGGCGTCATGTGGGCGGAAAAAGCGGATCTGCTGGCGGTGGCTCGCGGCGACCGGGTCTCGCCGCGCATGCGGGTGGCCGGAGAGGGCGACGGAGCGCGGATTATGCCCGTCTCTTCCGGCGCGCAGCCCGCGGTCTGGACCACCTGGGGCGGGGAAATGCTCTTTGCGACGCGCCGCGGACTAATGCGCGTCGATCCACGCGACGTTCGCACGAATGCCGTGCCGCCCAACGTGCAGATCGAACAAGTCACCATTGACGGGCGCCCGGGAGGTCTGCCGTCGCTGGTGCAGATTCCAGCCGGGGGACAATCGGTCACGTTCGATTATACCGCGCCGAGTTTCGTCAACCCCGCGCGCGTCCAGTTTCACTATCGCCTCGAAGGTTACGACAAGGATTGGGTTCACGCCGGGGCGCGTCGCACCGCGTACTACACCAATCTGCCTCCGGGTTCCTATGTATTCCGCGTGAAAGCATCCAATAGCGATGGCGTTGGGAGCGAGCGCTCCGCCGAGCTTGCGGTGGTGCAGCGGCCCCATTTTTATCAGACGTGGTGGTTTTTCAGTGCCGCCGGGATTGCCCTGGTGAGCGCCGCGGTGGGCGCCAACCGGTGGTCGCATCGCCGGCTCTCCTACCGGGTTGCGCTCCTCGAGGAAAAGGAGGCGGCGGATCGCGACCGCCGCCGGATTGCGAAGGATCTTCATGACGACATCGGCGCCAGCCTCACGGAAATTGGACTCGTTGCGCAATCATTGAAGAACCGAAGCGGCCGCGAGCCGGAAATAGCCACCATGGCGAATCACCTCGCCGTGCGCGTTCACCGGGTCACCGCCGCGCTTGACGCAGTCGTATGGGCGGTGAATCCGGCCAACGATTCGCTGGATCGACTCGCCGGGTTCATCGTCGAAACTTTCCAGGATTTTCTCCGCCACACCCCGATCCGCTGCCGCCTCGACGTGTCACGGGAATTCCCATCGCTCGCGCTCGTGCCGGAGGAGCGGTCCCATTTGTTTCTCACCGCGAAGGAGGCGATCAACAACGTCGTGAAGCATTCCGGCGCCACGGAGGCATGGCTCCGCCTCGCGTACGCCGATGGCGTGCTCACGCTGTCGATCGAGGACAATGGGCGCGGTTTCGACTTCGCGAGTGCCGCCGGCCAGGGCAACGGCTTGGCGAATATGCGGGCCCGCGTTGAGGAGCTGGGCGGCGCGCTTGAGTTGGAAACCGCTCCCGGCGGCGGAACGAACCTGACCGTGCGTGTTGCCTTGCGGGCCAAAACCGTCGACCAAACCCCTTCGTTATCCGCTGTATGACCACTCCCATCACCGTCGCCCTGGTAGAGGACAATGCTCTGGTTCGAGCTTCCGTGGAGCAAGTGCTCCGCGACTCGGCGGCCTGCCGGTGGCTGGGATCGAGCTGCGACGCCGAGCGCGCACTCGAGTCGGTACCCGTGTGGAATCCGGATGTCGTGCTCATGGATTTGGAATTGCCGGGCATGTCCGGGACGGACTGCGCCGCCCGCTTGAAGGAGGTCCTTCCGCGCGTGCAGATCCTGGTTCTGACGGTGTTCAGCGACAGCGCCCAGATCTTCAAGGCGCTCAAGGCCGGTGCGAGCGGTTATCTCTTGAAGCGGTCTTCGCCTCATGAAGTGGTGCAGGCGATCAAGGATGTGTACAGCGGCGGGGCACCGATGAGCGCGGAGATTGCGCGCCAAGTGGTGCAATCGTTTCACCTGCGTTGCACCCCCGCCGATCCCGAGATGCAGAGCTTGACGAGACGCGAAAACGACATCTTGGAGCTTCTGGCCGGCGGCTACGCCAGCAAGGAGATCGCGGATAAGCTCAACATCGGCTACGATACGGTCTGCGGACATCTGGGCAGCATTTATAAAAAACTGCACGTGCGGTCCCGCACGGAAGCCGTGGTGAAATACCTGCACAGCGGCCATCGCGGCCGGACGCAATTCGTCCGTTAGTCGGGCTGCTGCCCGGCGTTTTCGACTTTCGCCGGTTGCGCCACTTTTTCCGCTGACTCTGTGCTGCGCTCCGCGAGCGCCGCGAGGCCGCTTCGGCGGCGTTCGGACCCGGGCAGTGTGTTCAACCACTCCGCCGTCTCGGCGGGGGAGTGTTCCGACCAAGCCGCCGCCAGGGTCGCGAAGGGAAGCTCGCCCAGTTTTCCCGAGTCGAGCGCCGAATCCCAGCGTGAAAGGGCGGCTCCGGCTGTCTGGTATTGACCCGACTTCACGAGTGCCGCGATTGCGGCCTGCGTTATTTCCGCGCCGCTTTCCGGCGCCGCTTTGTGCTCTGTTTCCGCCAGAAATGTGTCCACGAAGGGAATGACCGAATCCGGCTGGGTGGAGGCAATCCCGTTGAGGACGGCGGTAAAAAGAGAACCGCGGTCCGATGGATTTGACGAAGTGGAATGGCGCTGCGCCCAGTGCCACGCCGGTGTCGGATTGATCGCCCCCCAGATTTCCACCGTGAGCATGGCCAGAGCGCGTCGCTCGTGAGGATCGCGCCCCGCGCTCAGTGCCGCTTCCATGGCGCGTTCGCCGCCGCGACCAACCAGGTCGACGAGAAGGCTGTGCAAGTCGGCGGGCGCTTCCCCCGCGGTCAGGCGCGCCTGAAGCTCGGACGTCCAGTTCGCCACCTCACTCGGTTTGACGTCAGTTTTGGGACTTTCCTTAAGCGGCTGTTTCGGTGTGACCACCGCGTTCTCTGCTTCGTGTCCGCAATCGCACGACCCGGAGTGCGCATGATCCGCCGTTTGTGCGCGCAGAAAGGGGGACGGACGCTGCCAAAGAACCGCGCCCGCGGCCGCGGCGGAAGCAAGGAGACCGATCAGGCTGCGATTCATGGCCGGGGATCTGGAGGGGCGCGATTGGACGGCGCCGCGCGAACGGCGCCGTGCCTGGCAAAAAGCGAGCGCGCACGCGGAGGGGAGAACTCCGCGTGCGCGTCGTGTGGGTTTATCAATCGACGTCGCCGTAGGTCGTACCGACCTTCAGTCCATCGATATAGTTGGTGATCGAGGAGCTGCTGGCACCGTAAATGCCCCATTTCGGGCAGCAGTGCTCCGCGTCAAGGGTGCGGCACATGTAGCGCTGAGAACCATTGGTGAAGGTCTGTTTCGCGCCGTTGAACCAGAATTCGACGTAGCCAGTGGAAGCCGAAGTCGACACACGGATCGCGAGCACCTGGTGATTCCATTGGTTCGCCGAGATCGTGCGCGACCAGATGTACACTGAGTTGCCGCCGGGAGGCGTGTATTGCAGGCGCATCTGCCCGCTCACCATTTTGAGGACGAGCGGAAAGTTCTGGGTCATGTTCGATCCATACGCCTTCCACTGGAACATCGCGTTGTTGTTGGTCGTGCTGGTGATCTTGTTGCGCCAGCCGAGATAATACAAATTGCCGTTCGAGAACACGACGTTCGTGGAGCCGTTGCGGCATCCGTGAGTTTCGCAACGGTTGCTGCCGCTCGGCTTGTGGTAGCGCCAGACTCGACCCTGCGACGAATCGTCGACGGCGGTGAGGGTGGACGATCCTTCGACATTTCCGGTGCCGGAAGCTTTGAAGATGCCGGTGCCGCGCGAGGCATCGCCGTCCCAGATGACGGAGGCCGAAAGCGCGGACGCGAACACGAGGGGAGCGGCGGCAAGCGCCGCGAGTGAACGGATATGACCGATCATGGGTACTGTAGGGGTTGAATTAGGAGAGCCGCTTCGGGGTGAAGGGCCCTCGCGCGAATCCCGCGGGGAAGCGTTGCGTCGCGCCAGCGCGTCTCGATCCGATGGTAAGGGACATCGGACCGAGACAGCCCAACCTAGCCCAATTTCGATCCGCCGGGTACCCCCCAAAACTAGTGGGAGGGCGGTGCGC
The DNA here is from genome assembly GCA_964546955.1 of uncultured Opitutaceae bacterium. Classification (GTDB taxonomy): domain Bacteria; phylum Verrucomicrobiota; class Verrucomicrobiia; order Opitutales; family Opitutaceae; genus CAZJLP01. Next base: position 92,839 of record CAZJLP010000010.1, on the reverse strand, counting down.
ACAGAACGATTCCCACCCACCGCCATCGTTCTCGTTCTCCTACTCTTACTCATTCTCGTCCCCACCGACATCGCATCTCCTCGCGGCGTCATTAACCGTGAGATCGCGACGCTGGGATCGAGAATGAGTAGGAGTAAGAGAATGAGAACGATTTCCCATGGCACAAAAGCCCGACACGCTTCGTAAGTTGCCCCCAACTGCTCTGCTACGTCCGACCGCCCTCGCTCGCGCGGCGCGCTTTGACGACATGCTGGCAGCCGAATAGGAGCGGCAAAAAGCGGGTGCCTGCGTGTACGAGTTTGTAGCGAAGTTTCCACGGCAGCCGATTCCAGGGGAAGATGTCGTAGTCGGGGGTGTACAAGCCGGAGCTGGATCTTGCGGCGATGACCTCCAAGCCCACGCTCGCGAGCAGTTGCTTCAGCGTTTTCCGAGTAAACCAGCGGAGGTGGGTGGCATCTCGGATGCCGGAGGATGCGTAATCGAAGTTTCCGAAAAACAGCCCTAGGCGCACGGTCCAATGGGCGACATTGGGGACGGAAATCAGAAGGCACCCTCCAGGCCGCAGGGCCGTCAGCGCCAGATTGAGCAACGCGGCCGGATCGGCGACATGTTCGAGCACGTCGGCGAACATGATGACATCGAAGGACCCGTGCTCGGCCAAGTATTGCGCGGTGAGATATCCCTGCGTCACATCGATGCCTCGTGCCCGGGCGGCGGCGCAGCGGTCCGGATCGGGCTCGAGTGCGGACACGTCATTTCCTTTGCCGTAATTCGCCACGATCGTCGATGGCCCGCAGCCGCATCCCACATCGAGCACGCGCGCTCCCGAAGGCATGAGGTCGCGCAAAAGAGCGGGCGCCTCCCAGGGATCATCGGAAAGCCCGCTGTAGCGAAGGGGGTCTAGAACAGGAGCAAATCCGGCACCGTGGGCATCCGGGCTTTTCATCGTGGACGGCGAGCCTCTCCGCGCTCGTGGAATATTGGACCGCCCCACAGTCTTTCGGTTCGTCCTGTGCCTGATTTGCAGCACCGGGCAGGGGCAGGGAGGCCCCGCGGGCGATCGCCGCTAGGCGTGATCGCTGGGGTGCTCGACCGTCAGCCAAAACAGGCCGAGGCGAGCCAGCGTCGGGACGTAGTTGTTGAAGTCGACGGGCTTGCAGACATACGCGTTGGCTCCCAAACGATAGGCTTCGAGTACATCGGATTGTTGATTCGACGACGTCAGGATCACGACCGGCAGCGTGCGCGTGCCCTCCGCGGCGCGGATTCGCTGCAATACTTCGAGGCCGCTCACCCGAGGCAGTTTCAAATCGAGGATCGCGACCTGAGGCAGGCTGGCCGCGGGCAAAGTCTGGTTTTCGGGATTGAAAAGAAATTCCAGCGCCTCGACCCCATCTCGTTTGACGATCAAGGGGTTTGCGATCCCGTTGCGCTCGAAGGCCAGCCGGACCAATTCGGCATCGTCGGGATTGTCTTCCACCAGCAGGATCGGACGTTGTTTGTTCATGAAGAAGGCAGTGTAAAGTAGATGGTGGCGCCGCGCCCAATTCCCGCTTCGGCCCAGATCTTGCCGCCGTGGCGCTCGACGATCCGTTTGACAGTGGCGAGACCGATGCCGGTGCCGGGGAAATCGCTGGCGTGATGCAATCGTTCGAAAACCCCGAAGAGTTTGTGCGCATAAGCCATGTCGAAACCCACGCCGTTGTCCCGCACGAAAAAGCAGGTGAACCCGTTCTTTTCCTGCCCGCCGAACTCGACGTGTGGATTCTTCTGCCGGGCGGTGAACTTCCAGGCGTTGCCGAGCAGGTTTTGCAGGACCGAGGTGATCAGCCGGGGGTCCACGTAGGCTTTCAAGCCGAGTTGAATCGTGGCGGTGACGTCGCGGTTCGGTTCCGCTGCGCGCAGCTCCGTGCAGGTCTGCGCGGCCAAGGCGCTCACATCGACCATTTGCTGCGACAGTGCGCTCTGGGTGACCCGGGACAGGGCCAGCAGCCCGTCGATGAGTTGACCGAGCCGCGTCGTGCCATTACGGATACGTTCGAGATGGTCCCGGGCTGTCTGGTCGAGCCGGCTACCCTGGCCTTCCAGCAAGAGCTGGCTGAACCCCGCCATCGCCCGCAGGGGCGCGCGCAGATCGTGCGATACGGTATAGGAAAAAGCGGAGAGTTCGCGGTTGGAGGCCTCCAACTGAGCGGTGCGCTCCCGCACCTTTCGTTCCAGCTCTTCATTGAGCTGTGTATACGAGTCGAGCGCGCGCTGCCTTTCCAGGGCGGTATAGGAGTTGAGCACGAGCAGGGCGAAACCGAAAAGGGCGCCGGCGCCGATGAGGATATCCCGCAGCGATAGCCCGCCCACGGTCGGCTCGCCGGGTTGGGCGTCGCCGGCCGCGGCGGTGGGCAAGTAGCATGCCGCCGCCATGCCAATGTAGTGCATGCCGGCGATCGCGAGCCCCATGATCACGGCGCTGCCCGCTTTGGGCCAAAAGAGCGCACCTTTGGGCGTCTTGAGAATATAAGCGAGGGCGAGAGCGCCGGCGGAAGCGATGATCGCGACCACAACCGAGGCTATGAAAAGGCCCGGCTCGTATCTGATCTGGGCGGGCATCTGCATCGAGGCCATGCCGATGTAATGCATGCTGGCGATGGCGATTCCCATCGCGGTGCTGCCCACGGTCAGATGAAACCAGCCGACGGTCTGGCGATTCATGATGCCGAAGGCGAGGCCCGCCCCGATGGCTGCCGCCAGAATGGACATGGCGCTGAACGAGCCGTCGTAGGTGACCCGCGTCGGCATCTTGAGTGCGAGCATGCCGACAAAATGCATCGACCAGATGGCCAAACCCATCATCGCGGCACCGCTGAGAAACCACTGGCGGCGCCGCTGCCGGTTGGCGGTGGATTTCATCCGGCCCCCAAAATCCATCGCGAGGTAAGAACCCGCGATCGCGAAGACGATCGAAAGGACCACCAGCCGGTTGTCCCAGGTCGTCGACAACTCGCCCGGCCCGCAGAGGTCAGATGAAGTTCGGATTAACGCGAGCACTCAAAAAAAGGGTAATTGCACGGTTCCCACCCTGACGCACACGGCTTGACACTCCTTACAAGTGAAATCCCTGACATTGAAAAGTAAACCCAAGGATTTGCGCTTGCTGTAGATCGAGGAACGACTTGACCGTTAATCGCGCAACTGAGCAAGGAACGTGAACGCAAAAAAACGGTAAGATTCGCGCGGCTGCCTAGCCGCGATCAAACGCAACAAGGTGGAACCTACCGTCTCGGCAGGTTGATCGGAGTATCATCGCCCACCGCAAACGACGTCCAACAGCCCGCTCGGAGATCGGGCTCCACCCGCAGACTTGATGCTCCACTATCTCTCGCCAGTTCGAGCGAACCTAGTTCGGTGCTCCGGGAGCATCGGTGTCGTCGAGAAAAAGCAAACGCGCCGTGCCGTTCATGCGCACAATCGCTGCTGGGCGCGGTTCGGCGAGAGCTAGGAGTTCCACATCATTGATGATGCTATACCCGCCCGGGACGGTGGTGATAGTGGTTGCCAGGCTGCTTGCCGAGGAAACGACTTGGTCGACAGGAAGAGGCGTGGTCTGAACGATCTGTGTGGAAGGAAGAGGGATCGTTGTGATTACCGCGTGCGCAAGGGATGAAGGCGGGATCGACGGCCGACTCAGCGTAAGGAACGCTGCGCATACTCCTAGCACCACCGCGACCCCAGCCAGAGCGCCCCGGCGCACGTTCCGACCGCGTTTCTTGCTTTGCACGGCAGCGAGAGTCGCGCCGAGGACGCTAACATGAACGTCCGGAGGAATAGCCTCTGCAAAGATGTCCTCTAGCAGGCGGTTTTCGTCAGGTTCGCGGTTCATGGCGCAATGCGGAAAAGACAGTGTCTTTCAGTTTCTGTCTCAGACGAGTGAGCCGGGATTCCACCGTCTTTTCCGAGAGATGGAGATGCTCTGCGAGAGCGCGCACACTCTGGCCGCGGTAATATTTGCTTTCAATGAGCTCCCGTTCTTCCGATGGCAGATTGGCAACGGCCGAAACCAGAAGTTCGTGGAGCCGCTCATGCCGGTCTGAGATGATTCCGTCGGAGGCGAAATGCGCCGTTTCCACAAAGAGACCGAGCCGCTCCAAGAATGCGCGGTAGCGGCTTTGGGTCTTTCGTTGGTCAGCCAGTGCGGTTCGAGCCAGTACCGTGAGCCAGCTCCAGAAGGTGTCGCCGTCATGAAACACACGGATGTATCGAACGACTCTGAGCATCGTCGCTTGCAGGGCGTCGCGAGCGAGATGTTCGTCGCCGTGGGTCGCCACCACCAGGTACCGCCAGAGACGGCCCGACCATGCGTGGTAGAATTCTCGATACGCCGCTTCATCGTTCTGGGTGAGACGTCGCGTGAGAGAAGCGACCTCAATTTTGGCAGCGGCGTGCCTGTCCTTGGCTTCACCACGATCACTGGTGCGCTCGAGGTCCAAGCAGTTTTAGTTATAGTCCGCTACTGCTTGGTTTTAGATTCGGGGCGAGCGGCAGCCGCGGCCCTGGCTTTGAGTTTGTACTCTTCAAGTGACCTCAGCGCTTCGTTTATTGTGTCGAGTTTCGATTGATTGCCGACCGCGATCAAAACTTTCGTTTCCTTATGAAAGCTCAGGGTTGGGGTTTCACCCTCGCCCAGCATTTTCCAAGCGGTTTGGATCGCCGTGGTGATGTCGTCGACGGTCAGGCCGCCGGCGAGATACTCGTTTAGAGGATAAAATCGGCAAATCCGCGGTGTAACCTCCGTGAAATTTGACCGGACGAAAAACCACACGGCGTCGTCTTCGAGGTGAGTACTTGCTGATCTGAACCCCATCTGGTCGTCGCGATATATCACCTTTCCATCCAGAGCATGCGCGCGTCGTGCTAAAGACGCTTCGTGCAGACCCTGGAACAAGGCACCGAGCGTCACGTTCTGCATCCGTAAGGCCGGGAGCCGTACATCAGCATGCTCTTCTGGAATGATCGCATTGATCGTTCGTCCCATACTTTTCTCAATATAGCCGACCAGCTCTCGCGGCGTGCCCCCGGGGAAATCAAGACTAAATCTCGAACTTTTGGGTTTGGGCACTTCGTTGGGAGGCGGCGTGGCAGGCTCAGACTTCGTTTGGCCGGCAGCGAGCGAAGCGAGGCTTAGCGCGAGCAAAAGGGTGATGAAACGGCTCATGAGATAGAGGTGATCGGATTTCGTGTTCATTACGATACACGACAGCCGGTTCAGAATCCTTCGGAAAGAATTAGCTCCTATGGAGGGGGCCAACTAGCCCATGGGGTGCGGCCAGGTGGATTCTCGATCGGGGGCGATCACTTGAGCGCTTTGTCGACTATGCCGGCAACGTCGAGTGACATAGGATGGCCGGCGTCGAGGATGACGCCGTCGCGGTCGATGACGTAGACGGTGGGGATGCCGGAAACACGATAGTCGCGGGGAGCGGGGGAGCGGAAGCCGCCCTTTCCTGCCCACAGATTTGTGGTGGAGGTCCAATTCTTCTTTTCCAGATGATCGATCGCCAGCTTCGCGTTTTCGTCGATGCTGAGCGCGATGATCTCCACGCGGTCTTTCCAATTGGGATGGTCCGCTAGGGCGTGCTGCAATTTTGCCATGGGCTCCTGACACGGCCCGCACCACGTTGCCCAGAATTCGAGAATGACAACCTTGCCGCGGAAACTCGATAGTTTGACCGGGGTGTGGTCGCTCAGCCGCGTCATCTCGACATCCGGAGCGATTGTTTTTGGAGGGAGTTTCCGGTGCTGCGCGACATAGTTCTCGAGTTCCAATGCCTGGCGGTCCTTGTCGGAAAGTAATTTGTCGGGGAATTTCTCCCAGCGCATCTTGTCGTCCACGAGGACCCATTTCCCGTTCGTCCGCATCGCTTGACTAAGCAAAATCACATAATCACCGGCCACGGGGTTTCCAGCCGGGGTCATCTCCTCTGATGCGATGCTCAGACTAATCCGAAGCGGACGCCCGAGGATCCCGTCGGTCTCTCCGAAGTGCGTAAACGATGGCCGGTTCACGCTGACTTGGTTCACCGCGATTTTTGCCTTCGAAAGATCGACTCCCAGCCGCTCTACGGCGTCGACCAGCGCGCGCGCGCCCGCCTCGGCTCCCGCGCTCATCTTGTCCGACACTTCTTTTGCTTTCTCGGGAGGAGTGGAGGCACCGCGTGCCAATAAGGCGCGCGTCTCATCGGTCGAAAGCGTCGCGGCGCGAACAAAAACGTCATAGGTGCGTTTCTGCAGCATCTCGACGAACGTGTGGCCCAAAGTGACCAGCGCCTCGTCGTCCGGACCGCTGAGCCCGCGTTGAGCGCTGGAGCGCAATCCACTCGCCACCTTGTTCGCCAGGGCGAGATCGGCACGCACGGCCTCGGCTTCGATGCTCTTCGGGAAGTTCACCCAGCGCACTCCGTCATCGAGCCGCCATCCCGCGGGATATTCCACCGAGTTGCTGATACTAAACTCGTAGTCTCCCCGAAGAGCAGGATTGGTCGACGCATCGCCGATGGGCTCGCCGGTGAGCACGACTTGAGCCGTGATCAGAACGGGCAGTCTTACCTCCCGACCGTCGACCGATAGGATCCGGGAAGCGCGCGAAGACGAAGTCACGGTTTTCAGCGCGTACCGCATGCGCCCGGGATCAAGCCCGAGTTTTCGAGCGACGCTGAGGAGATGCTCCGCGTTTCTCGTGAGCGATTTTGCCTTTCGCGCCACCGCTTCCGCCGTGCGATCTGGGCCCGCATCGGCGGGCGCTCCGATCGCCCTATCTTCCGCGGTCGGATTGAGCGTCGAGACAAACTCCTGCACATTGCCCGTCTCGAGCAGCTTCACGATCGACGAGCCCAGCGCAGCGAGTCCGGGCGTGTTCTCCAAGGTGATCGTCGCGCGCCGGGTCGGTGCCGACGCTTCCACCGTCTGTCCGTCTGAGGATGACAAGAGGATGATTGAACTAACGACAGCGGCGACTAGACCACGACTAAGTGCGGCGAGAGAGACGTGCATAGTGGAGCCTTTCAGGGAGGTGTTGCGGGACGGCAGCACGGGGACAAGCAGTATGACGAGTGCCGAGTGTATGACGGACCATCCGCGGAAAAGATGCAAGAGCGCCCCCGGCCGCTGCGGCTCGCAACCTTGTTTCAGATTCTTCGGCCGAGAAGAGAACGGAATTTCGGCGAGGATGATCCAGGTGGACCGCCCCCGGAACCGGCGCGAAGAGGAGGGAGGTTTACCGCGCAGTCTTCTGAGGCTTGAAGATCTTCACATCGTCAAAACTCATGAAGACAGCGATCGGACCGCGCTTGCCGCGGTAAAGGCCTTTTCGCTCGTTGAGCTTTACCGTCAATGCCGCGAGTTCCCACGCTTCTTCCTCGGCGAACGTGAGTTTTGCGGTGGTCAGCGCTGCGATTTTATGGCTTTCGCCGAAGCTCTTCACCTTGGCCGCGTCGGCTGTCAGGCGGTTTGGGAGCGTGCGGTCATCCCAGGACCAGTGAAACGTTTCGGTCTCGGGATTGTAGGTGCCGACGACTTGGTACTCCGCTTCGACCCTAGTCCCGTCGCCGAAGGTCCATCGAAGTATGCCGTTTTCCTGATCGGCGTCCCAGCGTTCAGCCTTTCCCATGTTCCAAACAGCGTCGTGGCTCGCGCTGAGCTGAGTCAGGCGGACGATGGCCTTCGCTTTGTAGTCCTCGAAATCGAAAGCGGTTTTAGAATCGGAGGCCAAGCCGGGGAGAGCGAGCAATGCAGGGAGAATCGAAGCGATGAGGAGGCGGGCGATCACGCGATAGAGGGTGGCACAATTCCGGGAAGGCGAAAGCAAGAAGCGGTATCGACTCGCTGGCGCTCGCCGCTACTAACGAACTGCTGACGAGAACATGTGCCGGTCTAGCCGGTGCGCGAAGCCAAGGTCGGGGCTTGGCGGCCGGTTTGATCGTCGCCTTTTACTTCTTCGTGGTATTCGGCGTCGCCGTTCACGTTCCAGAGATTGTAGGACTCGCCCTTGAGGTTCTTCACCGCGAGCAGCGCGGTCATCATGGAGTGATCCTGATTATTGTATTTGTGCATGCCATTGCGGCCGACCACCTGGAGGTTGGTGGCATGGAGCGCGAGCGCATCGCGGATGGTGTCCACGTGCTGCTGGTAGGTGGCGTCGTAGACTGGATACGCTTTCTCGATGCGCACGACGGAGCCTTCGCGGATCTTGTCGGCTTGCACCAGTCCTAACTGCACCACCTCGCGTTTGCCGAGTTCGATCAACTCGGCGTCGGGCATCGACCACAAACCGTCGCCTTCGAAGCAGAAATATTCCAGGCCCAAGCAGGTCGTGCCGGCCCGGCCAATCATCGCTTCACTCCAGTTTTTGAAATTCTGAATGCGCCCGAGTTTGACCGCCGGATCGTGGATATAAATCCAGTTGTCGGGGAATGGGTTTTCTCCCTCGACCACGAGCGCGACAGTGAGGAAATCCCGGTAACTGAGGCCTTTTGCCGCGATTCGGACCGGCTCGGGGAGGGGTGGGTCGAAGGCCAGGACCGTTTCCTGGAGCGGCATCGAGACGACGTAGTTGTCGGCCGAGACGACACGCGACTGGCCTTTCTGGTCCGTCACTTCGATCCCCGTGATGCGATGGTCGCTGCGCAGGATTTTCGTGACCCGCGTCCCCATCTCAACCTGGCCGCCGGCCGCGACAATGTCGCTGGTCGTTTTTTCCCACATCTGACCCGGGCCAAAACGCGGGTACTCGAACGTGTCGATCAACGTCTTGATCACGGCGTTTCCGCCCGACTTTTGCTTGCCGCGGAAGGCGTTGAGAATGGCTTTCGAGAGCGATAGGCCCTTGATCCGCTGTGCGGCCCAGTCCGCGCTGAGGGCGGTTGTCGGGATGCCCCAAACTTTTTCCGTATAGGTCTTGAAGAAGATGTTGAAAAGGCGCTTTCCGAAGCGATTGCTCACCCAGTCGGCGAACGATTTTTCGGGTTTCGTCGGAAAGAGCCGCGCCCAGCCGTAGCTGCAGACACAAGCAAAGCTGGTGAACAGTCCGAGGCCGCTGAGTGCGTTCCAGGGTTTGAGGGGGTAATCGAAGTATTTGCCGCGGTAAAAAATCCGGGACATGCGCCTCACTTGGATGAAATCGTCTGGCAAGCGCCGCTTCCACCATTCGGTCACTTCGCGGCTTTTGCTAAAAAACCTGTGACCGCCGATGTCGAATCGGTATCCATTATGACAGACGGTGCGCGATATGCCCCCCACGTATGTCGGATCCTTCTCAAAAACGATTGTTTGGATTCCAGCCGATTGTGCCTCGAAGGCGGCCGTGAGCCCCGCAGGCCCGGCGCCGACGACGGCAAGTGATAGTTTCTTCATGGAGAGCGAGTTGGGTGGCAAGGCACGTAGACTAAAAATATTGAATAGGACTTGCAAAAAGTCTAGGGAATTTATCCGATAGCACGCTCCGAAAACACACCATGCGCCTCACTGTCATCACGCCCGTCTTCAATGGGGCGCGGTTTATCCAAAAGTGCTTGGAGAACGTGTTGTCGCAGGGCGTGGAGGGCATCGAGCATCTGATAGTGGACGGGGCCTCCACTGACGCAACGTGCGAGATTGTTCGCGCGTACGCGAAGTCGCATCCACACGTCCGTTTAGTGAGCGCGCGCGATCGGGGGCAGTCCGATGCGATGAATCGGGGTCTGGCGCTGGCGCGGGGCCGTGCCATTTCCTTTCTCAATGTCGATGACGAGTACTGTCCGGGCACGATAGCGGAAGCCCTGTCGTTGCTGGAGTTGCAGCCAGAACCCGCCATGGTCGTGGGCAACTGCGAGGTCCTGGATGGCGACCGTAACCGCCTCTACGTCTCGACGCCTCAGTGCCTGGACGTCGATTCGATCCTGATCGCCCGCCCCGGATCGATTTATCCGATCAATCCGGCCGCCTATTTCTATCACAAATCGCTGCACGACGCCGCGGGCGGCTTCGACGTCGAGGATCACCAGACGATGGATGTGGATTTTCTGCTCCGTGCGTTTGCCCTGATCAAACCGCAGTACGTGCCCAAGACGTGGGCGATTTTTTGCCTGCATGGCGCTTCCAAGACCGCGCTCGCGATGCAGAGCGATGGACTGCGGGCCCAAAAAAGGAGCGTCTTTCGGCGGCATCTTTCGGGTCTTCCGGTGGGGCGCCGCGCCCGTATCCGGACGATCCGAACAGGGTACAAGGCCTGGGCGGCGGCGCGGATGGCCGCGACCTCTCCGTCCACGTTGGTCGCGAAATGCTTCTCACGCGGCATGTCCGTCACCCGCAAGGGCACGTTGCTTTCCGGTTGGTTCCGGGAGCGCGTGGTAAAGACTCTCTGGGGCCCCGGCCCCGCTCTGACCAAAAGGCACTACGCGGCGGTCATTTTCAAAGTGGACCGCATCGGCGATTTCGTGCTCGCGATCTCCGCCATCCGCCGTCTGGTCGAGCATTTTGGAGGCGACAATTGCCTGCTGGTCGTATCTCCCCACGCGGCCGCTCTGGCTCGGCAGGAATTTCCCGAATGCGAAGTCGAGGTCGTGCGCGGTTTTCCCGGACGGCTTTTGCGGGATTTCGCGCCGAAGGCGATTGTCGACAAGTGGCGGTTCGGCGGCGTGTCGGCGGACAATCTCATCTGTCTTCGACATCAGCGCGCGGTGAATCACACCATCGCGCTGTCTTGGATCAGGGCCAAGCGCACCTATGGCTTTGAGAACGATCTGCGCTGCCAGCTCGAAATCGAGAAGAACTTTCCCGACTACGAATTCAGCGTCGAGGTGCCGAACGAGGCTACGAATAGCGCCCAGGCACTGAGGGAAGGAAGTTGCAGCGAATTGGAACGGCACCGCTTGTTGCTCGGCCAGGTTTTCGGCCGCGGCGTACCCACCTCCGAGATTTTGCCCGCTCTGGCCGACGAAGTGACGCCCCCGAACGAACCGTTCATCCTCGTCTCTCCCCTGGGCACACAGTCGATCCGGACGCTGCCCGCGAAGACGCTGATCGCGGCGCTAAAGAGAATCCAGGAAATCGAACCCTGGCAGATTCGCCTGGCGGGTTCCGCCGATCAAACCGCCGCCCTGGAGTCGCTCGCCGCGCAGGCTCGCTCGGCCGGGGTGGTGCAGATCGGTCTCGCCGCCAGCCCGACGTTCGAAGCGTTTCGCGAATTGGTCGCCACGGCTTCGCTGGTCATTGCGACGGAAAGCGCCGGCGCCCATCTGGCCGCCGCCCTCGATCGTCCGGCGGTGATCGTAATAGGGGGAGGGCACTACGGAATTTTTGCACCGTGGAAGCGTTCCGCGCGGCAAGTTTGGCTTACCGCTCCGATGGAGTGCTTCGGCTGCGATTGGAGCTGCCGCAAATCCGAGGCGTTCTGTATCACGCAGGTGCCTGCCGCAGCAATCGGTGATGCTGCGTTGAATCTGCTTCAAGCCGCGCCGGCCGCCGCGCTCGCCCGTGTTGCTACCGCCCGGCGGCCGACCGTTTTGCAATAGCGGTTGGCGCCATCCGGCCCTGTGCTCTCGCGGTACCCGCTGCGAATCGTCCCCTTCTCATGTCTGAACCTTCCTTGAACGCCGAAGACTTCAAATTGCGGGACGCGTCGAGTTACGATGCCGTCACCGAAGCCTACGACCGCTTTACGGAGAAGTATACCTCCGTGCTCGCGGATCATATCGTCGGGCTTGGGAAAGTGGCGGCGCGAGACCGCGTCCTGGATGTCGCGACGGGCACGGGGATCGTCGCTTTGGCCGCCGCGCATCTCGCTCCAGGCTGCGACATCGTCGCGGCCGATCTTTCGACCGGCATGTTGGACAAGGCGCGCCGGAACGCCGCCGCGGCGGGAGCGTCGATTACGTTTGTGCGCGCGGATGCCGAGGCCCTCGAGTTTCCGGATGAGTCCTTTGATGTGGTGCTCTCGCTTTTCGGCCTCATGCATTTTCCTCATCCCGAAGCGGCCATCGCCCAGATGGCCCGCGTCCTCCGCCCCGGCGGTCGCGTTGTCGTCGGTGTGGGTAGCTCTCCGGCGCCCTTTTCCGCCTCGCAAGCGCGCCATGCGCTCGCCCGCGGTTTGGAAGTCGTGGCGCGCGCCCGGGGCCGGTTGCT
>CAZJLP010000010.1:0-80682 GCA_964546955.1 uncultured Opitutaceae bacterium | reverse complement strand
GCCCCGCTTGATCGACGAAATCTGCGCACGCCATATTCCCTCGAAAGGGGAGGTGGAAACCTCTGAGATCAGCCGCTCGCGCACCCACGCTGGCACTTACCTTCCCCGGATGATGAGCGACGTCGGGCTGGAGGATGTGGTGACTACGTGGAGGGGCTGCCGTCCGACCTTGAACACGATCGAGGATTTTTGGGAGCTTCAGACGACGTTCTCCAGTTTCGCCCGAAAGCGTCTGACCCACGCCACGCCCGGCCAGCTGCAGGCGGTGAAAGAGGAGTTTTTCTCCCGGTGCCAAGCGGTGCAGGCCCGCGGCGGCGAGTTGATCTACCGCTACGCCGCGCTTTTCGTGGCCGCGCGTAAACCCGCCAGGGCTTGATCCGGTGAAGGAGGCGTCCAGCGACCGCTCAGTTGCCGTCGTCGTGGCCGCGTGGCCGGGTCTCGACGGTCTTCGCGAGTTTCTCGACGCGGTCGTGGCCCAGGCCGACGACCAGGTCGACGTAGTCGCCGTGACTACCGTTGAGGTGCCGCCCGATTTCATCGCGCGTTTTCCCCGCGTGAAATGGTCCCGATTGGGCGCCGATGCGCTGATCCCTCATCTGTGGGCGCGCGGGATGCTGGCTTGCGAGTCGGAATTGATCGCCACCACCACGTCGCACTTTCTGCCGAGTTCCGATTGGGTCGCGCAGATTCGCGCCGCGCATGCACGTTCTCCGGCGGTGGGAATTGGAGGTCGCATCGATCCGCCGTCCGGCGCCGGTCCTATCGCCTGGGCGACCTATCTGCTGCGGTACAGCCACGATTTCCAGTATGGGGCGGAGCAGCCGGCTTCCGACCTCGCGGCCGACAATGCCTCCTACAAACGCGGTGCGTTGATCGAGCACGCCGACACGTGGCAAGAAGGATTCTGGGAGCCCATCTTTCACCAGCGTGTGCGGGCCAAGGGCGAGCAGCTCGTTTTTATCCCGTCGATTGCTGTGCGCCAAACATCGTCATTCGGTTTTTGGCCGTTTGTGGGACAACGCTGGCATCATGGGCTGCAGTACGGGCGCGATCGGCTCGTCGGCAAATCGGCTTGGTTCCGCCTGACTGCGATCTTAGGCTCGCCTCTCGTGCCTTTCATTCTGTTCCTCAAAATCGCCTCGAGGCTGCGTCGGCGCCCTCGCTTGCTGCCGGCCTTCGTGTGGTCCAGCGCGCCACTTTGCTTGTTCATCCTGGCCTGGGCGCTGGGGGAAGCAGCAGGGTACGTGGCGGGACGGGGCTCCGGAAAGGCGTCCGGCACGCTGCCGATAAAGTCTTTCCCATGACTGCCTCTTCAGAGCCGTTCCCGTCAGCCTCGGATCCGTTCATCTCGGTCGTGATCGCGTCGGTGAACGGTTTTCCGTGGATCGGCGCCTGCCTCGAGGCCCTGACCGCCCAGCAGGGCGGCATTCCTTACGAAATCCTCGTCCTCGACCGCTGTGGAGCGGCGGTTCGCCAGGAAATCGCGCGCCGGTTTCCCCAATCCGAAGTGCGTGTCATTGGCGTGGAGGGAAAACCCTCGATCCCCAAGCTTCGCGCCCAGGGGATGGCGGACGCGCGCGGCCGCATGATCGCCATCCTCGAGGATCACTGCAATGTGCCGTCGACCTGGTTCGAATCGATCCGTCGCGCCCACGAGGCGGGCCATCAAGCCATCGGCAGCGGGGTAGAGAACGGAGCGGTCGAGCGGGTGATCGATTGGGCGGTATTCTTTTGTGAATACGCCCGCTTCATGCCGCCGGTGCGGGGCGGCGTGGGCGTGGAGATCCCCGGCAACTGCGCCGTGTATGACCGCAAGGCGCTCGAGCGGGTGGGCCCGGAATTGAAACGCGAGGTATGGGAGTCCTTCATCCATCGACGACTGTCCGAGGAAGGCGTCGCCTTTTTCTGCGACCCCGAGATGACCGTCTCCCACAAGCGTGAATTCGGCTTCGGCTATTTCATGTCGCAGCGGTATCACTATTCGCGTTCGTTCGCGGGCATGCGCCTCCAGGGCGCCCCGCTTCTGCGCCGCTTCGTGTATGCCGCCGCCACTCCCTTGCTGCCGCCGCTGCTGCTGTTGCGCATGGCCTCGATCCTGCGGCAGAAGCGCCGTCGGCTGAAGGAATTCGTGCAGGCGGTTCCTTTCATTGGCATTTTCCTACTGAGCTGGGCTTGGGGCGAGGCCGTCGGCGCCCTGGCCGGTCCCGGCGAAAGCCTCGCCCGCGTCGAATGAGTGCTTTTGCGGCAGAACCTTCGATTCCCTTTTCGATCGTGGTCGCCTCGTGGTCGGGGCGCGACGCCTTGGTGCGCTGCCTCGACAGCCTGGTTCGCGACCCGAGCCGCAACGCTTTGGAGAGCGAAATCGTGGTGGCTTATCGCGGCCTTTCCGATCTGGCGGCCGAATTGACCCCGCTTTACCCGGGGATCCGTTTTATTCGAGGCCCACGCGATGCGAGCGTTTTCGTGCTTCGGACACTGGGCGTAATTTCGGCGCGCGGCGGGGTGGTCGCATTGTTGGAAGATCATTCCATGGTCGAGCCGGGCTGGGCCGGCGCCTTCCAAGCCGCGCGCGCGGAAGGCCATGGAATCGTGGGCGGCGCCATCGACAACGACGAACCGGCGACGCCGTACGATTGGGCGCTTTATCTGGTCGAGTATGGGATTTACATGCCGCCGATGCAGGGCGGTCCCACCGCGATCCTTTCCGGGGTCAACATGGCCTACGATCGGGCGCTTCTGGTGCGAACCCGGGATATTTGGGCGCAGGAATTCTATGAGACGGATGTGAGCGGACTTCTTCTTCGCGAGGGCGAGAAGCTTCATTTGGTCGCGGAGGCGCCCGTCAGGAGCCGGCTGCGAATGGGTTTCGCCGAAGCGATGAATCACCTTTTCACCGGCGGAATTCATTTCGGGCAGTTCCGACAGTCCACCTCTCCAAAGTGGAAACGGATCCTTTGGGCGGCGGCCGCGCCGGCTGTGTCCGTCGTCTTGCTCCTTCGCATCCTGCGCCTGACTTTGTCGCGACGCCCTGATCGTGCGGCGAAGCTCATTGCGGCGCTGCCGTCGTTGCTGCTTCTCCTTGGCGCGTGGTCGTGGGGAGAGGCGGTCGGTTACTTCCGACGCTTGCCCACGCGGGTCGCGACGCCGGCGGAGGCAAGGGGCTAAAATGCGTTTCGCCATCGAAGCCTGCACGTGGGCGAACCGCCGCGGCTACGGCCGGTTTACCCGTATGCTCGTATCGACGATGGTCGAGCGCCATCCCGAGCATGAATTCGTGCTGGTGGCCGACCAGGTCACGGCGGCGGAAGGGAAATTCCCGCCGGGCGCAAAGCTGGAGGTCGTGAAAACCCGTCTGCAGCCGACCGAAGCGGCCTCGGCTGACGGCTCGCGTCCTCTCGGCGATCTGTGGCGGATGGCTCGCGCTGCGTCGCGGGTGGAGTGCGACGCCTTTTTCTTTCCGACCAACTATTCGTACTATCCGCTGCTCAATCGCACGCCTGCCGTCGTGGTCTTTCACGACGCGATCGCGGAGCAGCATCCGGGATTTATCTTCCCGGGGTGGCGCTCGCGTCTGTTTTGGGGCCTGAAGAGCTGGCTCGCGCGCCGGCAGGCGCGGAAGATCGTGACCGTCTCAGAGGATGCCCGGCTGCAGTTATCGAACGTGTTCGGACTGGCCGCAGCCGAAATCGAAGTCGTCAGCGAAGGGCCGGACCCTTGTTTCCGGGTGCTCGATCGGGAAGCCGTCGCGGCGGCAGGACCGTTGCTTGCGAAATTCGGGCTGCCGGCCGAGGTGCCCCTGGTGCTCTATGTCGGGGGTATCAGTCCGCACAAGAACCTGCAGGGGCTTCTTCAGGCCATGGCGAAAGTCCCGGCGCAGCCCTGGCACCTGGTGTTGGTGGGCGACTACGCGAAGGACAGTTTCTACGGTTGTTACCGCGAAGTTTCCGCCCTGGCGGACACGCTGGGACTGAGTTCGCGCGTGACCTTTACCGGTTACGTTTCGGACGAAGACCTGGTCGTGTTGTGCAACCGCAGCACGCTGCTGGTCTTGCCGTCGTTCAGCGAAGGGTTTGGGCTCCCCGTGATCGAGGCGATGGCCTGCGGACTGCCGGTCGCGGCGAGCCGCCGCAACTCCCTCCCGGAGATCGTAGGCGAGGCCGGACTGTTGTTCGACCCCGCGTCGCCCAGCGACATGGCTGAGGCCATTGGTCGACTGCTGGCGGACGCCGGACTTCGGAGCAGGTTGCGCGCGCTCGGACTTAATCGGGCCGAGAGTTATTCCTGGAAAGCGGGAGCGGACAAGACCGTTGCAGTCCTGGAAGGAGTCGCCCGTGGACGAAGGTAGATCCCTGCGGTTCTGCATGGTGACGACGTTTTATCCGCCGTACCATTTCGGCGGTGACGCCGTGTTTGTTTACCGACTCGTGCAATTGCTCGCCGCCCTTGGGCATCGGGTGGATGTCATTCACTCCGTCGACGCCTATCGTCTGAAACACCCGGCCGAACCGGAGATCGCGTTTGAGCATCACCCCAACGTCACCCTGCACCGTCTGCGGAGCCGGTGGCCTCTGCCGACATCGCTGATTTCGCATCAGTTGGGCGGCCCGGGACTCTATCGCCGTCGAATCCGGAAGATTCTCGAGCAGGGCGACTATGATGTGATTCATTTTCACAACATTTCCCTCATGGGCGGCCCCGGCGTCCTCCGACTGGGACGCGCGCCGAAACTATACACGTCGCATGAATACTGGTTGATCTGCCCGACCCATGTCCTGTTCGCCTTCGAGCGAGAGGCGTGCGTCAATCGCAAGTGCATCAGGTGCACCCTGCATTCCCGGCGGCCGTTGCAATTGTGGCGTCACACGGGGCTTGTCCGGCGGTGTCTGCGACATGTGAATTGCCTGATTGCACCGAGCGATTTCGCGGCCGCTCAACTCAAGGCTCAGGGAGTGGAAACGCGGATCGAAGTGATCCCCCATTTCGTGCCATTGCCCGGGGCGTCCCCAGGATTGAGCCGCGCAAGTCATTCCGGACGGTCCCGGCCTTATTTTCTCTTCGTGGGGCGCCTCGAAAAACTCAAAGGCGTGCAGGATTTGATTTCGATTTTTAGACGCTATTCCGCGGCGGATCTCCTCATCGTGGGGAATGGCGACTACGCCCCGGAGTTGCGGCAGCAGGCAGCGGGCATGGACCACATCGAATTTCTCGGCGCCGTGCATTCAGGAGAGATAGGAGCCCTTTACCGAGGCGCCACGGCCGTGCTGGTTCCGTCGCTTTGCTATGAAACGTTTGGTTTGATCGCCGTTGAGGCCTTTGCCCAAGGCACGCCGGTGATTTCGCGAAGAATCGGAGCACTGGCCGAGACGGTCGAGAAAAGCGGCGCGGGCTGCGTCTTCGAGACTCCCGACCAATGCCGGGAGCATATGGAGCGTTTGTGTGCAGAGCCTGCGTTGCGGGCCGCCCTCGGCGAGAAAGCTCGCCAGGCGGTGGAGCGATTCTGGACTCCCGAAGTCCATCTCGATCGTTATTTCTCGCTGGTGCGTTCGCTGATCGCGGAGCGTCACGTGACGACTTGAGAGCAGGTCGAACGCGGTCCGCGCGGCCGTCGGGCCCTACCGTTGCGGTTCGGCGCGGTTTGCATCGCGTCGGCCAACCTGGTGGAGCACGGGGGCAAGGACCAAGAGGAGGGAGCGGATCACCGGGAGATCTTTTAGTCGGTGATAGAGTCCCAGGATTCGGCGCTGAACGGGGGTGGCTTGCGCGAGCTGAGCCGGACTAAATTCGGGGAGAATGATGCGGGTTGCCGCAAAGCCGGCTTGGCGGGTCAGCCGTCTGAGTTCGAACGCGGAAATCAACCGGACGTGATCGTAGCTGACTCCTTTCAAGCGTTTGACGTACGACCTGCGCCAGGCCAGCGGCAACCAGCCTACGCCCCACAATCGCACGTGAGGCTCCGGGGCCGCGGCCAGGCGATTCCATGTGCTCGTGAAGAAGGTGCCGCCGGGCCGGGTGACCCGATGGGCTTCCTTCACCAGCCGTTGCTGGCGGGCGGTGTGTTCGAGGACGTTTTCCGCTACCACGAGATCGAACGTTTCGTCGACAAAGGGAAGGTATTCGGCGCAGCAACACACGAGCTGGCAGGGCAGCCCGGCCTCCAGCATACGCTGGCGGGCGACGATTAACCAACGAAGGGCGATATCGATTCCGACCGCGGTCCGGTCCGTACGCTCGGCGGCCGCCAGGAGAAGGCCGCCCGTACGGGTGCCGAGGTCGAGGATCGCGGCGCCCTCGAAGCGCAACCCTTCGTTTTCCGAAAGCGTATTCAGCAAGTGGCGACCACGTTCCGCCCCGGCCAGCGCCTGCGCGACAAAACGCGCGGCCATGTCTCGAGGCTCCTCGGGCGTGATCGACCAATAAAATTCGTTCAGCGCGCGAAAGTCCCCTCCCGACTCCGCGATACGCCGCGCTTTCCGACGGTCGTCGTCCAGCGAGATGTAGGGGTCGGGGAACACTCGAAAATCGGGAATCCCGAGCACAACGGGATACGTCTGCTGGCAAGACTCGCACAGGTAGGATTCGGCGTTCGCGGCCACCAGCCCTTTGCACCGGGGACAACAATAGGCCAGCGAAGAGGGTGCGGCGGGTTTCATCGTGCCAGACCGGCTCTCGCCGCGCGTCCTGCGGCGCGGAGGGCCAGATAGACGCGGCCGGGAAGGGTCCCGAACAGCCGGAAAAGCCGCGGGCTGCGAAAATAGTAGACGTCCAGCCGCGGCAGGGCGTGCAGATTGTCGGACTTTTTTGCCGTGCGGAATTCGACGGAGACGGCGGCGGCGAAATGCTCCTCCACCGAGCGCGTTGTTTCCGGGTTGAGGGCGCCGAACGGATAGGCGAAGGTGGTTACCGGGACGTCGAGATGTTGCTCGATGTCGGTTTTTGATTCATGAATCTCCCGGCGGGCCTCTGCAGCCGAAAGGTCGGTCAATCTCGGATGGGTCGCGGTGTGAGCTCCGATTTCGAATCCTTGGCGGGAGAGTTGGCGCAGCTCGTCCCAGGTAAGAAGCTTCAGCCGCGGGATGGAAGGGCATTGGTGCGGCCAATCGTTGACGCCGCCGCAGCGGCGCGAAACGACGAAGAGGGTCGCCCGAAAACCGAGTTCCGCAAGGATCGGCGCCGCGTGTGGAAGAAGGTTGGCGAAGCCGTCGTCGAAGGTGAGGACGACCGGTTTTGGCGGGAGGGCCGCTCCGGTGCGCCAATGATCGGTCAACTGGGCGAGTGGGATCGCGTGGAATCCGCGACGGGCCAAGGAGCGCATATGCTCCGCGAAATGGACGGGGCGGACAGAAGTGACCGAGCCCGACTCGTCGAGCGAGTGATAGGTGAGAATCGGGACGCGTGAAATCACGAGGACACCGCCGCGGGCGAAAACGATGCGATCAAGCGATCGCGCGCGCGGGCAATTGCGATCGATTCTTCAGGAGAGATCGGGCACGAGGCTTTTCCGCGCACCGCTTCGTAAAAGCCGTGGACCAACGGACGCAGGCCCGGGTAAGCGGATTCGGCCCGTGCCGCGCGTCTCGCCAGATTGGTCGCGGCGGCCGCGAGTGTCCGGGTCGCAAGGTCGAAGGGGTGGGCGATCTTGCGCAGCCTGGAAACGGCGCCCGGCTCTTCCACGCAGAAGCCGTGGAAAAGGTCCACATGCAGGGAGCCCTCGGTGCAGTACAGGCGGAGTCCCGTCGCGGTAGGGCGGGACGACATGCTGATCAGGATTTGGTACGTCGTGTCGCCCAGACACGCGATCGCACGAAATTCGCCCGGAGCCGGGTGCACGACTTGCCAAGAAACTTCGTGGAGGGTGGAGGGCGCGAAACGACAGAACAGCGCCAAGGGATGGGGCAGGATGTCCGCGACGATCTGGTCCAAGGCGGCTTCTGATTTTCCCGTTCCCCCGGCGGAAAGGAAGGTCGCTTCGAAATGCCGCAGCGATCCAAGCTGCGCGATGCGTTTGTGCGCTTCGGCGACACCGGGTTGGAACGGGAATTGATGGACCGGACAAAGCACGACGCCGCGCTCCGCGGCGGCCCGGTGAAGTTCTTCGGTTTCGCGGCTCGTCGGGACGAGGGGCTTTTCCACCAACAGGTGAAGGCCCGCCTCGATTGCGCGGCGCGCCAGCGCAAAATGCGAAGAGAGCGGCGTGCAGAGATGCAGTGCGTCGTACCTGCCAAGTGCGAGCAGTTCGTCCAGAGTCGTTCCGGAAACGGCCCCGAACGGTCGTGCAAGATCGGCGGCGGCGGATGCGTTCAGGTCGAAGACACCCGCCACGGCTGCGCCGGCATGCTCGGCGGCCTTTGCGTGCCAGCGCCCCATGAGGCCGGCTCCGCCGATCAAGGCTCGAGGTTTCGTTGTCACGCGGTCGCGCTCGAGACTCTCGCCGGGGCGCGATACGGTTCCAAGTCGACCCAACGCTTTTCCGTCGCGGAATCGTAGGCCGCGAAAATCAGGGCGAGCGTGTTGCGGTGGTCACGGGCGTGCCCGACCGGTTCCCGCTTTGCCGCGAGCGCGTCGATAAAGGAGCCCAGGTGGTAAGCGGTCGATGAAGCGAACGGATTGATGCCATCGGTGGCGATCACGCGCGAGCGATTGCCGTCCTGCCATACCGCCTTTCCTCCCTTGGCGAAACGCAGCGAGACATACGGTTTCCGCTCCCGCGTGAAAAGACCGGCTTCGACGGCCAGCTCGCCGCCGATCGACGTTGAGATGGCTGCGTGTTCGCCGTCCAGGCGCAGGTCGAGGTAGCGTTCCGGTCCGCGGGAGAGGCGGTCCAGGAGGATCGAGGCCGCGCGACCGGAGGGGAATTCGATATTCACCGTGTTGATCACGTCGGCCTTGCTACCCACCGGATTCGGCATGTGCGCGCAGAGACGCACCGGCTCTTCGTCGAAAAAATAGCGAATCAGTTCGAACACATGGACTCCGAATTCGAAGCCCAGCCGCCGCGCCATTTCCTTTCTCCAGGTGCCTTCGGTTTGGGCGGTGGGACGAAAGGTTTGCGACGCGTGTAGAAAAAGCAGTTTGCCGAAGTCGGATTGTCCCAGCCGAGCTTTTGCCGCGCGGTGGATCGCCATGTATGGAAACTGGCTGTTGACCACGAGTTGACGTCCGGCTGCGTCGGCGGACGCAATCAATTCGTCCGCGTCGGCCAGATTTTCCACGAGCGGCTTTTCGCAGAACACATGGCAGCGATGCCGCAAGGCCAGGAGCGTTTGCGCCCGATGCAGGAAGGGAGGGGTGCAGATCGCGACGATATCGGCCTGGACGCTGGCCAGCATCTTCTCGGGGTCGGTAAAAACGGGGACGGAGGGATGACTGCCACGAAACGCGTCGCACGCATCCGGTTGAACGTCGCAGCCCCCGACCAGCGAGACCTTCTCCGCCAACTGGCGGTACGCCGGAAGATGGATGTTGCGGGTGACGGCACCGAGCCCAAGAACGGCGAGACGAATCATGAGAGGGGAGGGTTCCCGGATGCCTTGGTCTCAGACGGCTGCTTTTCAGCCACGACTCGGAAGAACGGTCCGATGGCCCGAAATACCGGCGAGAGCACGCTTGAACCCGCGAGGCGATTGTAGAGCCGCGCGGCGGCGCGGCGCGCCGGCGGGAACGTCACGATTTCCTGCTCCGCCACGGGAGGCACGATGAAACGCGGGCGAAGGCGGGTGTGCCGTTTTAACAGCCGCCGCGTTTCGGAAACACTCAAGAGCCGCGTGAAATCATAACTCACGTTCTTGCGGAATTTGACGTATGCCTTCTGCCAGCGCCGCGGCAGCCAGCCAACGCCCCAGATGTAGACGTGCGGCTCTGCCGTGAGGCTGAAGCGGTTCGGAGTGGCAAAGGCGGCGAAACCTCCGGGCGCAGTTACGCGATTTATCTCCTGCAGGTATCGCTCCACGTCGCCGACGTGTTCGATCACATCCAAAGAGACGACGCCTTGAAGCGAATCATCCGCTAGAGGCAGGGACTCGGCCATCGCCGCGGCAAGAACGGGTTTTCCGCCTGCCTCTTCGATCAGCCGTTTGGCGACCAGCAGCCAGACGAGACGGACATCGATCCCGATTCCGTGTCGGTTCTCGGCCGCGGCGGCCGCGAGCAACTGGCCCGCGCCGCAACCGAGGTCGAGAAAAGGGCCTGGTCCGCGCGTGGCGGAGTGGAGCCAGTCCTGCAGTTCGCGCGCCAAACGCGGTCGCGCTTCGGCGACTTGCCGGGCCCGTTTGTCCGCCCAGGCGGAGGTGCACTCCGCGTGCGTCCCGTAGACATAGCGGGCAGTTTGGATGGCGGTCATGCCGGCCGTCTCGTGAGCGATTCGTTTTGCCTCTGCTCGGTCCGCCTCGTGATCGATCCAACTCGCGCCCGGAATACGCAGGTCGGGTATTCCTTCGAACGCGGGGTAGGCGGCGGAACAGGGATTGCAGCGAAGACCCTCTGTTTCAGAGACGAGCACACCGCGGCATCGTGGACAGCGCCAAATGCTAGCGGATGGCGCCAGGGCCGCCGAGTGAGGGGGCGACTGGGTGGATAACGGAGGGACAGTTGGCGCTGGCATGCCGCGGCCGAGGATGCGCCTGGAGAGTCACTTGGCAATGCTAAGTCGGCAGCCTCATGGCCGTGTTACAGGGCAGTTTACGCAATAGAACCTTATTGATTTTATTGGCAGGATCGTTGCTAATGATTTTCACCAGCCTTCACTTTCATGCGAATTGGAATCAACGTATCCCGGCTCAGCGGGCAACGCCTCGGCGTGGGACGGTATCTTGAGTATATGCTCAAATATTGGAGCGGGATGCTCGCGCCCGATGAGGAGGTTCATGGTTATTTGAGGGAAGCCGTTTCTAACGAGAGTCTTGCGCATTTAAATCTCAGTCCGGCAATCAAACTGGAGGTCGTCGGGCCGAAACTTCCGGGGACAATCTGGGAAAACTCGTCCATGGCCCTTCGCGCGCGAAAGACCGACGTCCTATTCGGCCCGAGCTATACCCTGCCTCTCCTGACTCGAAATCCGCGGAAACGCGTCGTTGCGACGCACAGCCTTAACCAAGTCCAGGCGGGGGCGCACGACTGGTGGTACAACCTCACGTATGGCAAACGCGATCAGTTGAGCGCCCAGACCGCCGACGCGGTGATTGTGCCCTGCGATTCTACGGCCGACCTCGTGGTCGATCTTTACAAGGTGGACCGAAAGAAAGTCGTGGTCGTACCGCAAGGCGCTGATACGACCTTTCGGCCTCTGCAAGATGAGGAACAGGCGCGGCAGACCCGCATCCGCTTTCTGGGGGCCGACGTCCCCTGCGTCCTGTTCGTGGGCAAGCTTTCGGTCCGGCGAAACATTCCCAACTTGATCGCCGCATTCGCGCGAGTCCGCAGCGAGTTAAAACTTCCGCACAAACTGCTCCTGGTCGGGCCGAATCATACGGGACTTCCTTTCGAGCAGATTTGCCGCGAACACGGCGTTTCGGAGGCGGTGATCCAGACCGATGGAAAATTCACGCACCACGAGGAATTGATCCGGATCTACAACGCGGCGGAGGTGTTTGTGCATCCTTCCTGGTTCGAAGGCTGGTCGATGACCACGATCGAGGCGCTGGCTTGCGGCACCGCGACTATCGCCGCCAATCGCGGGGGGTTGGGCGACGTCGCGCGCGGTTTTGCCTACATGGTGGATTCCCCGACAGTGGACGCCCTGCGAGATGCGTTGACGAAGGTGCTCACCGATGACGCGCTGCGGCAGGAGCTGAAACAGCTGGCCCGAAAGCGGGGCAGCTCGATCACCTGGGAGTACACGACCAAACACACCCTCGACGTCATCCGCGCCGTGGCCCGCAACTGATCGATGACTTTCCCTTCGCTATGAAAACGGTCATTCTCGCCGGTGGATTTGGAACGCGCATCGCGGAGGAGAGCGTGCTCAAGCCCAAGCCGCTGGTCGAGATCGGCACGCGGCCGGTGCTCTGGCACATCATGAGCATCTACGCTTCGCACGGCTTTCGCGAGTTCGTCGTGGCCCTGGGGTACAAGGGCGAGATGATCAAACACTACTTCTTGAATTTTTATCCGCTCAGCAACGATCTCACCGTCGATTTGAAAGGCGGGCAGGTCAAGGTTCACGACGGTGCGCGCGAGGACTGGCGTATCCATCTCAAAGATACGGGACTAAACACACTGACCGGGGGCCGGCTGCTGCGCCTGAAGTCGATGCTGCAGGACGGCACCTTCATGATGACTTACGGCGACGGCGTGGCCGACGTCGATATTCCGGCGGCCCTCGCTTTTCACCGCAAAATGGGGAAAATCGCCACGGTCACGGCCGTGCGGCCCCCCGCGCGCTTCGGCGGTTTGCAGTTCGACGGCGATTTGGTGAGCGACTTCATCGAGAAACCGCAGGCAGGCGAAGGCTGGATCAATGGCGGCTTCTTCATCCTGGAGCCCGAAGTGCTCAATTACATCGGTTCCGACCAGACGAGCTTCGAGCGGGAGCCGCTCGAGCGGCTGGCGAAGGACGGTCAGCTCGCCGTTTATCGCCACCCCGGCTTTTGGCAGTGCATGGATACCGTGCGCGACGTTTCCTACCTCAACGAACTCTGGAGCAAGGGCAACCCGCCCTGGAAAGTTTGGACATGAGCGAACTGACGAATCCTTCGTTTTGGGCCGGCAAAAGCGTTTTTGTCACGGGGGGGACCGGACTGGTCGGCTCCTGGCTCGTGAAAAAGCTTCTGGCCGCGCGCGCCAACGTGGTTTTGTTGGTCAAGGACGTAAATCCGCTGTCCGAGATCTCGCGCAGCGGCGATCTGTCGCGCGTCGCCGTCACCTACGGCGTGTTGGAAGACTTTGCGACACTCGAACACATCATCAATCTGTACGATGTCGACACGGTGTTTCACCTCGGTGCTCAAACCCAGGTGACGGTGGCCCACCGGTATCCTTTGCAGACCTTTGAGGCGAACGTGCGCGGCACGTACAACCTCCTGGAGGCGTGTCGCATTCACTCGAATCTGGTGAAGCGCGTGGTGGTTGCTTCAACGGACAAGGCGTATGGCACCCAGAAGATTCTGCCCTACACCGAAACCACGCCGCTCGATGCGCGCCATAGCTATGACGTTTCGAAGAGCTGCGCCGATCTGATCGCGCAGGCCTACGCTCACACCTACGGTTCGCCGATCGGCATCACCCGCTTCGGCAATGTCTATGGCGGTGGCGACTGGAATCTTCAGCGCATCGTGCCGGGCACGGTGATCAGCCTGGCCGAAAACCGCCCGCCGTTGATCCGCAGCGACGGCAAGCCGCTGCGCGACTATATCTTTGTCGAAGACGTGGCGGAGGGGTATCTGCGCCTCGCCGAGAAACTTTCGGATCACGGTGTCGTGGGCCAGGCTTTCAATTTCAGCAACGAGAAACCGGTGTCCGTGTTGCAGATCGTCGGAGCCATCCAGAAGCTGATGGGCCGGGAGGACTTGGCGCCGGTCATTCAGAATACAGCCAAGGCGGAAATTCCCGAGCAGTATCTCGACGCGACGAAAGCCAAGAACCTCCTCGGCTGGCGCGCGCGTTTTACTCTGGAGGACGGCCTCCGCCGCAGCATCGATTGGTATTTGGACTATTTGAAACATCGCAATGCAAGCTGAGCTCCGCAGTCAGATCCTCGAATTGGTGGCGCGTTATCATCAGACCGCGCACGCGCAGAAGCCCTTTGTGCCGGGCGAGTCGAAGGTCCCGGTGTCCGGGCGCGTTTTTGATGCGGAGGATATGATGTCCCTGGTGGACTCCTCGCTGGATTTCTGGCTGACGACGGGGCGTTTCGCCGAACAGTTCGAGAGCGATTTCGCCAAGTTGCTGGGCCTGCCCCACGCGCTGCTGTGCAACTCCGGTTCGTCCGCCAACCTGCTGGCGGTCACCGCGCTCACATCACCTTTGCTCGGCGATCGCCGCCTCAAGCCCGGGGACGAGGTCATCACGGTCGCGGCGGGATTTCCCACCACGGTCAACCCGATCGTCCAGAACGGCTGCATCCCCGTTTTCATTGAAGTGGATGTCCGCACCCACAATGTGGACGTGAGCCAGCTCGAAGCGGCGCTGAGCGATCGCACGCGGGCGGTGATCTTCGCGCACACGCTGGGCAATCCTTTCGACCTCGATGCGGTGGTGGCTTTTTGCAAAAAGCACACTCTTTGGTTGATCGAGGACAACTGCGATGCGCTCGGTTCGACCTATCGCGGCCAAATGACGGCGACGTTTGGAGATGTCGCGACCTTCAGCTTTTATCCTGCTCACCACATCACGATGGGGGAGGGCGGTTGCGTCGTGACGCGCAATCCGCGCATCCGCCGATCGGTGGAGTCGTTTCGCGACTGGGGCCGGGATTGCTGGTGCGCTCCGGGCAAGGACAATACCTGCAACAAGCGTTTTGGCTGGCAGCTCGGGCAGCTGCCCGCTGCCTACGACCACAAGTACATTTACTCGCACATCGGCTATAATCTGAAGCTTTCCGATATGCAGGCGGCGGTCGGCGTGACCCAGCTGAAAAAGCTTCCGGCTTTCATCGCGGCGCGCAAACGGAACTGGCAGCGGCTGAGAGATGGCCTGGCCGCGTTCCAGGACTTCGTCATTCTACCGGAACCGACGCCGAACAGCGACCCGAGCTGGTTCGGTTTCCTCCTCACGGTGCGGCCGGATGCGCCGTTTAACCGTAACGCCCTCATTCAAGCGCTCGAGACACAGAAGGTCGCCACGCGGTTGATGTTCGCCGGTAATCTCCTGCGCCAGCCAGCGTATACGGGCGTCAAACATCGAGTGATCGGCGACCTCGCGCACACGGATCTCATCATGAACAACGCGTTTTGGGTCGGGGTGTACCCCGGACTTACCGACGCGATGATAGACTACATGCTGGAAGTCTTCGCCCGCTTTTTCAAAAACGCCGCCCGCGGCGGTGCAAGCCAGCCGCTCAAATTACTTTGATACCATGGAAACGATGACCACCTGCCGCGCGTGCAAGCGCACGAATCTCTTCATGTGCCTTCCGCTGGGCGACCATCCGCCGGCGAACGGGTTTCTTCGCGCGGAACAACTGGGCAAGCCGGAAGCCAAGTTTCCTTTGAATACGTTTGTTTGCCTCGACTGCGGGCTGATCGAGGTCCCGGACAACGTGCCGCCGAATTTTTTCCGCAACTACGTCTATGTGCCGTCTGGGGCGACGACCATGTTCACGCACTTCGATGCTTTCGCCGCCAAGATGGTGCGCGACTACACCAAGTCGAAGGACGACCTCATCATCGATATCGGTTGCAACAACGGACTGTTCCTCGGCTTCTGCAAGGAAAAGGGGGGGCGTGTCCTCGGCATCGACCCCGCCGACAACCTGACGGAAATGGCGATCAAGAAGGGCATCGAGGTGGTCCGAGAATATTTCGGCACGGAGACCGGCCGCATGGTGGCGGCGAAGTATCCGAAGGCCGCGGTCATCGCGACGTCCAATACGTTCAATCACATCGATAACCTGCACGACTTCATGGGCGGCATCGTCCAGGTGCTGGCGCCGGACGGTGTATTCGTCGTCGAAGTCCCGCATTCGCTCGACCTGGTCGAGAAAAACGAATTCGACACAATCTATCACGAGCACGTTTCGGAGTTCAGCGTGAAGTCGTTCGTGGACCTGTATAAATTCTTCGACCTGGAGGTCTTCAAGATCGAGCCGCTGCCGATTCACGGCGGGTCGATGCGGGTGTTCGCGCAGCGTCGCGGCGGCAAGCGCCCGATCGATGCGACCGTCGCCGAATGGCTGAAACGCGAAGAGGCCGCGAAACTGTTCACGCGCGAAACGTACGTGGCGTTCGCGGATCGCGTCCGCACGATTCGCGCCGAGTTGCTGAAGCTGCTGGCTGACTTGAAAGCCAAGGGAAAAACGGTGGCTGGATACGGCGCGCCGGCGAAGGGGAATACGCTTCTGAACTACTATGGCATCGGGCCGGATACCTTGCCGTATCTGGTCGACCGCAATGAGCTGAAGCACGGCCTCTATTCACCCGGGATGCACATTCCCGTGGTGCCGCCGTCGAAGATTCTGGAGACCCAGCCCGACTATCTGTTGATCCTGGCGTGGAACTTTGCGGATGAAATCATCGAGCAACAGGCGGAGTATCGGAAACGTGGCGGCAAGTTCATCCTCCCCATTCCGCGTCCGACGATCATAACGTAGCCTTTTTCGGCCTTGGACCCGACGCCAAACGTACAGCGAGTACTCGTCACGGGCGGCGCCGGTTTCATCGGGTCGCATCTCGTGGCCCGCCTCGTTCGCGATGGTCTTCACGTTCACGTGCTCCACCGCCCGGGAGGAGACCTGTCCCGTCTCGCGCCGTGGGTCAATAACGTGCGACTTCACCCCTGTGATCTCTCGCACGAATCCGCGATCGCTGCCGCGCTCAAGGAATCGCGGCCCGACGCGATCTTTCATCTCGCAGGCGATGCGACCATACGGCACTTCCAAGCCGATTGGACCGGCGTGAGCGCGAGCGTGGAGCGTAACATTCAGCCAGCGCTGAAGCTGGTCGTCGCAGCGGCCAAGGCTAGCCCATCGCAGATCACTCGGTTCGTGAGGCTCGGCGGTTTGGAGGAGTATGGCAATGGACCGCTCCCTTATCACGAAAGCCAGCGGGAAAGTCCGGTTTCCCCTTATTCGGCGAGTCAGGTCGCGGTGACACACTATTTGCAGATGCTCGCGCCGCGATTGCCGTTTCGCGTGGTCACCCTGCGGCCTGCGCTTGTCTACGGTCCCGGGCAGTCCGAACGGTTTTTCATCCCTTCATTAATCCGTCACTGCCGCGAGGGCCGCGACTTCCGCATGACTGCGGGGCACCAGGGCCGCGATTTGGTTTATGTCGACGATGTGGTCGAAGCGATGGCTCTCTCGCTGACGAAATCCGTCGGGACCGGTGAGGTCCTGAATGTGGGATCGGGGCGCGAATACTTGATGAAGGAGGTCGCCGAGCTCATCCTTCGGTTGACCGGCGCAACCATTCGGATCTTGGAGAATCCAGGAGGAACGCCGGGTTCAATCGATCACCTCTACGCCTCGAACGAAAAAGCCGGCCGGGTGCTGGAGTGGCGACCTCGAGTGGGGTTCGAGGAAGGGCTTCGGCGGACCATTGCTTCGTTCAGGTAGCAAGCGCATCTCGGTCATGTTCCGGACGCTATTTTCGATGGGGTTGCTTCAAGCGGTGGGCATCGTGCTCAACGCGGTGCGGGCGAAGCTGCTGGCGGTGCTGCTGGGGCCGGCGGGATTCGGCATCGTCGCCACGATCGATCAGCTTGTTGTCACTGCGGTGCAGTGCGGAAACTTCAGCGTGCCTTTCACGGCGCTAAAGTTCCTGTCGCGAAGTCACTCCCTCGGTCAGGAGGAATTTGTTCGGGCTTATGCCGCCTTTCTTCGCCTCATTCTGCTCCTGGCCGCCGTCACCACCGCGGGGGCGATGGCCATCGCGCCGTTTGTGCTCGAGCATCTCGACGCGGAACTGGCGGCCCATCGACACGCGGTATTCCTGGCGCTGTTGGGAATTCCTTCAACGCTGCTGCTCATGTTTTTTGCGAACGTTTTCGCGGCAAGCCAGCAAACGCTGCGTTCGGTGGCGCTGACCGTGATCTTCGCAGGCGTATCGTTGCTGGCCGGCGGAGCCGGTTGCGTTTGGGGCGGAATTTTCGGCGTGTACGCGGCGAGCGTCCCAGCGATGACTCTCGCGGCGCTGGTCGCCTGGCGATTCTTGTCGCGGACTTGGAAAGCGCCTGCGGCGCCTGGTTCGGAGGTGAGATCGCTGTGGGGCGAGTTGAAACGACACGGCGATATCGTCCAAATTTCCGTCTATACGTACCTCGGCGTGGCGTCCGCTTCCGCTTTGCTGCTTTTGGTGCGATCGCTTGCGCTGGCGAAGCTGAGCGCCGGTGCGGCGGGTTATCTTCAGGCCTGCCTGGCCATTGCCCTGTCGATCGGGGCATGCCTCGGACCGGCGATCTCACTTTATCTGACACCTTACGTGAATCGTGCGCTGCCGGCGGGGGAAAAGGCAGCGACGGTGGCGGCCTTTCTGCCGCGATTGGTCCTCATTTACAGCCTGGGTGGCTGTGTGGTGGTGCTTTTCCCCGAGACGGTTCTGCAGATTCTTTTTTCGGACCGATTCATCGCGGTTGCGGCAATTGTGCCGTGGTTCGTTGCCTGGCAGTGTCTTTACCAGATAGGAAATGCGTATCAGCAGTTGCTCATCGGATTGGATGACGTGAAAGGGTACTGTGTGGTGACCGTCGCGGGCAATCTGGCGGCGGTTACGACTTGTTGGGTGGCAATCGAGCGGTATGGCCTGCTAGGCATTGCGGCGGGCTTCGTGGCCGGAGCGGCGCTTAGCATCGTGCTTACCGTGGCGCGCCTGGCTGGGCGTCACGCACTCCCGTTTCCGACGGCGGCGATTGTTTGGAGCGCCTTCGCGGTCGTAGCGTTTCCCGGAACGGCGCAGCTGGCTCTGGCGCAACCGGAGTTCACATGGGGTGGAGCCGGTCTGCGCGGCCTGCTCGGCTTGGCGGTAGTTGGTTCGGTTTGCGCTCTGCTTCCGGAGAAACTCCGGCGCGAACTGCAGGCAAATATAGTCGCAAGAGTGCGGGCGTTGATTCAGTAATCCTTTGTTCGTTTCCGGCTGATGAGACTTTTTCAATCCTTGGCTAACCTGGCCTCTTCTCTGATCGATGTCGTGCGTGTGCAGACGCATCTCGCGACGGTTCTCCTTCGGCACCCGACCCTGACCGTGCAGCGCCCCAGCGTGTGGCGCTTCGACCGGTTGGAGGCGATCGAGATCGGTCGGAACGTTTTTGTGGGGCCATTCACGGAGATCATCGTCTTCCACCGCACGGTGAAGAGCTCCATTCCCGGCCGATTGATTCTGAAAGATGGCGCGAAGCTCTCCGCGGGCTGCAATATCCGGGCTGCGGGCGGCACGATTTCCATCGGTGAAAACACGATGGTGGCCCAGGGTGTTTCGCTCGTCGCGGTGAATCACTCGGTGGTGCTGGGCGAGATCTATACGGAGCTGCCCTGGGACGAGAAAAGAACCGGGGTGACCATTGGCGCCAACTGCTGGATCGGCGCCAACAGTGCCATTCTGCCCGGAGTTGAAATAGGCGACAACGCCGTGATCGGTGCTGGGAGCATCGTGACCAAGTCCGTTCCTCAAAACCAGATTTGGGCTGGAGTGCCGGCAAAATTCCTTCGCAACGTTGACTAGGGCAACCCCTGCGCTGGATGCTCCGGGAGGCAAATGCAGGCAGGAGAGTATGCCAAGTAAGTGCTAGCGGATGAGCGTGTTTGATCTAGCTGGCGTCTTGGCAAAGGGAGGTTCCCATCGGGTGATGAGACGCCGTCCGGTACGAATGCCCGGGGTTTCGATCAATAAGTAGGTTAGGGTCGAGACCATCCACGTGAGGATGAGCGCTACTCCCCCAAGACAGATGAAATGAATTCCCGGTTGAAGGTTCTCAGGCAAGCGGCTGAACCGATTCACGTTGATGTAACGTGCCGCCATCGTCAAAAGCGCGAAGTGGACGATATAACAACTGAAGCTGAGTTCGCCGAGGCGGTTCAAACAGCGGTTCACCAGAAACTTCACCGGATACGCGGCGAGACCCAAGATCAGCCCGACAAAGACGACTCCAAAAGCGAGGGGTACCACGGCGAAGGGAGCATCGTTGATTCGAGAATAGGCCAGGGTTCCCAGTGCGAGGGGAACCAACGATAAGAGAAATTGGGCGCGTCCGTTCGTGCGCAAGAATACCAACGCATCCGGGGACCTCGAAAGAAAGTACGTAAGGATGCCGAGCATGAAGATCGGCAACTGAATTGGCAGCAGGTAATGGCGCGCAATCGCGAGGAGTTCCAGCGGCACGCCCGGGAAAACTCTTCCGAGAAACGGCACGTTCAAGGCCATGCTTGCCCCGACTGAAATGACGAGGGAGGCACCAAGACCAAGGAAGGCGGCCCTGAGTGTCCGCAGGCGCGATGCCAGAAAAGGTACGAGCAGATAAAACGACATCTCGGCTGCGATGGACCAGCCACCGGGAACAACGCTACTGATCGATTCCGGATGCCAGCCGTGAAGGAACAGCGCGGTTGCAGCAACCTGCCAGCCAGATAGCCCGTGGGGTGCCCAAAAGCTGGGGCCGACGCCGTGAAACCAAAGATAAAAAGGAATGGCGCACCAGAACAAGGGACCGATCCGAAAGAGGCGGCGGACAAAAAAATTCCTGATCGGGAAATGCTCCTGCTGACGCCTTTCGGCGAGCGACATGAATAGCGTCATAGCGCTTGTCATGAAAAACAGTTGTACACCGAAGCGGCCGATATGCCCAAGTTCGGAGCCGGGGAAACTGGACACCTTATGAGAGTCCTCCACGCACCGCGTGACGTGCACGGCCAAGACGCCAAGGAACGCGAGTCCCCGCAGTGTATCGATGTAGTCGTGGCGGATCGCGGGACCGGCGGGATCGGTGGGCCGCATCTCTATCGGACTAGAGTGTCTCCTGCGTGCGCAGCGACACAGCTCTTTTTTCGCGGCCGCTTTGATAGACCGCGTTTGCGATCTCGATCGCACGGAAGCCGGCGTAACCGTCGGCGATCGAACCACCGGCCTTTCCGCCGCAGAGCGCGATGAAGTCGGTCAATTCTTCGCGGAATGTCTCGATGACAGTCGACTGCCAGCCGCGCAGTTTCTCGCGCAGCGCGATGGCGGGGTAAAAGCACCGCGACGTTTTCCGCGCGCCGCCGGGGCGATCCATGGTGATGACCGTTGTCATCATAGGCGCATAGTAGGCGCGCACCATGCCTTTGTCGCCGTAGGCTTCGAGATGGAAGCGGTAGCCCTTCCATTCGGCCCAGGTGGCGTGAAGCGTGGCCACCCGGCCGTCCCGGGATCGAAGAAGCGCGAAACCGTTGTCTTCCGCGCCGGGAAGATTCCAGATGTCGCCCGTGGCGAGACCGAAAACTTCGCGCACGTCCCCCAGCACAAAGGCGGTGAGATCGATCAGATGGATGCCGACGTCGAGCAAGGCGCCGCCGCCGATCACTTTAGGATCGTATTCGGACGGCGACCGAAATTGGGAAAGGCCTTCGTGCCCGGCAAACGCGCGCACGTGGTTCAACTTGCCGATGCGGCCCGAAGCGACCGTCTCCTTGAGAAACTTGATTGCGGGGAAGTAACGATGGTTGAAGCCGGTTGTGAGCGTCCGGTTCGAAGAGCGCGCCGCGGCGAGCATGCGAGTGCAGGCCTCCAACGAATTTGCGAGCGGCTTTTCGCAGAGCACCTGTTTGCCCGCCGCGAAGGCGGCGAGAACCGTGCGTTCGTGGAACTGGGGCGGCGTGCAGACAATGACGGCATCGATCTCCGCCATGCCCAGGAGCGCGTCCAGATCCGTCATGCTTTTTGCACCGGTCAGACCGGCTACGCGCTGCGCGTTGGCCGCGTTGAGATCGCACACGGCGACGAGTTTCGCGCCGGAGAGGCGCGCGATCGCTTTCGCCCGCAGTTCGCCGATGCAGCCGGCGCCGATGATCCCGAAGCGCACGGGGTTAGCGGGAACGAAGCACGACGACCCAGTTGTAGATCGTGCCGATAATCCAACCGGCGACATACCCGACGATGCCGCCGTAGATCGCGCCGATGAAGCTGCCCAAGAATGTCACGCGATAACCGGGAAAGTATTGGCCCAGCAGCCCGAGATGGGCGCCGACATTGGGACCGCCTTTCAGGATCAGGATATTGGTTGCGAGGAAGAGTCCGATTGCGGCCAGTAGTCCAAACGTCACACCGAGAATCTGCGCGTTCAGCCGGATGATCTGCCGCAGCATTTCCGCGGAATCGTCCGGGCCGCCCTGGGGCGTCGCGCCTTCCGAACTGTTGGGGGGATTCGTTTCCATGATGCGGTTAGGCCAGACGGCGTTTGAGAATGCGGAAAATGGCGACTCGGACCTTTTCTACCCCCAGCACAAGGCGGACCGAGAAATTACGGACGGTGGAAAAGGACCAACCGAAGATAAATCCGCCCAGGAATCCCTCGGCCAATGCGATAGCCGCGCCCTGCCAGGAGACAGAGTACCCGGGCATGTAGTGGACCAAGAGGGAGAGATTGGCGCCGATATTGTCGCCGCCTTTAAGCAGGAGGATCCCCGTGGCGGCAAAAAGAGATAATCCGGCCGTGACGCCGACCGCCGTGCCGAGGGCGAGGGGGTCGAGTTTGGCCACGGTGAAGTACGTCATCTTGATCAAGGCGCGCCGAGCGGCGTGCGACGATCCGTAAGCAAAGCCCAAGAGACTGTAGATATCGTAGATGAAGCGCCACGCTGCAGCCTGAACGGCGAACCAAAAGCCTCGCTTTTCATTGAAAAAGCGGAGGAGGGGAGCGTTGAGCAGGAGGAAGAGGGTGACGAGCGCGGCGGTGACGAGAAGGGCCCAGTGAAATACAACGCTGATCAGCAACGTGCCGATGATCGACCAGGAGGTGAGCACGCTGAACCGATGGGCGGCATCCAGGTTCAGGTCGGTCTCCATCTTGCCCGTCCACCAGTAGTGGCGCCAGATCAACCGCGTCCACGGCACCGCCCGTTGGAAAAACTCCGTCTTGATCAGCCCCTTCGGTTCCCAGCGCTTCAGGTGACTCACCTGGAGTTCCTTCGTCAGGGCGATCCGATGTTTCGCCGCGGTCATGCGGTAGCCGAGTTCGATGTCTTCGATCGATGGCTGCGCATAGAATTCGTTGAAAGCCCCCACTGAGAAAAAGACGTCCCGCTTGATCGCGCCGCATGCGCCCCAGAATGTGAAAGCCTGCGTCGAGCCGCGCTGATGCACATAATGGTGCAACAGGTTTTTGAACTGCGAAAGGAAGTTGGTTTCGCCGGGAAATTCGTCGTACGACCCGATGAGCGCGCTCAGGCCCGGGTCCGCGTCGAAAACCCGCTCGATGATCGTCAATGCGTCGGCGGGCACCGCGACATCGGCATCGACGAAGTAAATGAGGTCTTTGGTCGCGATCTTGGCCCCGATATTTCGGGCGCGTGCGGGGCCGCCATTTTTCTCCAGATTGATGACTTTGGCGCCATATTCCGGCGCAATCCGCCAAGCGCCGTCGCTCTCGCCATCAGCCACGACAATTAGCTCGTCCTCCGGCCGAAGAACGACCTTTACCGCTTCCAGGCATTTCCGGAAAGCAGGGCCACCGTTGTAAACGGGTATGATGATGGATATGCCGCGCGACATCGAAGCTGAAGGAGACGAAGCCGCTGAAATGGTCCTTAACCGCCCTTCCAAAATCAAGTTTAATCGTTTGCATTAATTCGGCTAAATCGTTGATGCTGTGCGAGCATATTTGACTTGGGGGATGAACGAAGCGTGGAAACCGGAGCCGGCCATCGTGTAACCGGAGCCCGAATACACGCTCCGCCCACCTGTACTTGCGGCTTGCGGCTGAAGGCTCTCTCGCCTCTAACAAAGGAAGCGCTTCCAGGGGCGCCCTTTCCGCTTCACCATGTTTACTTCGATTTCGAGCGCTGTGCGCTCCGTGCTTGAGCGAGCCGGTCTTGCCCGCGGGGCCATTTGGGCCGTTATCATCGTCGTGACGGCGGTGACCGTGGCGGGACTCTTGGTCGATTTCAAGAACACGCGGAAATATGGCCAAGTAGACCTGCGAAATCGTGTCGTGGGAGCGCGCGCAATGATCGCCGGCGAGAATCCGTATACGTACGTCTGGAAACCGGGAGCGCCCGAGAGGCTCATCGATCCGCTTCTCGCGCCGGAGGCGGGGGCCAGCCGGGTGACGGTCACGCCTGCCGTCCTCGCCGTGCACGCGATTTTCGCACCGCTCAGTTACACCGTTCAAAAGTACCTTTGGCTTTTGGTCCAGATCGGCCTGGTTGCGGGCGCGGTCCTTTTGGCCGTGTCGCGCGCCGAGGGTCATGTGGCCAAACTTTGTACTCTCGCCCTTGGAGCAATTTTTTCCTGGGCTCCGATGTGGCGGATGCACATCGAGCGCGGGCAGGCGTACATTCTATTTAGCTTTCTGGCGGTTTTGTTCGTCTGGCTCTTGAGCCGCGGCCACCGCGGAAAAGAGATGTTTGCCGGACTGGTGCTCGGCGTGTTGGTGACGCTTAGGCCGCAATATGCGCTTTTGGGCCTGCCGCTGTTGGGTTTTTGGCGGCCTGGCGCCATTGCGGGTGCCGTTGCCGGCGTGGCTCTAGGCTTCGGGCTTCCGATGCTGATCGATGGACCAGTCTGGAATCACTATGTGGCAAGCATGACCGGCTATGTGAATGCGGGTAACGCGATGGGCTCCGTGGTGGTAGCGCCGACGGGCGTGCAGGCGCCGGCGTCGATTGAAGGTGCGGACGACCTCACACGGCACATTTTTTTCAGCGACTTTGATTCATCGGTGCCGGGCTTCCTCAAGGTTTTCGGGCTCTCGACTTCGTCGAAGGCGTTGCTGGGCGCGCTGGCGCTGATTTCCGCGGCGTGGATCGTTCACTGCCGCCGCCTTGCCCTGCGCGGTGTCGGTCTGGACGTATGTGTCGCGAAAACGCTCGGCTTGGTCCTGCTCGGCGAAATGCTCCTGCCAATCCGGCGCTTGATGTACAGCAACGTGATCGTTGTGGCGATTTGTCTCCTCGCGATTGCCTGCGTAGGGCCGTCGATCTTCAAGCGCCGATGGGAATGCTCGCTCATTCTGATCGCGGTGATATTTTCATTGGACCAATCCTGGATGCCTCTCGGCGGCATCATCCCGCCGGCGGCGGCCCTGGCACTGGCCTTTTCATTGCGCCCGCCGGTCGTCGGACCTTCCCCTGGCAGAGTGGCGGGTGTTTAGCTTCATTCCACCTTGACTGCGGCCGTGCGCGCATCGACGAGCGGGCCGAAGTCTGCAGGGGGCGTCCGATGGTTCGTCGCTTTTTCGTAGGCTGCGGCGATAGTGAGAATTGTGGGTTCGGCGAAGGGACGACCAACGATGTCCATCCCGATCGGTAATTTGGCGGGTATGGGACCGACGAGCTGAGTGGGCTCGACATAACCCCCAACCCCAGCTCCGCCGCCGCCGCCGCCTGGGCGCGACCAGCCCGCCGGTGGGGGCGGAGCACTGGGGTCGCGAATGCGATCGTACACTTCCGTTGTAAATCCTGCGGGAACCGTGATGACCGGAAATCCCTGTTGGCCCAGAAACGACCATACTCCCGTCCGGCCATTGATCGCGGGCTCGGATGGCGAGCCGAGTTTATTCGGCGGAATGTTGCTGGTCGGATAAACCAGCGCGTCCAGCTTCAGATCGGCAAAGGCCTGTAGAATGATCTGTTGAATGGCAAACCGACGCTGCATGCGTGCGGCGGTGTCCAGCGTCATGATCTTATCCGCGTTCTCGAGCGTGGTTTTCTGATTCGCGAAGTTCTGGTCGGTGAAAAAAATCGCCTTGGTGTAGAGATCTGTCATGGTCTTGATAGCGGTGTCGCCTCGTTCACGGAGATAAAGGTTCATCGTGAACTTGCCTTCGCCGTTGTTGGCCGGGGGGGCAGGGCGGCCGGTCGCGCCGAGTCCGGGCGTGTTGCCCCCAATATCGCGCAGGGTGAATTTTCCAGGAGCTTTCGCAGGATCCATGTACAAGTCGACCAGCGTCGTGTTGTGATCGCCTTTGGGTTTCCCGTCCGCTTCGACCGGGAAGACCTCGGGAAACAGTTTGGTATAGGCCGCGTTCATTAGCAACGGATGCAGTCTGCGGATGTAAGGCGTCAGTAGCTCGCCGCCTTCCCCTGGATCGACGACCGTCGCGCCGAGCTTTTTCAGCTCCTCGATTGCGCGGCTCACGGCGTCGATGTTTTGTTCGTCGGCCTTCGTGAACGCGTTTTTATCCATGTATTCCCGCACCACCCCGATCCGCACGCCTTTGAGGTTCGAAACTTGGGTGAACGATTCGTATGACTTTTCGGGCAATCGTCCCACGGCAAAGGCAGTGAGGGGATCTTTCGAGTCATAGCCGGCAATGACCGTAAGAATCTTTGCTGCGTCCTCGACGGTCCGGGCGATGGGGCCAACCCGCGTGTTGATTCCCATTTGGATCATGCCGTGGCGGCTGACGAGTTCCTGCGTCGGAGAGATGCCGACGCAGTTGTTCATATAAGCCGGACCACGGATTGAGGAACCCGTCTCTTCGGCAATGGCGCAGGTCACGAGATTGGCCGCGACGGACGAGCCCGAGCCTGAACTGGAGATGCCGGGATTGCGTTCTGTGTCATAAGGATTGGCGAAGGTGCCGCCGAAAGAACTTCGAGGGATGCCGTTCGCGTATTCGCTGAGATTGGCCTTGGCCAGGATGATGGCGCCCGCGGCACGGAGCCGAGCGACGAACTCGGCGTCGCGGGGCGGGCGATCGTTCGCGTAGAAGGCGTCCGCCCCCGATGTGGTGCGCAGGTCGAAGGTGTCATATTGATCCTTCAGGGCCATCACCACTCCATGCAACGGGCCGACAAGTTTACCGGTCTTTGCAAAATCGGCGTCAAGTTTTGCCGCGATTTCGAGCGCGTCCGGCATGGCCGGGTCAGCGTCGGACGGATCGGTCACGCTGCGGGCCTTGCGGTCGTCGAAGCCCCAGGCCTTTCGCGCAGCAGGGCGCAGGTTGAGAGTCGAGAGAGCGTTGATGCCTCTCGCATGAGCTGTCGTTTTGACCGGGCCTAGGAGTCCATGTGGTTCCTGCACGGGCGATCCGTTGTAGGCCTTGATGCGCGCGAGGTACATTTTGACGAGGTCGGTCGCCGTGAGTTCCTTGGCGCGGATTGCGTTGTGTATATCCGCGATCGTCGCTTCTTCGATCTGGAATTTGCCTTTGCCGGCGGCTTGCGCCTCGGCCGCTGCAAGAATGAAGAGTAGGAGCATCGTCCCGAGGCCGATAAAAACCAAGCCGCGGGCGGCGAACGAACCAGGTCGACGCGCGGACGCGCCGACGCTCAAACGAGCGAATAGGAGGATAGGCATTTGGCGTTACGCCGACGACCGAATGGCAACGCAGGCGGAGCTCTTATCACTGCACGTTTCGGGCCAATCTGATGTGGTCGATTGCGCTCATTCGAGTTCAAGAGACACGGTTCGCCATCCAGATCCGGCACCCACTTGCGTTATTTTGTATCCGGCACAGACGAGGTGTGCTTGCGCCCGCTTTTCGGCCGCGCACGGTAACCAGGCATGTCGCAGCTCCCCGATTTGCAAGAGCTTGAGGCCGTGGCCGCGTCCATCGATCATGTCGTTCCACCGACGCCACAGATCAGCTGGCCGTTGCTGAACGAGCGCACCGGATGCGAGCTTTGGGTGAAGCATGAGAACCACACCGCGATCGGTTCGTTCAAAATCCGGGGAGCTTTGCATTACTTGTCGATGCGTGCGGCGAACGGCTCCGTCCGGGACGGAATAGTCGCGGCAACGCGAGGCAACTATGGGCAGGCGGTCGCCTTCGCTGCCCGCCGTGTCGGCCTGCGAGCAACGATCGTCGTGCCTCATGGAAACAGTCCGGAGAAAAATCGCGCCATGCGGGCGTTGGGAGCCGAATTGATCGAACACGGCGCTGATTTCCAGGCGGCCCTAATCTATGGCGAGAGCCTCGCGAAGGAGCGTGGGCTTCACTGGATGCCGGCTTTTCATCGCGATCTTTACACCGGTATCGCTGCATCGTTGCTCGCGTTTTTCAGAAACGTGCCGGCCCTCGATATGCTTTACGTTCCTATTGGCCTGGGCTCAGGTATTTGCGCGGCGATCGCGGTGCGCGACGCACTGGGTTCGCCGACGCGGATTATCGGAGTCGCGGCCGAACGTGCACCGGCGTACGCGCTTTCGTTTGAGGCGAAAGGGCCGGTCGTTCATCCCGCGTCCACCCGGATCGCGGACGGGATGGCGTGCTCTACGCCCGTTCCGGAGGCATTGGAGATCATCCTGCGCGGGGTTGACCGTGTGGTCCGCGTAATTGATGAGGAAATCGAAGCCGCGATGCGCGCGTATTTCATGGACGCCCACACGGTCGCCGAGGGAGCTGCCGGATCCGCGCTCGGCGCGGTCCTTCGCGACCGCGGTGCGGTCGCAGGCAAACGCGTCGGAGTCATCCTCACAGGCGGCAATGTCGACGCGGCTGTCTTCGCGAGGATTCTAGGCGGCGGACAGGCTTAACGCCTACTCCCGCCGCCAGAACTGGCGAGCGTCGCATCTACTCGAGCCGGACCGCGTGCGCAGGGTCTGGAGAATACACCGATTCTTTAGTGAATAGGGCGATTGTGGGCGCAAGCCGGACGCGCTTGTCGACCGACAGCCGGTCGATTGGACCGATCATCTGGCACTCGCGGGACATGGCGGTTCGCTTTCAGACAGGCAGGACTCGGTTTCCATGACGCGTACGGAGGTGTATGCCATCGGTATTGTCATCCTCGGGCGCAGCGATCGGGAATAGGCCGCAGATAGATAACCTCAGACATTCTAAGGAAGAAGCTGGACACGTAACATAGAACGTCTAAGGCTTGCTCTCGAATGGCACAGAAAACCGATTTGCTACAAGGAACGCTCGACATGCTTGTCCTGCGCGTCCTCTCCCGCGGCGAGCTGCATGGCTGGGGCATCACTCAGAAACTCGAGCAGCTGTCGAAGAGCGCGCTCCAGGTGGACGAAGGTTCGCTTTACCCCGCGTTGTACCGGATGCAGGACAAGGGCTGGCTGCAGTCGGAGTGGAAGCTGACCGAGAAAGGGCGCCGGGCAAAATTCTACTCGCTTACGCGCAGCGGGCGGAAGCAGCTCGAAGCCGAGAAAGATTCATGGGAACGGATGATGTCGATCATCGCTCAGGTCATGGAGTCGGCTTGATGCGTGCGAAACCAACGGCCTGGGCGCTATCATGAATCTGCTTCGTCGATTCTCTCGCCGGCTGCGCGCTCTTTTGTCCCGACGAGAGTTCGAGCGAGACATGGCGGAGGAGATGCGAGTTCACCTAGATGAGCGTGCTGCCGACTACATTGCTGAAGGAATGTCGCCCGTAGAAGCCAGCCGCGCGGCGCAAAGGAAGTTTGGGAATGCGGCGGTGATTCAGGAACGGTGTCGCTACGAGCAAACTTGGTTATGGTTGGAGTCGTTGATGCAGGATGTGCGCTTTGCCGTCCGATCGTTGCGCAAGAATTCGACGTTCGCTGGGTTGGTCGTGCTGGCGCTGTCGCTGGGCGTCGGGATCAACACGGCAATCTTCAGCGCAGTGCACTCGGTTTTGTTGAAATCGCTGCCCTATGCGGCGCCCGAGCAACTTTACAGCGCTGAAGTCGTCATTCCGGAGCGTCGCGAACAACTTGGCACGTTGCCGG
The DNA here is from genome assembly GCA_964546955.1 of uncultured Opitutaceae bacterium. GTDB lineage: Bacteria > Verrucomicrobiota > Verrucomicrobiia > Opitutales > Opitutaceae > CAZJLP01. Next base: position 51,257 of record CAZJLP010000010.1, on the reverse strand, counting down.
TCCGCATCCAGGATTATCTTGAATGGCGGGGCAGCGACACGCTCTTCTCTGGTTTCGCCGCGCTTCGACCCTCGGCTTGGGTCATAACCGGTGCTGGCGAATCGGAACGACTGGGTGGTGCGCGGGTTTCGACCAACTTCTTTTCCTTTCTCGGAGTAACGCTGCGGCACGGACGGGGCTTCATGGCGGAGGAGGAGCAACCGGGCCGTGATCGAGTCGTCGTCATGAGTGAGGATCTGTGGCGGAGGTATTTTGCCGCTGATCCCACGGCCGTGGGTCGCAGTGTGCTCCTAGGCGGCGAGAGCCACGTCATCGTGGGTGTTGCTCCTTCCACGTTGTTGATGCCCACCGGGCCGCTACTCCATCCGTCACTCTCTTTCGCCCCTCGGATCGACGTTTGGAAACCGATCGCGCCGTCTCCCGCTGAACTCCAGGGAGAAAGTTGGAACCACGGCTTGTTGGTGCGTCTTCCGACCGGCGCCGCGCTCGAGCAGGGCAGGCAGCAGTTGCAAGCCAGGCTGAATGACTCGATCCGAAAGCAAGTGCCGGATCTGAGAACGGAGCTCCGCGTACAACTCGTGCCTCTGAGGGAAATTTTTTCGGGCGACGTTCGCACGCGCTTGCTGCTGGTGTTTGCCGCATCGGCATTGCTGCTCGCCATCGCTTGCGCGAATATCGCGAACCTCTTCCTCGCGCGAATGGCGCGCCGCTCGACGGAATTCGCCACGCGTGTCGCGATCGGCGCAAGCCGCGGACGTATTTTACGGCAAGTCGCCGTCGAGATGGTTCTGCTCTCTTCGTTGGGCAGCGTGGCAGGCGTGGGAATCGCTTGGGGCGGCATCGCTTGGCTGGGAGTTCATGCTCCCGCCGAAATTCGAATGCTTGCTCCCACTCGGCCGGATCCGCTCGTCCTGTTGTTCACTCTCGCGACCGCGTGGATCTCGGGCATCGCGTACGGCGCCTTTCCGGCTTGGCAGCTTTTCAAACACGATCCTGCGATGGGTCTGCGCGAAGGTGGGCGGTCGGGATTCGGCGGACGTGGCGCGGCCTCGGTTCGCCAAAGCCTGGTCGGCGTTCAAATGGCGATGAGCACAGCGCTTGCTGTCACGGCAGCCCTTCTGCTGCACAGCTTTGTCAAAGTCATGGAGGTGGACCGCGGATATGACGTGGACCGCATCGTCGCGATGGATCTCACGGCTTCGGGCCCGCGTTATGCGATAGCGGAACAGCGCTCCGCATTCTTTCGCGCCGTGGTCGAACGCCTGAAGTCGCTCCCCGGTGTACAAGCGGTAGGTTTAGTCAGCGACTTGCCGGCCACGAGCGATTCAAGCGCGAACCAGGCCGTTTTTCGCAGCGACGATGCGGCGGCTAACGTGGTGCTGCAGCGTCCCGTGGCAGCGATTCGAAGCGTCACTCCGGGGTATTTTTCGGCGAGCGGGACCGCATTCTGGGCGGGACGTGAATTTGTTGAAGAGGAAACAATCCCAGCGGCGGTGATCAGCGAGTCCCTGGCCAAACGAATCTGGCCCGGCGAGCCTTTGCCCGCGATCGTGGGCAGGACGTTTCGCCAGGGGGATCTGGTCGGGCCGCTCATTACTGTTGTCGGGGTAGTCCGTGACGTTCGCCCAGGGGCGGTGGAACGCGAACCGCCTCCGCAAATTTATCGTCCGCATTTGCAGCGCAGCGATGGACGCATGACTCTCGTGCTCCGCACTTCCCACGAACCGAGCACCCTCATCCAGGCACTGCGCGCGGAAATCAAAAGAGAGGATCCGAACGTACCGCTTGGCGCGATCCGAACGATGAAGGAAATCGTGTCGGCTGCCGTCGTGTCCAGGCGGTTTCAAATGGAGCTGACTTCTTTGTTTGCCGCCGTGTCTCTCGCGCTGGGCATGATCGGTATTTATGGCGTCGTTAGCTATGCCGTTGCCTGCCAGACGCGCGAATTGGGAGTGCGCGTCGCTCTCGGGGCCTCGCGCGGCGACATCATGCGGTGCGTCTTCGCTATGGGAATGAAACCGGTTTTTATCGGATTGGCCGCCGGCTTGGCGGCCTCTGCGGTGCTGGCGCGCGCGCTGAACAGCATGTTGTTCGAGGTGTCGCCCGGCGACCCGCTGACACTTGGATTTGCGGTCTCGCTTTTGCTCGGGAGCGCCGTACTGGCCTGTTATCTGCCGGCTCGTCGCGCAGCGACCATCGAGCCGACAGTGGTGCTGCGTTACGAATGACCTTGGGTTATGTTTCAGCGTCTGGCAAAACTTCGCGCACTTTTTCGCAAGGATAGACTCGACCGCGACATGGCTGAGGAGATGCGGTATCATCTCGACCAACGCATTGCGGATCACGTCGCGGATGGAATGTCGCCGGAGGACGCACGCTTCGCGGCACAGCGACAGTTTGGCAATATGAGCGCGATTCAAGAAAAGGCACGCGACCAACGCGGGTGGACTTGGTTCGAGCATTTTGGCCGGGACCTGCGTCATGGGTTTCGGTTGTTGGTTCGGAGGCCTGGTTTCGCCCTTGCCGCCGTGCTCACGCTTGCGCTGGGTATCGGCGCCAACTCCGCGATCTTCAGCGTGCTGAATGCCGTGCTGCTCCGTCCGCCGCCCTTCGACGGCCCGGATCGACTGGTCGCTCTCTGGATGGAAAACCCGGCGAAGGGTATTTCGCGCGGACGTGTGTCGCCCGCCGACTTCGTCGATTGGCGCTCGGAGACGAAGTCGTTCGAGCAGATCGCCCTCACAAGTCCTGGTTCACCGATCACGGTGGTCTCCGATGGCATCGCGGAGCGCGCGTCGTGTCAGTATCTCACACCGGAGCTATTTCATGTGCTGGCCGTGACGCCGGTGCAGGGACGCCTGTTCTCGACCGACGAGCTGCGTGCAGACCCGAATGTCGTTGTCCTCAGTGAGGGTTACTGGCGCCGCCGCTTCGGCGGAGATCCTGGCGTCGTTGGGACCGCCATCATTTTCAATGGTCAGCAGCATACGATCGCGGGAGTTGTTCCGCGGGGATGCCGGGTTTTCAACGACGTCGAGCCTGACATCTGGCGACCCCTGCTGGTGACGCCTGCGGCCGAACGCCGTGATACGTCTCGCTGGCTCGTGGCGGTGGCGCGATTGAAAACCATGACTACGCGTGCACAAGCGCAGGCGGAGATGGGTGCGATTGGCGGCCGACTCGCACGCGAGCACCCGGTTTCTAACTCCGGTTGGACCGTGCATGTGGTCTCCCTGCACGAAGCGCTCTACGGCAATGTGAAACCGCTGCTCTATCCGCTTTTCGGCGCGGTGGTGTTCGTTCTTCTCATTGCCTGCACAAACCTGGCGAATCTTCTCTTGGCACGCGGGGCATCTCGAAGGAAAGAAATGGCGATCCGCAGTGCGTTGGGCGGCGGCAAGGCGCGACTGTTTCGTCAACTGCTGGCGGAAGGCCTGGTGCTGGCGATCCCCGGCGCCGCTCTGGGACTATTGTTTGCCTGGTGGGGATTGCGTGGAATAGCCGGCTCGCTGTCTTCTTGGCTGCCCCGGACCGACACGATTGCCATCGACGGCACGGTGCTCGGTTTCACTCTTTTGGTTTCGGTTTTAGCTGCTCTCTTGGCGGGTTTGGCGCCGGCGTGGCAGAGCTCACCAAGCGATGCGAGCGAGGCTCTGCGAAGCTCCGGGGCAGGCTATTGTTCGCGCCGCCAGCGACGACTGCGGAGCCTGTTGGTGATCGGGGAGGTCGCGCTGGCGATCGTGCTGCTCTCGGGCGCGGGACTCATGTTAAACAGCCTCCTGCGTCTGCAACGGGTCGAACTCGGCTTCGAACCGGCGGAGCTGCTCACGATGGAAGTCAGTCTTGGCGGTAAAAGATATTGGGAAGACGTCCCGGGCGGTTTAGTCCGAGTACAGCCCGCAACGACTGACTTCTTCCGACGGGCGCTCGAGGAGATTGAAGCGTTGCCGCAGGTTCAAGCCGCGGCCATGATCAGCTGGTTGCCGACGGGCCCCCAACGAGGGCGGCGCACGCGAACGTTCACGGTCGCGGGGCAATCTCCCCCGACAACGCGGGAACGATATGAAGCCGGTTACAACAGCGTAAGCTCCAGCTATTTTTCTACGATGGGCATCGCGATGCTCCAAGGTCGTGGGATATCGACTCGCGATACGGAAAACGCGCCTTGGGTCGTGGTGATCAACCAGGCGTTTGCCCGCAGGTATTGGCCGAACGAGAATCCAATCGGCAAGCGGCTGACGCTCGACATTTCCGAAGAAGAGCGTCCGCGCGAAGTGGTCGGAGTGGTGGAGGATGTACGCCAGGTCGCACTCTCGGTCGCGCCAGAACCCGAAATGTATGTTTCGTTCCCGCAGCAGGCGGCGCTTTATCCGGGCGATGCCTATCAGGGGCGGATTCACATGAGCATCGTAGTCCGCACGACCGCAGCCTCTGCTCAGGTCGTCGGTCTGATTCGAGCCCGCATCGCCGAAATCGATGCCGCCCAGCCCGTGTATGGCGTGCAGAGCGTCGAGGCGGTCGTCGCACAATCCATCGCCCCTTGGCGTCTCTACGTGTTCCTCCTGGCATCGTTCGCGATCCTCGCTACGGCGCTCGCGGGGCTGGGGATTCACGCGGTGATCGCGGGGTCTGTCGCCGAACGTCGGCATGAAATCGGAATCAGGATGGCCCTGGGAGCCCGCCCTGGCGACGTGCTGGCTTTAGTGTTCCGGCACGCGTTGGGCCTGGTGGGAGTCGGACTGCTTCTTGGTTTAGCGGGCGCGCAAATCGCGACGCGCTCAATGCAGGGCTGGCTTTACGGCGTTTCAACGTATGACCCTGCCACTTACATGCTCGTTTGTGGAAGTGTGGTCCTCCTGACGGCGATCGCGGTCATTCGGCCGGCGCGACAAGCTACGAGGGTGGATCCGGTTGTCGCGCTGCGCAGCGAATGAGTCGGCAGACTAGGGTGAACAGGAGAATTTCCGTCATCGTCGAACTCGCGGTGACCAGTTAACCGATCCAGCAAAGTTCTGAAAATCTTGGTTTGAAGGTGGAGCGCGGTTTTGGACGTTGCTGAAGTTTGACGCTGCAGCAAACCAACCCGCCCGGAGGTCGGGTCCCACCTCGCAAGCTTTGAACGTCGAGCCCAAAACCCAAGCAGCAGCGCCGGGCTGGAGCGCGATCTCCGAGCGCGCTGTCGGCCCGGATCTCCCAGGGGCACCCGATCCAAACCAGTGTGCCCGCCGTTCCCCGGGACTCGAGGTCCCGAGCCTGTCGAGGGAGAGGTCACGCCTGACCGCGACAAGCGGCAGCTCGCGAGCAGCGGGAACCCTTATTTTGCTGCCTCGTTACTCTCTCCTTGACGTTCTACAGGAGGGCAGGGTTTAGTTGGTTCATGTCGGACGTCTAGGAGAACGAACCAACCATGAACAAAGAAAAGTCGGACCTGCTGCAGGGAACACTGGATCTCTTGATTTTGAAGGCGCTGCAAAACGTGCCGATGCATGGGTTCGGGATTTCGGTGCGCATTCGGCAAATGTCGAACGAGGTGCTCCAAGTGGAGCAAGGCTCACTCTATCCCGCGCTTTATCGGCTGGAGGACAAAGGATGGATCAGCGCGGAGTGGGGTGTCTCGGAAAACAACCGCAAGGCGCGTTTCTACAAACTTACGGCGGCCGGACGAAAACAGCTCCACACGGAGACGGAGAACTGGGCCCGAGTATCGGGCGCGATCAACCTCGTCCTGGGGACTATCTGATCGGGCCGTTCGTCTCCGAACTCCATCTTCACACCATGAGAATCATTCAGAAAGTTCGTGCCCTTTTCAATAGGAGAAGACTCGACGCCGAGATGGCCGAGGAGATGCAGGCGCATGTGGAATTGCAGACACGCGCGACTCTCGCGCAAGGCATGTCCCAAGTGGATGCACACCAAGCGGCGCGGCGGGAGTTTGGGGGAATGGAACAGATAAAAGAGCGAGCGCGTGAACAACTCGGCTGGTTATGGCTTGAGGGGTTGGCTCGAGACCTTCGCTTCGCCCTCCGTTCACTGGCTAAATCGCCGGGCTTCACGGCCACCATCCTGCTGATTCTCGTTTTAGGCATCGGTGGAGTAACGGCCATTCACTCGCATCGATCCCGTGGAAGCGCTCCGTGCCGAATGCCTCATGAATGCTTTCAAACGAGGTTTTTGCGGACTCCGCCACTCGCTCATTCGGAAACAAATCGACGCGGAAATGGCCCCCCTGCGCAGCGAGTGAGGCAACTACCTTTTCTCCCATGAGTTTCCTCTCGAAATTGAAATCGCTTTTTTGCAAAAAAAAGCGCGATTCGGAGATGACGGAGGAGATGCAGGGGCATCTGGAGATGCTAACCGAGGAGAATATGGCCCGCGGTATGTCGCCCAAAGAAGCACGTGATGCTGCGCGGCGCGAATTTGGTGGAGTGGAGCAGATCAAGGAGCACGCGCGCGATCAGCGAACCTTCGTTTGGCTGGAGCAACTGTCCCAGGACTTTCATTACGCTTGGCGGCAGCTTGGTCGAGATCCTGGATTCGTACTCGTGGTCGTGTGCACGCTCGCGCTCGGCACGGGCGCGACGACCGCAGTGTTTAGCCTGGTCAACGGCCTTCTGCTAAAACCGTTGCCTTACGATCAGCCGGGACAACTCGTGCAGGTGTGGGAAGCTCCCGCCGTCGGGCAACGCAACGTCGTCTCCTCGGGTGTTTACATGGATTGGCGTGGGCAGGCCACGACCTTTGAGAGTCTCTCCGCGTTCAGCGATATCAGCCTCAATCTTACCGGTGTGGGGGAGCCGCAGCGTCTGAGCGGTTTGCGCATGACGGCCGACGGCCTGCGATTGTTGGGGGCCCGACCCATTTTAGGCCGAATCTTTGCGACCGATGAGGATCAGCCTGGGAAGGAGCACGTGATCGTGCTGACGGATGAATTGTGGCGGCGGAGCTTCCAAGCCGACCCCGGGGTGGTGGGGCAGACCGTGCTGCTCAATGAGCAAAAGTTCACCATAATCGGCGTGCTCGCTCCTGGATTTCTTCCCTTACCTACTTCTCAATTCGTGGTTCCCTATGTCTTTCCGCCGGAGTGGAAGGAAATGCGGGGCGGTCATTTTCTTCGCGTTTACGGGCGCCTAAAGCCGGGGGTCACGGTGCAGCAGGCCAACGCTGAACTCGCCGCCATTGCAGAACGGTCTAGGGCGCTCTATCCCTCGTGGAAGGCGGACTGGAGCGCGACGGTTGTCCCTCTGAGCGAGCAGTTGTCCGAAGGGGTCAAGCCCGCCCTCATGGTACTCCTCGCGGCCGTCGCCGTCGTGCTTCTGGTGGTCTGCGCGAATGTGGCAAATCTGCTGCTCGCAAAAGCGTCGGCCCGCTGCAAAGAAATCGCCGTGCGCGCCGCGTTGGGGGCGAGCCGCGGCCGAATTATCCGTCAGCTGCTGGCGGAGAGCCTGCTTCTATCAGGGTTGGGTGGAGCATTCGGCTTGGGCGTCGCGTACTGGTCTGTCTCGGTGCTGCGCTACTACGCCGGCACAATGAATTTGGCTCGAGGGCACGAGGTCGCGGTGGATGCGCGTGTGCTTGTCGTTTCGATGGCAGTTGCACTGTTGACTGCGCTCCTGTTCGGGCTGGCACCGGCGCTGCAGGGCTCGCGTTTCGTCCTGAATCACGCCCTCAAAGAGGGAGGCCGTGGGTCCGCGACGGGGGGCAACCGGTTGCGTCATGGCTTGATCGTGGGCGAAGTGGCCCTCGCGCTGGTGCTCCTTGTGGGAGCTGGTTTATTGCTCCGAAGTTTCTACCGGTTGGTGAATGTGTCGCCCGGCTTCGAACCCGAGCGTGCTCTTACCCTGCAGCTTTCGCTTCCCGAGATAAACTTCCCCACGGCGGCAAAACGCGTGGCGTTTTTCAACGAAATGATCGCGCAACTGGAAGCGTTGCCCGGCGTCGAAAGTGCCGCCGTTGCTCAATCTCTGCCGTTGGGCAGTTCCATACCGGATAACTTCTTCCGCATTGCTGGGCGAGAAACGATTCCAGGTCCGGGCTACAGTGCGGATTTTGATTTATGTACGCCGCATTATTTCCGCGCCATGACCATTCCCCTGCGTCGAGGCCGCCCCTTCGAGGAACGCGACGCGACGGCTCGGGTGGCCATCATCAATGAGGAGCTCGCTCGCCGGTTTTTCCCTGGAGAGGACCCCATCGGAAAGCAACTCATGCAAGGGAAGCAGTCATGGGAGATCGTTGGGATCGTAGGCAACGTTCGATCGCGCGGCTTGGCCGTGGACATAAAGCCGACGATTTATCGGCCGCAGTCGACCTTCGATTCGTCACGCAACGGCCATCTGATCGTTCGCACAACGGTGCCGCCGCTGACGCTAATCGAAGCCGTGCGCCGTACCGTCCATCAAGCCAATCCAAGTCAGCCGGTCGCGACTATGCGCACCCTCGAGAGCGTTGTAGCCGGGTCGCTTGCAGACCGTCGATTGTTGCTGGGACTGCTCTCCATTTTTGCCGGTCTTGTACTCGTGCTGGCGGCGCTTGGGCTTTATGGCGTGATGGCCTACGCGGTCAATCAACGCACGCGGGAACTGGGTATTCGCATGGCACTTGGAGCTGCGCCCGTCGACGTGCTCCGCCTTGTGTTGAGCGGGGCGATTAAGCTGGTGGCGATCGGTCTTTTGCTTGGGCTCGCGGTGTCCCTCAGTTTCACCCACCTGCTGACGAATCTCCTCTTCGGAGTTGAGCCGACCGATCCAACGACGTTTGCTGCGGTTTCAGGCCTGCTCCTTGTCGCCGCGGTGATCGCGACGCTGCAACCCGCACGGCGCGCGACTCAAGTCGATCCGATGGTGGCGCTGCGCTGCGACTGAAGCCGCTGTTTTCAAGCTAGGACTCGAGGTTATGATTGTCCGAGGCCGTCGCTCACAGCCCGTCTCAAACGCCGGACGATTTTCTGACTGAAGATTCCGAACACCTGAGCGCGCCGAGTTTACCCTTGACCTTCTGAGGGTGACTTCCCTAGATCTTCTGATGGAAACAACGCTTCCATGGAAAAAATTGATCTGCCCCAGGGCACGCTCGACTTATTGGTGCTGCAGGTGCTCGGCGCTGGCGAAATGCACGGGTGGGGGATTGCGCAGCGCTTGAACGTGCTGTCCAAAGAGGCGTTGCAGCTGCAGGAGGGTACCTTGTATCCTGCGCTGTACCGGATGGAGGCGAAGGGTTGGATCGCGGCGGAGTGGGCTCAGTCTGAGAACAATCGCCGGGCCAAATATTATCGTCTCACGAAGATTGGCAGAAAACGGCTTGAGGAAGAGAAACAGAGTTGGGACCGGCTCGCGACTGTGATCGCGGCGGTGTTAAAAGAGGCGTGATCAATTTCAGCATACCTTTAACCCATCATGGACTGGCTGCGACAACTTCGATTCCGGCTGCTCAGCTTTTTTAGAAAGCGAGTGCATGAATCGGAGATGGAGGAGGAACTGCGCGCGCACCTCCAGATGGAGGCGCAACAGCGGATTGCGGCAGGCGTGCCGGCGGCTGAGGCCTATCAGGCGGCGCAGCGAAGCTTTGGCGGTGTTGAGCAAGTAAAGGAATATTGCCGCGATCAGCGCACATTTCAGTGGATCGAACAGTTTCTCCAGGACGTCCACTATGCACTGCGCTCCTTCCGAAAAAGTCCTGGCTTTACTCTCGTCGCGGTCCTGTCCTTGGGGATCGGTATCGGCGCGAACACGGCGTTTTTCAGTTTGCTCGATGATGTGTTCCTGCGGTCGTTGTCGGTGGAGCGACCGGGAGAGCTCGTCCTTTTTCGCTGGTTGAGCGGACCGGATGGACTTGTCCGCGGCGTGGAGGGTACTATCAAGAACGAACCGGGGACGGGCCTGCGGACAAGCACGTCGATTTCCCCGTTTGTGTACGAGCGGATGCGAGGCCAAGAAGAGGTGCTGACGAGTGTTTTCGGCTTCGCCGAACTCCAGCAATTGAATATAGGAGTCGACGGGCACTCAGAGGCGCGAAGCGGACAGGTGGTGACGGGCGACTATTTCCGCGGCCTCGGAGTCCGCGCCTTCCGTGGAAGAACTCTCACGCCGGAAGACGACCAACCCGGCGTCCCGTTGTCTGCGGTGATCTCATACGCTTTCTGGCAGGAGCGTTTTGCCGGGGAAGATTCGGCGATCGGCAAAACAATACGGCTCAATATGACTCCGGCGACGATCGTTGGCGTATTGCCACCGAAATTCGAGACAACTCTTAACCTCGGAGTGAAACCAAGCGTGACATTGCCGCTTTCATTCGTCACGCAGGCAGACTCCAGCCGCGATCGTTCGTGGTGGCTCAACGTGATGGGTCGATTGCGCCAGGGGGTGACGGTGGACCAGGCGCAGGCCAAACTCGAGCCCATCTTCGTCCATGCGGCGCGGGATGCCTGGCACGTGGGGCGCCCGACCGAACCAATCCCTGATGCCCCCTTTCGGCTTCAGCTTGATGCCGGCCGGCAGGGGCTGATGGACGCGCGCCGTGTTCAGGCGTTATCGTTGCGTATTCTGGGTGGCCTGGCCGGCCTTATTCTCCTGATTGCATGCGCGAATGTGGCCAGCCTTCTGTTGGCGCGCTCCGCCACGCGACGGCGGGAATTCGCGGTTCGCCTATCGGTGGGGGCCGGCCGGGGAAGGCTGGTGCGGCAGCTTCTCACGGAGAGCATCCTTCTCGCCTTGATGGGCGGGGGACTCGGCATCGTGGTCGCTCATTGGGGACGCGAAGCCCTCGGGCAGCTTCAGCCGATTGGAGCGGAATCTCTTTCACTCAATTTTCAGGTGTTCGCCTTCACGTTCGGTATTTCGCTGCTGACTGGTTTAATCTTCGGATTGGTCCCTGCCTGGCAGGCCACGCACGTCGATCCGAATCAGGCGTTGAAGGGAGGCGGCTTGGCGAATAACGGCGGAGTCCGATTTGGCCTGCGAAATACCATGATGGTCGGACAAATTGGCATGTCGGTTGTGCTGCTGGTCGGCGCCGGGCTTTTCCTGCGCACGCTGCATAATCTTCGTGCCGTGAATACGGGGTTTGATCGACAGAACCTGCTTCTTTTTCGAGTGGACGCCGGATTGAGCGGCTATACAGGTACCAGGATCCGGCCCTTGTACGAGCGCATGCTCGAGCGGCTTTCGGCCATTCCTGGAGTACAGGCGGCGGCGCTGGCCCGACACCCGCTTCTGAGCGGAAGCCGGCGCACCTCGTCGCTCCATTTCGAAACGTCCCGGCCGGCGGGGAGTGCGAACGGTGCTGCGGTCAACTTGATCAGCCCGGGTTTTTTTGCGACGATGGATATCCCGCTTTTGTTGGGCCGGGACTTCACGCCTGGAGACCACGAAGGCCGGCCGCTGGTGGCGATCGTGAATGAGTCTTTCGCGCGGCGCGCCTTCCCCGGCGAGAATCCGCTGGGGCAGCGGTTCAGTTATGAATCGCCTTACCGGCGCGATCGCAGTTTCGAAATCGTTGGGGTTGTGAAAGACGCCCTCTATTACGGAGTTCGCAGTGGTGTTCCGGCAACTGTTTACACCCCATTTTATCAGGAGGCGGCGCGGCAGGCCAACTTCACGTTGCGGACGCAAATAGATCCGATGAGCATCGCCGACGCGGTCCGGCAGGTCGTGCATGAAATCGATCCAAATCTCCCGATTTTCAATCTGCGCACGCAAGAGGACCAGATCGACGCCATTGTTTCGGAGGAGAGGCTTTTCGCCGCGTTGTCGGCCGTCTTAGGTAGCGTCGCACTTCTGCTCACTTGTATTGGCCTCTATGGTCTGTTGGCGCACCAGATGGCAGCGCGCACGCGCGAGATTGGGCTTCGCATCGCGCTGGGAGCCTCGGCTAACGCGGTATTGATGCTAGCCGTCCGCGGGGGAGTGCAAATGGCAGTTTTGGGAATTGGGGTCGGCTTGGGCGCGGCGTTGGCCCTCACGCGATTCGCGAGTCGCATCCTTTTCGGAGTGAATGCTCTGGACCCCTTGACGCTTTTCGGCGCGAGTGCACTGCTGCTGGTGGTGGCTGCGCTCGCGTGTTGGTTGCCCGCCCGCCGGGCGGCCAACGTCGATCCGATGGTGGCATTGCGGTACGAATAAAGTGAAAGACTGCGAGGTATTGAGGCTCGGCAGTGCCGTGGCAGGGCTTTTGGCATGTACCCCTTGACAGTCGATGGGAGTGCTGTTTTAGTGGCTGCCCGATCACCATGCCCAAAATCGATCTACTGCAAGGAACCCTGGATATGCTGATTCTTCGTGTGTTGAACGGCGGCAACATGCATGGCTGGGGAATCGCCGAGCGCATCCAGCTTTTGTCCAAGGACGCTCTTTCCGTGGGGGAAGGCTCTCTCTACCCTTCGCTGTATCGGATGGAATCGAAAGGTTGGATCGAGTCAGAGTGGGGCATTTCGGAGAACAATCGCCGTGCGAAATACTACAAGCTGACGAAAGCGGGCAAAAAGCAGTTGGAAGTGGAATGCCACACGTGGGAACGGCTGACGTCAGCGGTGGGGGATATCCTAAAGCTCGCGTAGCCGACGTCTGAATCTGCAGGGGCTGAGGAGGTCCCGGCTCGCATAAGTGCGAGCGGGGAAGGTCTGGTCGGAGTGCGTCGAGAGTCGAGGCGGCTAACGGACCCTCCACAGGAATCGTTCTCTTACTCTTACTCTTACTCTTACTCGTTCTCGTGCTCACAAATTCGAGCCTGTGGTTGACTCCCAAATCGCCCTAGAAGCGAGGACTCTGGGGACGAGAGCGAGTAGGAGTATGAGAACGAGGTGTTGAAACCCGATTTGCTAACGAGGCAGCCGCTTTTCTTGCACTATCACGTAACCTTTCCGCGTCTCGCGGGGTGTAGGGATGGACGACTTGCTTGTCGGGTCGGCCACTCGGTGCCCGTCTGTCATCGATAGAATGGATCTCTTTGAAATTTTTTCGGCTGACTACACGTACCCCTTGACATTCGATGGGAGATCCAGTCCCATCGAATGTCGATGGAAGATCAAATTTTTAACAAATGGGCGGCCTCCGTCCAAGAAACTTTGGCGGCGATATGGTTAGGCGCCGCCGAGATCGGATGGGGAGAACGCCTTGGGGGGCGTTCTCCCCAGCACTTGCGCCTCGTGATTCGCGGATGCCTCTGTTCAAGCCCGGGTCGCCGTGGCTTGTTCATCGCACCGCTCGCTTGAGGGGCGACTTCATACGCGCCATGGACATCAAACGCCCGTCTCAAGCCAAAGCGAAGCTCCGGCGGCGGATCGTGATAGGATCGGTGGCGATGCTTTTAGTCGCGGGAATAACGGTTTTGTTGGCGCGCTTGAAACCCGCTGCTCCCACCGTGGAGCGGAATACCGTCTGGATTGAACCGGTGAAGCGAGGCAAAATGCTCCGGCAAGTTCGTGGGATCGGCGTCCTTGTCCCGGTCGAAATTCGCTGGATTGCAGCGCGCACGGAGGGAAGGGTGGAGCGGATCGTGCTCCGGCCGGGAGCGACGGTCGATCCGGCCAGTGTGATTCTCGTGCTGACCAATCCCGACGTGGAAGAAGCAGTGCTGGCGGCGGAGTCCCAGCTCAACGCAGCGGAAGCCGAGTTGGCCTCGCTGAAAGTCCAGCTGCAGAGCGGCGTCCTCGCCGCCGAATCGAATGCCACCGCGGCGAACGCCGCCTACGAACAGGCGAAGGTGAGAGCCGAAGTGAACGACAAGCTTTTTGCTGACGGACTCCTCTCTGATCGGGACCTGCGCCTCGCTCGTGTCACTGCCGATCAGCTGAAAAAACAAAGCCAGATTGAGGAAAAACGCTTCGCCTATGCGGTCGACTCGGTGGGACCACAGCTGGCGGTGAAGACCGCAGAAGTGGATCGACTCAAGTCGCAGGCCAAACTCAGGCGGAACGAATTTGAAGCGCTTTCCGTCCGCGCGGGCATGCGCGGCATCCTGCAGCTGCTCCCGGTCGAGGTCGGGGCCCAGATTCAAGCGGGGCAGAATCTTGCCCGGGTCGCGGACCATACAAAACTCATTGCCGAAGTGCGGGTGGCCGAGACGCAGGCGCGCGATATTCTGGAGGGACAAGTGGCGCTGATCGACACACGGAACGGAGTGGTGCAGGGCAGGGTGTCGCGCGTCGATCCTGCCGTGCAAAACGGGACGGTCGCGGTCGATGTCGAATTGACCGGAGAGCTTCCCCGCGGAGCCAGGCCTGATCTTTCGGTCGATGGGACGATTGAGCTGGAGCGGCTGGAGGACGTGGTGTTCACCGGGCGCCCCACCTTCGGCCACGAGCAGAGCACAATCGGTATGTTCAGGATCGATACCGATGGTATTTACGCGCAGCGGGTGCAGGTGAAGTTGGGTCGCAGTTCGGTCAACGCGATGGAAGTGCTGGCGGGGCTCGCGCCGGGCGATCAGGTCATTCTTTCCGATACTTCCCAGTGGGATGCTCACGACCGAATCCGGCTTAAATAGTTTTCTTATGAATTCACAGAACCCACCCGTGATCGAACTTGAAGCGGTCAAAAAGATCTTTTTGACCGACGAGGTCGAGACTCACGCCCTTGCCGGGATCGATCTCGAAGTTTGTCGTGGAGAGTTTCTGTCGATCGCCGGACCTTCGGGCTGCGGCAAATCGACGTTGCTCTCCATTCTCGGTCTGCTCGACACTCCGAGCGAGGGGCTCTACCTTCTGAATGGCACGCCCGTCCAGGACCTCTCTCCCGCCGATCGCGCGCGGATCCGCAATCGCGAGATTGGATTCATTTTCCAATCGTTCAATTTGATCGGCGATCTCACGGTGTTCGAGAATGTGGAGCTCCCTTTGACCTACCGCGGCATGTTGTCCACGGAGCGCAGGCAGCGTGTCCACGAAGCACTCGAAAAGGTGGGCATGGCCCACCGAGGCAAACACCTGCCGTCGCAACTTTCCGGGGGTCAGCAGCAGCGCGTGGCGGTAGCGCGAGCCTTGGCGGGTGACCCGGCGGTGCTGCTGGCGGACGAGCCGACGGGGAATTTAGATTCCAAAAACGGCGATTCGGTCATGCAGCTTCTCCATGATCTGCACCGCGGGGGCGCGACGATTGTGATGGTCACGCACGATCCGCGCTTTGCCAAAAGCGCCGACCGCACGATTCACCTCTTCGATGGACGAGTCGCGGAGGAGCAACCGACCGCCTGATTCTCCGATGCAGGACGTTCCCCTCGTAAGATTGCACAAACTCGACCGCGTGTATCCGCTGAAAGGCGGTCCCTTCTACGCGCTCAGGAACATCGATCTTGAGATTCGCAGCGGGGACTTCGTGTCGATCATGGGTCCTTCCGGCTCCGGCAAGTCGAGCCTGCTCAATGTCCTTGGGTTTCATGATGCCGGTTGGCGCGGCGAATTCTGGTTCGGTGGCGCGGCGGTACACAGCCTGAGCAAATCGTCCCGGGTGGATCTTCAACGTCAAACCATCGGTTTCGTCTTCCAAAGCTATCATCTGTTGGAGGACCTGACGGTGTACGAAAACTTGGAAATCCCCCTCTCGTATCGAAACTATTCGAAGCAGGAGAGGCAGAGCATTGTCTGCGACGCGCTGGATCGCTTCAAGATGGTTGGAAAAAAGGATTTGTACCCTTCGCAACTTTCGGGCGGACAGCAGCAGCTGGTGGGAGTTGCACGCGCCTTGGTGGCAAACCCGAAACTGCTCTTGGCGGACGAACCAACGGGCAATCTCCACTCGGATCAAGCCCGAGACATCATGGAGCTATTCCGCGTTTTGAACCGCGAGCAAGGAATCACCATTGTTCAGGTCACTCATTCCGCGGAGAACGCTGCCTACGGCACGCGGACCCTGCGCCTGGCAGACGGGGTCATCGTCGCGTGAATCGCATGCGCGTGTGTGGTCTTTTTGCCGTGTTGTCGGCGGCGGCCGTCCTCGCCCCGGCGCAGGACGCTTCCGTTTTAAGCGTTGATGAGGCGGTCCGCCTTGCGCTCGCGAACAATGAGACGCTCAAGGTGGAAGCCTACAGCCCCGAGATTGCCCGTGCCGACGTACTGGCGGAAAAAGGGCGTTTCGACCCAGCACTCAATTTTCAGCGGAGCTACGCAGAGGCATCGACGCGGGACACCGCCGATCCATTGCTTCGCGACGTTTCGCGCACGGATGAGTATGCTCTTTCGCTGGACGGCCTGGCGCCCTGGGGGCTTGCGTACAGCCTCGAAACGCGAGCGCACAACGATCGCGAGTCGTCCACGCTGTTCACGAGCAGGTTTGCGACGTTCGGTGGAGTAAGAGTGCTGCAGCCGTTGCTGCGGGGGTTCGGTCCCTCTAACAATCTCCTGGGCTTGAGACTAGCCAAGGCCGATCGAGCTATTTCCGATTGGGAGTTCCGCCAGGCTGCCATCGATACGGTCACGCGTGTCGTCACGGCGTACAGCGATCTCCTACTCGCGAAAGAAAATCTGCAGATCGCGCTGCGCTCGAAGGAGCTGGCGACCAGCCTGCTGAAAGAAAACGAAAAACGCTTTAGCTATGGCAGCATGGCTCAGAGCGATGTGACCGAAGTGCGGGCAAGATTCGCCCGGCGCGAAGAAGCCATCTTGAGCGCGGAAAGAAACGTGCGCGATGTGGATAATGCACTGCGGCGCTTGCTGGGAGAGTCGCAGTTTTCTCCCACCGGTCCTTTGCTCGCTGTTGTTCCTCCGCCCTATCAAGAGTACGTCATCAAGCTGGAGGAGGATTTGCGGAGAGCGATGGAATTGCGGCCGGATTATCAAGCGGCTCGGGTTGACGTGACGAAGAGGCGGATGGTCGTCTCATCGGCGCGCAATCAATTGTTGCCGAGATTGGATTTCGTCGGGAGCTATGGCTATAGCGGGCTCGATCGCGATTTTGCCGCCAGCCGCCGGATGGTGCGAGATCAAGACAACCGATCCTATTCGGCGGGTGTTGTCGTCAGTATTCCCCTGACGTTTGCCGGAGAGAGAGGGAGAATGCGGGCGGCGCGGCTTTCCCAGCGACAAATCGAGGCGGACTTGCTGCGGCTGGAAGGGGACATCCGGCAAGTGATCGTCGCGGCGGCCGGACAGCTCGAAACCTGTCGGCAGCGGATTGCCGCCACTCGAGCGGCTTTCGATCTCGCCAACGAAGTACTCGACGCTGAATTAAAGAAACTACGCGCCGGTACGAGCACCACGTTCCAGGTGCTTTCGCAGCAGGACGCACTCGCTTCCGCCGAGATCAGCCTGCATCGCGCCTTTGCCGACCAGCGTCGCGCGGTTGCAGCCTACGAGCGGGAAACGGCGGTCACACTGATTCGCCGTAATATCGCGTTCAGAGAGCCTTAGCGAACCTCCGCGCTGTGAGCCAAAATGGGCGATGGCCGACTATAGGTCGGAATATGCTCAACGTGATATGGGTCGGGGGCAGCCCATTTTTGCTGACAGTGGGTGGCGATGTTCTACGATATTGCCGTTACCCCTGTTTCCGACTGCCCCACGGTCGGTGACGAGCGATCACTCTGTCCTTGCGCCGGTCAACCGTCCGTGCGCGAACGAGGTGATCCCGCTTCGCCGGTCACGGGCATGTGATCTCCCTTACCCTGTGCAATCCCGTCTTAGCCCGCGCCTGTTCACTTTTTTCCGGAGCGTTGTGTGCCTATTCGCTGTTTGGGGCCCGTCCTGGGCCCGCGCAGAGGGGTTGAGCAGCGCGGATTCGCGTTTCATCGTTCATACCTGGGAGACCGATGACGGCTTGCCGCACAATACCGTGCTCTCCGTCCTACAAGGGGCGGACGGATTTCTCTGGATTGCCACCAACGGCGGGCTGGTTCGCTTTGATGGAAAGACCTTTGTCGCATCGCAGTCCCCGCTTCTTGCGGATGAAAGCGCGGCCGCAATCCGCAGCATCGTACAAGAGAGTCCAGGGGTCCTGCTCGCAGCGAGCGCGAAGGGCGGTCTGGTGCGTATTGCGCGCGGCCGGCATGAAACGCACCCGGCGACCCAGTATCTCCGGAAAGGAGAACGAGTGCAGCGGCTTTTTATGGAACGCGACGGTGTGCTGTGGATCGCCTTGGCCGACCGCCAACTGATCCGTTGGACGGCGGGGGGCGCGCAACGCCTGCCGCCCCCGCAAACGCCGTGGCCGCCGTGGCCGATCACCTTCGCGGTGGACGTGGATGGACGGGTGCACATTTCGCGGGGCGCCGGGGTCGAAAATTACGCGGACGGCGCGCTCGTGCGCGTGGCCAGCCTGCCGGCGCGGCCGTGCAGTCTTGCGGCGTCGCGCACAGGTGGGTTTTGGGTTTGGACGGAGGCGCGCCTGTACCGGTGGCCGAAGGGGTGGGCGAGGGCGATCAGACGCCTCCGGAGTCGTTTATCGAGACGCGTGACGGGTCGCTTTGGCTGGGCTATGCGCGGCGCGGCCTGAAGCGTTTTCATGCCGGCCGGATCGAGGAAATTGCGACCAGCCACCCGCGGGTCTCAGCCATGTGCGAAGATGATGAAGGCAATGTATGGGCTGGAACATTCGGCGGCGGACTGAATCGAGTTCAGCCTTCGCGATTTCAGCTGCTAGCGGACGACGCCCGTTGGGCGGCCACTACCTTTGGCTCCGTCACCGTAGATTCCTCAGGGGACGTCTGGGTGAGCAATCAAAACGGCCTTCGCCGGCTACACCGCGGCCAGACGGAGGTGATGAATCGACTCCCGGATTGGCCCAAAAAAACCACGTCCGTGTGCGCCGACCGCAAGGGCCACATTTGGATCGCCGCCGGGGCCGCCCTCTGGCGCGCGACGGTCGACGGAGACGAAGCACCGGCCTTGATCGACGCCGCCGGTGGAGAAGCCATTCGCGTGCTTTTCCTCGCGCGCGATGACAGCCTCTGGGTGGGGCGCGACCAAGGAGTGGTGGAACGTTATGTGGGCGACAAGAAAAGCTCCTTCCGGATCGACCAGCCAGGGCCGCGGTTGGATTGTGCCGCGATCACGGAAGACAAGGAAAACGGCATCTGGATCGGTACGGACACGGGAGAAGTGCTTCGTCTGAGCGACGGGAAAACCACGGCCTACGGAGTTGCGGATGGCCTCCCGAGAACGGGAATTCGCGTATTGCACGCGGATGCCGAAGGCGATCTGTGGATCGGAACCGGCGGCGCTGGTTTGATCGTTCGGCACGGGGATCGCTTTCATCGGATCACAGAAGCCGACGGCCTGCCGGACGGCGTGCTTTCCCAATTGTTGGAAGATGGCGAAGGATATCTGTGGTTTGGTTCGCGGCGCGGTTTATTTCGCATTCGCAAAGCCAGTTTGCTCGACCGTATTTCGGGCCGGGCGGGCGGCATTTCTCCCCTGCATTTCGGTCGATCGGACGGCGTGTCGGGAATCTCGGCGCTCTCCAATTATTCTCCGAATGCGTGGAAGTCCGCCGACGGCAAGCTCTGGTTCTACACGCGGCGGGGTCTGGTCACGACCGATCCCGCGAAGATGTCCCCACCCATGCCCGGCGTGCGTGTTTATGTGGAGCGTTTGCTGGCGGACGGGCGTGCGATCGAGTCCGAGGCGGGCAAGGTTCCACCGGGCACGAAGCGAATCGATATTCACTTCACGGCCCCGACGTTCACCGCGCCCGATCGGTTGCATTTTCGTTATCGTTTGGAAGGAGTCGATTCGGGCTGGATCGAAGCCGGCGAGCAGCGTTTGGCCACATACTCCACCCTTCGGCCGGGGCGCTATCGCTTTGAGGTGATGGCCTCGCGCGGCGATGCGCAATGGACGGCGCCGGCGGCGGGCCTCTTGCTGGACGTGCTGCCGGCCTGGTGGGAAACATGGACGGCGCGAATTGCCGGTTCGGCTCTGGCGCTCTTCGGTCTCATTGCCGGGGTGAGATACGGGTCGCATCGCCGCTTGACTCGACGCCTCGAGGATTTCGAGCAGCAACAGCGGATCGAGCGAGAGCGCACTCGGATCGCCCGCGATCTTCACGACGATCTGGGCGCAAGTCTTACCCAGGCTACGATGATGGCGGAGGAACTCGGAGATCACGCCCAGGATCCGGAGTTGTTGAAGGCGCAGTCGCGACAGGTAGCCGACCAAGTCCGTTCAATCGCCCGCGATCTGGATGCCGTGGTGTGGTCCACCAGTCCCAAGAATGACAGCATGAGCTCGCTCTGCTCGTATATTTGCCAGTTTTCCACGGAGTTCTTCCGTGCGTCGCGCATCCGCTGTCTCGTGGACGTCCCGTCCGACCTGCCGGCGGCGGAGTTGCTGCCGGAAACGCGGCACCATGTTTTTATGGTCGCAAAAGAAGCCATGAACAACGTGCTCAAGCATTCCGGAGCAACTCAGGTCGAGGTCAGCATGCGCGTCGGCCAAACCGATTTCGAACTGGCGATCAGCGACAACGGACGCGGCTTCGATCCCCAAGCGATCGCTGAAGCCGAGCGCAACGGTTTGCGGAACATGGCCAGCCGTCTCGAGGAACTCGGCGGGAGCCTTCAAATCGAAAGCGGCGCTGGCGGAACCTGCGTGCGGATGCGGCTTTCGTTGCAGACCTTGTCCAACGCATGAAGCCCTCGGTCCCCCACATTCCTATTTCCGTGGCTGTGGTCGAAGACGATGCCCGCATCCGCAATAGTCTGGCCCGCGTCATTGCGCGCTCGCCCAAACTGCGGCTGTTGGAAAGTTTTCCTGAAGCCACCTCAGCGCTGGAGCGGCTGCCGGCGCTTGCCCCCAATGTCGTGGTGATGGACCTCGAACTGCCCGCGATGAATGGGATCGATTGCACCCGCAAGCTGCGCCGCTTGCTGCCGGCTACCCAAGTGCTGGTCTTCACGGTCTTTGGCGACAGCGACCAAGTTTTCCGCGCATTGGCGGCGGGCGCTAGCGGGTACATCTTAAAGCGAACGCCGCGCGATGAAATCATCGAAGCGATCGTTCAAGTGTGGCAAGGCGGGGCGCCGATGAGCGCGGAGATCGCGCGAGCGGTGGTCGAGTCGTTTCGTGAACTCTCGGCGCCGACTCCGCGCGCCGCCGCACATCCGCAACTGACAGCTCGCGAGGAAGACGTGCTGCGCCTTCTGGCCAGGGGGTTGATTGTGAAGGAGATCGCCGATTCGATAAATGTTGGGGTCGATACGGTGAAGTACCACCTAAAGAACATCTATGAAAAGCTCCACGCACGATCCCGGACCGAGGCGTTGATCAAGTCGGGCTTTCTCCAGCCGCCCGACGATGCGACCTCCGATCGCGGACGCGGCGCAGACGAGCGCACGCCGCGTGGTTAATCGGACAATCCCGACCGTCGTTTACCCGTTCGGGTAGCTTCCGTTTACCGGTGCATTGCGGTATGCTTGAGGTGTTCCTTACCCCTTGTTACCCTTGATCCGTTTCCCGGCGGCCCCACCGGACCTTGCGCGTTTCGCATAGGGTCATTTGGCGTTGCTGGTTTCGGACCACCACGGTCGACCCCTTCGCTGTGGACAAGCGGTGGCCGGAACAATCCCAAAACCATGAATACGCGTAGTCATCAAATCGTTCGTACCCTCGCCTTGACCTTTGTGACCGGCCTGCTCGCAGCGGTTGCGCAGGCGCAGATCGGATCAGGCTGGACCTCCTACAGTCCGACAAAAAAGCAGGACATTCGCGGCGGCAGCGCCACCTATAGCAACAGCGGCGGTGTCGAAACGTTCACCATCTATCCGGGCGACGAGCGCAGCGAAACCCGCGTCAACAACAACTACACGTCTGGCCAACGTCAGTTTCAGGGCGAGGTGCGCGTGACTTCGGGTACGACGGGCACGTGCGTGTATCAGACGTTCGGCGGTGTGACAAACGCCACCGCGTTCATGATGGTGGCTCACAGTGCCAGTGGCGGTACGCTCAAGCGTTACGACAGTCAGACGCTGACGACCGGCGTTTACGGCGTGTGGGTGCGCTTCAACAGCGTGCATGACGCGAACGGCAACAAGATCACCGCCTACATCAATGGCTCGAACAAAGGCACTTGGGCGGATCGCGGAAATGCGACGCACTACAATAAATACGGCGTCTACAACATCGGCGGTTCCCGCAGCCGCAGCGAATGGCGCAGTACCCGCTTTTGGCGCAAGTAAGATCCGAGCGACTTCCCTTCGGCCGAGCCACTGCTGACCGTCCGTCCAACGGATAGGACTTCGGTGGTGGTCTTGTCAGTCTTTGGTCTGCCTCGCCGGTTGACCCCCTTATCGGCAGGTAGACCCCATGCCATCGCCGCGGCCAACCCGTGGCGATGGCATACTCGCCCCCCTTCTTAAGTCGGGAAAGCTCAAGCGCCAACTTCGGTGCGCTGGCCGCTGCGCATGGCTTTGTAAATCGCCTCGATGATCGTCATGTGTTGGCGACCCATTTCTCCCGGGACCCGAGTTTTTTCCCCTGTCATGACACACCGGGCGAAATCATCCATTTGGAGCGTTTGCTGAGGGACATCGGCGGAATCTGTTTTTCCCTGACTCGTTTTCATTTTCAGCCCGCGATAGCCATACGCAGGCTGGAGTTCGAACCACCCTTTTTCCGCTTCGGCCCGAAAAGAGTTCATCCTCTCCGCATAGCTGGTAAAGCCTTCGCAAACCGCGCCGTTCTCGAACTCAAGCTTGAACCGAAGGGCTTCCTCAACCTCGTTGAAGAGCTCCGGGTTTTTCTTTGGTTCCTCTTTCGCCGTGACCGCGATTGGGGACGCCCCTCGGGCGGCGCGAACCGCTGCCTGAATGATGTACACACCGAGGTCCATCAGCGGGCCGCCGCCGCCCAGATCCTTGTCGACCCGCCACACGCGTTTATTGAGCGACATGCCATTGGTGCCGGAGATTTTCATGAACGGTCCCAGTTCTTTGCTCGCAGCCAGCCGGTCTAGCTCTTCGTGCCGGGGATCAAACTCGAGCCGATAACCGATGGAGAGTTGTACGTTGGCGGCCCGGCAGGCGGCGATCATCGCGTCGCATTCCTCGACCGAGTTGGCCATCGGTTTTTCGCAGATGATGTGTTTACCCGTTTTCGCCGCGGCAAGGACGTTCTCCTTGTGTAGGCCGGGGGGCGTGACGACGTAAATGATATCGATTTCCGGGTTATCGGCGATCTGCGCGATTGTATCGTAGCTAAAGACATTCTTCTCCGAGAATCCATGCTGGCGGCTCCACTCCTTTCCTTTGTTTCCCGGATCGCCGGTGATAACGCCGGCCAGGCGGCAATGCGTTGCCTTTTTCAAGGCGGGAACGAGTTCGCCGCTGCTATAGGAGCCGAGTCCCATCAAAGCGATGCCGAGCTTTCGGCTGGCCGGGGTCGATACGCTGCCGCTTCGTTGTTCGGCTTGTGCTTCGCTTCGTGAGCTGAATGCGAGGGCAGCGCTGCCCAAGGCGAGACGGTGCAGGAATCGCCGACGAGAGGAGTGGGGGCTGTGATTGTCCATAATCCCCACCGGTACTCACCGGCGATTGTGAGGGAAGACACGGACTCATTTTGTAAAGGCTGAAACCTTTATAGGGACTTCGCCGGATGGCGTGTCGCGGAGAGAGTATAGAGATAGGATAGAGTAGAGAATGCTGCGAGCCGCTCTGACCGGCAGGTGTTTCCGCACGGAAATCTGCTCTGAGCCCCGTGGGCCTTTCTATCCTCTATGAACCTCCGTCTTTACTCCGTCTTGCGCGGGCGCGTCGGTCTGTGCCGTTTTGGCGCAGAGTCACGGCCACGATTGCACCGCTCCCATCGCGTTCGAAGGTGAAGCGGGCACTTGCGCCTGAGCCATTGCGTTGGTCGCAACGAGCACAAAAATGGCCAGGCAGGTTCATGGGCTCATGCTATTGCAGTTTACTGCAGAGAGCGACTAGGGAGCGAGCGACGCGGGCGGCGGCCTCTTGGATGCGGGTTGACGTGAGATGGCCGGAGGCATCGAAGGCCTTGTCCGCTTGGGGGAGGATGCATTGCTCGGGAAGCACGTGACAGCCGAGGTGGGTGAGGAGTGAGCGCACCTGTGTCATGGAGCGGATGCCGCCCAAATTGCCAGGCGAGGCCGAAACGACCGCCGCGATTTTTCCCGTGAACGGGTTGTCGTCGGCCCGGGTGCACCAATCGATGGTATTTTTGAGCAGCGGTGTCATCATCGAGTTGTACTCGGGCGAAGCGATGAGCAGCGCTTGATGGCTGGTGATCAGGTCGATCGTTTTTCGCACGTTGTCCGGCAGTCCGCCGGCGTCTTCCAGATCGCCGTCGTAGAGCGGCATCGGCAGGTCCTTTAGATCGAGAACCGTCACGGTCCCTCCGGCCGCCTGAACCTGGGCGACAACCGCGGTCAGCAGTTTTTTGTTGAGGGACTCGCGGCGAGAACTGCCGGAGAAAGCGAGAATCGTAGGTGTGGTCGGCATGATGTTTGATTCATTCTTGGGTGGGAATTTCAGGAAGGAAACCTCGAATAATGTCCTAATGATCGCTCCTTGACCGATAGGCCCCGCCGCCTGACCGGAGCCTGCGATGATTCCGAGCCAGGGCCAACGATGATCCATCGATGTGAATGAGCAGCTCCACCGTTTCTTCCCCTCCCGTGTAACCCATTTGGCCACGCCGCATCTAACGAAGGAAACCACAACCCTATTCCCATATGAACCTCCTCCGAAGCCTACTTCTCATCGCGATCGTGCCCTTGGCATTTGCCGCTGGCCCTGACCAAAAAATTTCCGATGCGCAAATTGCGGCCATCGTCGTGACGGCCAACCAAGTCGATATCGACGCCGGCAAGCTCGCGGCCGAAACGTCATCCGATGCCGAGGTCAAAAAATTTGCAGACATGATGGTCACCGACCACACCTCTGTAAATAAAAGCGCGGTGGACCTTGTGACGAAGCTGAAGGTTAAGCCGCAGGAAAATGGCACGAGCCGCGCTCTCAAAGCCGGAGGCGACAAGAACCTTGCCGCCCTCCGTGGACTGAAGGGAAAAGCCTTCGACAAGGCTTACGTGGACAATGAAGTGACCTATCACGAGCAAGTGATCCAAGCCCTCGATACCGTGCTTATCCCGAATGCGCAGAACGCGGAATTGAAAGCGCTGCTGGAGAAAGTGCGCCCAGCGTTCGTGGCACACCTGAACCATGCGAAGCATCTCCAGTCCAATCTCCACTAAGCACAAGCGGGCAGGGCTCCGCGGCATCCCGGCGCGTTGGAGCGCACTCGGTGCGCTCGGTGCGGCCGGGGCGCTATGGATTGTGTCCGCAGCTGAGGCGCCGAAGACGCACACCGTCATGATGGAAGGAATGAATTTTTCACCGACCGCGATGCGAATCAGGCTTGGGGACCGGGTTGCGTTTAAAAACACGGATCTCGTGCCACACACCGCCACGGCAACCGACGTAAAGACCTTCGACTCCGGAGAGATCAAGCCGGGCGAATCGTGGAGCGTCATTCCTCCCGCCGGTCGAACCACCTACCTGTGCAAGTACCATCCGATGATGCGCGGTGAGATCGTCGTGGAGGCGCCCTAGGTTCCCATGCGTCCGAAGAGCGTTGGCATGAACTTTTTGATCTCGTCGCGGTCCGTTGGGAGCCGCCGGCGCGGCACCTATGAAACGACAAAGTATCGCATTTGCGTTGGGTTTGCTGCTCTGCGGAACGGTGAACGCCCAACTTCTCACTCCGGTGAATGAATCCCAGATCGAGGTATGGCTCGGCCAGGGGGACGTGACATTTCGATCGTTGTTCTCCGCGACGTTCGGCGACTTGCAGACTCCCGCCGATTTCCACCGCGCGGTCGATCTGCAAGGGCCGACTATCACGCTTTTTGCCGTCAGCACCAACCCCGCCGCGAGCACCACACTGCCTGCGCAGGTGGTCGGTGGGTACAACCCGTTTAGCTGGGATACAACCACCGGGTTTCGCAACACGCCGTCGCCTGCGGAGAGAACGGCTTTCATCTTCAATCTCACCCAGCCGGAGCTCCAGCGCCAGGATCCAATCGGGTTCTTTGGGCAGTGGCAGACGAACAACGCAGCCGACCTCGGACCGGTCTTTGGCGTAGGAGTCGACCTGGGGCCGTTGCGCGGCACGCTTTCGTTTGGATCCGCGCAGGCTTTTTCCTACGGGCCGGGAGGCAACGCGATTACCTTTGGCGAAACCGGACCGCTGGCCGGCGACGACTTGGGTTACGATCAATTCCGGATCGATCGGCTGGAGGTGTATGCGTTGAGTCCGATGGCGGTTCCGGAACCGTCAGTGATGGGCGCAATTGCAGCGAGCGGACTGTTGCTGATGATCGCGGGACGCCGGATTCGGCGCGGGAGGAAAGAAGAAACCTCTTAACCGGCCACCGCACGCATAGACGCAGGCAGGGGCCCCGCTTGCGGTCGGAGAGGACGCCGGTTCGGCGTCGTTTGTCGCTCACTCGTATCCAATCCGGCGGATGAAGGAAAATCCGCCCTATCTCGACCCGTTTCTCCGAGCCCCCTAAAAAAATCCGGCGCCTCGTGAAAGGCGCCGGACGATTTTAAGGCACTATGTGCGAATAACCTCGGGCGATTACTTCCGCCAGAACTGAATACCGGTCCACTCGACGGTGGCGGGGCCGCGGCCGCTGGCGGTGGCATATGCGCCGAGCTTGTTGTAAGCCCGCGCGACACCGCTCGTGGAGTTCTTCCGGGAGCCGTTGACATACACTTCAACCGTGCCGCCGGAAGTGGCGGTCGTGTTGATGCGCATCGAACTGCCGATTGAGTACGACGCCAGCGTGGCGCCGCCGTGTACTTCATAGAGCGAACCCGGCTTTTTGATGGCGCCCATTTGCTTCGGACCATTGCTTTCCGAGAAGGTTTGGAACACCGACACGCGGTCGCCGCCGAGGCTGGTGACGCGGAAGGTGCCTTGGAACTGACGCGAACCCGAGGTCAGGGTGGCGTAGCGGCGTTCCGCTCGGCCTGAGCCGCCGTCGATGCGGTATGTGCTTCCGCTGACCGAACAGCCGCTGGAGATCTGCGTCTTGGAGGAGACCGAGGTGGAAGTCCAGCCGCTGCCGACCTGAGCCTGTGTTGTGGAGAGCAGACCGCACGCGAGCACGGCTGCGCTGAGGAACTTAACGATTCCTTTATTCATTGTACTTTACTTAGGGGTTACTGACAGGGGTGAGTCAGGGGGTGTGCGACCCAACGGATCGCTTGGGTCGTTTGTCACATGAATCGTTGGCCAGGGCAACGTCCAATAGAGAAGGAGGATTACCCACGATTGAGTGGGTTCCCGAACACGGCCCAAAGGGAAGCTCTGAAGAATGAGGTGCGCTGCGACGTCAGGTGGAATCCTGCGCGTGCGGGTTTGAGTTGAGGCGGCGTAGCCATGCGGTCGACGCGCACCAGCCCCGCCGCGGACGGCAGGCTCCACCTTCGCTTTGGCATGCCGCCAACCAACTGCTTTTGCATCCGCACGGGAGCACCACAAAAAAAGCGTGGCGCCGATTCGCGCTAACGAATGCCCGAACGCGTTCAGGTCGTTCGGAGGAAGCGGAGGATGGAGATTTCTTGGTGTGCCACCTGTGGAGCACCGCGAAGCCACTGCTGCCTCAACTGGGCGCAAAGAGCCGCGACGGGGAGCACGGGTTGGTGGGCGCTCGTCTCCAATCCGAGATCAAACGGGGAGCCGTGCAGTCCGCCTTGCACGGAACGCCCGATGACAAACACAGCCCCGGCAGAACCGTGGTCCGTGCCGCGGTTTTCGTTTTCCTCGGCGGCGCGCCCAAACTCACTGTAGGTCAGAGTGACGACGCGAGGGTCACAGCCGTTTTGCCGGAGCTCCGTTTGAAATAACGACATTGCTTCGCTGTAAGTTTTGAGCAGCGACGCATGCGGTGCCGCCTGGTGGACGTGAGTGTCAAATCCATCGAGGGTGATCCGGTGTAGGGAAGGGCGAGATTCGCGTGCGATCGCGGTCGCAAGTTCTTGCAGTCGGTCTGAGAACCCGCTGGGCGACGCGGCCGGGCCTTTTTCCATTCCCAACTCGCCGGACAGCGCTTCGTTCCAGATCCGATTTGCTTGGGTATGGGTTCCGTTGGCGGCGGAGAACCCGACGCCACGAACGATCGCCATTTCGTTCGCTCTAAAAAGCGGCATTAGCGCCTCGCAGGCCGGGTGGAGCGCGGAGTCCGAGGTCAGGAGCAAGGCGTCATGGGCGCGGATCGCCAGCGTCGGACGAAGGCGGAAGTAGCGCTCATCGCGAACCGGAATGACGGTGTTGAGCCAATCGTTGCCTCCCTTCAACTGGATGACGACCAGCGTGCGGTCGCGCGATGACGCCAATTCTCCCAAATGCGCGAGTGTCCGAGCCGCGGGCTGCAGGGTCGCCGCGGCGACGAGACTCGGGCCGCCGAGCTTTATGAAGCGGCGTCGTGTGAGCAAGGAGGGGGCTTTGGACATCGGTTGGGGTGGTCAGACGATCGCGTTGCGGCGCGCCACCTCGCTGAACCAGCGGGCGCTCAGTTTAGGCGTGCGCTTCTGGGTTTTGAAGTCGGTGTACACCACACCGA
The DNA here is from genome assembly GCA_964546955.1 of uncultured Opitutaceae bacterium. Classification (GTDB taxonomy): domain Bacteria; phylum Verrucomicrobiota; class Verrucomicrobiia; order Opitutales; family Opitutaceae; genus CAZJLP01. The sequence continues at coordinate 22,749 of CAZJLP010000010.1, read as the reverse complement.
AGCGGCGCGCGTAGCCGTCCTGCCATTCGAAATTGTCCATGAACGACCAAAGGAAATATCCGCGCGCAGGTCCGCCGTCGCGCACGCAGCGGTGAAGCTCGCGCACGCAGGCCCGCACGTACTCGAGCCGGTGCAGGTCGAGTACCTCGCCGTTCTTCGGCGGCAAATCGTCGTAGCCGGCGCCATTCTCCGTGATGTATACATTCTCCACCCCGTAGACGTCCGCCGCATGGCGAGTGCCCCAGTACATGGCGCGTGCGTTCAGTTTGAGCCAGGAACTGTCGGCTTGGGGATAACTCGGCGGCAAATCGACGCGCTCCGCGTGGCCTTCCGCGTTCGCCCGCGCGAAACTTCCGGAATAAGTATTGAGGCCGAGGAAATCCGTCTTGAGGGAAATCAATTTGAAATCCTCGTCCTTGAATTTCGGAGCGTCCTTGCCCGCGGCCGCAAGGTAGTCGGGATGGTATCGTCCCTTGTAGATCGGCTCGAGGATACGCGTATTGGTGGAAACAAAGAGTTTCCGCGCGGCTTCGATGTGTTCGAGCGTTTCGATGACGGGGCAGGGGACCTGCGAGTTGTCCGTGAGACCCACTCGTGCATTGGCTCCTCCGTGTTCGCGGACGGCGCGAACACCGTGACCGTGACACAACAAGGCATGGTGGTAAGTTTGGTTTACGACCGCCTCCGATTCGACAACGCCCGGCGCCTTGCGCGTGCCCCCGTAGGCCAGGCGGGTGAAGCAAACGATTTCGTTGAGGGTAATCCAGTTTTTCACGCGATCGCCATAACGCTTCACGATGGCATCCGCGTAGTCGGCAAAGGCGTCGGCCACCAGAGGAACGCGCCAGCCTCCTTTGTCTTCGAGTGCCTGGGGGAGATCCCAGTGGAACATCGTCGCCCAGGGAGTGATTCCCTTCCCCAGCATCGCGTCGATCAATCGATCGTAGAAATCGAGGCCTTTCGGATTTAGGTTGCCGACCCCGTTGGGCACGATGCGGGGCCACGCGATCGAAAAGCGGTAATGTTTGAACCCGAGACCCGCCATCAAATCAAGGTCCTCCGGGTATCGGTGATAATGATCGCAAGCGACGTCCAGTGTGTCGCCGTTATGCACGGCGCCGGGTTTGCGCGCAAAGGTGTCCCAGACGGAGGCCGTCTTTCCATCCTCGAACGCGGCGCCTTCGATCTGTGGCGCAGCCGTCGCGACGCCCCAGACGAAATCGGGTGGAAACGTCGATTGCGACGCCGACGCGGATTTGGAAGCCGAAGGGCTGGACTCGTTCATAAAGGGGCGGGGGGCGGCTCGGGCCGATGAAGGAAATCAATTGGCCGGTTGGGACCGAACGCCAACAACGACATTTGAGCGGGGGGAATGGCAATTGGGCGGTTACTGTACGGTAAAGTAGAGAGCCCCTTGCTGCGATTGCAAAGTGACGCGTCTGATTTGCCTTCTTCCGGATATCCCCCCGAATCACTTTTCCATGAAAGCTACCGCTGGCCTCCTCCTTCTCATCGCGCATTGCCTGGCTGCCACGAGCAGGCTTCCCGCTGAAGCGCTGCAGGTGTATGTCACGGCCAAAGACACAGAACAGCGTCTGACCCGCGTCGCCGACCTGTCGCTCGCCGCCCGGGACCACCCGACCGAGAAGCAACCTTATGTGTTTGTCGATCCAGCCAAGACATTCCAAACCGTCCTCGGCATTGGCGGCGCGTTGACCGACGCAGCAGCCGAAACGTATTACAAGCTGCCGAAAGAAGCGCAGCGGGAGATCATCACCGCTTACTTCGATCCGGAAAAAGGCATCGGCTACTCGCTGGGGCGGACGCACATCAACAGCTGCGATTTCTCGAGCCGCATGTACACGTACGTGGATGCGGGGGACGCGGCACTGAAGAGCTTCAACGTGGCGCCCGACCGGGCGCACCGGATTCCGTTCATTCGCGAAGCGCTAACTCGGGCGGGAAAACAGTTCACACTTTACGCGAGCCCTTGGAGCCCTCCGGCATGGATGAAAGACAACAACAACATGCTCCGCGGCGGGAAGCTCAAGCCGGAGTTCCATCGCTCCTGGGCGAACTATTACGTCGCTTTCATCAAGGCCTACGAAGCGGAGGGCATCCCGATTTGGGGCGTTACGGTCCAGAACGAACCCATGGCGGCGCAAAAGTGGGAGTCCTGCATCTACACCGCCGAGGAAGAGCGTGATTTCGTCAAAAACCACCTTGGGCCGACCTTTGCGGCGGCCGGAATGTCTCAGAAAATCGTTATCTGGGATCACAATCGAACGCTCATGTACCAGCGGGCGAAAGTGGCGTTGGACGATCCGGAAGCCGCCCGCTTCATCTGGGGAATCGGTTATCATTGGTACATGAACGATTCGTTCGAAAACGTGAAACGCGTGCACGAAGCGTTTCCGCAAACGAATCTATTGTTCACGGAAGGATGCGGCTATCCGTATTCGACCGCTGGCATGTCGGAGTGGAAATGGGGAGAGCAGTACGGGAAATCGATGGTCAATGACTTTAACAACGGCGCCGTGGGCTGGACCGATTGGAACGTGCTCCTGGACGAACAGGGTGGCCCAAACCACGTGAACAACTTCTGTTTCGCACCGGTCCACGGCGACACGACGACGGGTCGCCTGCACTACATGAATTCGTTCTATTACATCGGTCACTTTTCGAAGTTCGTGCGCCCAGGCGCGCGGCGGATCGTCAGTTCGAGCACGACGGATACCCTCCTGACCACTGCCTTCCTCAATACCGATGGATCGACGGTTATTGTGGTCATGAACGAGACGGAAAAAGACCAGGACTATCTCGTCTGGATCGGTGATCGATTCGCCGCCGCGAAGAGCCCGGCGCATTCGATCATGACGCTTGTCAGGCGCTGAGGGGCGCGACCGCGGGTCGCAGCTCGCAGGAAAGTCTCTAGAGCGAAACGTAGCGGGGCCTCCAGCCGAGCCGTCGTCACGCTGCGTATCAGCGTCGGAGTTACGGCGTCGCGCAGTTGGATTACGCACGCGACCAAAATTCGCATCGAGAGCACCTACGGCTCGGCGGGGACGCGCTCGCCCTACCTTTTCCAATTCCAAGCTCCAAACTCATTGCTCGGCGGGCCACTTGACAGGTCGGTGTTTGAGCGAAGTCGAAACGGCGGCCGAGTCCCCGGCGCTTTTCTGTACAGTGACCTGCTGCTCGACGGTCGAGGGCGGATGTTGGTTGGTTAGGCGAATCGTCCGATTTCTTCGGGCGAAAGTTCCCCCCACCACCAGCCCACACTTCGCAGCTTTCGCCACGCCGTGCGTTGATACGGCGGCCGAGCTCACCTAGCCTCTATGACTACCTCCCACCGTTTGGCGCGGCTTGCCTCGCGCTTTTCTTTCACTGTTGTCGCGTTGTTCGTGTTGTTCGCGACGACGCGAGCCGTCGGCCAATCCGAATCGTCAGGCACCGGAACCATTTCCGGTCGCGTGCTTAACCCCGCGACCGGTGAGTACCTTCGCAATGCCGAAGTCCGCGTCAAAGGCACGGATCACGTGGCGGTCTCTGAAGCCGGGGGTTTCTATCAATTGTTTAATGTACCTGCCGGTGAAGCGACCTTGGAGGTGATTTACAGTGGCTACAGTGCGCCGGGAGCGACGGTCAATGTCACTGCGGGCGCGACGGCCACTCATGATTTTCAGTTGAGCAGCATCTCCCTTGGAGCGACCAAGGCCGATGAAGTGATTACGCTCAGCGCTTTCGTGGTCTCTGGCGAAAAAGAGGGCAACGCGAAAGCGATCCAGGCGCAACGCAACTCGATGAACGTGAGCCGGACGGTCGCGTCGGATATCTTCGGCGATGTGACCGAAGGCAATGTGGGCGAGTTTCTGAAATACCTCCCGGGAGTCGAACTCGAGTATGTCGAGGCCGATACGCGCGGCCCCCGCTTGGGAGGGATGGATCCGCAGTACGCCGGTGTTTCGATCGATGGAATGAAATTGGCCAGCGCGGACGCGTTTGTGCAATTCACCGGCACGGAAAACGGGCCTGCCGGGACCGGGTCCCGTTCGTTCGGATTCGAGCAGGTTTCCATCAACAGTATCGAATCGATCGAAATCAACCGCGTCACGGCGGCGGACATGGATGCTGACTCGCCCGCCGGTAACATCAATCTCCGAACCAAACGCGCATTCGACTCGAAGGGCCGCCGTATCACCTGGAACGTCAGCACCGTGTTCAACTCAGAGGAGTTTCACGCGAAGAAGAACATCGGTCCGAGCGACGGACGCGGTTACAAGTTCAAGCCGAACTACAGTCTGAGCTACCAGGACGTTTTCCTCGGCAATCGTTTAGGTATCTTGATCGGGGTCAGTGAATCGAATCTCTACAACGAGCAGTATCGCATCGACCACACCTACAACCGCACCACCACGGCAACCGACACGCGCCCGCAGGTCCTGACGTCTATTAACTTCAAGGACGGCCCTAAATGGACGAAACGTTTCACCACCACCTTCACGGCGGACTACAAGGCAACACGCCGGCTGGTCCTTTCGCTGGGATCGACATTCAACGCTTACGACGGCCGATTCTATAACCGCAATGTCGTCATTCAGGCTGCGACGAACAATACGGCCGCGGGCACCGGCCGCCAATTTGCCGGAGGCGACGGAATCACGACGTTCTCGACCGCCGGAGCCACAGCCGGCACGCGCAATGTCCAGCTGACCGGCGGCAACGGGGTCAAGCTCACCAACACGTTCACGGTGGTCCCGAAGTTCGAGTACAACGTGGATCGTCTCCGGGTCGACGGTGCTTTTGCCTATTCCCGCTCCCGGAACGACTATGACAACCTCGCCCGCGGTACCGTGGCAAACACGACGGTCAATAATCTCACCGGGGTGGATTTCACGGCAACGCGCCCCGATCCAAAGTCGGCCGAATGGCAAGTCCGGCAAACGGGCGGAGCCGATTGGGCGGACCTCGCGAACTACACGAATCCCCGCATCACCGACGATTCCCGTTTCGCCCGAAACCAAGTCTATTCGAGCGAACTGAACGGTCGTTACACGCTGCCCAGCCGGATACCAACCTTCATCAAAACCGGAGCGAAGATGCAGGAGCGTTATTACGATTTCGACGATCGCCGACCGATCGACAATTGGACTTACGTTGGGCCTGGCGGCGGCACCACGGGCAGCTTCGCGAATTATACGTCGCCCTTTGTCTGGGATCTTGGCCAGACCGGTGGTCGTTTTACGTCGATCTCCGGCCGCGGAGCCCCGTCGTTCCCGAATCGCGACGCACTTGGCGGACTTTTTCGCAGCAATCCCGAGCAGTTTACCCCTACATTTACGCCGGCCAACTACGAGAGCGCGGCGTACCTCAACCGTAAGGAGTACCTCGAGCGCGTGACCAGCGGCTACGTGATGGGGAATGTTCGTCCCCTGAGAAATCTGCAAGTTCAGGCCGGGATTCGCTGGGAGAAGACGGAGACGATCTCCAAGGAGTTCGATCCGCTGCCCAACAGCGACGTGGCGGCGGCTGGCTTCCCCGTGACACTCGTTGGCGGACAGCCGATCGGCGCGCCGACGACGTTTGATGGGATGATCTACAAGTACACGTCGCGGCCTCGGGTGGAACGCGTAGGCGAGTACGACAATTTTTTCCCGAGCGCCTCGGCCAAGTACACGCTTCGCGACAACTTGATCGCCGATGTGGGGTACGGACGCACCATCAAACGGCCCGATGTAAACTTCATCAGCGGCGTCTGGCTCATCAACGAAGAGCTCGAAGAGATCCGTGCTCCTAATGCAGGCCTAAAACCCGAAATTGCCGATAAACTGGTCGCTGCGATTAACTACTACTTTTCAGGCTCCGGGAACCTTGGGGTCACTTTATCAGAGACCTCGATCAAGAACCTGCGCCGCGAGGAAGATTTTACGGCCGAAGAGTTCGGCATCGAGGATCCCGAGTTCGCGTCCTACCGCGTGATCTCGTCGAGCAGCGAGGGTCCGGCCGTGGAGTTCCGGAGCCTTGAACTCGCGTACAATCAGCCGCTGAGTTTCCTGCCGAGTTTCCTTCGGGGCACGCGGGTATTCGGCACCTACACGCGCACGTATGCGAGCGAACGGCGCGGCGGGTTGACGCCGCACACGGTGAGCTTCGGCTTGGATTACACCTATCGTAAATTCAGTTTCAATTTGAAGGGCGTCTGGCAGGACGAAGCGCCTTGGTTCAACACCGTGGGGCGTTTTCGCCGGCAGAACACCAAATACGATTTCGGTTTCCAATACCGCGTGGCGCGCCGGCTCACGCTGTACGCTTCGGCCCGAAACATCTTTCAAACACCGCATCGGATTTTCGACGCGATCGATGGAAATACAAAGGTGCTGACCCGGTTGGAGAACTATGGAACGAACTGGTCATTCGGAGTTCGCGGGACGTTCTGAGTTGAGAGATGACCATTTAGAACTGCAGAGTAAATCGCTGAGGTCGGCGCGCGAAAACGCCGTCGACCTCTTTCGTTTCGTTCTCTGTTGCGACGGGTGGAACCTGCCGTCCCGGCAGGTTGGTTCGAACACTACGCAGCCAGGCGGGCGACGCACAACAGCCTGCCAGGGACGGCAGGCTCCACCGGCGCAGCGCCCTCTACCTCGAGCCGCCCCGACGCCCCTTAAGATTTGAAATCTGAGATTTGACCGCTGCTCCTGGCGCCGGCCGCACGGAGGTGCCCTCGACCCAATCTCCCGAGATCATCGTGACCTTTGCGATCGAAGGGAGCCCCTTTTCGCCCCGCTGTAGAAGGCCGTCGAGCAGATCGACCGATGTCGTGCCCAATTGCTCCGGTTTTTCGTTGATACCGGCAAAGATGGGGTCGAGAGGATGAGTTTGTTTTGCCAGCGCGATATCACCATAACCCTCCTTTCTCAGCTGCGCGGCGACGGGTAAGGCGAGGCGCTCGAAATTGGTGATCACTGCGTCGACGCGATGGGTCTTGATCCAGTCGACGACGTACGAGGTGGTGAGCGACTCCATCGGTTCGATCAACGGACGCACCGCGCCGACTCCGCCGTACGTATTGTGCCAAAGGACGGCGGACGCGTAGCAATTGTTGCCACGCTGTTCCATCGCGGGTGTCATGATTAGACCAAGGCGCTCATAACCGCGATGCTTCAGCGTGCGGCAGACGAGCAAGACGTTGTCGAAGTGGTGCGGAATGACGCGATGGAAGTGAGGCGCGGTGATGGAATACGAGGCGGCCACCACGGAGAAGTCGCTCCAATCAAGGAGATGCTCGACCGAAAGGGGGTTTGCCATCGGCAGCAGCAGAATACCTTCGACTCCACGGCTTCTCAGGACGCGCTGAAGCTGGGCTGGATTGTTCTCGTAGTCCGCGATGCAAATTTGGTCGAAAGCGTAGCCGAGCAACTCGGCGCGTTTGCGTGCGGCTTCGGCGATGTCGCGCGCATACTGTACGTCGCGCAGCGGACGAAGAGAGGTCAGAGCGCAAATGCTTGCCTGAATCCGCTTGGTTCGCCGAGTCCGTAGGTGGAGCATCAATTTCGCGACCTCTGGGTCACGGCGGTAACCATGCGCGCGCGCGACTTGTTGGACGCGCTTGATGGTCGCCGCGGAGATCGAGCGATGATTTCGCAGGGCGAGCGAGACGGTCATCGGGCTGACGCCGGCCAATTCAGCCAGTGTCCGGATGGTTGGGCGCTTGTCTTTCACCAGGGGTAGTCGCTCCAGACTGGCGGACCGTTGCAAGGAGTCAACGCGAGCCCTGCTCAGCGGTGCGGGGACAAGACCATTGCGGACTCAACTCTCCCTGGTGGGAAAAACGCTGTACTGTAAAATGAGCGAGGTTTTGTCGTTTGGGTTCAGGGTCACTGTTTTCATGCGGCTCGTGTTAGTCAGTTTAGTACCGATAGGGTAGCGGGCTTGCGGCCTTGGGGGGTCGCAAGCCCAACTCCTTCCCGCTTGGCCGGTGAAGGGGCATAGCGGACGTGGCTCGTTTGTCGCTCCTCCGTCACAGCCGGCTTGTACTGTAAAGAGGGACGCGGCTGGAGACTTCGCGGCCAGGTGCTCAGTGCTTCGAGGCCGAACTCGAACGAGTCCGGCACTTACCCCCTACACAACCCCACCGTTGCATCATGCAATTCAAAAAGTACCTCGTTAGATTCCTCGTCGCCACCGCTCTCGCAAGTGGCTTCAGCGTAGCCGCGCAGGCTCAGATTGGGACCGGTTGGACGTCCACGTCCGTTTCGTTCAACCTGCACATCTCCAGCGGATGTTCAGTGAGCGGAAGCACCTTCAACATCGATGGCGGGTCCGGTCGCGCGGAGCGCCGCTACACCAGCTTCACTTCGGGTCAGCGGCAATTCCAAGGCAGTGTGCGTGTCAACAGTCTGGGCGGCGATCGGGTGTCGCTCAAGCAGACCTACTCGGAAACCGGCGGCCCGAGAAACATGATCGCCGTAAAGAAGCCGGGCTCGCTTTATGAAGTGCAGGGCGGAGCGACGCTCTCCTCGTACTCCATCGGCAGCACGGTGCGCGTCAATACGATCGCCAATGCGAACAACGGCACCGCGCAGGTTTATATCAATGGTTCCCTCCGCGAAACCGTGAGCGGCCTGAGCGATCCGGTCTACGACAAGCTTGGAGCGTACGCGACGTCGTCCGGCGCAGGCCCCGCGTCGAGTACATGGTCAAGCATTCAGTTCTGGCGGAAATAACCGGTCTGCCGACCGCTGGCGCCCGTCAGTCACATGACGGCGCCTGCGGTTTGCGCGGATGATAGACCCGAGTCGCCGATCTTTCTCTTTATTCTTTATCTTTCTCTTTCTGTCGCGGTTTGAGGTTCTACTTCTGTTGCGCTTCTGAGCGCGCACCGGATGCAGCGTGCCTCCAATGCAGTTCCACCTTCCCATCGCCGACCACAGCCGTTCGAGAGAAAGAATAAAGAGAAAGATTGTCGGAGGGGGCCGCACCCGCAACTGCTCTATCTTCCGCTTGCGAGATCGGCGACAGGAACAGAGAGGTCCGCAGTCTTCCGCAAGAGCGGAGCGACGCGTGTTCCGAGCAGCTCGATCGCGCGCAAATGCTGTGCGTGGGAGAGAAGGCCGTTGTCGATCAATACGTTCAACCGGGAGATACCCCCCAGCGCGCGATCGATATGGAGAATTTTGTCAGCGACCGTTTCGGCGTCGCCGACCATCAAAGCGCCAGCCGGACTGACCAACGCGTCAAACTGTTCGCGGGTCGGGGGCGGCCAGCCTCGTTCTTTGCCGATCTTTCCAAAGAAAGCACGATAAACCGGCCAGAATGTCTCGCGGGCTTCGGCCGCGGTGTCGGCCAGAAAACCAATGGTATGGATTCCCACCGAAAGCTGTGAAGCCGGGTGGCCCGCAGCGCGCCCGGCCTGACGATACGCGTCGATCAATGGCCGGAAGCGATGCGGCTCCCCGCCAATGATCGCGACCACCAAGGGCAGTCCCAGCGTTCCGGCGCGTATGAAGGATTTCGGTGTGCCGCCTACTCCGATCTGAATGGGCAGGGGATTCTGAACGGGTCTCGGGTACACGCCCTGGCCGGTCAGCGGTGCACGATGCTTGCCCGACCAGCTGACCTGGACGTGTGCGCGGATCTTCAACAGGAGGTCCAACTTCTCCGAAAAAAGGGAGTCGTAGTCATCCAGGTCGAAACCAAATAACGGATACGATTCGATGAACGAACCCCGGCCGACAATCATTTCGGCCCGGCCGTTCGAGATAAGATCGAGCGTCGCGAATTGTTGAAACACCCGGACGGGATCGTCCGAGCTCAGGACTGTCACGGCGCTGCCCAGCCGGATGCGCTTCGTTCGCGCCGCCGCCGCCGCCAAAAGGACTGCTGGTGAAGAGGAGATGTAGTCGGGGCGGTGGTGCTCTCCAATTCCAAAGGCATCGAGGCCAATCCGGTCGGCCAGTTCGACCTCCTCCAGGAGATCGCGCACGCGCTCCGCATCCCCGCCCGAACGCGGATCTCGATGAGTGGCCACAAAGCTATCGACTCCAAGTTGCATGATATAGAAGTTTGAAAATTAGGAAGGAAACGCCGAATCCCGACGCACAACAGGTTGAGAATTCTATTCGGAACAACCGCGAGCTATGCGATGAAGCAGAGGCGTGAGATCAGCATGATTCGATTCGGTAGGCCGCGATCGAGGTCTCAAATCTCCAATTTCAAATCGCAGCGCCGCCCCACGCGGCGCTGCTAGACGTGTTGCACCACTTGTTCGCGCGGAAAGCGCACTTTCGGCGCGGTTGCGTATTTGTCGCCGGCGGCGCGGTAGCCGAGTGTGATGATGACAGAGGTCGTGAGACCTCGCGATTTTAAGCCAAGAATATCGTCATAGCGGCCCTTCTCGAAGCCTTCCATGGGCGTCGCGTCGATGCCGAGCAGGGCGGTGCTCGTCACCAGATTACCGAGCGCGATATAGGTCTGGTTGGTGGCCCAGTTGCGGCGCTCTGTCTCGTTGAAGCCTTGGACGACGGATCGCACCGCCATGGTGCGAAGCCCCGCCAGGGACTCAGTCGAGATGCCGCGCACTTCGGCGGAACGGCGGACATGGGCGTCGATATCGGCCTCGCTGTAATTGGTCTTGGTGGCGAAGACCACCAAATGGGAAGCATCGACTACCTGAGGCTGGCCGTAGGAGGCGAGCAACAGTTCGGCCCGAACCTTCGGGTCGTCGACCACGAAGAATGTCCAGGGTTGAAGTCCGAGGCTCGAAGGAGAGAGGACCAGAGCCTCTTCCAGCGTCGTCCAATCCTCCGGACTGATCTTGCGGGTCGGGTCGTATTGCTTCGTGGCATAACGCCAGTTGAGTTGGTCGATGAGTTGACTGCGATCGATAGGATTCATGAAGAAAAAAGGGAGTGAGGGGAGAGGAGGATTTACTCGAGGGGAGTGGCTTCGGCGGTGTCCCAAGCTACAAAGACGATGAAGGAGGAAAGGATGATAAGGACGGTGAGCATGGGATGTGGTGCGCTGGGCGCGGGAAGAGTTCGTTGGTGACCCCGCTAGACTATCGCATTCCCGCCCGGCTGCCCAATGCCGTGTTTTTTGCCTCGCTCATACTTTTGGTTATCGCTCCACTTTGGACGTGGAACTTCGTCATTTGCGTTACTTCGCCGCAGTCGCGGCCCACGGCAGTTTCAATCGTGCGGCTCAGAACCTTCATCTCACGCAACCGGCGCTCAGCCGCCAAGTGAAAGACCTCGAGGAGGAACTCGGCCTGCCATTGTTTGTGCGCGGGACAAACGCCGTGACGCTGACCGAAGCGGGCGAATTGTTTTACGAGGAAGCGCGAGACCTGCTCGCGCGAGCGGATCAGGCGATTCAGCGCGTCCGGGGCGAGTCGAGGAAGGAGATATTGCGGGTCGGCTATGGACCTTCCATGACGGCGCGCATCATGCCGGGGGCATTGGAAAAATTTCAGGCCGGCTGGCCCCGGGTGCGCATTGAACTCGCGGACTTGTCGCCGCGCGAGATGGTCGACTGGGTTCGCGACGGCCGTCTCGATCTGGTGATCGCCCCGGCCGGATCGGAAGGAACGATTCCTGGTTTTCAATGGACCGAGCTGCGCCGCATGGCCCTGGTGCTTGTCATGCCGGCCCGCCATCCTCTGGCGAAACTGAAAAAGATCGCACCTTCTCGACTGCGAGACGTCCCATTGATCGGCCTGGGCCGCGAAAATTTTCCCGACTACGCGCCCCGTTTGCGGGCGGCGCTCAAGCCGTTCGGTGTGACACCACGCTTTGAATCGCTGGTGCAGGATGGCGTGACGCCCCTCTTCGTGTCGCTCGAGGCCCACAATGCGGCCGCGGTGCTGACAGACGGCGTGGGCTGCATCATGCCGCGCTCGCTGGTGACCCGGCCTTTCGCGCCCGCTTTGTCGGATGTTGTCGTGGCCATGGGGCTACCGGCGGACAGGCCAAACCCGCACGCGGAAACGTTTGCGCGTTTGCTCCGGGAAGAAGCGGCTGGAGTCACTGGAGCTCGAATGCCTCTTGCGCACCCGCGAGAAAAGGCACCTAAGCGCACCGGCGACCGTTCGATGGCCGCCGCCCTGCAATAAGCGTGCGGCTAGTTAACGTCTGCTCGGCGTTGCGGAGGATCGATTACCGGACGGATCCTCGATCCTCGTCCGACGGCTGCAGCTGAGAGGGGATGACGAACACAGCCGAACCGATCGAACGGGTCGGCCTCATTGCTGTCTGCATGATCATGCCTCTCCCGCTTGTACCGATCATTTCGGCCGTGACCCCGCTTGTGTTGGGAGCCTGGGAGCTCTACCGCAAACGGCGCGACGATCGAATTGCACTCAAAGGATTGCCCGAGAGTGAGAATGTCTCCGGTCCCGTTGCCCTGAAGCGCAGATTGGACGAATTGGAGGAATCCGATCTCGAGCAGGCGCGCCTGATCAGCGAATTTTCCAAAACGGTGGAGGCGCTGGCGAAAACGCTTCAGGCGGAAAACATCCGCCAAAATCGGCTCGAACGTCTGCTGTGGATTGCAATCGGCTTGGGCGCGGTCAGCGGGGCCCTGTCCCTGGCGCTGTATCTCCGATAAGCGGACTTTTGCGGGGCATACGAGGCTAAGCACTGAGGTTGCAAGGGCATGCAGGATTGTCGTCGCAGGGAATGTAGGGGAACCCCTGAGCAAGCCGGCAGGCGAGCCCTTCTGGGATGAAACGCAAAAAAGTGTCATTATCGTTCATCTTATGAAATTACGCATGATTCTGGCGGGCGTTGTTGCCCTGTTTGCCGCTGAGCTCCGCGCTCAGCTTTACGTCGTCAACGCCTTTTCGAATTCCTCGAGCGGTGGGTCCCCCGTTGCCACGATCTCCCTCGCTGCCGGCGAGGGTTTTGTCGTCACGGTCAATACGAGCGACCTCTGGTCTGCCGGCGCTCTGCCGCGCTGGTCCGATGCGAACGGACTCACCGGCAATCGCTTCGCTACGGGCAGTGACGAGTCGGGCGCGGCCGCCGGCACGCTGATCGGAGCTGATTTTGGCTCCTGGACTCAGAATGGCTTTACCGCTCCGTTTGGCGCTTTGGTCGGGCGCGTTAACACCAATTATTTTCTGCTTGGCACATCCTTCTCCGGCGTGGCGGCGAACACCGGCCTGCTCGAGCTATTCTATTGGGACTCCAATTTTGGCGACAACAGTGGCTCCATACTCGCTGATGTTCGCGCCGTTCCCGAGCCGAGCACGTACGCGCTGTTAGGCGCATTTGCCCTCGTCGCCTTGATCGCGCGCCGCAAGTTTCGCCGCAAGCAAGCCTGAGCGCTTTATCGCATCGCTGACCACCTCACGCGACCCCGCTCGGGGTCGCGTTTTTTTGTCCCCGGTTTCCCTGCCCGCATGTCGCGCCGCCGGCGCTTGCGTCGGCATGAGCCAAGGCTGCGGTTGTTTCGCAGCGCTTCGCGTCCCTTTACCCTGAAGATTTCGGCGGAAAGTGCCGATAGGGGAGGAGCTTAATCCACTCCATGGTCGACGTTTTCGCCTCCCCCGGGGCACCGGACGTTAGTGCGCACTATCCTTCTGATGTATATCGACTTGTGAGTCATATGCGGTCGGAGCGGCGGGCCGCGTGCAGCCAGATGCGACGACGCCAACGAAGAAATACCATCTCTCGATCGGTGGACTGAGGACGAACGATGGATCGGCTCACACAAAGTCTTGGTGTTTGGAAGCAGCGGTTGCTCGCGGTCTTTGCATTGTGCCTAGGGCTCCCTGTCTTTGCGCTCGATCCGCAGCGCGATCCCAGCACGTATTTTATTCGGGGCTGGCGCACTCAGGACGGAATGCCGTCGGATCGGACGCGTTCCGTGGTCGAGTCACGAGATGGATACTTGTGGGTGGCGACCTCGCAAGGTTTGGCGCGTTTCGACGGGAAGCGCTTCCACGTGTTCGATGCCTCGACACGGTCGGACTTGCCGACAGCGAGTTTCAACACGGCGATTCAGGACGAGAACGACGTACTCTGGTTTGCGTGCAATCTCGGGCTCTTCCGCTATCGGGATGATCGCTTCGAATCGGTGGACATCACTGAAGGCAAAGGCAGTCCCTATGTGCGGAGCATAGCCCTCACGCCCGAAAATGGACTGGCCGTCTCCACGCTGGCTGGCCCGAAGTTTTTGCGAAACGGGCTGTTGAGTTCTCCGGGAGGGATCGTGGCAGGGAACGCAGAGATGCACGGTTATCTGGCGCGCCGCGATGGATCCGAGTGGCTCGCGACGCGGACAGGGCTGTACCGGGTCGCCGATGGTCGCACGACCAACGTATCGGCGGAAAAAGGCTGGCCGAACGCGATCTATTACTGTGTGGCCGAGCAGTCCGATGGGAAATTGTGGATCGGTTCGAGCGAGGGCGGCCTGCGCTGCCTCCATCCCGACGGTCGGAGCGAAGTCGTGGGCGGCACGTCCGGTTTGGGCGCGTCGCGCGTTCAATGCCTGACCTTCGATCGCCATGGCAATCTCTGGATCGGCACGTTTGGCGGCTTGTTTCGCATGACGATGGCGACCGGCGAGGTGCGGCCGGTGATCTATCCGAATCATTTCAGCGTAAGCGGCGTCGCTCAGATCTATGAGGATCGTGAAGGCTCCCTTTGGCTCGCGACCAACAGCGGCCTCTTCCAGCTGCGCGACAGCCCTTTCACGGCGGTGGGAGAACGCCAAGGGCTCAATTTGATGGGCGTGTATGCCGTTCACGAGGGGCGACAAACCGGGTGCTGGCTCGGCACCCAGGGCGGCGGTTTGTTCAGGCTTACGGCGCAAGGGGCGCAGCGGGTAACGGCGTTCAGTTTCTCGGACGTCGATTGGATCTACGACATTGCCGAGGATAAGGAGGGCATGCTCTGGATCGGAACCAATTCCGGAATCTTTCGCTTCGACGGCAAAGTTGTCACCGATTTTCTGATACGAAAAGACGCGGGGCAATGGAGCCAGCGGCTGGCCGCGGATACCGAAACGTCGCTCCCTGGAATTCTCCACGGCCGAGTCAATAGTCTCGACGTGGATCGGGAGGGTTCGCTGTGGATTGGCGCGCACGGGGGGCTTTATCAGAAGCAGGGCGACGCGTTCCGCATTCACACGGCTGCCGCGGGATTGCCGGGTCCCAATGTCTGGTCGGTCGTGTGCGCGCGCGACGGCTCGGTCTGGATCGTCACACGCACCGACGGCCCCGTCGCGCCCGAAAGCTGTGTCGCGCGCCTGCAGAACGGCAAATGGACCGTGTTCGGAGCCAAAGAGGGCTTGAACGCGGAGTACCTAAAGAGCCTGTATGAAGACTCGAAGGGCCAAATTTGGGTAACCACACTCCGCAGCGGCGTGTGGCGCTATCGCAACGACACATGGAAACGCTATGGTCAAAAAGACGGTCTGTCGCACGATGGCATCGCCGGAGTGGTGGAGGACACTCTAGGTTTCATCTGGCTCGGAACGCCCAAGGGGTTGATGAGGCTGCACCGTTCCCAGTTCGACGATTTCGACGCCTTGTTGACCTCGCAACTTAGCCCGCGCCTTTTCACGCACAATGACGGTCAACCCTATACGGAAACGAACCCCATCAGCGCTCCTGGAATGACCCTCCTGCGGGACGGCCGGATCGTCGTGGGCACGGAGGACGGTGCCGTCGTGGTCCAGCCCGCGTTGATCGAGGCGCGAGACCGAGCCCCGCCCCCCGTGCACATCGAGGAATTTTCCGTCAACGGCAAGGCCTTGGCCAAAGACGGATCGACTCGAATTCCACCGGGTGCGCGAGATTTTCAGGTGCGTTACTCGGCGCCCAGTCTCTCCGCTGCGGACCGAACGCGATTCCGCGTCCGCATGGACCCGCTGGACACGGCCTGGCTTGATGTCGGAGACCGCCGGGAACTCCGCTATCCGCGTCTTCCGCATGGCCAATACGTTTTCCGTGTCATGGCCAGCACGACCGAGGGCATTTGGAACGGTGAGGCCGCCCAATTGGCCTTCACCGTGGAACCGTTTTTCTATCAACGCTCCTGGTTTTGGGTCGCGAATTCAGCGCTGCTCGGAGTTCTCGCTTGGGGCGTCTATCGATGGCGCGTGCGCGTGATCCGGCGTCGCGCCGACGAACTCGAGCGGCACAACTTGGAGCTGGAGCGCCGGGTGGCGGAGCGCACTGCGGCTTTGGCCGAACGCTCCGCCGAACTCACGAAATCGTACGAGGCCTTGCGGGTGTCGAAGTATTTTTATCATTCGCTCGTCGAGAGCTTGCCGCAAATCATAGCGCGAAAGGACGGCGCGGGCCGCTACACGTACGTCAATTCGGCTTTCGGCGCGCTGGTCCGACAGGCACCGGAAGCGATAATCGGAAAGGCGGATCGGGATCTTTATCCGCCCGAAGTGGCCGAAAAATCCCGGGAGGACGATTTGCGAATCATGCAGACCGGGCAGCCCATGGAACACGAGACGATCGTGGAGCAGGAAGGAGGCGGGAAGCGCTATCTTCACGTCAGAAAAGTGCCGCTCTACGACGAGGAAAAGCGGCCGATCGGAGTTCAGGTGCTCTCGTGGGACATGACTGTTTTTCGTGAAACGGAGGAGAAGCTAAAGGACGCGCAGCGCGAATTGATCGAGACCTCCCGCCTCGCCGGTATTGCTGAAATGGCGACCGGGGTCCTGCACAACATCGGCAACGCCCTGAATAGCGTGAATACCTCGGCGGACGTGGTCGAACAGCGCATCCGCGAATTGAGGGTGCCCAGCGTGGGCCGGGTCGCCCAGCTTCTGCAGGAACAAAAGGACCGGCTGCTGGACTTCTTCACCACCGATCCGCGAGGCGCACAGTTGCCCAACTATCTGGAGAAGTTGACGGAGAATTTAGAGGGCGACTGCGACGATGCGCTGGACGAAATCAGCGCGCTTCAGCGCGGAATCGAGCACATCAAAGAGATCGTGGCCGCTCAGCAGGACCATGCGCGGGTCTCGGCCGCCGCCGAGGAAATTCAACCGAGCGAACTCATCGAGTACGCGCTGAATATTACCCGCGGCGTTTTGAGCAGCCAGGCGATTAACGTCGTGCGGGAATTTATGCCGGTGCCGGCGGTGCGAGTTCAGCGGCAGAAGGCGCTGCAGATACTCGTGAATCTTATTCGCAACGCGAAGGATTCCGTGGTGGCCGCCGACCTGGTGCAAAAGCAGGTGACGTTGGGGATGCGCGTCTCGCCGGCGGGCGCAGTGCAGTTGTATGTGACGGACAACGGAGGAGGCATTGCGGCGGAGGATTTGACGCGGATTTTCGGTTTTGGCTACACCACGAAGAAAGACGGACATGGCTTTGGCCTCCACAGCAGCGCTCTCGCCGCGCGAGAAATGGGCGGGTCCTTGCGCGCGGAGAGCCCCGGAAGAGGCAAAGGCGCGACGTTTATCTTCGAACTCCCCGCTGTACCGGGAGCGCTCTCGTTCGATGAAATTGAAACGGCGGCGGGAGTCGCCCGCGGTTAGGCTGCCAACAGTCAGAAGCCCCGACTGTTGGACTCCCCGCCGTGTTTTTCGCAGTGAGAGTTTGTTACAGAGTCTTCGGAAAACGTCCGCAGGTGGAGCGCGATCTCCGAGCGCGCTTTTGGACCTAGTTCCACCAGCGCTGTCGGTCCAAAACCGACGCGTACAGTCGTGCTCCAATCCTATGGAGCTTGTCGTCCAATCCGATAGACGGCGCCTCGGCCGAGCGATACAACGTAAAGCGCGCCGTCGGGGCCCGTTTGAATATGTGTGCCAACTCCGAAGTTGCGGCCAAATAGCAGGCTCTCACTTTCGGTGATGTCGTATTTGGCGGTATTGTCCGCCACGCCATCCTGTAGGCGGGCATCGCTCAGCTGCACCGCGCGACGGTCGGACGAAAGCGGAAAGCGGAACAGGTGTCCGCCCTGCAAGGTCGCCGTCGCTCCGGCGACGATCATGTTTCCCTCGTAGGAAGCGCCGAGACCGTCGCCGGCCACAAAGCCCACGGCGGCGGGCGCGATCTCGTATTTCCAGCTGAAGCGAGGATCAACATAGCGTGAAACAGGATTGCGGTCGATAATCGTGAGCTGCCCGCGAACTTTCCCTCCTGGGTTGTCCGTTGTATGCACATTTGCGTACACCCGGCCCTGGCGGGTGCGTTCGACGAGCGCGGAGAGGTTTGGCGCAAAGTTCGGCGCTCCGAGCACGGCCGAATCGTCAACCGTACCGCGAGCGATGAGTTGCTGCGGTCCGAAGCTTTGGCCTGTCGGAGAGGAGAAGAGAGGCAGGACAATCGGACCGTTTTGTGTCGCGCCGCCGAGGTGGAGGTGGGCGGCCGTGACGTTTTCGATCGCCGTGACAGACCACAAATCGAAGGTGAGGCGCCCATCCGACCCGAGTTCAATTTGAACGGCGGCGAGCGCCGGGGTAGCGACGGGAGGCGATTCCTCGCCTCCGCTCAGGATGGCGCCCGCGCGATTCCCGCCATCGTAGACCATGAACATGCGGGCAAAGGCTTGATCCGCGGTGGGCGAGATGTTGGTCGCTGGCCAGCGGTTTTGTTGAAGACCGACAAACGGCGCCGTCGTTTCGATCGACCTAAATTGCGCCTGGCGGGTGACAGGTCCCATGGTTTGGATCCAGCCCAAGTTCGAACCGGGATCGACCAGATTGACCTCGGTGAAACTATCGTCGCCGTTTTGAGCTTCCCATAACGCGCCCGAATACGGGTCGAACTCCATGCCAAACCCATTGCGAATGCCGTACGCGAAAACTTTCTGGAGATTCCTGCCCGCTTCTCCGCCTCGGTTCGCGCCAGCGGCATAAAACGGGTTGTCGGTCGGAATGCTGCCGTCGTCATTGAGGCGCAAGATCACGCCCGTGAGGTGAGCATCGTCCGGTTCCGGACCGCCGAACTGATCGTCGGGCTGATTGCCCGCCGGCCCGGGCCCATCGGGCAGGTTCTGCATCTGCCCGCGACGTCCGCCGTCGCCGATGTAGATGTAGAGTTTGCCGTCGGGACCGAAGCGAATCACCCCGCCATTGTGATTGCCGCGGAGCGGTTGGCCGGGATCGGCCTGATAAGCGCGGATCCGGATGATGTTTTGCACGAAGTTGAGTCGAAAGCCGTCCCAACTGAAGTGATCCACACGATTGGCCAGCAGCGAAACGTCGGCCAACTGGTTTGAGTCCGCGCCCGTTGAGCTTTCAGTCCAGTAGAGATAAACACTGCCGTTGGTTCGCATGAACCCGGGATGAAGGGCGATGCCCAGCAGTCCCCGCTCCGACGCGGAGTTTACCGCCAAGTCGAGCTCCGTCGAATAGAGCTGGCCGTTGAAAATCCGCTGAACTCGCCCTGTCGCTTTTTCGAGAACGAAAAAGTCGTTGTCGCGAATGAAGGCGAGGCCCGTAGGCTGGTTGAGCCCGGAAATCACCGGACGAACCGCCAGGCTCGGGTCGAGGACCTCGGGAAGTTGAGCGGGGAGCAATGCGGTCGAGAGAACGAACATTCCGAACCGGCCCAGAAGGCGGGACCGACGAAGAGGGGAGGAGGAAAAACGACTGTGGGAATTCATGGAAAGGAAGGGGAACAGTGTGAGGTAAGACTCGGCCCCGGCCGCACGTGGCCGTAGCCCTGCTGAGTGCAGCGGGTTGTTTAGCGGACTCGATGGCTGGCCGTCCCATGTCAGGACGATTGTCGCCGCGGAACGCCTCTGAAGTTCAGGCCGAGCTGAATGGAAACGAGGTGATTGCCGACGCGCCGCATCGGACGCATCCCGTCTTGACTAGCTCTTCCCGCCGGAAAGGTAGCGCAAAATGAAAAGCAGCGAGCTTCTCCATATTCGATGTTACTCAGGGAGCTCGTTTTCGCCAACGGCAGAGCGTAACACTCTTGTTACACTCGAGGTTTGCCGAAAATGATACGCGTTGAGTGACGTGGCCGGGTAGGGATGGCCCGGGAGTAGGGGAAATCCTGACAACCGTGTCAGGGGGGCAGGGTAGGTGGCTCCTAAGTGACGGGTCACCAGCGATAACGCCTTCATTTGGTGTAGCCAGTCCTTCAATACTCCCTGCGGGGTGGATCTGGCGCTTGCTCTCCGCAGTTTCCTCTGCACGGTCGCTCGCGTTGTCGAGTTCCCCATACCTCGACACGCGCGGTTAACCCACCGCGTGAAACCCAGCACCGCATGCTCGCTAACCCATGAGCATTTTCTCCGACCTCTACATCTCCACTTCCGATCAAGCCGACCAGTATAACACCCAGAATCCTTTTGCCGACAACGAGCGCATTCGCTGCAGCGACATCACCATTGTGGAGTTGTCGCTGTTGTGGACCCTTGTCGAAAAGCGGGAATGGAATCCGGACCAACTGAAGGAGTTCGCCTGTGTTTCGCGCCGGAAGGACGGCGAATGCTCGATTCATCGACTGCCTGAGCGGCTGATCGAGGCGTTGGCCACGATTCATCCCGATAAAGTCCGAGCGATCGCTGTCAATTGGGCCGAGGCCCCGGAAATCGCCTCGCCCGCATCCGCCATGGAGCCACTTATCCGAACGCTGATCGAACTCGCCGTCCGCGCCCTGGCTACCCGTCGAGAGCTCTTCATCTGGAACCAGGTGCACACGTAGGATTCGCAGAGAGAGGCCAGAAGCCGGAACCACACGTGTTCCTTTTTGATCGTTCGTCCAGCCCGCTGTCCGTCAAGTCGGGGCAACCTCAGTCTTACCCCTTTGCCGCTCCTTTTCGGGGCGAGTGCGCGGGCCACCGCGAGCGCCGGGCCTTACGGACCCGGCCGCAGGGAACCCGCGTACGCGGGTGACTGAAGCCGCTGGGCTCGCAACGCGAGCGGGCACGCCGACCGGCTGCCGCGCGGATCCCGCGCACGCGGGAGACGCCCATTGACGGCGGCCGTTGAGGCGAGCCCGGCACCCAGCCGGGCGCAGCTTAGGGCGCGGGCACTCCTCGCTGGACGCGAAGCGAGTGATAACGAGCGGCCCGAGGCGCGACCCCTCGCGCCTCAAGCGCCTACGCCGCGCCCGTCGCTAACTACCGGACGGAGCGACTCAAGGAGCGAAGGAGGAAGCAGGTTGAGTGACATCGCGAAGCGATGGCGCGAGACGTGCCGCTTGGATCATTGGGGACATTGCCTTAGCCAAGAGAACCAGCGCTATTCAGGAAAACGGAAATGCCCCTAAGAACACTAGTTTTGTACTGCGCTTCACCTTCACTTCTTCCGGTACGTATTTAAAGTTATGGAAAACCACCATCGTATTTGCCGTCTCATAGCCGAGCTTCGATGCGGCTTCAACCACAGCGCCTTGGTATGACTTCGACCACGAAAATCCATTCACGAGATTAAACACCGGTACGTCTTCCAATTCGACCAATGTCTCGGGCATGTCCGCCTCGTTCAGCTTAAAGCCGAACTCATTCTCAAAATCAGGCGTCATGTTTAGATATTCATCGAGTTCTTCGTCCGAGGTGAGTCGACCAATCCAAACCGAAACGTAGCCCCCGTGTTGGAAAAAGGCGTAATCTTTCATTGTTCAATATCTAGCTTCCCATAGATGCCCTGCATTTGTTCGCGGCAACTCCGGTCGGTAGATGTAGGGATCGTTCTGGTATTTGATCCACATAGATCGATCCCAGCCTAATTGCGCCGCTTGGATCTGCGCGTCAGCAAATTTGTGTCCAGGTATATGCCCAAGCTCCCATGGCTCATTGTACCTCATGATTTTTCCGCTCGGATCCCTAACCAATCCATCAGGCCCCCTGTTAACTTCCCAGACTCGCTCTCTGAATCCGGCGGGGTGAGAAACGCGGGAATACAACCTCAGCTCTGCTGGAGTCAAAATTCGCACCGGCGCATTTCTTACTACCCTGGGATTGTCCGGTTTGCCACCGAACACCATTGCAGCCACCGAAAGCATTTGCCCGGTGAGCATAGCAGCTTGCACGTCGCCTGTATTGTTCAGGCCCACTTGCTGAACAGCCCACACCGTAATCTCCGTGGAATGCGTGGGCGCGATCAGACCCGACGCAAAAGCGACTGCGCCAACGGATACATAGTCTAAATGCACAGCGTCTCTAGTCGGTCCTCTATCAGGTCTGTACTGGAGTATAGAGGCACTAATGAGCGCACCGCTCTCATTAAATTCCCTTAGAAGGCCAACATTGCTGTCAACTCGGTCATTGGACCGGGCAAACGCTGCATTCGCAAAACTATCCAGATAACCAGCAGCATTCCCCGACATTCGAGCCGTACCAGCACCTATTAGCTGGCCGGCTTGGCGGGCCTGCGAGATCATTAGCTCATTTGTCCAGTATTCGGTGGGCGACATCTCTGAGGGTTCATTCGGTCCAACTGCGCCTATCGGGATACCTCCTGTACCTGCCCAGTTGCCACCGACTCCACCGCTGCGGCTCAAATTACCATCTTCAAATTGCCCCAAGTACCCCCATGGATCGTAGAAGATCCCGGCATCCTCCAGATCCCTCGCGCGGTTCTCGCGCACGCGAGGATCGTATTCACCGGCAAATGACGGTTCGTAGTCCCAGGCGTCCAGCCCGAGAAGATCGAAGCTGTTGGTAGGATCATTTCCGCAATACGCGTACAGATTAACCCCGCCCATTTCCTCGATGGGGTCGCGGTTGATGAAGCGGCCGTGTCTGGGGTTGTAGTAACGGTGATTGTACTGGACCAGGCCGGTTTGCTGGTCGTGGACTTTGGTGGCGAAGCGGAAGGTGG
>CAZJLP010000009.1:120604-121908 GCA_964546955.1 uncultured Opitutaceae bacterium | reverse complement strand
TGGGAGAATATCGTGTGTTCGTGTATCAAGTGTAACACGCGAAAGGCCAACCGGCTCCCGCACGAGGCTTCGATGCGGTTGATCCGAAAACCGGGAAAACCGAAATGGCGCCCGGTAATTAGTCTGGTGTTAGGCACCCAGCACCGAGAGATGTGGAAGGACTTCCTCGATCTCGCTTACTGGAACGTGGAACTAGACGAGTAAGAACGGGTTAGTCTGATACTGCGGCCTGCTCGCAAGCTGATTTCCCTCGGTCGGCAGCGGGTCTGGAAGTGTGGAAGCGGTTAATTTTGGAGGGGTTGTGACGATGGGGAGGAAAACGCCCACGTAAACAAGACATGCGTTCCTCCGGCCTCCCGACCGCTTCGACACGCTTCGCGTGGCTGGCGCATCATGCGCTCGCCGCCGCTTTCTGCTGTGCTTTATTGCTGGGCCCTGCCGCGCAGGCGCTCGATCCCCGGACGTCGATGGACGGGTACCTGCTGCGGGAATGGCAGACGGAGCATGGTTTGCCTTCGAACAAAGTTCGAGCGCTTTGGCAAACTCGCGACGGCTATCTGTGGCTCGCCAGCCCGCAAGGTGTGGCGCGTTTCGATGGGCATCGCTTCGAAATCTTTAATCGTGGAGCCCAGGGCGTGCTCGGCCAGGGCAACTATCCGGCGTTGCTCGAAGACCGTGACGGCACGCTCTGGATTGGCGCGAGTTCGGGGCTCTATTCGTGGCGAAACGGGAAATTCAAACACTACACCACGGCGGACGGATTGATCTATAATAGCGTGCGTTCGCTGGCTCTTCACCGCGATGGGACCATGATGATCGGCACCGGCCAGGGCATCACTTACTATCGCGACGGCAAGTTCACAAAGATGACCAACTGGAAGGCCATCGAGAGCAATGTCCGCTCTTATGCCGAAATGCCGGACGGCACAAGGTACGTGGGGGCCGAACGCGGGCTTTGGCGGATCGAGAAGGATCAATCTTTGACCCGCCTTCATGGCACGGCAGACTTTCCCGGCCAAACCTATGGCGCGATGCTGCTCGACTCGGACGGCACGCTTTGGATCGGCTCGAATTTAGGGCTCCATCGCGTCGATCCCGACGGCAAGAAAGAGCACTTCGGCGAGGCGCAGGGTCTGACCAATTTGCGTATTCAGAGTCTGAAGCGCGATCGCGATGGCAATCTGTGGATTGGAACCACCGCGGGATTGTTTTGCATGCGAAATGGGCGCATTGAGGCGTCCGGACATCCCGCCCAGTTGGGCGCCGCCACGGTGGTCGACATCCATGAGGATCCCGACGGCGCG
>CAZJLP010000009.1:112882-120594 GCA_964546955.1 uncultured Opitutaceae bacterium | reverse complement strand
ATCGCTACTTTCACCGGTTTGTATCGCCTGACCAATCCCACGTTTCGATCCGTCGGCGTCGCGCAAGGACTGGATCACACGCGAGTCTACTCGGTCATCGAGTCCCGGGACGGTAGTTGGTACATCGGAACCTGGGGTGGCGGACTTTTCCGCTACGATGGAAATCGCGCGTCGTCGGTCGTGCTGCCCGGGACCTTCAAGACCGACCAGATTGCCATGCTCTTCGAAGAGGCTGCCTCCGGAGCGCTCTGGATCGGAGCCTACGCCGGCTTGTTCCGCTACGCGGATGGGGCGATCAAGCCGTACTCCATCGCGACAGACGACCGCGTGCATCGTGCGGCCATCGCCAAGAATCCCGACTACGTTTTGCCGGGAATCCTTCATGCGCGGGCGGGGTCGATGATCGCGGACCGCGAGGCGGGTTGGTGGTTGGCGACCAACGCCGGTCTTCACTACGTCGACCCGAATCTCGGTTTCCGCGTCGTTCCGGGAATAAAAGGACGGCCGACCAATCTACGTTCGGTGATTCAGGCCAAGGACGGTTCCCTCTGGGGTTGTGCCAGCAATCTCGTGCTGACGGTGCGAGGGCAAGAGCGAATTGCACACGACGCCTCGAACGGTTTCACGACAGATCGAGCACTTCATCTGTACGAGGACTCGGCCGGCTCGATCTGGGCGACCTCCGAAGGCGACGGACTTCTCCGTTACAAGGAAGGCAGATGGAAGATTTTCACGGCCCGGGACGGCCTGCTCGACGATTTCACCTCGAACATCATCGAGGACGATCTCGGTTTTCTTTGGATCGGAACCGCCCGGGGCATGCTTCGCATACAACGGTCCGCCTTCGATGATTTCGATGCGGGCCGGATCTCGACTCTTTCTCCCCAGGTGTTCACGAAATTCGATGGCATGCCGGTCGCGGAGATCAGCAATGCAAGCGTCAATGGTGCGGCCAAGACGCGCGACGGCCGGTTGCTCTTCGCGACGGATCTTGGCGTGGCCTACGTGGACCCCAAACGTATCTCGCCCAACCCCAGGCCCCCGGTCGTTCATATCGAGCGAATGCATGTGAGCGGCAAGCCCGTTCAACTCGACGACGGGTTGAGAATCGAACCGAGCCACAGCGACGTGCAATTCGAGTACACGGCCATTTCGCTCGCCGCGCCGGAAAAAGTCCGATTCAAAGTACGATTGCTTCCGATCGAATCCGATTGGCACGATACCGGCGTGCGGCGGGACATCCGCTATACCCGTCTGCCCTACGGCAAATACTCGTTTGAAGTCATCGCGGGGAATTCCGATGACATTTGGAACGAAGTCGTCGCTCGGCGGAGCTTCATCGTCGTTCCCTTCTTTTATCAGACTTGGTGGTTCCGCGCCGCCGTGATCGCCTTCAGTGGATTGCTCATCTTTGCAATCGTCCGCTGGCGGCTGAAGGTCTCGGAGGAGAAGTCGAAGGCGCTTGCGCGGCAAAATGTCGAGCTGGAAAAGGGCATCGCCGAACGGACCGCCGAGCTGGCCAAATCGTACGACGCGCTGAGATCGTCCGAGTACTTCTACCACTCGTTGGTCGAGAGCCTCCCCTGGATCATTGTGCGCAAATCCGCGGACGGTCGTTTCACTTATGCGAATTCCGCGTTTAGCGAGCTGATCGGCCGTCCCGTCCCGGAAATCATCGGCAAGACGGACGCTGAGGTATATCCGCCGGATCGCGCGGCCAAGTCCCGCGCGGACGATCTGAAAGTGATGGAGAGCCGGCAGGCGATGGAGTACGAAAACATCGTGGAGCGGCCCGGCGCACCGAAGAAGTACCTGCACGTCAAGAAGGTTCCTCTTTACGACACCGATAACAAGTCGATCGGCGTCCAGGTGCTATTTTGGGATATGACGGTGTTCCGCGAGACGGAGGAGAAGCTCAAGGAAGCGCAACGCGAACTGATCGAGACCTCCCGTCTGGCCGGCATCGCCGAGGTTGCGACCGGCGTGCTCCATAATATCGGCAATGCTTTGAACAGCGTGAACACATCCGCTTCCGTGATCGAGGAGCGTATCCGCGACTTGAAGCTGCCATCCCTCTCGAAAGTGGTCAAAGTGCTCCTCGAAAATCAGGAGCGGCTGGCCGAGTTCCTCACGATGGATTCGCGCGGGAGGCAGTTTCCCAGTTTCCTCGAGAAGCTTTCCGGGCAGCTCGAAGCGGACCGCTCCGGTATGCTCGAGGAGGTCGAGGACTTGCGCCTTGGCATCGAGCAGCTCCGCGAGATTGTTGCCGCGCAGCAGGGGCACGCGCGCGTATCCGACGCTTCCGAGGTCATGTCGCCCATCGAGCTCGTGGAGTATGCGCTTCGCCTCAGCGACTCGTCCTTGAGCAACTGCGGTGTCACGGTCGTGCGCGAGTTCATGACCGTGCCGTCTGTTTCCGTGCAGCGGCAAAAGGCGTTGCAGGTCTTGGTCAATTTGTTGCGCAATGCCAGTCAGGCGATGGACGACAACAGCCGAGGCTGCAAGCAGCTCACGGTCGGGGTCCGGCTGTCACCGGCGGGTCTGGCGGAAATTCGCGTGACCGACAATGGGATCGGCATCGCCCCGGAGAACCTCACGCGCATTTTCGGTTTCGGTTTCACGACAAAAAAAGACGGCCACGGGTTCGGTCTTCATACCAGCGCGCTGGCGGTGAAGGAAATGGGAGGATCGCTCCTCGCGGAAAGCGCCGGTTTGGGCAAGGGAGCGACCTTCATACTTGCACTGCCGGTCTCGTCGGATGCCATCCCCGCTCCAACCCCGAATCCCTCGGTTGATGCGGTCCCCGCGTAAAGCAGTTCGCCTTGTGGGTGCGGGGCGGCACTTGCGCTTCCGCTGCGGCTTCGCTGCGGGGTTGTTTTTTTTGGGCGGACTGGTTGCCCACGGGCTAGATCCCCTGCGGCCCGCGACAGATTATTCGACGAGAGGCTGGTTTACAGAAGACGGCTTGCCCTCGAGTCGAGTGCGAAGCATCTGGCAGAGCCGGGACGGCTATCTCTGGCTCGCCACGGCGCACGGGATCGCGCGTTT
The DNA here is from genome assembly GCA_964546955.1 of uncultured Opitutaceae bacterium. Classification (GTDB taxonomy): domain Bacteria; phylum Verrucomicrobiota; class Verrucomicrobiia; order Opitutales; family Opitutaceae; genus CAZJLP01. The sequence continues at coordinate 117,546 of CAZJLP010000009.1, read as the reverse complement.
CGACGGGGCTCGCTTCGTCCAGTTCAGCGCTTCGACGCGAGCCGACTTGATGACCGTCAATTTCTACGATGTGGCCGAGGAAGCCGACGGCACCCTTTGGTTCGCATCGAACGGAGGCCTCTATCGTTTCCGGGAGGGCGCGTTTCAGCGCATCGAAAGGGAGGATAACGGGACCCGACAGGTGCGGAGCGTGCTGGTGCATAACGACGGTTCCGTGATCGCCGGCACCGGGGATGGACTGATCCGGCTGCGCGCCGGCCGCATCGTCAATTCGCCGGAAACCTGGCCTACGGTCAAAGGCACGGTGCGGGCGATCATGTCGCGTCCCGACAGATCGCTCTTGGTGGGAGGCACGGGCGGAATCTGGCATGTTTCGGACAGCAAGGTCGAATCTCTCGAGGTGCTTCCGGGCAGGACTAACGTCTCTTACAACAGCATTCTGGAAGAGTCCGATGGACGCCTCTGGATCGGCACGAACCAGGGGCTCTACTGCCGCATGCCTGACGGAAAAATCACCGTGATTGGCGAAAACGCGGGGTTGCCGGGCGTCGGTGTCGAAGCTCTCCGGCGGGATCGCGACGGCAACATCTGGATTGGCACGAGCGGCGGTCTTTTCCGCTTGGCCAACGGCAAAGTGGAGCCGGCGGCCACGGGTTCGGTTGGGTCAAGTCTCGTGGCGAAAATCGTGGAAGGGCGTGAAGGAGAGATCTGGGTCGGCAGCAATTCCGGTCTATTCCAAATGCGCGATACGCCCATCCAGGCGATTGGCCGCGATTCCGGACTGGGCCATGTAATGGTCAACACCGCGATCGAAGCCCAGGATGGTGCGATCTGGATCGGACTTTGGACCGGCGGGGTATATCGTTATCAAAACGGTCGCGCCGCGCGCATCCCTGTTCTGTCCCAAGGTAGACCGCGCGTGTTCTACACGTTGGCCGAGGAAGACGACGGCACGGTCTGGCTCGGGGGGGATGTCTCTCTCTATCGATCTCGAAACGGCGAGTTTGAAAATTTCTATCGCGAAGAGCTTTCGAGCCATCACTGGCAGCAACAGCTTAAGGAGGCGCCGGACACGGTGATGCCCGGGATTCCAAACATCCGAGTCAATTCGCTCGCCAGCGATCGCGCGGGGGGGCTCTGGGTCGGAACCAGCGGAGGGCTCTATCATCGCAGTTCCCAAGGTTTTCGCGAATTGAAGGAGTTTCGAAATCGCAGCGTGCGGATGGTGATCCAGACCAGCAACGGCGAGGTTTGGGTGACGTACGGAGATGCCGCTGCGCGGTTGAAAGACGGAAATTGGCAGCAGTTCCGTCGTGATCAGACGAAATCGACCACCGCCATGCGTTCACTTTATGAAGATTCGACCGGAGCGGTGTGGTCAACCACCATGGGAGCCGGCCTCATGCGCTTCAAAGATGAACGCTGGAGGACATATACGACCAGCGACGGCTTGATCGACAACTTCATTTCAAGCGTGATCGAGGATCGGACGGGACATCTGTGGATTGGCTCGGCGCACGGCCTGATGCGCGTTCCTCTCGCGGCCTTCGATGATTTGGAAGCGGGCAGGCTTCCGAGTCTCCCGGTCCAGGCCTTCAATCGCCGCGACGGCATGCCTGACTCCGAGTGCAGCGAGCCAGGCTCTCCAAGCGCAGCGCGCACACGGGACGGCAAACTTCTTTTTCCCACGGGCAGTGGCGTGGCCGTGGTGGATCCTCGGCGCGTGCCGGTGAACACGCGCGCCGCCCAGGTGTTTGTGGAAAACATGAACGTCGACGGCGGGACCCCGGACCGTTCAAAGCCGATCGTGCTTTCGCCCCGGCACCACGACGTTCAGTTCCAATATACCGCCACCAGCTTGCTCATGCCCGAGAAGGTGCGTTTCAAGGTTCGGTTGGCGCCGTTGGAAAAGGAGTGGGTGGAGATGGGCAACAACCGAACCATCCGGTACGCGACGCTGCTTCACGGCGATTACACTTTCGAAGTGATCGCGAGCAACAATGACGGACTGTGGAACAAAGTAGGAGCTTCGCTGGCTTTCCGGGTCGAGCCGTTTTTTTATCAGACCGCGATGTTCCGCGCTCTGCTGGTCCTGCTGGCGGCGGGTGGCGCCATCGTTGCTTTTCGCCTGCGCGTGCGGCGCTTTCGCGCTCGCGCGGCAGAATTGCAGCAACAGAACCTCGACCTGGAGCGGCATGTCGCGGAGCGCACCGCTGAACTGGCGCGGTCGTACGAGACCCTGCGGTCCTCGGAATATTTCTACCATTCCTTGGTGGAAAGCCTTCCTCAAATCATCGTGCGCAAGGACGCGGAGGGCCGATTCACGTATGCGAATGCCGCGTTTAGCGAGCTGACGAGTCTGCCCCTGGATCGGATCATCGGCCGGAGCGAGCAGGAGATCTACTCGACCGAATTCGCCGCGAAGGTACGCGCGGATGACCAGCGTATCATGAAAACGCAGGAGACGATGGAGTACGAGCGGGTGGTTGAGAAAGACGGCAAGAAGCGTTTTCTGCACGTCAAGAAGGTGCCGCTTTATGATGCAAGCAAGAATGCGATCGGCGTGCAGGTCATGTTTTGGGACACCACGATTTTTCGCGAAACCGAGGAGAGGCTGCGGCAGGCCCAGCATGAACTCGTGGAAACCTCTCGGCTGGCGGGAATCGCCGAGGTGGCGACGGGCGTGCTGCACAACATCGGCAATGCGCTGAACAGCGTGAACATCTCGGCGACGCTCGCAGCGGAACGAGTGGCGGGGTCCAAGATGGTCAGCGTGGGAAAGGTGGCTCAGATGCTATTGGAGCACCAGGACCGGCTCATCGAATTTTTTGCCACAGATCCCCGGGGCGCTCAGCTCCCCCAATATTTGGAAAAACTGGCGACACACCTCGTGGAGGAGCGCGACGAAACGCTGGCTGAATTGCGCGGATTGCAAGCCGGGGTCGAGCACATCAAACAAATTGTCGCGGCGCAGCAGACTCACGCGCAGGTGTCCGGCTTGGTGGAGACGATCGAGCCGGCTGAGTTGGTGGAGTACGCGTTGCGGATCACCGAATCCTCGCTTAGCCGGCACGGGATCGCGCTCACGCGGGAATTCCTGCCCGTGCCGCGGGTGAAGGTGCAGCGTCAGAAGGCGCTGCAGATCCTCGTCAACTTGTTGCGCAACGCAAAGGAATCGGTCCTGGCTTCCAGCCAGAAGGAAAAGCAGATCTCGGTGGGTCTCCGCCTTTCCGGCGAGGGCCGCGTCCATATTTCCGTGACGGACAACGGATGCGGCATCGCGCCCGAGAACCTCACGCGCATCTTCGCCTTTGGTTACACGACGAAAAAGGGAGGCCATGGCTTCGGCCTGCACAGCAGCGCGTTAGCCGCGAAAGAAATGGGTGGCTCCGTGACGGCTCAGAGCGAGGGATTGCGCCGCGGAGCCACGTTCGTGCTAGAGCTGCCGGTGGATGGGGGGAGCTAACCGAGACGTGTACCCGGGCGCTGCGGTCACACCTTCACTGCAAACAATTGTTCATGCATCGCGCCTTCGGCCACCTTGTTCACGGTGCCCGTCATCATGATTGAGTAGCCGTCGCCGATCTCGATTCCAATTTGACCACCCGGCATGTGGACAGTCAGCGACTTGTCGACGAGGCCTAATCGATGAGCGACTGCGGCCGATGCGCTCGAGCTGCTGCCCGACGCGAGGGTGTAGCCGGCCCCGCGCTCCCAGATCTCAATCCGGATGTTCTTTCGATCGAGGACCTGCAGAAACTGAACGTTTGTTTTGCGGGGGAAATTGGGATGAACCTCCAAATGAGGTCCGTATTTATGGGCCAGTTCGGGCGTCACAGCAGAGAGAGGAATCACGCAATGCGGATTCCCGATCGTCGCCGCGCAGTAGGTGAATTCGCGGTCGAGCACGACGATTTTCTCGTTGAGCACCTCGCGCGGGCTGCCCGGCAGATTTACCGGGATCCTGGCGCTGTCAAAACTCACGCGGCCCATGGCGACCGTGATCAGGCTGCCGTTGTCCTTGATCACCGACTGCACGTGGCCCCCGGGCGTTTCCACGGTGAATGAGGGGTTTTTGACCAGGCCCTGATCCCACAGGTATCGCGAGAAGATCCGCAGGCCATTGCCGCTTTTCTCCGCCTCCGACCCATCGGGGTTGAAGATGCGTAAACCGAATTCACTTTCCTTCGACGGCAGCGGGCCCCACAGAATTCCATCCGAACCCACGCCAAAGTTGCGATGGCAGACGACCCGGATTTGATCGACGCTGGGCGCGGATTTCCAATCTGGAAAATCGGCCGGATTGAGCACGATGTAGTCGTTGCCGAGAGCGTGGTATTTGTAAAAACGCATGGAAAGGCCAGCGTGACAGTCCGGTGGACGCAGTTGAAGTGGAAAGTTCGGGGCTAAGAGAAGAGAGCATACGCTACGATCGGCATGAAGAACCTCTGAAAAACGTGGCGCGGCCAAGATTGAATGGGTGGCGAGGCCTCTGGCCGAGCCGTCGGCGAGGTTGCCACAAACCTCGGATAGCGACGCGGTGCAGTTGAAACGTCGCATGGATTGCACCCCATATCGAGGCCACCCACGGCCCGGCCGCCGTTTCGACATTCACTCAAGGCCCCGAGCTTGTCGAGGGGGGAGGCGCTCGCCCTAACGTCAAT
>CAZJLP010000009.1:0-112872 GCA_964546955.1 uncultured Opitutaceae bacterium | reverse complement strand
CCGCTTTTTCCGCGATCAGAGCGAGGCCAGGAACTTCTCCGGATCCTGTAGGAAGGCGCGGGTGAGGGAAACGTGGGGAAGATCTGAATACGCTACCTCCTTGATCGTTCCTCCGTCGAAGCAAAGAATCTGGGCGTCGGGGAAAGCGAGGAGGAGAGGTGAATGGGTCGCGATGATGAATTGGGCGTTCTCGGCGACCAGGAGCTTGATCGTCTTAAGAAAGGCGATTTGGCGCTGGGGAGAAAGCGCCGCTTCGGGCTCGTCGACGAGGTGCAGACCGCCGGGGAGAAAGTGCGACTGAACGAATTTCAAAAAACTTTCCCCGTGCGAAAGGGCATGCAGATCGTCGGAATATTTCGAGTCATACGACTGCTTCTGCTGCAGGAGCAACTCCTGTGACTCGGGGTCATCCGCGAACGCCGTGACGGTCGCCATGACTTCACTCCGTCGTTTGATTTCGCGCGAAAGATTGAAAAAGTCCTCGACGCGCAGAAACAATCCAAGGTGGGTGCGCGGCTGCCAGGTGAGGCGCAGCGATCGCGCGAGTGGGTGGATCGGCACCAGCGTGGGTTCGTGTTCCAGCGGCTGATGGGTCACGGCAGGGAGACGCGCGCGGAGAGCGATCGCCTCAAGCAGGGTCGATTTGCCGGATCCGTTCTCTCCCACGAAAAAGGTGACTGGCGCGGTGAAATCCAACTTGCGCAGTTCTCGCAGGGGAGGAACCCCGAAGGGGTAGCCGCTATCTCCTTCGACATCGCCCAGCCGCTCAACGGTGCGGAGGAAAATCATGCGCGCAGTCTAGCCGTTTTGGGGAATTCCGCGAACGGAAGATTCCCCTAAATTGCCCGTGGGGCGTTCGCCCGAGGATCCAGGCGAACAGGTCCCCCCGAATGACGTTACCCCGTAAACGCTATCTATTTCGCCAAAGCTGAGGCGGTTTGCGGTTTTGGCGCGACCGTTTCGACGTAGCCGAACAGTTTGCGCTTTTTGATGGCGGCGACCACGGGTTCGGGGACCATACGTTCCCAGGTCGAATCGTTGTTGCGGATCCGCTGGAGTACGTCGCGGGAAAAAATATTCAGGATGTTGGGGTCGAAACCCACGATGCAATCGATGTAGTGATTTTCGAGCAGGTGGGCGTAAAGATTGCGCAGGTGGTCGATGACCTGGAGGTTTTTGGCGTTGATCAATACACCCGCGGCAAAGGCGTGACTGGCCCGCGCCGCGGAGGAGCCGTTCGACGTCGCGATATAGTGGTCGTAGGCCTGCTGCTGCATCGGGTAGATGTACAGTTTGACCGCGTTTCGAAACAGCCGGCCGAACGATTCAAGAATGCCTCCTTCGAGGTGTTCGTAGTACTTTTCGTTGAAGACCTCGAGCAGGTTGTTGATGCCCATGGCCACTCCGATCATCTCTTTCGTGTAACGCCGGAAATACGAGGTCAGCCGGAAATATTCCGAATAGTTCGAGATGAGGACGGTGAATCCGATGTCGCCCAGGAGATCCACCCGCGAGAGGAAATCCTGCGCGTCGAGGTCGCCCGAGGCGAGGAGGTTGTTCATCGTGATTTCCATCAGCACGATGATATCCTTGCCCTTCACCAGGGGCTCCTGGACGAACTGCGCGCAGGCACAGTTGAGCATGTCCACGTTCACGTGGGTGACGGGTCGGAAGCTCCCGCGCTCCACCAGGATCGCTTTCTTATACAAAACCTCCGACGGCTGGAGCACCTCGCCGCCGGGACCGAACATCACTGCGTTCGTCAATCCATGCTTCACGAGGTAGAGGGACATCAAGCGATTGTCGACGTGAGCGAAAGCCGGCCCCGAGAATTTGAGAATGTCGACTTCGATCCGTTCGGCGCCGACGTTGTCGACCAGCGACTGAATGAATTTTTGCGGGTCGTCGCGGTAGTAGAACGCCGCGTAAATCAGATTCACGCCGACGATTCCGAGGGCCTGCTGTTGAAGCACGTTTTCTTTGTCCCACATGCGGACGTGCAGCATCACTTCGCTCGGCGGCCCCTTGGCTTCAGTTTGGAGACGCACTCCAATCCAGCCGTGGCACTCGTTATTTCCCCTGAAGCTGCGCGCCGCCACCGTATCCGCGAAAACGAAAAAGGTCGTGCGCTCACCGCGCTGCTCCGCCAGCCGTTCCAACAGGAGGGAGTATTCGTGCTCGAGCATGAGGGCGAGCCGTTCCCGCGACACGTAGCGCGGGGCCTTCCCATAGATCGCGTCGCTGAACGCCATGTCGTACGCTGAAATCGATTTTGCAATCGTGCCCGCGGCCCCTCCGGCCTGGAAAAATACGCGCGCCACTTCCTGCCCCGCGCCGATTTCGGCGAAAGTCCCGTACTTCGGCTCGTCCAGGTTGATGGTCAGAGCCTTCCGGTTTGTCGTCAGCAGCTCCTTTTGGTCGCTCATAGGCGTCGTATACAAGCTTATCGGCACAAAAACCGCAAACCTGATAGTAAGAAGCGCTTGAAAGGCGGAAGGCGATTTTGGGCCGGTTTGTGGATGTCGAGGTGGCCGTTTCCCTCTGGTCGAGAGCTTCATATTCAATCTCCGAATTCAGCCCTTCAGCCTTTCGGTCCTTCAGTCCTTTGTCTTTCAGCTGGCTGAATCGCGCTTTCCCGCTAGGTTGCGCGAAGTATGAAGAATTTTTTCACGTCGATGCTGGGTACGCTCGCAGCCCTGTGCATTTTCTCGGTGGGGCTGGGGGTATTCGTAATTGGCTTTTTTGCTGTGATGGCGGCCAGCGCATCCCAGAGACCGGCCCCCTCGGTCGAAAAGGGGTCGTATCTTGTCTTCGACCTTTCGATGAATATTTCCGATGCTCCTCCGCCGTTCGACACAGGAATACTGGCGGAGGCCTTCGGCGGCTCATCGGGCCCGAAGACACTGCAGCTTCGACAAGTCACCCAGGCCTTGGCAGAGGCGAAGAATGACGGCCGCGTGGCAGGAATTCTCATCACCGGCCAATTGGAGCCGGACGGCTACGGCAGTGGGTTCGCCGCGTTGAAAGAAGTTCGTGCCGCGATAAACGATTTTAAGAGCGCGGGTAAGCCTGTCTTGGCCTACATCGACTACGCCACCACGCGGGATCTCTACGTCGCGGCCTCCGCTAACGAACTCTACCTCGATCCTTATGGGGCGGTATTGCTGCCCGGCTTGGCCAGCCGAAGCCTGTTTCTGACGGGAGCGTTCGAGAAATATGGCGTGGGGGTACAGGTCACGCGAGTGGGCAAATACAAATCCGCGGTCGAGCCCTTCACCCGCAAAGATTACAGTCCTGAGAACCGGGACCAGCTGCAAAAGCTGCTTGACGACATGTGGGGAGATCTTGTGGCTGACATCGCCGCCGACCGCGGAATAGAGGTGAAAGACCTTCAACGGTTAGTGGACAACGAAGGGATGATCCGTCCCGAAACCGCCGTCGAAGCGAAGCTCGTCACGAAAGCCTGGTACAAGGACCAAGTGATCGAGAAGCTGAAGGCCGACACGGGGCGGAAAGGGGCGAAGCGGAGCTTCAAGCAGGTGTCGATGTTCGACTACGTAAAGACGCTGCCCTCTCCGGGGCATACGCCCAAGAAGGAAACGGATAGCGCGGCCAAAAATACCATAGCGGTCGTTTACGCCGAAGGCGCAATCGTGGACGGGAAGGGAGAACCTGACGAAGTGGGTGGAGACAAGTTCGCGCGCGAAATTCGGCGCCTTCGTCAGGATGACAACGTGAAAGCCATCGTCCTGCGGGTGAACAGTCCGGGTGGCTCGGCCACGGCGTCAGAACATATTCAACGTGAACTGCGGTTGGCGAAAGAAAGCAAACCGGTCATTGTCTCGATGGGCACCTACGCGGCATCGGGAGGCTATTGGATTTCCGCGTTCAGCAACCGCATCTTCGCCGAACCCACCACGGTGACCGGTTCGATCGGCGTGTTCGGAATTCTTTTCGATATTCAGAAAATGACGCAGGGGTTTGGGCTCAGCTATGACTCGGTGAAGACCGGGAAGTTCGCCGACTCCATGACGATCACCCGGCCGAAGACGCCGGAAGAATTGGCGGTGGTGCAGCGAATGGTCGACTGGATCTATGAAGAATTCATCACGAAGGTCGCCACCGCTCGCAATCTCGATCGCGCCAAGGTGCACGAGATCGCCCAGGGCCGGGTTTGGTCGGGAGCGGAGGCGGTGAAGCTGGGTTTGGTCGACGAACTCGGGGGCCTGGAGGATGCGTTGAGGCACGCGGCCAAAGAAACCGGGCTCGGCGGCGGTTACAACCTCTTGGAGTTTCCGCGGCGAAAGGAATTTGCCGAACTGCTGGCCGAGGCATTGGAAGGTATCCGGCCCGACAATACTCGTGACGCCGGCGTTGTTTCTCAATTCGTCAAGGAGGTGAAAAGCCAGGGCCGCCTGCTCGAGCAGTTCAACGATCCCCGCGGCATATACCTGCGCATGCCCTTCGAGATCGGAGTCAAATAGCATGTCGTACCACAAACTATCGCGCGATACCCGCGCCACCGCAATTCCCGCCGGCACGGAAGCCACGCTCGCCGGTGGAACGGAGGTTTATATCGCCCAGACTTTGGGCGGCAACGTAACGGTGAGAGCCGGCGGCGGCCTGTTTCGAATCGATCGCGCCGATGTGGCGGCGATCGAAAATTTCGAGCTGCCGGCAGAGCCGGCCGGCGCCGTCGCAGCAGGGGAATTTAGTGACAAACAGGTTTGGGATGCGCTGAGAACCTGTTTCGATCCCGAGATTCCGGTCAATATTGTCGATCTCGGTTTGGTCTACGACCTGAACATCGAGAAAACCGCGACGGGGAACCACCGGGTGGAGGCGAAGATGACGCTGACCGCTCCCGGCTGCGGCATGGGGCCGGTGATCGCGGAAGACGCGCGCCAAAAAATAGCCGCCCTGCCCACCGTGGAATACGCGAAGGTTCACATCGTCTGGGATCCGGTGTGGACGCCGCAGATGATCTCCCCGGAAGGGCGCAAGATTCTCGGTTTGGAATGATTGTGGCCCGCTGGGCCTAATGGAGAATGGGGAGTGTCGAATGAAGAACGGCTTTGGAGGTCTAACATTCTCCGATCATCGTTCTTAATTCTGCATAGCGGCCTGGCCGCGCCGTCACGCCGTCACTGACTCCAGCGAGCACCCATCCGCAGCCGCATCCGGCGTCTCGCAATTGGGCCGGGCGATCACCCCGGGATACGGCTCCGGATTGAATTCCGCGTCCGGCTGGGAAAGCAGATGGCGATCACAGGCGGCGAAAAGCTGTTTCTCCGTCTCGCTGCGGCGCATGTCATGCAAGAAAGCGCCGGTGGGATCCACGCTTTGGCCCACGAAGTTCAGGTACTTTTTCATTTTGTTCACGTGCGTCCGTTCCGGCATCTCCGCTTTTTGGGTCGCGCGGTACAATCGCTCCACGTAGTCGCGAACGTCGTGGAGCGAAATTCGAAGGATCTTGCCGCCTGAAAGGGCCTCTCGGCATTGGCGGAAGATCCACGGATTCCGAATTGCATGACGGCCTATCATTACGCCGGCTGCGCGCGTCTCCCGGCACACTGCCCCCGCCTTCGCGGCCGAGGTGATGTTGCCATTGGCCAGGACCGGACACTGCGCGCGCGAGACTGCACGGGCGATAAAATCGTAATGGACCTCGCTGCGGTACATTTCCTTTACAGTCCGTCCGTGAACGCTGAGAAGATCGACGCGGTGCTCGTTCACCGCGTCGACAATCCGGTCGAAGTGCTCCGTCCCCTCGAAGCCGATCCGCATTTTCACGGTGAAGAGACCCGGCACGGCGGCGCGCAGCGCACTCAGGATCTCCGCGATTTTAGCGGGTTCGCGCAATAGTCCGCCGCCGACGTTTTTTTTATACACTTTCGGCGCGGGGCACCCCAGGTTAAGATCGATCCCCGCCACGGGGTGCTTCAGGAGTTCGCTCGCGGTGCGCACCAGGTGATGAATGTCTTCGCCGATGAGCTGGGCAAACACCGGCCGTCCTGTCGCGTTTTCATCAATGGAGCGCAGAATGTGTTTCTCCGGCCGCGATTGCGCGTGCACTCGGAAGAACTCCGTGAAGAAATAGTCGGGAGCGCCGTAGTGGGCCACCACTCCCATAAAAGCGAGATCGGTCACGTCCTGCATAGGCGCGAGGGCGGTGAGCGGAGTCCCCGGGGAGAGGGGGGACGGCAGGGTGGCGTGAGCGGGCGGAGGAAGGGTGGACACGGCGGAGGCGGGGGGCCGAGGGTCAGTCGTCGTCCGTTTCCTCGTCTTCGTCCGTTTCCTCGGACTGCTGTTTGAGCACCCGCTCCAAAATTTCGGTCATGTCTTCGACGTTTTCGAACACCTTGTTGGCGACGTAAATCGGGCGCTTTTGTTGGAGTGCCAGAACGGTCGAGTCGCTCGGACGGGCGTCGATCTCGATGATCTTGCGTCCCAGTTCGTTCTCCATGCGAAGGAGCACTCGGGCGAAGAAGGTGCCCTCGCTGACATCGTTGATGACAATGTAATCCAGCTTCACTCCCAACCCGAGAAAAATATGCCCGATCAAATCGTGGGTGAGCGGGCGGTCTTTTTTGACGCCGTTGAGCGTCATTTGAATCGCGTTGCCCACGGAATGGTCGACGTAGATCACGAATGTTTTGTCGTCGTTGCCCAGGAAGACGGCACAGCCGTTGGCTGTGGGCATCACTCCTTTGACGGCGACTTCGACCACGTCGTTTTGCATGCGGCCAAGGTGAGCACCCCGGCCCCGATTCGCAAGCGGTCAGGAAGATTGACCGCGACGAATCGGTAAGCGCAGGACGTAAACTAATAGTAAACGGGGAGAGAGTGAACATGGCAATGAACGGTGCGATGCCTGAGCGTGAGCGGGCGTGGTCCGCGCCGAGCGAGGCGCCAGGCCGCGCTGGGCACTGGGCCAGCGGCGGGGGTCCCAGTTCAGAATCCGACGAGCGAAATACCCCACGATTTCGCCTGCGCGATCACCGCGGGTTTATCCAGGACGATCACTTTGCCCGCCTCGAGCGCCGCGGCTGTCAGATGAGCCTCGCGCATGGTGTCGAGCGTGCGCTGGCCGAAGACAGGAACGTCGAAGCGATAATCCTGCTGCGTTTTGACCGTTTTGACGAAAAGCGCGCCGTCCGTTTTGAAGCCGCCGGCACGGCGCAGCATCTCATCGGTCCCTTCAAACGCCTCTACGGCGAGCACCGTGCCTTTTCGGACCACGACGCCTTGTCCGATGTCCAGACGGGCTGATTCCCGTGCGATATGAACACCGTGCTCCACGTACTCGGCCTCGATTGGAAATTTGCCGCCGGTCATCACGCCGCCGCTGGCCAGTTGATCGTCGAGAAATGACCGTGCATCGAGCAGTTTGACGCCGAGTTTCTCAATCTCGGCCGCGATCGCGCCGAAAATGGTTTCGGCATTACGCCGCTTCAGGGAAAAAAGTATGCGGGCGGCCTTGAGGTCGGGGTGCAGTCCGCGAAAAAGCCGGCGCGGCGTAATCTGTCCGGCCATCAGCGCGTAGCCGGCCTCAAAATGGGCGAGGGATTTGAGCATTTTTCCCAGTTGTCCGACCAGCAGCACCTGGCGCTCTGCCTCGGGAAAGGACTCGATCAGCTCCGGCCGAGTTTCTTCTTCGAAGCCCACCAAACGAAGCGGCACACCAGCTCGCCGCACCGCCTGCGCCACCAGGACAGGGTACAATCCTTGGCCGGCGATCAGGACGACCGGCTTGCGCGGATTGAAGTCAGAAGGAAGAAACGCGGACAGCACGACGGAAGGCTGAAGGCTGAAAGCGGAAAGCTGAAGGCGGAAATTGGGGATTGCAGCTGAACGAGGCGGGAGCAAAGGCCGCGGGGTCGGACGTTCACTCGCCGCGAGACGCCGCCGTGGAATCCGACCTTCAGCATTCGGTCTTCAGCCTCTTGTTATGCCTGCGTCCCGTAATACTTCTTGTAACTGCGATAGTACCGGTAGTTCGAGTAATACTCGATGCGGCGGGTGGAGAGACCGTTCAGCACGATGCCCAGGATCTCATTCTTCCCGTTGTGCAACGCGCGAATGTAGACCTTGATGTGCTTGCGGAGGGCGCGATTGAAACGCGAGACGTACACGACCTCATCCGTGCGCTCGGCGATCAGCAAGGCGTCCGTGACCGCGCCCATCGGGGGCGAATCGACCACGATCAGGTCGTACTGCTTCTTCAAACGCTCGATCAGCTGGCCAAAGGTCGAAGTCTCCAGAAGGTTGGTGGGAGATTTCGAGCGTCCCCCGGAGCACAGGAGGGAAAGATTGTCTCCCAGCCGGGTGATCCCCAGGTGAGGATTTGCCGCGAGATCTCCCTCGAGTGATGCCCCGTTGTCGAACCAGTTGATCAGTCCCTTTTCATTGGGCTGGTTGAAGTGGCGGTGCAGCATCGGGCGGCGAAGATCGCAGTCGATCAGGATCGTGCGTTTGCCGTGTCGTGCGAAGCTCTCCGCGAGGTTGCAGGAGATGAGGGTCTTGCCTTCGCCGGGAATCGTGCTCGTGACGAGAATACTCTTGGGATAGTCGACCTTCGAGTGGATCTTGACGGAGCTGTAGACGCTGAGAAACGACTCCACGCCGGGGGCCTCTTTGTTGCGCAGAACCAGCGAATATTTTTCGTCGTCTTTCAGGTTGGAAAGATCCGGCACGATCCCGAGGAGAGTGACCCCGATGAACGATTCGACGTCCCATGCGCTTTTGATGCGGTCGTCGATGAAACTCAGCCCGAAGGCGACACCGAAGAAAACGAGCAAACCCAGCCCCACCGAGGTCTGGACGACATCGCGCATCTTCGGGTCCACGGGGGCACCGGGCGGGAGCGCCGTATCCAAAGGCCGGATGGGAATCTTCTCCATCTTGCTGCTCGTGGTCGCCTGACTCTGCCGCTCCAGTATCTGGCTGTAGTTGCTCTTCGCCACCAGCGCTTGATTTTCGAGGCTTTTGAACTCCACGGCGAGGTCGCGCAGTTTCAGCTGCTGTTTCTCCTGTTCGATAAATTCCTGTTCGAGCGATCGTTCGTTCGCCTTGGCCTTCTGGAGGCTCGCTTCAATGTCGGCGATCGCCAGCTCCGTGGCTCGGTTGAGCTGCTCGCGGGCCACCACGATCGAATTTTCCAAGTCGATCATCGTGGGATGCCGCTCGAGATAGCGATCGCTGAGAATCCCCTTTTGACGAACGTATTCCGCCAGCTGGTTGCGAACGGTCGGCACGGTGCCGTGGTTGGAGATCGCCGCGATTTCGAGCAGGTTGCGCCCGTCTTTCTTGAAGGAATTGATTTGGTTGACGAGTTCGTCGAGCTGGAGCCGCTCGAGGCGCGAGGTCTGCAAGGCGGCGTTCACGGCTTTCAGCCGGTCCGCCACGATGTTCACGCTGTTGTCGAGCGACACGATATTATGCTGCCGCATGTAGTTTTGCAGCCGTTGGTCCGCCGCCTCCGCTTCCTTGCGGAGCTGTTCCGCTCGGGTCTTGAGCGAAGCGACGGCGTACTCGTTCTTTCCGCTTACGCTCTCGTCGAGGTACTGCATGAACTGGTCGACGTAGCGATTCGCGACCAGGGCCGCTGCCTGCGGATCCGGGTGACGAACGCTCACTTGAATGATGAAACTGTTTTTGCTCGGGACGATTCTTACCTCGCCCAGCATCCCTTCGATACTTCCCGCCTCGACCGCCTGTTCGACGTTGGTTGTGAATTTGCGCTGAACGACGAGCCGTTCTTCGGCCGAGAGCGAGGCGGCGACGCGGTTTCGTAGCTTGGCGCTTTCAAGCACCTTGAGGTGAGTATTCAGCTCGATGTCGCTGCTGATCGACAGGTCCACGACTTCGTGGCTCATCACGATCTTTTCCGGTTTTTCGATCTGGAGCGTGGCTTGAGTTTGATAGATCGGCGTCTTTTTCGCCTGTTTGTACCCGACCGCCACGCCCACCAAAATCGCCAGCGGCAGCGCGATCCAAAGCCGCTCCCGCAAAATGATGAGATAGTCGCGGAGGGTGCGACGCTCGCTCAACGTCTCGTTGGAATGGCCGGAGGAACTCGGGGCTTTCAGCGTCGCGTCAGACATCGGGAAAGCCCTCAAATGGGACGTTGCGGGACGTAGACAATGTCGCCGGGTTGGAGAATGAGGGAGTTGTCGCTGGCCTTGGCTTTGTCCTTGCCCTTCATGAGGCTCTCGATGTCGACCTTTTCCGTTTTCTTATCACCATTAGGCATGATGCGGGTGACGGTGATCGCGGTGCCGCGGGCCGTATCGAGCAAGCCGCCGGCTTTCGAAACCAAGTCGAGCACGGTCATGCTGGCGTCAATGGGGAGCGGGATCCGGCCGGGATTGCGGACCATACCGTCGATGGACACCCAGCGCTCCGCATATTCCTCGATGTTGATCGTGACCTGTGGGCTTTTGAGAAAGCGTTGATCCCGGTAGGCCGCCTCGATCGCGCGCTGGGCATCCGCGACCGTCTTGCCGGCGACCGGCACCTCGCCGACGAGCTTGAGATTGACGTTTCCCTTTGAATCCACGCGGGCGATCATCGAAAGGCCTTCTTCGCCGAAAACGCTTACGCTCAACTTGTCCGTCACAGCGATGGCGTGCCCAGTTGTTTCCCGGGCGCCGGGTGCACCGGCGGCCGCGGTGGGCGGGGGCTGGGCTTGCGCAACGCTCACAGCCCCGAGGGTCAGCCCAAGCAGCAGTCGCGGCATTCGACCGAGCGAATGTGAAGAGAAGCGAGTCATGCGATCACCACTAAGATGTTACCAGCGCGACGTTAAATTCAGAGAGAGCGAATGCCGATCGTAGTCGGAAAATGAGCGAGAAGACCAGTTTTGGTAGTAGAAGTATGTTAGCGACACTTTCAGGCGATCACTAAAGGTATAACTCGCTCCCGCATTGTAAGTAAAATAGGTATCGTCCCGTCGCTCGGTCGGCAGTCCGAGGTGTTTGAGCCACCCCAGTCCAACCCCGCCGAGAAGTGAGGCTTTGGCCGTGAGGGCGTAGCTCGTATCCAACCCCAGCGATGTGCTTTCCACGCTCACGTCCGTGGCGAGGGTCGAAAAGTCGCGGCTGGCGGAGGCGATGACGTTCCACCGGCGCGAAGCGATCCAGGTGGCGGAAGCAGAGGCGGTGACGGCGTCGAAGTGCTGGGTCGCGCCGAAGGAGCGTTCGGAGCGGCGAGATTGAAACCCTCCTCGGACCGTGCCATTGAGCTTGGGGAGTATTCTTCCCGACACGCCCAGGGTGAATGCATGGTCGTAGTTCCGCGTGTTCGACGAGGTGTCGGTGACGCGATAACGGTAGCCGCCGAGCAGGTCTCGATCGCTGCGATACACGTAGAAAAGATCCGCGCTCGCGGTATACGTATTCAGATCGACCAGGGTAGTGTTCTCCGTGAAATCTCGCCGGTTGTAAGCGAGCAGGCCGGTGATCGTATACCGTTCGATGACCGGATATTTCACATTGAGGCTGGCATCGTAGTCCCAGGACGTAGTGCGCAGATTCAGCGCGGCCTCGGTCCGGCTCTGCCGGGCGGCTCCGAGCAAAAGAGAGCCGGTGGTCCGGCCCGAGTCCTTGGTCAATTCCACCCGCCCCCGAGGATCGGCATAGTCTTCCGACTCGAACCGGTCGTAGAAGCCAAAATACCAGCCCAGGTTTCCGTTCACCCCGATCAAGCCGGCCTTGCGTTTGTATTCGAGTTCGACCGACGCGTTGTAACTCGTGTCATCTTGCTCCGCCGAGGTGGCGAAAAGATTCGAATCGTAAGTCACCCCGGCGGCCCCGGTGACAAAGAGATCGCCCTGCGCATTGGCGAATTTGATCAGCGCGTGGGCAGGAGAAATAGAAAGAGCGAGGAAGGCGAGAGCAGCGGCGAGTTTGCGAGACGACGCGTGGATGGTCATGAGTTCGGGGAATCGCCGGCGAAAAATCCTACGGGTTCAGGCGGGCAGGGCTGACGGTAAACTGGGTGGGCGGGTTGCCTGGCACGAGTTCCACCGCGCGCAGCTGCTCGGGCTGGTTCGGGTTCGAAGCGGGGTCCACGTCGAAATAAACGGTGCGGCGGGAAATGCAGGCCAGGGCCACCGTGTCGTCAATTTTGGCGGTGAGTGCTTCGGGAATGGACTGGACCGTGACGCTGGTGGGGGCATCCGGAGAGATGCGCCGCAGGATCGCGTGCTGTCCGGGTTTAAGGTTTTCGGTCTTCGTCAAGCCGTGCCCGATGACGCTGATGTCGCCTTCGATCAGCGAAACGCGCGTTTCATCGTCGTCTGTCTCGATGAGGACCTTGCGGCCGCGCACCGTGATCGTCCCATGAGGCGTGGTATAGACCATGGAGCTGCCTGCGACCAGTTTGCTGGTGCAAATGCCAAGGGAGCCGCGCATCACCCGCACGATCGTCTGGGAAATGGAAGGCTCGATCTCAAGATCCGTCCGGTTGGGAGCGAACGGTTCCTGCAGAAATTTTTTCACTTCGAAGCGCGTATTCGGCCCCACGTACAAGGCTGTGCCATTCGACAGAACCAAGGAGTCGTTGGAGTCTACTTTGGTTTCGATGATCGTGCCCTCGGCCGCGTAGGCGGACTTTTTTGACAACCGTTCGATCCGCTCGCCGTTGTCGATATGAGACTCCCCGACGAGGTCAGCGACATATAGGCGGCTCGTGGGGTTTTTTCTGGCCGCGGCGGAGAACCCGATCGAGGCGGAAAGAAGAAGGGCGGCGGCCGCGCCGAAAAGGGCGGGGGGGCGATGGATGGAAAAAGTCCAGACGTTCATGGAGATAGCCTGCACCAACGCGCGACAGGTGTAAATGCAAATTAAATGCATTTTTACAATCACGCCCTTAAGGAAAGGGAAGTAGATGAGGACAACTCCCCACCGTCAATCCGCGCGTAAGCTATTCCACCACAATATTAAGAATTTTACCCGGGACGAAGACGACCCGTTTGATCGTTTTGGCGGCGAGGTGAGGTGCCACCTTCGGATTCTCATTCGCCAGTTTCAGCGCGGTCTCCTGGGTCGTCCCCACGGGAACGATGAGCTCGCCCCGATGTTTCCCGTTCACTTGGACGACCAGCTTTAGTTCGCTGGCGACCAGTTTTCCCGGGTCGAACGCCGGCCACGGCGCGGAAAGAATCGACGGCTTTTCGCCCAGCCGGGCCCAAAGTTCTTCCGCCAAATGCGGCGCAAAAGGCGCGAGGAGCTGGAGGAAGGACAACATCGTCCGCCGATTCACGGCGGGCGCTTTTTGCAGGGCGTTCACGAAAATCATCATCTGCGAGATCGCCGTGTTGAAGCGCAGGCCCTCGATATCATCGCCCACTTTCTTGATCGTCTCATGCAGCAATTTCGCGAGGTCCGCCGGGTCTTCCGCCGAGGCGGAGAGCTTCGCGTTCACCGCGCCTTCGGCGTCCAGACATTCGCGCCAGACCTTCTGCAGGAAGCGATGCACCCCTTCGATCCCGCGCGGATTCCATGGTTTCATCGCCTCGAGCGGCCCCAGGAACATCAAATACAACCGGATGGTGTCGGCGCCGTGGGATTTGATGATATCGTCGGGGTTGACCGTGTTGCCGCGGCTTTTGGACATCTTTTCCCCGTCTTCGCCGAGGATGATTCCTTGGTGGAACAGTTTCTTGAATGGCTCGGACTGTGGAAGGACTCCGATATCGAAGAGAACTTTGTGCCAGAAACGAGCGTAGAGCAGGTGCAGCACCGCATGTTCGGAGCCGCCGACGTAGAGGTCGGGAACGCCCCAATATTTCAGCTGCGCGGGATCGGCGAGTGATCGATCGTTTCGCGGATCGACAAAGCGCAGGTAGTACCAGCAGGAACCGGCCCACTGCGGCATTGTATTGGTTTCGCGGCGACCGCGAATCCAGGCCGCGCCTTCCGGCTTCGGCTGAGCGGCAGGCAGCGAGGCCCCGGTCTCGTAGTTCACCCAGATCTCCAACCACGGCGTGACATTGGCGAGAGGGCTCTCTCCCGTGCCGCTGGGAAGGTAGGATTGAACTTCCGGCAGAGTCAGAGGCAGAGCGGCCGCGGGCAGCGGAAGGGCGAAGTAGGTTTTGCCCTCACTGCTGTACGTGACGGGTTGCTCAGGCAGGTCGTCGTGGCGCGCGATGGTGGCCTTGAGGTAATCGTCCTCGCTTACCCACACGATTGGAAACGGTTCGCCCCAATAACGCTGCCGAGAGAACAGCCAGTCGCGCAGCTTGTAGTTGACCGTCGGTTTTCCCCGTTCTTTCCCCTGAAGCTCGGCGGTGATCTGTTTTTTCGCGGTTTGCCAATCGAGTCCGGTGTATCCGTCGGAGTTGATCAGTTTGCCGTCTCCGACATAGGGCAGTTTTTGCGCGGGTCCGTCCGGGCCTTCAATCACCACCGGAATGGGAAGTTGGTATAGAACGGCGAACTCATAGTCGCGTTCGTCGTGAGCCGGCACGGCCATGATGGCGCCGGTGCCATAACCCATCAGCACATAGTCGGCGACCCAGATGGGGATGCGCGCGCCATTGACGGGGTTGATCGCGTACGAACCGGTGAAGACGCCCGACTTGTCTTTGGCCAAGTCAGTTCGCTCGAGATCGCTCTTGCCGGCGGCTTTTTTCTTGTAGGCCTCCACCGCAGGCCGTTGCTCCGCGGTGGTCAGGCTTTCGACCAACGGGTGCTCGGGTGCGACCACCATGTAGGTGGCGCCGAAGAGCGTATCCGGCCGCGTGGTGAATACTTTTAGGTCGCCCAGATTCTTGTCCTCCAGCGCGAAGAGGAGCTCGGCGCCTTCGCTGCGTCCGATCCATGCTTCCTGCATGCGCTTGGTCGAATCGGGCCAGTCGACCTCCTTCAAATCGTTCAGCAGGCGTTCCGCGTAGGCGGTGATGCGCAGCACCCACTGGCGAAGATTGCGCCGCTCGACCGGATAACCGCCGACTTCCGATTTACCGTCGACCACTTCTTCATTGGCCAGGACGGTTCGCAGCTCGGGGCACCACCAGACGGGACGCTCGTCCACATAGGCCAAGCCTTTTTTGAAAAGCTGCAGGAAGATCCACTGCGTCCACTTGAAATATTTCGGATCCGTCGTATCGACTTCGCGCTCCCAATCGTAAGCGAAGCCGAGCGACTTCAGCTGGCGCCGAAAGTTCGCTATATTGTTCTGGGTGTTGCTCGCCGGGTGCGTGCCGGTCTTGACGGCATGCTGCTCGGCCGGAAGGCCGAAGGCATCCCAACCGATGGGGTGAAGGACGTTGAAACCGCGGGCGCGCTTGTAGCGGGCGATGATATCCGTGCCGGTGTAACCCTCCGGGTGGCCGATGTGCAATCCCGCGCCGGACGGGTAGGGGAACATGTCGAGGGCGTAGTATTTTGGTTTCGACGTGTCGTCCGTCGCCCGGAAGGAGCGTTGTTCTTCCCAGAAGGTTTGCCAATGTGGCTCCACTTGGGAAAAGTCATAGTCTTTACAATGCGTTGCCATCGGAGAAACCTGCCACTGTGAAGGAAAGTCCAGCACCGTCAACGCCGCGGAAAATGGCGTGCAATCCCGTCCTCCTCCCGACCTCCCTCTGGCGCCTTGCGCTCGTCGTGAGCCTCTTTTGCGCGCCGCTCCAGGGTGCCATGAAATCGGGCTTCAACCGCCTGCTGGACGCCGTGGTGCGGATCGATGTCCGTGAAATGGCGTTTGAGGACGGTTCCCGTCGCTATGCGGCCAGCATCGGTTCCGGCGTCATTCTCTCGGACGATGGACTGGTGCTCACCAACGCGCATGTCGTGAGCCCGCGCGCGGTGGAGATCAATGTGACGTTGGCCAACCTCGAACGGGTGGGGGCCACGCTCTTGGGCTGGGACCATTGGACCGATCTCGCGGTGCTCCGGATCGACCTTGGCGAGGTGAAGCGGCGCGGGTTGAAATTCACGCGCGCGGATTTTGGGGACTCGGACAAGTTGTTCCCGGGGGAAAGCGTGTTCGCGGTGGGTACTCCGCACGGGCTCACCCGCACCGTGACCCGCGGCATCATCTCCAATAATCGCCGCTATTTTGAGGACAGCACCGGCGTGCGCGGCTACGAAACCGGTGCGTTCAACACCTGGTTGCAGACGGATGCGGCCATCAATCCGGGCAACTCCGGCGGACCTCTCGTCACTGAAGACGGCAAGGTCGTGGGCATCAATTCCCGCGCTTATGTCGGCGCGGACAATCTCGGTTTCGCGATTCCCGGCAACATCGCGCAACGCGTGGTGGCGGCTCTGACGAAAGACGGAGCGATCACGCGCAGCTATCTCGGAATAGTCCCCGGCCCCCTGCAGGATCTCGAGACCTTTTACTCCCTTAAACAGAACACGGGCATGCTCATCAACAACGTCGACACCGGCTCGCCGGCGGCGAAAGCGGGGCTGCGAGTGGGGGATATCGTGCTGACGCTGGACGGCCTGCCCGTCGATGGACGTTTTCCCGAGCAACTTCCACCGATTCAGAACCGCGTGGCGAGTTTGCCCGTGGGCTCCCTCGTGAAACTCTCGGTCAAACGCGGACTCGAGGTCAAAGACTACGCCATCGCCACCGAAAAGCTCGAAAGCCGGCAGGGTGAGGAGTGGGCCTTCGACAAATGGGGACTCAGCGTCCGCAAGGTTTCCCGCACTTATGCGCGCGAGCACCAGCTGCCCGATGCGACGGGCATGCTCGTGATCGGCTTGCAGCAGGGTTATCCGGCCGCCATCGCCGGGATCAGCCGCGGAGATATTTTGACAAAGATCAACCAGCAGCCGATCGACACACTCGATGTCGCGAAGCTGGCCCACGTCGCGTTCTCGGACAAGCCGGAACCGGTGCTGGTGGAGACGCGTCGCGGGCGCCGGGTTAATCTCTACGTCATTAAACCATGAATACCGGCTTAGCCCCTCGACCTGCCCGCCTTCGCCGGGCCGGCTGGATGATCGCTGCCCTCGGCGTTTTTCTTTTCGGCGCCGCCCGTCTGGCAGCACAGCCGGGCGAGCTCCGCCAGCTCTGGCACGAACGTCTCAGATGCGTGGTGGCGGTCGAATTTTATACGGAGAACGAACAAGATCGCCGGGCCACGGCCACGTTCGGCACCGTCATCGATCGCAACGGAACCATCATCCTCCATCCGGGCACGATCGATCTCCGCGTGCCGCCGTCGCGGTTGAAGGATTTCCGGATCTACCTTCCGGGCCGGTCGGTCAGCGACTATGCGAAGGGGGAGTACCTTGGGCCGGACGCCTATACCGGCTGGCATTTTGTGCGGGCGCCGGAATCTCTGAGAGGTGAATTGAAGGCGATCACGGACTTTGCCGGGCCGGGACCCGGTCCCGTCTCGCCGGAACTGAGCGAGGAAGTCTGGGGTGTCGGATTGCGCGGAAAGGACGAGGATTTTACCCCGTATTTTTTGGCGGGGCGCGTGTCGCTTGTGAAGGACTTGCCGCAGCGGACGGGGTTCGCGGTCAACTACGTGGCGGGTCCCAATCTGCCGGTTTTCAACCGAGACGGGAATTTTGTCGGGCTCGGCGTCGCGGGTTATGGGGAGACATTCCTGCAGTATTCGCGAAACGAGCGCGGAACCTCTCTGCTCCTCATCAGCCCCGATGAATCGAGCGTGTTCCGCACGGCCAGCGAGGTGCTGCCCAACCTGGGGCGAATTCCGCTCAGCCCGCTGGGACGACCCCTGGCCTGGCTGGGCACCCATGGGCTGCAGCCGGTTGGCGTGGATGCGGCGACTTTCCTGAAGCTCGACAACCAGTCTGCCTTAATGATCAGTGAAGTTTTGGAAGAAAGTCCGGCCGAGAGGGCAGGGCTGAAAGATCGGGACATCTTGATCGCGGTTGACGGCAAGCCGTTGCCTCGGCTGAAACCGGACGGGGTGGTCGTCGGCTGGTTTGACCGCGAAGTCGCACGACGGCGGCCCGGCGATTCGATGAAACTCACGCTGCTGCGGGGAGCGGAACGAGTGGAGGTCGATGCCCGCCTTGCGGAGGAGCCAAAACACATCAGGGAAGCCGACCACACGTACTTCGAACGCCTCGGGTTCACCGTGCGCGAGTTTCTTTATGGCGATGCGGTGATGCGCCGCGTCAAGCAGGCGGAAAAAGAAGGCGTGGTCGCGAGCTTTGTGAAAAGCAATGGGCCCGCCAACACTGCCGGCCTGCGTTCCGAGGACTGGATTCGCGAAATCGATGGCGTCGCAATAAAGACCTTCGCCGAAGCCGTGGAAAAATTGAGGACGATCGAAAACGACAAAAACCGCGCGGAATTCGTGCTCCTCACCAGCCGCGGCGGCGAAACCTCGGTCATCCGGGTGAAGCTGAAGTAGCGATCACATCAAAGACAGGGTAACACAGAGGACACAGAGATCACGGAGAGGGGTACTGCGAAGAGCCCTTTTACCCACGCAACGCCTGCCTCAATGGGGGGTGGTCGGACAACAGGCGCGGAAGCAGGCCTCTGTGTGCTCTCTGTCCGCACTCTGTGCCCTCCGTGTCACCGCCAAGCCCATTTTTTTCGGCGGGCTTGACCGGGGGGCGGGAGGGGCAAGGCTAGGCCGTTCACATGTTTACCGGTTTGATTGAGGAAACGGGACGCATTGTCAGTTTTGCGCAAAGCGCGCAGGGCTGGAGGCTGCGCGTTGCCGCCAAAACCACGCTGCAGGACGCCGCCCTCGGTGACAGCATCGCGGTGAATGGTTGCTGCCTGACCGTCGTCGCGATCGACGAGGGGCATTTCGAGTTCGACGTGTTGGAAGAAACACGGCGTCTCACCACCTTCGAGCACGCGCGGGTGGGCGCCGCGGTGAATCTCGAACGCAGTCTTCGCTTCGACGGAAAAGTCGGCGGTCATTTTGTCAGCGGTCATATCGACGGGCGCGGATTGAGCGAGACGTTTGAGGCGCGCGGAAAGGATCACTACCTGCGCGTGCGGGGCCCGGCCGGAACTGGGCGCTACCTTGTCGCGAAGGGAAGCATCGCGATCCACGGGATTTCACTGACCGTAGCGGAGGTCGAAAACGACGTTTTTGCGGTCTGGTTGATTCCACAAACACTTGCAGTAACGAACCTTCAGGAGTTAAGGGTGGGCGATGCGGTCAATTTGGAGTTCGACTTGGTAGGTAAGTACGTTGAGAAGCTGACTTCACCCTATTTGCCCAAACCTTAAACTATGCGCGCTGCGCTCACTGCTTTGGCTGAGGAACTGAAGCGTCTGAAAGCGGAGGGTGTCAAAACCGTCGCCGTTTCGGACGAAAGCCTTGCCGCGCTCCGCACTGTGGTCAGGGCGCGCAGTGGGCCAAACAAACCGGAGAAGCCAGCCACCAGCATGCACACCTCATCGCCAGCGAGCGAGCCGGCGGAAGGAAGGGGCGGAAAGCCCGTGCTAGCCGGGCGCGGCTCCGACGCATTTTCGCGTAGTCAAGAGGCCCCGCAACCGAAGACCCGTGAGGTGGCGCCGAAAAAGAGCGAGTTTCCGCTGCCGCCGACCGTCGTGCTGCCCGCCGGGGACAAACAGACGCGCTGGAACGCGCTGCTCCAATTGGTGGTGAACGATCCCGTGTGCAAGGCGCACGTGCGACCCGGCAAGAAGGTCGTGCTCGGCGTCGGCAATTTGGACTCCAAGATATTCTTTTGCGGCGAAGCGCCGGGAGCCGAGGAGGAAGAGCAGGGCGAACCGTTTGTGGGACCCGCCGGGCAGCTGCTGACCCGAATGATCCAGGGTATGGGTCTTTCGCGCGCCGATATCTACATCGGCAACATCATGAATTGGCGCCCGGAGATGCCGCTCTCTGAAAATGGGGTTCAATACGGCAATCGCCCTCCCACGGCCGACGAAATGGCCTATTGCCTGCCTTATTTAAAAGCGCAGCTGGAAATTGTGAATCCGGAGCTCATCGTGGCGCTCGGATCCACTGCGGCCCAGGGGCTCCTTGGCGCAGGTTCCTTTAAAACGCTTGGAGAGATTCGTTCGCAGTGGAAACAGTTTGCCGGAAAACCGGTCATGGTGACCTACCATCCCTCCTACATTCTGAGAAATCCCGTCAATCGGTCAAAACGAGCGATTTGGGAGGACCTCCTAAAAGTCATGGAGCGCGCGGCTCTGCCGATCTCGGAAAAGCAGCGGGGATATTTTTTGGACAAATGAAACGCAACCTGCTCCTGGCAGTGCTCGGATTGGCAATCAGCGGCGCGGCCGGTATCGGACGCGCGGCAGAGATGCCCTTCGACTTCGAAGTACTTCAATTCCGCGCGAAAGCGCTGGCCGCCAAACCGTATGTTCAGCGGCCTACGCGAGTGCCCAAGCACCTGCAGGACCTCAATTACGATCAATACCGGCGCATCCGCTTTGATGCGAATCGCACCTGGTGGAAGCGGGAGGGATTGCCCTTCCAGCTCCAGTTTTTCCATCCCGGTTTTATCTACCACAAGACGGTGCAAATCGCCGAGGTGGATCGTGGCAATGCGCAACCGATTGAGTTCACGCAGAAGTTTTTCGACTACGGCAGAGATCTGAACCTCGGCGAGGTGCCAGCCGACATGGGCTTCACCGGCTTCAAGGTGTTGTGTGCTTTCAACACCCCCAAGCCCCTCGACGAACTGGTGGTGTTTCAGGGAGCCAGCTATTTTCGCGCGCTCGGCAAGAACATGCGCTACGGTCTTTCCGCCCGCGGGCTCGCGCTGAACACCGCCGAAGCGGGGGGCGAGGAATTTCCGATCTTTGAGGAGTTTTGGGTGCAGAAGCCCGCCAGCGACGGGAAGGAAGTAGTGGTGTACGCGCTAATGGACAGCCCGAGCGTGGCGGGTGCCTACCGCTTCGCTATCGCGCCGGGCACCGCGACCGTGATGCACGTGCGCGCCGCGGTCTATGTGCGCGAAGGGGCGGCGGTGAAATCTTTCGGCGCCGCGCCGCTGACCAGCATGTTCTGGTACGGCGAGAATGGAGGAACCAAGCAAAACGACATGCGTCCGGAGGTGCACGACTCGGACGGTCTGCTGATCGAGCGCGGCAATGGTGAGTGGCTCTGGCGGGCGCTGGCCAATCCGGCGGCCGTCCGCGTGACAGCCTATGTTGACGAGAATCCGCGCGGTTTCGGCCTGGTGCAGCGCGATCGCCGTTTCGAGAACTACGAAGACCTTGAGGCCGCTTATCATCTGCGTCCCAGCGTCTGGGTTGAACCCATCAACAAGTGGGGCAAGGGCGCGGTGCGCCTGGTGGAGATTCCGACCCCCGACGAAACCAACGACAACATCGTCGCCTTCTGGGTCCCGGAGACGATGCCGCCGGCGGGCCAACCGCTCCACTTCGAATACAAACTGCACTGGTTCCTAGAGAATGCAGGCGGAGGCAAACGTCCGCCCGCCGGATATGCCGCGGCGACTCGCCTCGGCGTCACGCGCACACACGAACCCGATCTGCAGCGGTTCTGGGTCGATTTCGATGGTCAGTATCTGAACAGCCGGGCTTCGGATTCCAGTATTGAAGCAATCATTACGGTCGGGCAGGCCGCCAAGCTGGTCCACCAGTCCCTGGAGAAAAATCCTTACAACGGAACCTGGCGCGTCGCGTTCGCGATCAAACCCGATGGCACCGGGCGCCCGGTGGAACTCCGTTGCTTCTTAAAAAGGGAGCCCCATATCCTGACCGAGACATGGAGCTACCTGTGGAACCCGTAGTTGCACCTCTCAGCACCTTCCGGCCCCGCACCGGGACGATGGAGGCCTGGAACGCAGCTTACGTGCGGGTCGAGGACTATCTGCGCGCGCACCGTATCCATAACCGGCTACATCAAAGCCGCCTGATTCAGCTCATTCTGGAGCGGACCGCCCGCCGGCATGAAGGCAATCCCGCCCTCGATCCGACTACCCTGGCCGCGGAGGAAGCCGAAACGATGATGGACAGCTGGTTTCGCGATATTTTGGGCGACAAAAGCGAATCCCAGGATCGGGTCGCGATCGCCGGCCGTATCGCGCTCCTCCTCTGCGACGGTCCCCAAAAATGGCCTTACGCTTTTTTGGAGCGCGAGAACACCCCGCAGGATTTCACGAAGGCGATGCATGCCAGTTCGATGGAAGCGGGCCCCGACATGGCCGTGTCCAGCATGGTGCCACGCCCGATCGATTTGGGGACGTTTAGCGAGGTCGCGGGCGAGACGTTGGAACGCTTCGAGCGCTGGCCGTTTTTGCGCATGATCGCCCTTTGGGGATTATTCGTGGTCACGTTGTTCCTCATTTTTCAGGCGACGCGCTGATCCGATCCACCCGCCGCTGCCCAGTATGCGCGTCATTTCCACGGAATTCATTCAACCGAAGCGCCTCGCGCGGCGACGGCGTGTGTTCTTCACGGCGGCGTTTGTGCTGACGAGCCTGGCCACGTGGTTCATGGCGGACTTGTTCGCGCTCGACGATCGGATCAGCGGCATCGAATGGGTGCTTCTCGCGCTGTTCGTCATCCTGTTTTCCCAGCTTGCGATTGGTTTTGTGACGGCGCTGCTGGGCTTCTACGTCATCAACCGCGGAGGGGACAGCCGGCAGATCACACGCACGGTCAAGCCGGGCGAGGACGTGCCGCTGGCGAGCACGGCTGTCATCATGCCGGCCTTCAATGAGGACGTCAGCCGGGTTTTTGAGGGACTTCGCGTCATTTTCCGTTCGGTCCAGGAGACAAAAAAACTCGAACACTTCGACTTCTTCATTCTCAGCGACTCTAATCAGCCGAACCAGTGGATCCAAGAAGAGGTCGCCTGGGTCGAACTGTGCAAGCAGGTCGGAGGCTTCGGGAAGATTTTTTACCGAAAGCGCCGGCAGCAGATCAACAAGAAGGCGGGCAATGTCGCGGACTTCCTCCGGCGGTGGGGGAAGAATTACCGGTATATGGTGGTCCTCGATGCGGACTCGATCATGAGCGGTCAGGCTTTGGTGCAGCTCGTCGCGATGATGGAAAAAAATCCCAGCGTGGGGATTATCCAGTCCGCCCCGCGCCTGGTGAATGGGGAAACATTGTACGCGCGGTTACAGCAATTCGCCAACCGTCTTTACAGCCCCCTGTTTCTGGCCGGGCTGAATTATTGGCAGCAGATCGACGGCAATTACTGGGGCCACAACGCGATCATCCGCGTCCAGCCTTTCATGGACCACTGTGCGCTGCCGGATCTTCCGGGCAGCGAACCGTTCGGCGGACGTATCCTGAGCCACGATTTTGTCGAAGCCGCGTTGATGCGAAAAGCGGGGTGGGGCGTGTGGCTGGCCAGCGATATCGAGGGCACCTATGAGGAAGGCCCGCCGACGCTCATCGACAGCGCCAAGCGCGACCGGCGCTGGTGCCAGGGAAACATGCAGCACAGCTGGCTCCTCTCGGCCAAGGGTTTCCGGCCGGTCAACCGGTTTCATTTGTTGATGGGCATCATGGCCTACGTCTCGTCCCCGCTTTGGCTCCTCTTTCTTATTCTCAGCACGATCCACGTGTTCAGCATGCTGCGCGATCCTCATGCCGATTGGCGTCCCGAGAGCTATACCTCGCTGCTCGGTTATGTGATCGAGGTCCCGCAGGCGTTAGTCCTCTTCATTTTCACGATGCTCCTGCTCTTCTTGCCGAAGATCATCAGTGTGATCCTGACTGTGCAGGACAAGTCGCAAGCCGATCGTTTTGGCGGGCGCGCGCCCGTGGTCGTCAGCGCCGTGCTGGAGTGCATCACCTCGGCCTTGCTCGCGCCGATCAACATGATGTTCAACAGCAAATTCGTTCTCTTCATCTTGCTCGGGCAGGGCGTGACGTGGGTGACTCAGAATCGTGGCGTGGCGGATGACGACGACGACTGGCGCGAGGCCATCCTCACGCACGGCGGACACACTGGGTTCGGTTTGGTCTGGGGCGTTTCCGCTTTCATCCTGCTTCCCGTGTATTTTTGGTGGCTCAGTCCTGTGCTGGCCGGTCTCGTCCTTTCGATTCCTCTCTCGATCGTCTTGAGCAAGGTGAGCTTTGGACGCTACGCCAAGAACCTCCGCATCTTTCTCACTCCCGAGGAAACCATGCCTCCGTACGAGTTGAGGCGGCTCCGCCAGAATCTTTCAGAGTGTTACAAGCACATGCGCCCGATCGAAACCCTGCGCGGCGACTACGGGCTGCTGCAAGCCGTGCTCGATCCGTACGTGAACGCGGTGCATGTTTCCTTGTTGAGGCAACGTCGCCCGAGCGAGGAGTCGCGAGATTATTTCGCCCAGCTCCGCACGCGTTTGCTGCGCGAAGGCCCGGCCGGTTTCACCACCAAGGAAAAGATGGCGCTGCTGCTGGATGCCGAATCGATGATCTGGCTGCATCGCGAGCTCTGGCGTCTGCCCAGCCATGCGCTGGCCGAATGGTGGCGCCTGGCCGTGCGCCAATACAATGTACTTACCGCCGCGCCGATCACGGCATTATACCGGTGAACGCGGGCAGAAATAAGCAATAAGCGATAAGCATTCAGCAATAACCGATGCATGACCCGTGGGGTGAGGCGGTGCCGGTCGGCCACTCGCTCACGCTCGTAGCCCACAGGGTTCCCGATGAGGCCGAGCCCTGCATTCGGAGGGCAACGAGAGATCTTTCACCGCGAAGGTGGGTTGTGGGTTGCAAACTCATCGTCCGCACATAAACCGATCAGACCCCCCTCCTTGTTTATATTATGACTGGCATCCCCCGAGCCTGGCCCGCGATTATTATGGCCGGAGCGGTTTTGGTGGCCGCGGCGCTCGCGCTGCGCGCACAGACGCCGCATCTCAACCCCACGACGACGGCCGCGTCACCGGCGGGCACGATTGCTGCCGCAGGCGAGCCGGATCTCGTGGCCGGACAAAAACTTTATCGCGTCCATTGCGCCGGTTGCCACGGTCCAGGCGGCGAGGGCGCGCGGGGACCGACCCTTGCCACCGCCTCGCTGCCGCGCGCCGCCACCCAGGAACAGCTGGTGCGGGTGATTCGCAACGGGATCGCCGGAACCGAAATGCCGAGCCTGCGGCTGCGTCCGGCGGAGGTGCGCGACGTGGCGGGCTGGGTTCGCCACTTGGGCCGCCTCCCCGCGGAGCCCGTGACAGGAGATGCCAAACGCGGGGGCGAGCTCTACGCGACGAAGGGAGCTTGCGCGCAATGTCATACGATAAACGGCCGAGGTGGAGCGCTGGGCCCCGACCTCACCGATATCGGACTGCGTCGCGGCGTCGCCTCTCTCCGCGCCTCCCTGGTCGATCCGGCGGCCGAACTCCCGCGCAGTTTTTCCACCATGCGAAGCGAGATCAGCATGCCGGCCACATTCGTTGTCGTGAAGGTCACGACCAAGGACGGCCGCCAAGTCTACGGCGTGCGCATCAATGAGGACACCTTTTCCCTTCAAGTCCGGGATTTGAACCAGCAGATCCACTCGTTCTTTCGGACCGAAATCGCGGACGTGCAGAAGCACTGGGACCAGTCGCCGATGCCCTCGTACCGGGATGTTTTTACCAAGGACGAACTGGAAGACCTGATCGCCTATCTCGTATCGCTCAAAGGAGAACAATGACCCTTTTCCCTCTTTCTCGCCTCGCGTTGCTCGGGCTGTCGCTCGCGGCCGCTTCCGCCCAAGTCCCTTACGAGCGCATCAGAAAAGCCGATGCCGAGCCGGGCAACTGGCTGACTTATTCCGGAAATTATCACGCCCATCGCCATACCCTGCTCTCGCAGATCACTCCGGCCAACGTGGGAGCGCTGAAGGCCGCGTGGGTCTACCAGATTCGCGATCCGGGCAAAATTGAGACTTCGCCCATCGTCATCGACGGGGTCCTCTATATCACCGAGAAATCCAACGTGGTTACGGCTCTCGACGGCCGGACGGGTCGGCCTCTATGGAATTATCGGCGGCCGATGGCGACCGATGTTGCCGGCTGCTGCGGACCGGTGAATCGCGGCTTGGCGGTTCTCGACGACGCGCTCTTTCTCACTACGTTTGACTGCTATCTGGTGTGCCTTGACTTGCGCACCGGCAAGAAGCGGTGGGAGGTGAAGGTGGCGGACTACAAGACGGGGCATTCGATGACGGCAGCGCCGCTCGCCGTGAAGGACAAGATCGTCGTCGGCATTTCGGGCGGCGAATACGGCATTCGCGGCTTTCTCGATGCTTACGATCCTAAAACGGGCGCGCAGGTGTGGCGATTTTGGACCATCCCCGGGAAGGGCGAACCAGGCAACGACACTTGGCTGGGCGATAGTTGGAAAACCGGAGCGGGAGCGACATGGGTTACGGGAGCTTTCGATCCCGAACTGAACACCCTCTATTGGGGCACCGGAAATCCGGGGCCGGACTACGACGGCGATGTGCGTCTGGGCGACAATCTCTATACGAACTGCCTGGTGGCGCTCGATCCCGACACCGGAAAATTGAAATGGCATTTCCAGTACACACCGCACGATTTGCACGACTGGGATTCAAACCAGGTTCCCATCCTGATCGACGCGAAGTTCGGTGGGCGGGATCGGAAGCTGGTGGCCCAGGGTAATCGCAACGGTTTCTTTTATCTCCTGGACCGGACCAACGGCGAGTACCTGGTGGGGCAGCCCTATATCAAGCAGACTTGGGCCAAGGGCCTGGACGAGAAAGGGCGGCCTATTCGCCTGCCAAATACCACGCCGACGCCCGAAGGCGTGCTGGTTTTCCCCGGTCTTGTCGGCGGAACGAATTGGTTCAGTCCGTCCTACAACCCCAAGATCGGCCTGTTCTATTTCCAGTCCGTGGAGGACTACGCCCAGGTTTTCTACAAGCTCGAGGTGGACTATGAGCCGGGAAAAATGTTCGAGGGCGGGGGGACGCGCAACGTGCAGGGCGCCGAGCCCCATGGGGCGGTGAAGGCGATCGACCCGCTCACCGGCAAGATCAAGTGGGAGTTTCGCCTGCATTCCGCGGCGTGTTCAGGCGTCATGTCGACTGTTACCGGTCTCGTTTTCGGCGGCGACCGCGAGGGTAATTTCTTCGCACTCGATGGAGAGAATGGGCTCCCTCTCTGGCGGTTCCACACCGGTGGCCAAATCGCGGCGAATCCGATCTCGTACGCAGTCGACGGCAAACAGTACGTGGCCATCGCGGCCGGCGGCGGCATTTTTGTTTTCGGACTGTAGACTGTTTTACGTTGAGCTGTACGGGTTAGGGCGGGGCCTCCGGCCGAACTTGTGGCTATGGCTTCAACGGAAACTTGACCGGCTTGCCATCGCGGGTGGTTCGATAGATGGCGGTGAACAGCTCGACGGTGCGCCGGCCATCCTGGGCGGTGATTGATGGCGTCCGTCGCTCCAAGATCGCGCGAAGGAAATCTTCGATTTGGAGCCGGTGAAAATACTCCATCGGATTGACTGCGCTAAAGAGATCCTGGTCTTCCGTTTTCCATTGAGGAAGCAGGTGCTCTTCTCCTTTTACCGTCCAGATATCGTTGAAGGGCGCTTCGGTGATCGCCGTCAGGCCGGGAACAAACATCTGGCCGCCGTCGGTCTGCACGCCGACGGAAACGCCGTTGCGGCCGTGGACCGACACGCGCGCGAACAGGGCTGGGTTCTGGCTGTTGCTCACGACGATATTCCCGAGGGCGCCGGTTTTAAACTTCACCACGGCGACGGCGGTGTCGTCGACCTCGATGTACGGATGGTTCAAGTTTGCCCAATAGCCGAAGACTTCCTCGACTTCACCCAAATACCACAGCAGGAGGTCCAGCTGATGAGGCGACTGATTGACGAGGACACCGCCGCCTTCGCCTTTCCAGCTGCCCCGCCACGGATCGCTGCGGTAGTACTTTTCATCCCGCCAACCGTAAATCGTGGCGGTGCCGAGAACGGGGACGTCGAGCTTTCCGTCGTCAATCGCTTTGCGGATGCGCTGGCAGGGAGGATAGAACCGCCGTTGGCAGACCGTGCCGAGCGTCGCTCCCCCTTCGGCCGCCGCTGCGATCATCGCGTCGCAATCCGCCAGCGTGCTCGCGAGCGGTTTTTCCACCAGCACGTGCACGCCCTTGCGAGCGGCGGCGATCGCCGGCGCGGCATGTTCAGGGTGGGGGGTGCAGATGATGATCATCTCCACGCCGCTCTGTTCGACCATCGTTGCCACATCGGTGTAACCCTTGACGCCGTAGTGCGCGGCAAACGGATCCGTCTTCTCGCGCGAGCGCCCAGACACCGCGACAAACTCGGATTCGGGCAGATCCCGCAATGCCGCGGCATGCAGGTGACCCACTTTACCGCAGCCGACGATCGCTGTCCTGATTTTTCGCATGCGAAATTTGACGGCCGTGGTTACGGTTTCAGCAGGACTTTCATCAATCCTTTTTCGCCTGCGTAGAGCCGGTCGAACCAAGCCGCTCCTTCTGCCAAGGGCGGCGTGGCGCTGATGAAATCCGAGACGTTGATCTTGCCGCTCGCGATCAGGTCGAGGCAGGCCGGGTACTCGCCGGCCGAGGCACACGTGCCCAGCAGGGTCAATTCGCGCGTCACCACCAACTGCAGCGGCAAGTCGACCTGCGGTTTCAGGTTTCCGACGAGGGTGATCGAGCCGCCCTTGCGCACGCAATCGATGGCCGTCTTCACCGTGGTGGAGAGGCCCACGACTTCGAAGGCGGCATCCGCGCCCCGACCTTCAGTGGCCGTTTTGATCTTCGCGGCGAGGTCGGGGACATCCGCCTTGTGCACCGCGGTCGCGCCGAGCCCTTTGGCCAGCGCGAGCCTGCCTTCGTCGAGGTCCACCGCGATGATTTGGCCGCAACCGGCGACACGCAGGGCCTGCACCACTAGCAAGCCGATCATCCCGGCGCCCACCACGACCGCGGACGAATTGAGGGGGAGGCGGGCGCGTCCGACCGCGTGCACCGCCACGGAGACTGCTTCTACCATGGCGGCCTGTTCGAACGTGAGGTTATCGGGCAAACGATAGAGGATGCGTTGCGGGACGGCGACGTATTCGGCAAAGGCTCCGTCCTGGCGATAATCCCCGCAGGAAACCCCGAGCACCCGTCGGTTGTCGCAAAGGTTTACCTCGCCGCGCCGGCAATGCCAGCACTCGCCACAATATACAGTCGAGTCGAACGTCACCCGGTCGCCTTCTTTCCATTGAGAAACATTCGGGCCGACTCGTGCGATAATTCCCGCCGCCTCGTGTCCCATCACAATCGGAGGTATGCGCCGTCCGGTGCTGCCATCCATGCCGTGGACGTCGCTGCCGCAGATTCCGCAGGCTTTCACCCGCACGATGACTTGGTCCGCCTGCGGGGTGGGCTCAGGACGGTCTTCGAGGGCGAATCGTTTGTAGTCTTTTAGTACGAGGGCTTTCACGGGGAAAACGTTAGCAGTACAGCCAGGGGTCGAGAGGACAATCCTTCAAGGCAGAACAGGCGGGAAAACGACACGATCCGTTCAAACCATTGAACGAAAGGTCGCGCTCTTCGCCGCCTTGCTTTAGGTTCAAAGGACCGATGAGGGCGGATTACTTTTTTGCGGGGAGTTCGGGACTGACCGTGAACGTCTTCGTGCTCCAATCGACCGTTACGGTGGTGCCGTCGGAGAACGTCGTGCGTTCCTTCGTGTTGCCGCCGTCGACAAACTCGTGGTTCGTCATCTGAAGAAGGGCGACGCGTTTATGGAGCGCCACCATGGAGTCCAGGATCGCGCGGTGTTGATCGATGGCGGTGAGGCCCACGCGAGGCATCGCTCCGTTCAGAATGCCGTAGAGCCAGTTGGGACGGTCGTCGCGGTTCATTCGCGCTTCGCCGCCGCGCGGCTCGTAGGGGGTCATCACCGCATCGTGGTACACCAAACCGAAGAGCGGCACCGGGATTCCGGCTTTGCCGGGCCCGAGGGGCGAGGAATAGTCCGTGTAAGGAACGGTCCAGTCGACGCCTGCCTCCGTGCCCACGACTCCCAAGTGAGCGCGGGTCCATTGGTACAGTTTCGCGATCTCGGCCTTGGCCTCCGTGCGGGTCGTGCGGTGCTCGGGATTGAAGTCTTGGTCCGGAGGTACGTAGCCGAATACGTCGAGATAACTTCCGTGGGGATGGATTCCCTGGGCCAGGATGCCCTGGTAGTTCTTTCTCAGATGCCCGAGCATCATGCGCGGATTGAGGTAGGTCTGTTTCCCTCCATCCCAGGCGGCGAGGAAGGAAAGGCGTCCTTCCTTCCACGAACCGAAGCGGGTGCCGGGAAAGATGGAAGGCGCGCTGGTTTCGTCCTCCTCGTGGACGGCGAACTGCGGTTTGTACGACGGAGCTTCTACGTAGTAGTCGCGGTACTGATCGTGCAGGGTGAAAAGGTAGCCCAGTTCCTTGCAGGTTTCGGCCAGCAGTTTCATCCCTTCCCAGCCGCCCGCCGCCGGCGCCACCGGCAAGCCATCCGGATGTTCCCGATCGTAGCCTTTGCGCGGCCAGCCGGTGAGCACCAGATTGAAGCGTTCGATCCCTTTGGCTTTAAGTTCGCGCAGTTGTTTCGCGCGCTCCGCGAAGGGCGTCAGCCGGTAATTCGTCTCAGGCTTCTCTTTATTGTAGAGGCGGCTCTCGGGAACGATGTCGCGCAGAATGCTCACGCGCGACTCGATCGTGCCGATCAGTTCGGCCACCTTTGGCGTACGCGCGATTTTGGCTGTCAGCGGTACCCAAAGCCCAGTCTCAATGGCATGGGCGCGATACCGTTTGGCCAGGTCGACATACGTGCCCTTTTCGAAGAATATCATGCGGCCGGTCCGGACGTAACCGAGCTTGCCCAACTGACCCCTCCAACGAGGGCCGATGACGGTGGGGCCGCCGGCGGGATGACTCCATTGATAGGCCCCGTCGTCAGGAGTTTCGATCAACACCATCAAGGCCGAAGGCCCTTTTTGAAACCCCCACCAAGGCTGGGACCAGCATTCGACCACGTCGCTCTGGATCTCGCTGCTGTCCTTGCGAAACTCCGAAT
This sequence comes from uncultured Opitutaceae bacterium, assembly GCA_964546955.1. Classification (GTDB taxonomy): domain Bacteria; phylum Verrucomicrobiota; class Verrucomicrobiia; order Opitutales; family Opitutaceae; genus CAZJLP01. The sequence goes on along the minus strand of CAZJLP010000009.1, from coordinate 81,927 downwards.
CGCCGCGAATCGGGTTGTAGTCCTGGGCCCAGGTGCGCGGAAGCAAGATGCCGCGGTAGTGATTGAGAATCGTGTGATCGATTTCTCGCGAGTCCAGCGCGGCGGGCCAGTCCAATTGACGGACAACGGCATTTTGCGATTCCTCCGCGGCGACGGTGAACGCGAGCTCCTCCTCCTTGCCCTCGAGCGTGAGCGTGAGATGGAGCGGCAAGTCGACTGGGGCCCCTCCCGAAGGCGGCGTCCATTGGCTCAGCGTTAGCTTGATGCCGGTCTTGAACCCGGTGTCGTAGGGAACGATCGTTTTTTTTCCCGCGTCGGCCAGCCGGACGCCGAACTCCATTCCGCCTGACCTCAGTTTCAGATCCTCGGCTCGAGAGGGCACGAGTGTCCAACTGGCCGCGCCGCCCTGAAGCTGGACTCCCAGGTCTGCTACAGTGAGCGTAAACGTGTTTTTCTGGCCGGCGACGGTCCATTTTCCAGCGGACTCGGAAATCTCGACCAGAGGGGCGCCCCAATCCTTGCGCGGAAGCGGTTGGGCCAAAAGGCTGGAAAAGAAGGGGCTCAAGGCGGCTGCGCAAAGCAGCGCCCGCGACAACGGATGCAAGTTGTTCATAAGTTTAGCACAGGTTTGGGAAACGGTTGAGCCGTTTTATGGGGGGACCCCTTCAAAGACCACGACGCCCCCTTCTGGCAACTCTGGAATCGGCACTTCATGTGACGCCGCGCGCGCAAACCGCAGGCCCAGCACGAGGTACGGTCGGATGGTTAGCCCCCTGTCCCCGCGGCGTATACATGAAATTCTCTGGATGTTCTTGGAAAAAGCCGGTGTATTTTAGGTTCTCACCTATGCGTATCTTTGTTGTGTCCCGCCCGCTGGCCCGCGCGGTAGCAGGCTCCCTTTCCTTGATTGTTTGCTCCTGTCTTGGGGTCGCGGCCCGGGCCGGTGAAAAGATCAACTTCAATCCCGACTGGAGGTTCGTAAAAACCGACGAAAAAGGAGCATGGGCGGCGGACTTCAACGACAAGAGTTGGAAGCCGGTGTCGGCTCCCCACACCTATAACGACGAAGACACCTTCGACGACTGGTCGGAGCCCGGGCACCGGGGCGAGACGATGCAGTGGAGTGGCCGCACCTGGTACCGCAAGAGCTTCACGCTGCCCGATTCCTACAAGGGCAAAAAGGTGTTTATCGAGTTCGAAGGTGTCCGCCAGGTCGCCGACGTCTACCTGAATGGAAAGCTGCTCGGCACCAGCAAAACCGGTTTTGTCCCCTTCGGCTTCGATCTGACGCCGCACTTGGTTTTCGGCCGGCCGAACGTGATCGCCGTGATGTGCGACAACCGTTTCATGGAGGATCCGCTGCCTTCGCAAAGGCCGGACGCAAAGAAGGAGAAAGGCGAGAAGACCGAGAAGAACGAAAAAAGCGACAAGGGGCTGCCGCCGCCTCCCAAGCCCACGAACAATCCCAACCTTTCGAAACTGCATACGGAAATCAACGCGACGTTGCCGGAGGAGTCGGAGAAGCTGACCGCCGAGTTTATTCCCTGGAACAACCCGCATTGGCACCCGGCGCATGGAGGCATTTATCGCAATGTATTTCTGCATGTCACGGACCCTCTGCACATCACGCTTCCGCTCTACAGCTTTCTCAAGACGGTCGGGCCCTACGCCTATGCTTCCGAGATCACCACGGAGTCGGCCCGGTTGAATTTCGAGATTCCGGTGCGCAACGACCGGAAGAGTGGCGAAGACGTCGAAGTTCAGGTCGAAGTGTTCGATCAGGACGGAAAATCGGTGCTGTCGATGAACGAAACGGAGTCCATTGCCGCCGGCTCGCGGAACGAGTACAAGCTCTCCGGCCGTCTGAAGAATCCCCGGCTCTGGGAGCCTGCTTATCCCTACCTCTATCGCGCTGTTTGCACGGTGCGCGCGCAGGGGGTCAACATCGTCGACACCCATGAGTTCCCGCTCGGCATCCGCACCGTCCGCTGGGACGCCCAACACGGATTTTTTATCAACGGCCGGCATTTGAAGCTGCAAGGCTGGGGCCAGAAGCCGACCAACGAGTGGGCCGGGCTGGGCGCGGCCCAGCCTGATTGGCTCCATCACTACACGATGGTTTTGATGAAAGACGCAGGCGGCAATTTTGTGCGCTGGGGCCATACGCCCGCGGGACCGAGCTTGATCGCATCAAGCGATCGCCTCGGTTTGATCACGCTCCAGCCAGGCGTGGACGGCGAGCACGACACGGTCGGTGCCGCCTGGCGGCTGCGAGCCGAGGCGTTTCGCGATTTGATCATCTACTTCCGCAACAATCCCTCGATTCTGATCTGGGAAGGCGGGAACCAAAAGGTCAGCCGGGAGCACGCGGCGGAACTGCGCGGCTATATGGACAAGTACGACCCGCACGGCGGGCGCGCGTACGCCCATCGCCGGGCGGACCAAGTCACCGCCGAGTTCATGGACGTCGGCATCGGCACCCAGGGCGGCCGCGAAATCCCCGATTTGCCTGTAGTTGAAGGTGAATACAATCGGGAGGAGTCGCCGCGCCGGGTGTGGGATAATTTCTCGCCGCCGAACTTCGGCTATCATGAGGCGAAAGGGCAGACCTACCACCTGACTTCGGAGGAGTTCGCCGCCAACCAGGTAAGCCAGTACGTGCGCATGCTCGGACCGAACGAACACAGCGGCGGTGCCAATTGGATTTTTTCCGACTCGACCAGTGGCGGCCGGGTATCCGTGGAGGTCGCCCGAGCCAGCGGCGAAGTCGATGGCGTCCGGCTGCCAAAGGAAGCGTACTACGCCTGCCAGGTGGTCTTCCGGGACGAACCGGGGGTGCATATCATCGGTCATTGGTCTTACCCCACCGAAACCATCGAGAACGGTTCGCGCCGGCCGCATCCGGATACCATCAAGCCGGTCTACGTGGTCTCCAACGCGGAGGAGGTGGAGTTGTTCGTCAACGGCAAGTCCATCGGGCGCCAGGGCCCGACGGCCGACCGTTACCTGTTTCTCTTCGACAAGGTGAAATGGGAAGCAGGCGAAGTAAAAGCCGTCGCCTACTCGGGCGGCCGGGAAGTTGCGCAGCAGGTCAAGCAGACTGCCGGCGCTCCCGTGGCGCTCCGGCTCACGACCATCACGGGCCCGGCGGGCCTTTTGGCGGACGGCTCGGACGTCGTCTTGATCGATGTCGAAGCGGTCGACGACAAGGGCCGCCGCTGCCCCACCGTGCAGCAGCGAGTCGATTTCCAGATGGAAGGGCCGGGCATATGGCGGGGTGGCTACAACAGCGGAAAGCCGAAATCGATCAATCACCCGTACCTGGACATCGAGGCGGGGGTCAACCGGGTCGCGGTGCGTGCCACGCGCACGCCCGGAAAGATCACGGTGAAGGCGACGAGTGCGAATCTGAAACCGGCTTCGATCACGGTTGAGGCGAAGCCTTTTGCCGTGACCGACGGAGTGGCAAAGTCGCTGCCTGCGCTACCGGCGACCCCCTTGCCCGCCACCGCGCCTGAATGGGTGCTCACGGGATCTTCCACCGAGGATAACCGCGCGCGCCGGCAACGCGTCGCGCAAATCACACCACTGATCAAAACGTTTTCGTATTCCGGTCCGACCACGATCGTCCATATCGAGCAAAAAGCGAAAAACGGGAAAAACGTCTATGTGGACCGCGAGTTTGCCTTTACCGATCTGCCTTCGTCCCTGGAAGGCGCCGATTGGGTTCAGGCGGCGGAGAGCGATGCGCTCTACAGCGCCGTGGATCTGATGGAGATGGCGGTGAAGGGGCCGAGCGTCGTGTCCGTCGCCCATGATGATCGACTCCCTCGGCCGGCGTGGCTGCTCAGGGATTTCCGACAGACCCCGCAAATCATGAAGTTGCCCGGCCACACGTTGACGATCTTTCAGCGCGACATTCCGAAGGACGAAAGCATCACGTTCGGGCCCAATACAGAGGACAATTCAGCCAAGGCGGCCCATATGTATGTCGTGTTTATATCAGAGAAAAAGTAGCTTGCAGCGTTTCCCGCGGAACCGCCCTTCGCGCCCGCTCGAACCCCGGCGGTCGTCGTAAACTTATGGTCAAGTGCGACCGTAGGGTGACGATGACATAAGTAACCAGCCTGAGTCCGCTTGGCGGTACTCCAGCTTCTTGCTTTAGGATGCCTCTCCGCTTCAGCCCTCCGTTCATCTCCGCTCACGCGTTTTGCCGCGTGGCCTGGGCCGCGTTCGTTCTCTCCTTCGCGACCGGCGCGGTCCGGGGGCTCGATCTTTCTACTAAACCGGACCGCTATTCGATCGACGGTTGGTTTACCGAGGAAGGACTTCCCTCCACCAGGATCAGAGCGATCGTGCAGACTCGCGACGGCTACCTCTGGCTCGCGACCGCCGGCGGCATTGCGCGCTTCGACGGCATTCAATTCACGGTTTTCACCCATGCGAATGAGCCTGAACTAAATACGAGTAATTTTTACGACGTGGTCGAAGCGGCCGACGGATCGCTGTGGTTCGGGGCGAACTTTGGCTTGTTTCACTACAAAGACGGGAAATTCAAACGTTACGATACGGAGCAGGGTTTGCCGGACCGATATGTGCGTTCGGTCATGTTCACGCGCGAAGGCCTTCTCGTCGCGGGCACGACTCGTGGCCCGGTTTTTCTGCGCGACGGCAAAGTGGTGCCGCACGGAGCGGAGGAGGCGTGGGCCCGCGCCAGCGATAACCTGCGTTCCATTCGTACCACCCTGCAGATGGAGGATGGGAGTTTTCTTTTTGGACTGGGGTCAGGGCTCTGGAGGCAAAAAGGCGCTGAATTACAAAAGTTATCCGGCACTGCCGGCTACCCGGAGGTGGGTTACACCGCGTTGGTGCAACGTCCCGACGGCAAGCTGTGGTTGGGCACGACCGCCGGGCTCTATTGCCGGCATCCCGATGGCACGCTTCAGGCGTTCACCCCGGCGGAAGGATTGAAGAGTCCCTCGGTCGAATGCATCTACCCTGACCGAGACGGCACGCTCTGGGTAGGCACAACGGGGGGGCTGTTCTGCCTGCGGGATGGCAAAGTGATGCCCGCGTCCTATCCCGCCGCCTTCGGAGCGAGCGTCGTTGGCAATGTGCGCGAAAGCGAGGAGGGCGCGCTGTGGGTGGCGAGCAACGCCGGGTTGTTCCGGTTGAAGAACTCGCCGGCGGAGGCGATCGATCAGCACGACGGGCTGGACCAAACCGTGGTGAACACGGTGATCGAACGCCAGGACGGTTCCTTTCTGATCGGGCTGTGGAGCGGCGGCGTCTACCGGTACGTTGGCGAACGAGCCGCGCGTATGCCGGAACTGGCTTCGATCACTTCAGCAATCTACGCCCTTTATGAGGAACCCGACCAGACGTTGTGGATCGGAGCCGAATACGGTTTGTATCGCTTGGCCGAGGGAAAACTCGAAGGATTCTATTCTGCAGCGCAAGCGGAGCAGTGGCGAAAGAAGCTCGCGGCGGACCCCGCTTTCGTCCTGCCGGGCCTCCTCGACAGTCGCGTCTACTGCTTCGTGCCGGACGGAGAGGGAGGGCATTGGATCGGAACGATTGGCGCCCTCTACCGAAGAAAACCGGACGGCACCTTCGTCATCGCGTTCTCGGGGCGGAATATCACGGTGCGTTCGGTGATCCGCGCTCGCAACGGCGATGTTTGGGCGGGAACCGCCGAAGGCGTGTACCGGCTTCACGAGGGTAAGTGGCGAGTGTACGCGACGCAAGACGGACTGCCCAAAACGAGCGCCCGCATGATTTTTGAAGACACCGAGGGCACCATTTGGGCAATGACGCCGGGTTACGGCTTGATGCGCTTCAAAGACGACAAGTGGTCGGTCTACACATCGCGGCATGGCCTGATCGATGACACCATCGTCAGCATGATGGAGGATGAGCAGGGCTATTTTTGGCTGGGGTCCTCGCGCGGCATCATGCGGGTGCGCCGCCTCGCCTTTGCGGAATTGGACGTCGGCAAACTTGTGGCTTTGCCTCAGCAGACCTTCACGCGGAAGGATGGCTTGCCCGATTCTGACTGCACCGAACCGGGCTCGCCCAACGTATGGAAAACGCGCGACGGGCGGATCCTGTTCCCCACGAACCGCGGCGTTGCCGTGATCAAACCCTCCCAGGCGGAGTTCAACGAGCGCAAACCATCCATCATTGTCGAGCAAGTCGTGGTGGATGGCGTAGTGCAGGACATCACGAAGGAGATCGCCATACCCCCCGGGAGCCGGGACATCGCTGTGCACTTCACTGCCACGAGCCTGCTCGCGCCGCACAAGGTGCAGTTCAAAACCCAACTCACGCCGCTCGACCGCGACTGGGGCAAGCCCGACCGAAGGCGAAATGTTCACTACGCGCGACTGCCCGCCGGTGACTACGTATTTCATGTCCAGGCGTCGAATGACGACGGTGTCTGGAACGAAAAGCCCGCCAAGCTAGCTTTTCGTGTTCTGCCTCTTTTTTATGAGACCTGGTGGTTTACGACTCTCGCGATCACGACCGCGATTGGAATCGGCGTCGGTTCTTATGTGTGGCGCTTGCGCCGGCTGCGGGAGAACGCGCTGCTGCTGCAGCGGCAAAACGCGGAACTCGAGCGTCGCGTCGCGGAGCGCACCGCCGAACTGGCGCGGTCCTATGAGACGTTGCGGGCGTCGGAGTACTTCTACCATTCCCTCGTCGAGAGCTTGCCCCAGATCATTGCCCGCAAGGACGAAGCCGGTCGATTCACGTATGTGAATTCGGCCTTCGGGGAACTCCACAATCGTCCGACCGAACAGATCATCGGCAAGACGGACGCCGAATTGTACCCGCCCCAGAGCGCCGCCAAATTCCGCGCGGACGACGTGCATATCATGGAGACCCGGCAGGTGATGGAGTATGAAAACGTGGTCGAACGTCCGACCGGAAAACGTTATCTGCACGTCAAAAAGGTACCGCTCTACGACAACCAGAACAAATCCATCGGGGTTCAGGTGTTGTTCTGGGACATGACCGTTTTCCGCGAGACGGAAGAGAAGCTGAAGCTCGCCCAGAAGGAGTTGGTGGAGACGTCCCGGCTAGCCGGAATCGCCGAAGTGGCCACCGGTGTCCTCCACAACATCGGGAATGCCCTCAACAGCGTAAATACGTCGGCGACGGTCGCCCTCGAACGCATCCGTGCGCAGAAAACCCCGAATTTGGCGCGCGTGGGCGAACTCCTGCTCGAACAGGGTGAACGCGTGGCCGAGTTTTTCGCTTCCGATCCCCGCGCAAAACAAATTCCGACCTACGTCGCGAGGTTGGCGGAGTCGCTGACGAGCGAGAAGGAGAGCGCGGCCAAGGAAATCGTCGCGCTCCAGCAGAACATCGAGCACATCAAGCAGATTGTCGCGGCCCAACAGAGCCATGCGCGCGTTTCGGGGCTGACCGAGGTCGTGCCCCCGAGCGAGTTGATCGAGTACGCGGTGCGCATCAGCGAAGCGTCGCTGGCTCGCCACGGTGTGACCGTCACCCGCGAGTATCTTCCCGTGCCGGAGGTCAAGGTAGAGCGCCAAAAGGCGCTGCAGATTTTGGTCAATCTGGTGCGGAATGCCAAAGAGGCGGTCGGCGAGAGAGCGCCCGCGGACCGGCGCATCACGCTCGGCCTGCGCAAGTCATCCTCTGGCAGCGTGCAGATTCTGGTGACGGACAATGGAGTGGGCATCGCTTCCGAGAACCTGACGCGGATTTTCGCCTTCGGCTTCACGACCAAGAAGGATGGTCACGGCTTCGGTCTCCACAGCAGCGCCCTGGCCGCGAAACAGATGGGGGGCTCTCTCACCGCCACGAGCGAGGGCCCGGGCAAGGGCGCTACTTTTATTCTGGAGCTGCCCCCCGAGACGTTGGCCCCGGCCACTGCCCCTCAGGAGTTGGTCACGGTCTGACGCGAGGGGAACGTAGTTTACCCGTGACGTGCATACGCCGCTCTCACCTTCGCTTTTGCCGCAAGGCGGCAAACAACAGGGCGGCTAGAACGAAATCGAACGAGGCCAGACCGATTCGCGCGGCCAAAGGCAGACGCGTCAGGACGAAGAGAATGATCACCCCTGCGGCCACCAGGAGGACGATGCCGGCGGCGACAAACTTCTTTTGTTGGACGAAATTCACGTGGAACGACGACTAGAGAAGCAGGGAGATGAACGGCTCGGCGCTCAACTCACAACTCTCAACTCCCCGGCGTGCTCAGACCAGCGGCAGCGTAATTCGCATGGTCGTTCCGGCCGGGCTCGACTCCAATAACGTGATGTCGCCGTGGTGGCTGAGCAGGATGCGTTTCGCGATGGCCAGACCCAAGCCGGTTCCATCCGGGCGTCCGGACAAGAACGAGTCGAAAATGCGGTCTCGCAGCCCTTCCGCGATCCCGGGTCCCGTGTCGGCGACATCGACGATGGCCACCCGGGCCGGACCGCGCTCCTCCGTATGGCACGCGATCGTGATCTCCCCGCCATCCGTCATGGCCTGGGTCGAGTTGATCAACAAGTTTAACAATACCTGCTGAAGCTGCCCTTTGTGCACATCGACAATCATCGTCCGGGGTGGCGGCTCGAAACGGAGGTGAATCTTGCTTTGGGCCAGCTTGAGCCGGATCAGGACAATGGTGTCTTCGATCACGTCGACGATTGGCCACCGAGAGTGCAGGCTCGAGGGTGCTTTGGCGAAGGTGAGGACTCGGGTGACGATTGCCTCCAGTTGATCCAGTTTTTCGCTGATGACCCGCACATCGGTGCGCCGAGGATCGTTCTCGGGGAAATCCAGCCCGAGATAACCATAGAGCAGCTTGATCACGGTGAGAGGATTGCGGATCTCGTGAGCGATCTCCGCCGCGAGCAGGCCGAGGGTGGTTAGCTGTTCGTTTTTCCGGAGAGACTCCTCGCTTTGAAACACCCGCGAATAGAGCCGCGAATTCTGGAGCGCCACGGCCCCAAGGCTGGCCAGGGCGGCCAAGAGACGCTTTTCGTCGTTGTTGAACCGGTGGACGTGGTCGGTGAAAACGGCGAGCACACCGAGGATCTCGTTTTCATAGATCATTGGCGCGGCCAGGAAGGTGCGAAACGAAGGATCGCGAGGTAAGTCGACCAAATCGAAAAACTCAGCGCTCTGAATATTGGGATAGTCCACCTGCCTGCGCGTGTGGACGACCGACGAAATCAAACAGGAGGTGAGCGGAAGGTCGCCTTTGGGCAGGTCAACTTTGGTGGAGCTGGCAAAGGAGGCGACTCGCACCGTGTCCCTCGTCTCGTCGTAGAGATAGAGCGCACAGGCGCGGCATTGCATGATTTGCGCCGCGTCTTCCGTGACGGTGTCGAAAAGCTCCTGCTCCTCCAGCTTCGTCACGAGCGAGTGTCCGATCGTGATGAGGGTTTCCAACTGCCGGGCCTTGCCTCGCAGCTGTCGCAGTTGCCACAACCGGGACATCACCGCGGTGGCTTCTTGCGTGCACAGGACGAGCAATTGCAGGTCGGCCTCGTTGAAGCCGTCGACTTCGTCGCAGTCGACATTGATCACCCCGAGAGTTTGACCGTTCTCCTCCATCGGAGCCGCCATCTCGCAGCGGACCTCCGGGCGGAGCGAAATATACCGGGGATCTGCGGCCACATTGGAGACAAGTTGCGGCTTGTTGTGGAAAGCGACCCAACCGGTGATGCCCTGTCCCAGTCGCAGCGCGACATCGTTGGTGTCGGCGGGCAAGCCTTGTTGCACCTCGATTTCCAACTTCCCGGTGTCGGGGTTGAGCAGCGCGATGGAGCCGCTGTTCGCGTGGAGAGCCGCCACGATCTCGGCCAGGATCGTCCGCAACGCCAAACGAGGGTCTTCCGTCCTGCCCACCAGCGAACTGATGCGGTAGAGGAGGGGAAGCGTCCGCGGATCGAATTTCCCCGGGAGATTCGACGTCGGGTGGGGCGCTGTAAGGTCGCGCGAAGGCGGCGGACTTTCCACGGAATCCGGATGAAAGCGAATCCAGCGCCGTAATCGAGGCTTTCCTGCCGGGCTGGACGCCTTACTTCGCTGAACCGGCCACCGCCGCTTCCGCGGTCGCGACCGGCGGAGCAATCACGGCCGCGAGGGCGTCCCGCAGCGCGTGCAGGCGGCCCGTGTCTTCGGTCGGTTCATGGTTTGCGCTTTCGATGTAAAACGTGTCGATGGCGATTCCCCGCTCGGTCCCGATGCGGGCGAACGTGATGTCGAAGCCGTGGTCGTAAATCGTTTTCGCGAGGCGGTAGAGCAGTCCGATTTGGTCGTGCGCTTGAATTTCGACAATGGTGCGCTGCATCGAAAGTTCGTGGTAGACCTCGACCGTGGGAGGAAAGGAACTATGGATGCTCTCTCCACTCGGAGCCGGCGTGTAGTTGCTGCTGCTGTACTTTTTCGCCTGGGCGACGATATCCGGATAAAGGTCTTTGGCCGCGACCAGCGCTTGCTCGACCGTTTTGGCGAAGGTTTCGGTCGACGCTTGGTTTTGCACGACTCCGCGACCCGGATCGACGACGTAGAAGGTATCGATCGCGATGTGATCGGTCCGCGAAATCACCTTGGCGCCAAGAATATTCAGTCCGGCCACGCTGAACGCGCCGGCGAGCTTGTAGAAGAGACCGGCTCGGTCCCAAGTTACAACATTCACGACGGTCAGGCTGCGGTTGAGGTCGTCCTTCCAGTCAATGACCGGTTTCAACGAACTGACCGAATCCGCCGCGGTGATCGAATGAAGCAGTTTGTTGACCATCTGAATATGCAGTGCGATCTCCGTCGTGTCGGTGTGGATAAAATAACGCTCCGGCAGCAAATTGAAATGCGCGGTTACCTCGTCTGTGCCGATGCCGGGGATTTTCTTGGAGATCAATTCTTGGTGCTTCATTTGGGTGCGTTCTGAGTTTCGGGATTCCAAGGCAGCACCGTGAATCAGGCGGTCCAGCGTAGCTCGGAAAAGGGTGGTGTGCAGCGTGTCTTTGTAGCCATTCCAGAGATCCGCAGCGGTGCCGCGCGCATCGCAATAGGTGTGGACGTAGAGATAGCGCAGGTTGTCGGCTTCATTGACGGCTTCCGCGAATGCAAGGGCAGTGTTCGGATCATCTACGTCACGTCTCTGCCAAAAGCGTGCCATAATCAGATGATTTTTGATGATAAAGGTGACTATTTGGGCCGCGTCGGGATCGATTTGCAGACGTTCCAGAATGGGACCCGCGATGGCGACTCCGCTTTCCGCATGCCCCGCAATGCCTTTGGCCTTTCCGATATCGTGCAACAGAAGGATGAGATAGAGGAGCGCAGGGTCCCGAGTCTGGTGGAGGACCTCGCGATATTTCAACGCCATGGGTTCTGCTTCCGTGAATACGCGGTCCAATTCGCGAATCGCGTGCAGCGTATGGATGTCGGCCGTATAACGATGGTAAAATTCGTGCTGGACAAGGCAGGTCAACGCATCGAACTCCGGGATAAACCGGCCCAATACACCGAGCTCATGCATCTTCTCGAGCGTGGGAAAAACGGCGCCGGGTTCGCTGAGGATCGCGCGAAAACTGATGTTCGCATCGGGCGACGTCGTGACTTTCCGAGTAATGAGGGGGAGCGATTCGCGAATGAGCGCCTGGAGCGAAAAATCCAGCTGCGCATCGAGCTGCTGGCAATGCCGGAAGACGCGGATCAGGCGGACCGGATCCTCCTTGAAGATCTCGGGGCGTTCGGCTGCGAGCTCCTGGCCTCGCACAATCAGGCCATCGATGCGTTTTGCCCGCTGATTTCGATACGCGCGAATGGCTTCCTTGAAGGAGAGTCGGCTCTTTTCCTTGTCGAGCGTGAGGGCCAGTCGGTTCTCCACGATCTGAGAGGTGCGATAGATGGTCTGCGCCGCACGATAGTAGTCGTGCATGAATTGCTCGACCCGACCCAGAACATTGCTGTTCGTGTAACCGAGGCCGAGAGCAATGCGCGGCTGCGTCTCGAGATTCAGAAGATCGGTCGGCCGCTTGTTGCCGAAATGTAGCTCGTTGCGGACGCGCAGCAGAAAGTCGTACGCGCGCTGGAAGTCGCGGCATTCGTTGCGTCGAAGATACTGCTGCGCCGCGAGGTCGTCCATCGTGGCAATGCCGAGTTTGACCCGCGCCATCCAAAGCGCGGTCTGGTAATCGCGCAGTCCACCCACCCCGTTCTTGATGTCGGGTTCCTGCAGAAAAACGGTGTCGCCGTATTTTTTCCTCCGCTCCGCCTGGTCTTCCAGGCGCGCCACGATGTAGCCCCGCGGATTCTCGTCGCGATAAAAACTGCGGTAGGCGGCGGAGAAAGTTTCGAAAAGGTTCTCAGAACCGGCGATCAGCCGCGATTCAAGGAGTGCGGTCTTGGTTTGGATGTCTTTTCGCGCCTCCGCGAATACATCGTCCACCGTGCGCGACGAATGACCGACCTTTAGCCCGGTATCCCACAGTATGTAGAGGATCTCGTTGATCAGGTGCTCCTGCAGAGGCTTGAGAGCCGCCAGCTTCACCTTCGATGGGAAAAGAAACATCACGTCGATATCGCTCAGCGGGCTGAGTTCGGCCCGTCCGTAGCCGCCGAGTGCGACGAGGCACACGGGAGCCGGTGCAGGACCCTGCGTCCGAATCCACGCCGAAAGCGCATAGTCGAAAAGATGAGCGAGCATCACGTCCAGCATCGCTGCTCGCGCGCGCACCACCGCCAAGCCCGATTCGCCGGCATCGTGCCGCATGTGAATCATCGCGCTCTCGAGGCGGAGGAACGTTTTGCAGGCCGCCAGGCGCTCCGCGCGCGAAACTTCCCCCGTGAAATTGAGGCGCTCCAAGGCGTGTTTCTGTAGGCGGCCGCTCATGCGAACCTCTAGCTCATGCTTAATTGGGAATCATGCAAAGCGGGAAATGAAGGCTCCTCTCTTTGAGGGACTTCGCCGATGCGGCGGAGTTGAGAGTTGAGGGTTGAGAGGTCGGAGACCCGGTCGGCAGACCAGCATTCCCCGTCGGGCGTGGGAGGTTCGGCTCGGCAACGTCTTTTGGCGTTCGAGAACAAGGTGCGGCCGGCCTGAAGAGCCCGACCCTCTCAACCCTCAACTCCTTCTGTTTAACCACTTGCCTCCGCCTCCCGCGCGCGGTTGTTTCAAAGGTTCAAAGTCCTCCTCCTCCATGGCCGAAATCACCAAGAGCTACGAACCGCGCGAAGTTGAAGCCAAGTGGTATGCCGCTTGGTTGCAGGCGAAGTGTTTTGCCGGCGTGGCCAAGCCCGGCCAGGAGACGCACACGATCGTGATTCCTCCGCCCAATGTGACGGGAATTCTGCACATGGGCCACGTGCTCAACAACACGTTGCAGGACGCTTTGACGCGCCGTGCGCGCCTCGAAGGCAAAGCCGCCTGTTGGATTCCCGGCACCGATCATGCGGGCATCGCCACGCAAGGCCAGGTGGAGAAGCACCTGAAGAAAACCGAAGGCAAGGGCCGTCGCGACCTGGGCCGCGAAAAATTCCTCGAGCGGGTGTGGGCTTGGCGCGAGCAATACGGCAACACGATTTTGAAGCAGCTGCGCGAGCTGGGCTGCTCCTGCGACTGGGATCGGACCGCGTTCACGATGGATCCCTCCTACAGCCAGGCAGTTCTGACCGCCTTTGTGGATCTGTTCGGCAAGGGGCGCATTTACCGCGGAAAACGCATGGTGAATTGGTGCCCCGCCACGCTGACCGCGCTCTCCGACGAAGAAGTCGAGATGAGGCCGACCAAGGGCTTCATTTACAAACTTCAGTATGAACTGGTGGAAGAGCCCGGCACCTATTTGACGGTCGAGACGACACGGCCCGAAACCATTCCCGCCGACACCGCGCTCGCGGTGCACCCGAATGACGAACGCTATCAAAAACTGATCGGCCGGCACGTTTGGCGTCCGCTCGGACCTCGCGAAGCGCTGCCGATTGTGGCGGATGAGGCGGTCGATCCTACTTTTGCGGCCGGCGTGCTCAAAGTGACTCCGGCGCACGACCGAACGGACTACGAGATCGGCCAGCGGCACAGGCTTCCGATTATCGATGCCCTCAATCCTGACGGGACGCTCAATGCTTTTGCCGGCGCCGAGCTGGCCGGCCTGGAGCGGTTCGCCGGGCGCAAAAAAGCAGCCGAGCTCCTCCGCGAACGCGGGTCCCTGCTCGAGGAGAAACCGTATGAGAACAACGTCGGCTATTCGCAGCGCGCCGGCGTGCCGATCGAGCCCCGGTTGACCCAGCAGTGGTGGCTGCGCTACCCGCGCGTCGAGGAAGCCAAGCAGGTGGTGCGCGATGGATTGGTGAAAATGTATCCGGAGCGTTGGAGCAAAGTGTACCTCAACTGGCTGGATAATATTCAGGATTGGTGCATCAGCCGACAGCTGTGGTGGGGACATCGGATTCCCGTGTGGTATCGGAAGGGGATCGATCGTGAAACGCTCACGGAGGCCGATCTGCGCGACTCCTCCAAGGTTCATGTGTCGCTGCAAGGTCCGTCCGATCCGCAAAATTGGGAGCAGGAAGAAGACGTCCTCGACACGTGGGCATCGTCCTGGCTCTGGCCCTTCGGCACCCTGGGCTGGCCCGACGCCGACGCGATGAAGAAGGCGAGCTTCGACGCTTTTTATCCGACCACCACCCTCGCCACGGGCGCGGACATTATCTTCTTCTGGGTGGCGCGCATGATCATGGCCGGGCTCGAATTTTCACGTCCCGGCGCGCCCATTCAGCAGCGGATTCCGTTCAAGAACGTCTATTTCAACGGCATCGTTCGCGACAAACAGGGGCGAAAGATGTCGAAAACGCTCGGCAATTCGCCCGATCCTCTCGACTTGATCGCCAAGTATGGCGCGGACGGCCTGCGTTTCGGCCTTCTGCAGATCGCCCCTCTGGGGCAGGACGTGAAGTTCGACGAAGACCGCATCGAGGGCGGCAAGAACTTCTGCAACAAGCTCTGGAACGCCTGCCGTTTCCGGCAGATGAGCGGCGAGATGTCGGACAATGCTTCGCTTGAGGTTATTCTGGCGAGAATCGAGTCCTCGAAACTGGACGATGACGACCATGCGGTGCTCGGCGCATTGCTGGAAACCATGGCCGTCGTCGAGCACGGTTTCGCGGAATTCGAATTCGCCGCTGCCACCCAGCGGCTCTACGCTTTTTTCTGGAACGACTTTTGTGACTGGTATGTGGAGGTGTCCAAGACGAAGGTGCAGAACCCAAGCCTCAAGGCGCACAGCCTCGCCATCCAGGATTTGGTCATCCGCGAATTCCTGCTTCTTTTCGAACCCTTCGCTCCCTTTATCACGGAAGAACTGTGGCACCTTCTCGGCTACGGTAAACCGGGTAGTTTCGTTCAGGATACACGCATCGAGACGCCGTCCGGCCTCGCCGCCCGGTTGGAGCAACGCGGTATTCGAGTCGACGTCGCCGCATCGGGTCGGGTCGATCGGCAAAAACAGTTCGCCAGCCTCGCCCGGCAGCTCAAAGCCGACCAAGCCGTCGCGCAGAAGCGCGACGTCAAGCTGCTCGCCCTGTGCGGAGAGACGGAATGGTCGGTGCTCGAGAAAAATGGCGCGAAGCTCGCCCGTCTCGTAGGCGCCGCCTCCATTTCTCGCACGCAGCAGGAGCCGGCTTTGCCCGCAATTGTCACGCCGTTCGGAACGCTCTATCTGGATACCGGCATTACGGTGGACCCCGCGGCGGAAAGGCAGCGCCTGAAGAAGGAGCTGGAGCAGATCGACAAACACATTGCCGGCACGGAGGCCCGCCTCTCCAACGAAGCGTTTGTCAGCAAAGCCCCACCCGCGGTGCTCGAAGGCGCGCGTAAGCAGCTCGCCGATCAGAAGACAAAGAAGGCGGAGATCGAACGCCTGCTGGCAGCTTTATAGCATATCCGGCTCCGCGCGAGACCGCAGCGGCACTCGTTTTTCGGTTCGCCGAGGTAACCGCAGGGCCAGGGGTTCGTTGCCACCACGAGCATCAAGGGCGATGGGGTAACCTTCGGCATTTCGCTTAACAAGCCATATGTAAGCTATTTAAAACGATTTGTCCGTCGAATCTTTACTTAGGACATAAAGTAAGTAGAAGTAGTCTCACTCATGAACGTCACTGCTTCTGCGCCGCAGCCTGCCGCCGCCGACTTTGAGCTCGAAAAGGCAAGCGCGGAGGAGCGAGTAAAATGGGCGGTGGGGAAGTTTGGTGACGGCTTGGTGATGACTACGAGTTTTGGAATCCAGGCTGCGGTGATGCTTCATTTGGTCACGCGAATCGTCCCTAATATTCCGATCATTTTCATCGATACGGGTTATTTGTTTCCGGAGACCTACCGTTTCGCGAAGGAGCTGACCGACAAACTGCAGCTGAACATTAAAAAATACGTCCCCGCGATCACGGCTGCCGAGCAGGAAGCCCTCTATGGCAAGCAGTGGGAGCAGGGGATTGACGGCCTAAAACGCTACAACTTGATCAACAAGGTCGAGCCCATGGACCGGGCCGTACGAGAACTGAAGGCGACCGCATGGCTCGCCGGATTGCGCCGATCTCAAGCGAGCTCTCGTGAGGGCGTAAAAGTGGTACAGGTCCAAAACAAGATCACGAAGATCCACCCCATCATCGATTGGGACAATCGCCGGGTTCATCGTTACCTGAGTGAGTTCGGCCTGCCTTATCATCCGCTTTGGGATCAGGGTTATGTTTCCGTCGGGGATGTACACAGTACGAGCAAGCTCCTGGATGGCATGCGCGAGGAAGACACCCGCTTCAACGGCGTGAAACGCGAATGCGGCCTCCACGAACCCAGCGGCAAGGGCGATTTTCAGATCTGAGCCAGAAACTTAATTGTTTTAGTAATTAGTAGCCAACGGTTTGAATCCGGATCGTCAATCCGAAACCTAGCACGCAAAACTCAAAACCGCCGCCGCTGCGCCAGCAAGCGGGCAGCCACCTCGAACGGGGCGGTTTTCGGGCGTAACCTGCGCGTCCTCAGCGGCGTCTTGCCTCCTGTGTATGACGGTCATTCCATCGACTCATGTCTGAAAGCGCCGACGCGACGTTCGATTTGGCAGGCTGCCTCGAACGTGTTCGCGCCAGCGACCAAAAAGCTGCCCGCGAGTTGGTTGAGCATCTTTACCCGCTCGTTATCAGAATTGTGCGCGCTCACTTGCCGCGAAGAGTCGCCGAGGAGGACCTGGCTCAGGAGGTCTTCATGAAAATGTTCACACGCATCGAGCAGTATCAAGGGGCAGTCCCGTTTCCGCACTGGGTGTCGCGGATCGCGGTTACGACGTGCATCGACCACCTGCGGGCACAAAAACGGCGTCCCGAATTCCGCTGGGCCGATCTTTCGGAGAATGAGGCAGATGTTCTCGACGCGGTTATGACAAGCGAGAACGAAGTCGGGGCAAACGACGCGCTCGCGGCTCATGAACTCGTGCACAAATTGTTGGAACAGCTTAAGCCGGACGACCGGCTGGTGATTCAACTTCTTGATTTAGAACAGAAATCGCTTGCCGAAATCCGAGATTTGACCGGCTGGAACACCACGCTCATCAAAGTGAGGGCATTTCGCGCTCGCCGGAAATTGCAAAAGCTCTTCGCTGACCTTAAACGAAAGGAACGCTCATGAAACTCGAACGCACCGAATGGCAGCGCCTGATCGAGGCCGCTCGCCGCGCTCCCGATCAGCGGGATCCCAATGCACCGTATGGCTTTGCCACGCGTATCGCCGCCCAAGCGGTTGCGTTGGAGCGCATGCCTGCCACCGCCTGGCTGTTCGAGCGAATGTCATTGCGGGCGCTGGGATTCGCGGCACTTCTCGTGGTCGCGACGGTCGCGACGAATGTGAGCCCGATCAAACGAATGATCGAGGAAGACGCGGCGGCTTTGTACGACGACCCGGTCATCGAGTTGTCCGATCTCTCGTAAGATGAAACAAACGCTGATCGTCGCGTTCGCCTTCGTCGGTGTATTTCTTTCCGGTGCGGTGGTCGGCGGTTTGGTCTCCTTTCGTTTCGGCGAAGATGTTCGGCACGAAAAAACGGTCGAACAGTACGCGCTGCAGAATTTGAAACAACTGGGTGAAGCGTTGGAACTGACGCCCGACCAGCGGCAGCGGATTCGGCCTCTCCTCGTGAAAACGGGGAAAGAAATCCAGGCGCACCGCCGCCAGTCGGCTACGGCCGTGGCGCAGGTCGGCGCAAAAGCCGACGCCGAGCTCCGCTCTATTTTGACCGAGGAACAACGCTTGAAGTATGACGAGTATCGCGAGCGCCGCCGCGAGCGCGACAAGCGCTGGCAGGAATATCTGAAGACACTTCGTAATAAACGCGCCGGGGATCCTCCCCCCGCCGATGGGCCTCCGCCAAAACTGGAAAACTAAGCGGTAGACCCGCGCCGCGATTGCCCTCGGAAGAATCGCTTGCGGGCGAGAGGATGGAGCGGTTTGCTTGCCGAATGGCCTCTCCGTCACCGCTCTCTGGGAAAAAAGTGATCCTGGGTGTCACGGGTTCGATCGCGGCCTATAAAGCGGCCGATCTTACGAGCCAGCTGCGGAAGAAGGGTGCTGAGGTCTTTCCGGTCCTGACTGCAGGCGGTCAAAAATTCATCACTCCTCTCACCCTGCAGACCCTCGCGCGCCAGCCAGTGGCGGAGGATTTGTGGGACGAAGGCAATGGCTGGCAACCCGGCCATATCGAGCTGGCCGACAAGGCCGACCTCCTTTTGGTGGCTCCGGCGACGGCGGACGTCATTGCGCAATTCGCCCACGGATTGGCGCCCGATTTTCTCTCTTCGCTTTACCTCGTTTGTCGCGCTCCCGTCCTTATCGCACCGGCTATGAACGGCAAAATGTGGAGCCATCCCGCCACCGCTGCGAACGTCGCCTCCCTGCTGAGCCGCGGGGTACAGTTCATCGGCCCAGAAGAAGGCATGCTCGCCTGCGGCTATGAGGGCCTCGGGCGCCTCTGGCCTGTCGAAGGGATTATCGAGCGGGCGGAAGCGCTGATGAAAGCGGCGCGATAAGCGTAGAGGAAGCTCTGAAAACCGCGTTGAAGGTGGAGCGCGATCTCCGAGCGCACTGTTAGACGTATTCTTACGAAGCCGGGCAGCCCAAAACCAACCCGCTCGGAGATCGCGTTCCACCTCGATCCGGTACTCGCGCGCGTTTTCAGAGCTCCTTAAGCAATCAGCAATAAGCGATGGCCGCCGACCGGAGGCCTAATACCCCACGTTTTTAGTTGCCGGACCCTTTGCCGCCCCCACTGTGCGCCTTGGCCAGGTGCCATGCATGGGCAGGCGCGTGAACCCCGCCAGGACCGGAAGGTAGCAACGGTAACGACGTCCTCCTAGTGCCGTGGAGTGCCTGGCCACTTTTATTTTCCAATGAAGAAAGGAGAATGCAGAATAGGAACCTCCCGAGGTTGACGTGACGCATTCTTCATTCTGCAGTCTTCATTCTGCATTAGGACCATGGCCGCCTCCTACCAAGTCATCGCTCGCAAGTGGCGCCCGCAGACGTTTGACGACGTCGTCGGGCAGGACCACGTCGTGCGCACGCTGAAGAATGCGATCTCTCGGAACCGAATCGCCCATGCCTACTTGTTTGTCGGCCCGCGCGGCACCGGAAAGACCAGCACGGCCCGTATTTTCGCGAAGGCCTTGAATTGTGCCGGTGGCCCGAAGGCCGATTTCGATCCGGCAGATCCCACCGTCAAGTCGATCACCGAAGGCACCTCGATGGATGTGATCGAGATCGATGGCGCGTCCAACAACTCGGTCGATCAGATCCGCGATTTGCGGGACGACGTCCGCTACGCTCCTTCCCAGGGTAAATTCAAGATCTACATCATCGACGAGGTGCACATGCTGTCGACCGCGGCGTTCAACGCCCTGTTGAAAACGCTCGAAGAGCCTCCTCCGCACGTGAAATTCGTCTTCGCGACGACGGATGTGCAAAAGGTGCTTCCGACGATCATCTCGCGTTGCCAGCGCTTCGATTTGAAGCCGATTCCGGCCGAATTGATCGTTCAGCGTCTCCAGAAGATTGCCGTGGAGGAGAAAATCAAAGTATCGGATGCCGCTCTCGCTTGCATTGCGCGCATGGCGGACGGCGGTATGCGCGATGCCCAATCGATTTTTGACCAGATGATTTCGTTCTGCGGAAACGAGATCGGCGAGCCGGATGTACTGGACGTCTACGGCTTGGTCTCCGGCGAAAAAATCGCCGCGCTGGCGCACGCCCTCGCTACGGCGGACCATAAAAAGATCGTCGAGATCGTCGACGATTGCGACCGCAACGGCCGGGATCTGGTCAGGTTGTTGACCGATCTTCAGGGGCTTGTTCGCCAGGCCTTGCTCGATTCGATCGCGAAGAACGGGCAAAGCGACTTCCTCGGCGCCAACCCAATGTCGACGGAGCAGTTGACGCGAATGCTGGACAGCCTGCGCGAAGGAGAGTCCGGCGTGAAACTCGGACTCTCGGAGAAGATCAATTTTGAAGTGACCTTGTTGAAAGCGGTCGAAGCCAGCCGGTCGCGGGCGATCGACAGCCTGATCAAGGAGTTGAGCGGCCTGGCCGAAGAGCTGCCGGCCGACGCAGGTGAGGGGCAAAAAAAAAAGACCTGATCACTGAGTTGGAAGCGCACCTCGTCGCGCGTGGGATGGCGGTGGCAGCCATGACGCCCCACTCCGGCATCGCGTCCTCCAGAGTCGAGGCACCTGCGGATCCGGAAACGATCGAGGAAGCGGCACCCGCTGTTGTTGGCTCTGCTCTCCAGCTTACCGAAAGCCACGGACTAAACGGTTCGATTGCCCACGAGGAGGGGGAGGGATTCGTCTGGCCGGAAGGCACCACTGAGGTCACGTCGCACTCTGTGGAACTTCGCGAAGACGCGCTGCCATTGCCCAAATTGGAGGACCTTGTCCAAAAACTGCCGGCCGATACGCGCGAAGTGCTCGAGGACCTTTTTCGCGTCCGTTTCGTCAGCGTGAAGCGCGTCCCGAAGAGTGCGCTAAAGACCCGGCCGGATTGAGGTGGAACCTGCCGGCCGGCAGGTTGGTCCGAGCCACAAGGCGGGCACGTCCCTCACAACAGGCCCGCTCGGCAGCACGGGCTCCGCCTCTGAGTTGTCTCGGATGCCTACGAGACTCTGACGAAATCCGATTTGCGTCTCGCCCCTGTCGGCGTCCACTATGCCCGACTATGTCCCTCGCCGCCGACGCCACCCGGATCGACCGTTTCTCCCTGCCCGATGCGGGCGGCCATTTCGGGCCTTACGGCGGCGTATTTGTTCCGGAGACTCTCATGACTGCGCTGGAGGAGCTTGGCGCAGCGTACAGTGAGGCTAAAAAAGATCCGGCATACCTGACGGAATTGCGGCAACACCTGAAGGAATTCGCCGGACGGCCGACGGAGCTCTATTTTGCGGAGCGCCTCACCAAGCACATCGGCGGCGCAAAGATTTATTTCAAACGCGAAGATCTCCTCCACACCGGCGCTCATAAGATCAACAACGCGCTCGGTCAGGCCATCCTGGCCAAGCGCATGGGCAAGAAGCGTGTGATCGCGGAGACGGGAGCGGGCCAGCATGGTGTCGCGACCGCCGCAGTCTGCGCGAAGTTCGGTCTGGAATGTGTGGTGTACATGGGCGCGGTCGACATGGAGCGCCAAGCCTTGAATGTATTTCGCATGCGCCTAATGGGGGCGGAGGTGAGGGGAGTGGAGGCGGGGCAGCGCACCTTGAAAGAGGCGATCAATGAAGCGATGCGCGATTGGGTGACCAATGTCCGCAGTACCCACTACATCCTGGGGTCGGCGTTGGGTGCACATCCGTATCCGATGATGGTCCGCGATTTTCACCGCGTGATCGGACAGGAAACGAAGGAGCAAATCCTGGCGCGCGAAGGCCGGTTGCCGGATGAACTCGTCGCTTGTGTGGGCGGCGGCAGCAACGCCATCGGATTTTTCTTCGAGTTTTTGGAAGACAAGCAAGTGCGTCTGGTGGGCGTCGAAGCGGGTGGGCGCGGCATCAAACGCGGCGACCATGCGGCGCGCTTCGAAGGCGGCAAGCTCGGCGTCTTGCAGGGCTGCAAAACCTACATCCTGCAAAATCAGGACGGGCAGATCGAGCTCACCCATTCGGTCAGCGCGGGGCTCGACTACGCTGCGATCGGACCGGAACACGCCTTCTACCGCGACCAAAACCGGATCGCGTTCGCGTATGCCTGCGATGACGAGGTCATGGATGTATTTCAGCTGTGCGCCCGCACGGAAGGGATCATCCCCGCCTTGGAATCCACGCACGCTCTCGTTTACGCCATCAAACGCGCGGCCGAGATGCGTCCCGATCAGATTCTGGTCGTGAATGTCAGCGGACGCGGCGACAAGGACGTACAGCAGGTCGCGCGGATGCTCGGGCAGAAAGCGTGAGGGTGGGCGGCGTTGGCGCCTGGCGGAACCGCGCTCACTCCACGTTCGCGATTTGCTCGCGAACCCGTTCCAGCTCGTTCTTCAGTTCGATGACATTTCGCGAGACGGCGAGATCGTTTGCTTTGGACCCGATGGTGTGCACTTCACGCCCGATCTCCTGCAGGATGAACTCGGCTTTCCGGCCGATCTCGGCGTCGCTTTTTAACAGCGCGGTGAATTGATCCAAGTGGCTGCGAAGCCGGGTGATTTCCTCCGATACATCGCATCGATCGGCAAAGAGAGCGATTTCCTTCAGCACTCGCTCATCGTTGAGATCCAATTCGAGGCCGGCTTGGCGCAGCCGCTGCATCAATTGGTCGCGGTAGTTTTTAGGAACATCGGGCGCGCGCATGGCGACCGCTGCGACATGGCCGGTCAACACCGCTAGGCGCGCCATGAAATCGGCGAGAAGCGATGCTCCTTCTTTTGCGCGCATCTCGGCGAAGCTTTTCAAGGCTGCCTCCAATGCGGTCATGATCGCGGATTGAGCTGCCTCCGCCGTGGGAAAGTCGTTTGATTTTCGCAGCGTGCTGGCGATCTGCCAAACGAGCTCCGGCGATGGATCGAACTTGATCCCCCTTTTCTCCGCAAAAACCGCAAGGCGGTCGAGCGCTTGACCAGCGGCAATCTCGTCCCACCCAGCCTCCGTCGAGCCGGTCGCGCCGGTCAGTTCAAAGTCCACGTGGACCTTTCCCCGCGAGGCGTATTTCCTCACCCGTTCGCCGATCGCCGGTTCGAGGGATTCCCATTCCTCCGGCAGCGACAGGGTGAGATCGAGGGTCTTCCGATTGACCGAACTGACCTGAACGGTGAGGGTGTGTGAGCCCAGGGAGGTGGAAGCTCGCCCGTAACCAGTCATGCTCTTCATGACGGCAGTTTCAGCGGTGAAGGCCGCGAAGGCCAAATAATTCTACGCAATCGGAGCTCATGGCGGACGGGAACGGTCAGTTGCGCTTCTCTTCGCTCATTGAGATAGCCGCCGTCGGCTCCGACGTTAGCGGAAACGAGCAAAAATGTGCGTTTCGCTTTCCGTCTACGACTGGGGCTGCGGATGGCGGAAGGAGTACCAAAGGTAGATCACAACGCCCACGCAGATGCCGGAATCGGCCACGTTGAACGTGGGATAGGTCCAGGAACCGAAATGAAAATCCAGGAAGTCGATCACGTGACTGTGCACGACCCGGTCGACCAAGTTGCCCAAGATGCCTCCGACAAGTAAGCCAAAGCTGATTTGAACGGGTTTGAGGCTCAGGCCGAGCGAACGCCGCCAGCGAAAGATGGCGAGCAGCGTGGCCGCCGCGAGCACCGCCAGCAGCGTGCTTTTGCCCGAGAAAAGGCTCCACGCCGCTCCCGTGTTGCCTACATGGACGAGGTTAAAGAAGCCTGGAATCACCTCGATGTGCCAAGGCGGCCCGTAGGAATGGGGCGGCAGGCGATCCATGATCCAAAGTTTCGTGCCTTGATCTAAGAGGAAGACGATCGTCGCCAATACGAGCAGGTGTCGGTAAGCGAGGATGCGATCCTTCCGGGACTTGACCGTGCCGGCAGGGGACGAAGGCGAAGAGGGTAGAGATTCCGGGAGCATGAAATGAACGACTACAGCTTCGCCGCAAAATACGGACGTCGGCGGAGAAGCTCCGCCGACGTCGAGAAAAGGGTCGATTGCACGCGGACTGACACGCGCGAATCAGTCGTCGCCGCCGCCCTCGTCGTCGCTGATCTTCGCGCCATCTTCGCCGAGTTCGCCGAACAAGCCGGCGGCACTGCGGGTGCGATGACGATTGCGTTCGATTTCCTTCTGCGCTTCGGCGGAGTAGCGGGTGAACGGGACCGCGAGGAGGCGCTCCTTGGCGATCGGTTTGGCCGTGACTTCGCACACTCCGTAGGTGCCGTCGTGGATGCGTTTGATCGCCGCTTCGATCTCGGTGAGGGCTTCCTGCTCGCTTGAAACCAAGCTCAGGGCGAAGTCTCGGTCGAATGTGTCCGTCCCCGCGTCGGCCATATGCTGGCCGTAACTCGAGAGGTCGCCGGAATCGTCCTTGCTGGAGCGTTTAAGGGTTTCTTCCGTGTGGAGTTCGAGTCCTTCGCTCAGATGGTTGCGAAGGTCGATCAGCAGCTTGTAGTAGCGGCGGTATTTTTCCGGAATATTCTCCGGATCTTCGGCAACCGGCTTTTGCGCCTTCTTGGGATTAAAACCCAGGATGTCGGCCAGCGAGGCGGCTTTGATGTGGTGCGGCGCCGCGGGTTTAGCGGTTTTCGTCACATCGACCGTCTTGCTCTTGGACGGAGTTTTGGTCGTTTTTTGACTTTCTTCGGCCGCGGGCGTCTTGGTCGCGGCCGTTTTGGCGATTTCGCGCACCTCATCGAGGCTGAAGGCAATCGGCTTCGAAGCCTTTTTGCCCAGGATGCGGCTGCGAAGGAGATCGCGAGCGCTGGTTTTCTCGGAAGATTTTTCGTTAGGCACGGGAGACTTTGTCTTGGATGATGAAGGTGAGGCTTTCGCCTGAGGAGAGGGCGGCGGGGGCGCAGGCATCGGAGGCCGAGTTGCTGCCTTCTTCGCCGGTGGAGGCGGAGCCGCTTTTTTGAGAATTGGTTTCGCTGGCTTTGCTGACTTGGCTGATTTGGCCGAGGATTTCTTTGCAGCTGGGGCGGGTTTCTTGTGCTTAGCCATGGAAGGGAACGGTTGGAGGACTAAGAAATGGAGGAAGAACTCTTCAGGGCCTCGGCGCAGCGTGGACACACTTCGCCTTGGGCTGTAGCTTCGAGCACAGGAACCCACCGCCAGCAGCGTGGGCAACGGTGGTAGCCCAGCTCCTGGCAATGACGGACTGACACGTTGAGTGTGCCGTCCGCCGGGGCAAGTGCGACATGAGAAACGATAAAGAGCTCCGCTAAAAAGTCCCGGTGTTTTTCCAGTAGCTGGAATCCGGCGTCTTCCGCTGGCGCGCTCAGCGTCAGAGCGGCGTCGAGCGATTTCCCGAGTTTTCCCGCGGCGCGATGCGGCTCGATGGTCTCGTTGACGAAGGTCCGCACCTTCAGCAAGGCCGCGACCTCCGCCTCGAGTTCCGGATTGGTCCAGTCATCCGGCGCGGTGGGCCAATCGTGAAGATGGATGCTGTCGTCCGCGTATTCCGTTTTGGCGTGGCCGAAGGACCACGCTTCGTCCGCGGTAAAGACAAGGATGGGCGCGAGGATCTTGGCCAGCGCGTGGAAGATGTGGTGGATCGCGGTCTGGGAGGAGCGCCGAAGCGGGCTTTGCGTCGCGAGCGTGTAGAGGCGGTCCTTGAGGATATCGTGGTAAACCTTCGACAGGGTGACCGTGCAAAACTGATTGCACAGCTGGTATACCTGGTGGAATTCGTAGGCGTCGTACGCGGCGGTGCAGTCGCGGATCAACGCGGCGGTCTGGTGCAACGCCCAACGGTCCAGCGTGTCCATTTGCTCGAGCGGAACCGCGTCGCGCGCGAAATCGAAGTCGAACAGGTTGGAGAGCTGGTACCGAAACGTGTTCCGGAACTGCCGGTACGCCTCGGCGACGATGCTGAGGATGCTCGAAGGGTCCTTGACGTCCTTCTCGAGGTCCGAGACGCGAATATCCTCGCGAAAATTCTGGGAAGCGATCCACAGCCGGATCACATCCGCGCCGTATTGGGCGATGTAGTTGTCCGAGGTGGGAGGCTTCTCGTACTGGCCGCTCTTGGAGATTTTTTTCCCATCCTTGCCCACAATGAATCCATGCGTGAGTACCGCGCGATAGGGCGCGCCGTTCTGCGCGATCACGCCGGTCCAAAGGGAGGATTGGAACCAGCCGCGATGCTGGTCGCTGCCTTCCAGGTAAAGATCCGCGGGCCAGCTGGAGCCGCCTTGCTGCCGCTTCAGGACGGCGGCGTGGCTCGAACCGGAATCGATCCAGACATCGAGGGTGTCTCGGCCGCCGTGGAGTTTGTCGGCCGCGGGCCAGCCACTCGGCAGCTTGATGCCCTCCAAGATTTCGGAGGGTTTCGCGTCGTACCAGAAATTCGTGCCGCGTTTTTCGAACTTGTCCGCGACCGCTCGCGCCACACCGGCATCGAGATAGGCTTTCTTGTTGTCGTCGTAAAACGCGGGGATGGGCACGCCCCACGCGCGTTGACGGCTGATGCACCAGTCGGGCCGGCTCTCGACCGCGCCGCGGATGCGGGTCTCCCCGCTGCCGGGCACCCATGCGGTTTTCTGGATTTGGGCCAGGGCGTTCGCGCGCGTGTTGTTTTTGTCCAGAGCGACAAACCATTGATCGACCGCGCGGAAAATGATCGGCGTCTTGGAGCGCCAGCAATGCGGATAGCTGTGCGTGAGATTCTGCTTTGCCAGCAGTGCTCCGGCCGCCGTCAATTTTTTGAGGACGGCGAGATTGGCCGGCGAGGGCCGCTTCTTTTCCAAATCCTCGACCGTCTCGAGAGTGGTGAGTCCAACCAAGTCGGAGGGCACGCGTCCGTCGTCGATGTACCGGCCGTCGCCGCCAACCGGACAGTAGATTTCCAGGCCGTATTTGAGGCCCGTCTGATAATCCTCCGCGCCGTGGCCGGGAGCGGTGTGCACGCAGCCGGTGCCGCTCTCGACGGTGACATACTCGGCGAGCACGACGGGAGAGGCGCGGTCGATGAACGGGTGGCGGGCTCCGAGATTTTCGAGCGAGGCGCCGGCCACGGTCTTCACGATTGTCGGTGAGCCGTCGAATTTGGCCGCGGCCAGGACCGAGCCCAGCAAGGCTTCCGCCACCACGATCCGCTCGCCGCCCAAATCGGCCACGACGTAATCGATCCGGGGATGTACCGCGATCGCGAGGTTGGCCGGCAGCGTCCAGGGAGTCGTCGTCCAGATGACAATGGTCAGCGGCTTGTCGGACGGCAGCCCAAACTTCTCCGCTTGGTCCGCAGGCACGGCGAATTTGACCCAGATCGAAAGACTGATGTGGTTCTTGTATTCGATTTCGGCTTCGGCGAGCGCGGTTTCGAAAGGAATCGACCAGTACACCGGCTTTTTGCTGCGATAGACCAGGTCCTTCTCCACGAAAGCGGCGAAAGTCCGGACGATGTCAGCTTCGTACGCGGGCGCCTTGGTCTTGTATTCACTTTTCCAATCCGCGAGCACGCCCAGCCGTTTGAACTGCGCGGTCTGCTTGGCGATCCACGTCTCTGAAAATTCATCGCAAAGCTGCCGCAGTTCCGCCGTGGAAACCGCCTGCTTTTTTTCCTGCAGGCCGCGGGTGACCTTTTGTTCGATCGGCAGGCCGTGACAATCCCAGCCGGGCACATAAGGCGTCCGGTAGCCCCGCATGGATTTGTAGCGAAGGGTAATGTCTTTCAGGCTCTTGTTGAGCGCGGTGCCGATGTGCACGTCGCCGTTGGTGAACGGGGGGCCGTCGTGCAGGACAAACGCCGGCGATTGGGCCCGCTTTTTTTGGATCGCAGCGTACAACCCGATCGTCTCCCAGTGGGCGATCCGCGCCGGCTCCCGCCCAACGAGATTGGCCCGCATCGGGAAATCCGTTTTCGGGAGCTGCAACGTGTCTTTCAGGTCTTGCGCCATGCCAAAGAAAAGCGCGGAAGGCTATGCTGAGGGCCCCGGTAGTCAAGGGAAGATGCCGGGCGGGCGAGGCGTCGGAGCCGGCGAATCGTCCGGCTAGTCGAGCGCTCGAAGCTCTTGAAAGCAGGCTAGATGCAGCAGGCCTGCGTTGTTTGATCGCGCCCCGCGGGAAGCGCGAGAAAAGACGTCCGACGGCGGGTCGAAAGCTCACCGCGACCCTCGCGGAATCGTCTGTAAATCCGTTCGTTTCCCTGCGAATATCCGTAACGACTACGCCCGCTCAAGCGTTAGTCTCCCTAGTCCGCTGTGACTCCCTTGACTTCAAAAGCGCTCGCCCTGGCCGCTCTCTTCCCGCGCGGCTGCCTCCACGCCGCGGCGGTGAAGGAGGCGGATGCGCGCGCCTCAGCGAGCCGGCCGTGGGCGGTGGCCTTGTCGGGAGGCGCCGACTCGGTCGCCCTCCTCTTGTTGGTCTGGGCCCATTGGCCGGGGCAGCGGGGTCGCTTGGTGGGGCTTCATTTCAACCATCGCCTGCGGGGGACGGAGAGCGATGCGGATGAGACTTACTGCCGTCAGCTTTGCGCCGAATTGGGGGTCGTTTATCGCGGCGGGCACTGGGACGAAGCTACGCCGAGCGCCAGCGAGGGTGAGGCCCGCGAGGCGCGCCATGCCTTTTTTTCGCGAGAGCTGGCGGTGTTGGACTCCTCGGTCCTGTGGACTGGACATCAAAAGGACGACATCGCGGAGACTCAGCTGATGCGTTTGGCGCGCGGGAGCGGTTCCGCTGGACTGGCGGCTCCGCGGCCGGTGGGCCGGGGCCCGAACGGACGCATTATTCTCCGTCCTTTGCTGACGCTGAATGCCGCCAGGATAAGGGAGGAACTGCGGCGGGCGCAGATTTCCTGGCGCGAGGATGCGTCGAATCTCCGCCGCGATTTTTACCGAAATCGTATTCGTTTGGATGTGACGCCAGCCTGGCAGGCGGCGGCGGGCAATGACGCGCTCGAAGGAGCGGCGTTGAGCCGAGGATTGCTCGAGGAGGACGATTCAGCTCTCGAGCACTGGCTGGCGGAACTGCTGCCGACATCGGCGTTCGAAAAGACCGAACTCGACCTGCGCTGTTTGCGCGGCAAACCCCGCGCCCTGGTGCGCCGCGCCCTCCGCCGCTGGCGCCCCGCCTCCGGTTTGGCGCGCGCCGGTTTTGAGGCGCTCCTCGATCTCGCGATCCGCGGTGAAGGAGACGTCAGCGT
This sequence comes from uncultured Opitutaceae bacterium, assembly GCA_964546955.1. Lineage (GTDB taxonomy): Bacteria > Verrucomicrobiota > Verrucomicrobiia > Opitutales > Opitutaceae > CAZJLP01. Next base: position 52,638 of record CAZJLP010000009.1, on the reverse strand, counting down.
GGGCCAGGGGCAGGTGGCCGTGCGAGGCATGATCTTGCGCTTCGTGCCGAGCAGCCAGGCGGCGGACCTCGTTGAGGAGGGGTGGACTCCCCAGCCGCTCGATCCCTCGTCTCCGGTCCGGCTGCCCGATGGCTCCGAGGTGGCGATGCGCGAGATTGAATTTTCCGCGGAATTGCGAGAACGCGTCTTGAACGGTGGCGCGGATTGCAGCTCCGAGGCCTTCCTCGGTGTTTTTCACGGGCTGTTTACGGTGCGCTTGTGGGCGCCGGGAGACCGGTATCGTCCGCTTGGAGCGCCGGGATCGGCAAAACTGCAGGACTTGTTTGTCAACCGTAAGGTCCCAATGTATCGTCGTTCTCGATTGCCGGTGATCTGCGCGCATGATGGCCGCATCGTTTGGGTGCCCGGCTTTCCGCCTGCCGAGAATTCCAAAGTTACCCTTGGTTCTGTAACGGGGGTTCAATTGACTTATAGAGTCGGAACCTCCACCGTGACCCGATAGTCTCCTTACTTCATAATGTCTGATTCCAAAAACGATCGCAAACGCCGCCCGCTTAAGAATCTTCCCCCTGAACGCTTTCAGCCGAAGGTCTTGTTGATTTGGCTTTCGATAGTGGCCATCGTGCTGGCGCTGTTCTGCTTGCCGGGAAAGATGGCCTCTCCGGCGAATCTCAAGATCCAGGACGTGCTGAACCGGGCCGAGCGCAATGAGATCGTGTCGGGCGAGATTCGACGCGACTCCAGCGGCGGCAAGGATTGGACCGTCATCACGGGCAAGTTGGCCACTCCGATCGAGGATTCCGCGACCAAGCAAAAGACCGTCGAATTCCGGGCCTCCGGATACGTCACGGACACCAACTTGGAGCGGCTGCAAAAATCCAACGTCTTTACGGAGCCGCCGCAGTCCACCGTGGTGCAGAGTTTCATCATGCAGTTGATCCCCTTCATCCTGATCATCGGCCTGCTGTACTTCCTTTTTGTTCGCCAGCTGCGCAATGCGGGCCGCGGCGCCCTCAATTTCGGCAAAAGCCGGGCCAAGCTGCTGACCCGGGACCGAGACAAATTGACGTTTTCCGATGTCGCCGGCTGCGACGAAGCGAAGGAAGAGGTCGCCGAGGTGGTGGAGTTCCTGAAGGACCCGAAGAAGTTCACCAAAATGGGCGGCAAGATTCCGAAGGGCATATTGATGGTCGGCCCTCCCGGCACGGGTAAGACACTCCTGGCGAAAGCCGTCGCGGGCGAAGCCGACGTGCCCTTCTTTTCCATTAGCGGTTCGGACTTCGTGGAAATGTTCGTGGGAGTGGGCGCGAGCCGCGTCCGCGACATGTTCGAGCAAGGCCGCAAGAACGCTCCCTGCATCATTTTCATCGACGAGATCGACGCGGTGGGCCGGCAACGTGGCGCGGGCCTGGGCGGCGGGAACGACGAGCGCGAGCAGACGTTGAATTCCCTGTTAGTGGAGATGGACGGCTTCGACACCACGGAAGGCGTCATTATCATCGCTGCCACGAATCGTCCCGACGTCTTGGACCAAGCGCTGCTCCGTCCGGGTCGTTTCGACCGACAAATTTACGTCGATCTCCCTGATCTGGTGGGTCGAGAGCAAATTCTTCGCGTGCACGCCCGGAAGATCGCGCTCGCGGAAGATGTCGATCTCGGTGTCATCGCCCGCGGCACCCCAGGATTATCCGGCGCCGAGCTGGCCAATCTGCTCAACGAGTCGGCCTTGCTGGCGGCTCGTCGAAACAAGAAGAAGGTTGATTCGCACGACGTCGACGACGCTCGCGAGAAGGTTATTTTCGGCCGCGAACGGCGCAAGGTGATGGACGATGAGGACAAGAAGATCGTCGCTTATCACGAGGCCGGACACGCGATCGTAATGACCGTCCTCGACGATGGCATCCTGCCCGTCCACAAGGTCACGATCATCCCGCGCCGGCAAAGCTTGGGCAGCACGATGTACCTGCCGAAGAAGGATACCTTCAACTTCGTTCGCCGGCGGATGCTCAATCGGCTCGCCTCCACCCTCGGTGGCCGCATTGCCGAGGAATTGGCCCTGGGCGACATCACGAGTGGAGCCTCCGGCGACATCAAGCAGGCCACTCAACTCGCCCGCAGCATGGTCTGCGAGTGGGGCATGAGCCCTCTGGGCATGATCGCGTATGGCGACAATCAGGACACGGTATTCCTCGGTCGCGAGATCACGCGGAGCCACGTCCACAGCGAGGAGACCGCCCGCAAGATCGACGCTGAGGTGAAGCAGATCATCGACGAGCAGTACACCCGTGCGAAGAGCATTCTGGTCGAGCATCGGGCCGCTTTGGACAAGATCGCCCAAGCTCTCCTGGAGCACGAAACGCTCGAGGGCCGCCATGTGCAGGAAGTCATCCAGTACGGTGAGATCCGTTCGCCTATCGCTACCGGCGACATCCCTCCCATGCCGAAGCAGGAAGACAAGGGCGGCAACGCCAAGAAGACTGTCGACAAGCCTTCCCCTGGCCTCGGCGGCACGGCTGCTCCGGCTCCGGCCTGAGCGCCGGTCCTAACAAGGCCATTTTTCCAGGCGCGGTGAAAACCGCGCCTTTTTGTTGGCAACGAAGGACTCGGCGGGGCGGGCGTTTGACTGGTTCGTCGCCTCACCCCAGGATAGCCTCCCATATGCCTTCTTTGCGCTGCCTGATCACTGCCGGTCCGACTCGCGAGCACCTGGACCCGGTCCGATACTTGAGCAATGGCTCGAGCGGCAAAATGGGATATGCGCTCGCGGCCGCCGCCCTTGAGCGCGGTTTTGCCGTCGATCTCGTCACGGGTCCCGTCAGCCTGACCCCTCCGGCCGGTGCCGTCGTCCACCGCGTCACGTCCGCCGCCGAAATGGCGGGAGTGTGCGAAGGCCTTTTTCCGGCCTGTGACGCCTTCATCGCCGTGGCGGCGGTCGCGGACTATCGCCCGAAGGCGACATCCCCTCAAAAACTGAAGAAGGCAGACCGCCTCATCTTGGAGCTCGAGCCGACCATCGATATCCTCAAAATGCTCGGCGCTCGAAAGCGTCCGGATCAGTCCGTGATCGGCTTCGCCGCGGAGACGACGGATGTGGAGGCATCGGCACGGCGAAAACTTGCGGAAAAGAACCTGGATTGGATCGTCGCGAACGAAGTGGGCCGCGCAGGTCTGGGGATGGAGTCAGATTCCAACGCCGTTACGCTTCTCTCCCGGAACGGGCGGCGGGTCACGCTGCCAGCGGCATTGAAGACCGAGCTCGCTCGCTCCATCATGGGTGAACTTTTTTTCAAAGAATAACGGCTAGCAGGTTCGTTTCTGATGCGGAGCACTTTGCGAAACCGATAAGCAAGTCTTATGTTGTGCAACGTCGCCCCGCTTAGTAAAATTTACAATTTCTGGGGCATTTTGCCGTGGATTTGTAAAGAGTCCGAGGCCATTACAAAGCATTCGAACGGGTGAAAAAAAGTTAGCGTCGACGATAGAAGAACTCAGGTAAGTAGCCTAAGCAAAGGGACAAGGGTATCTATTTTACGATTGGACGGCGTGCGAGTTCAGGCTTGTGACCTAGGGGGTAATTTAAGAAATTGAACCTCAGTCCGATGGTGGTGTCAGCAGTGGCCCGCTTGATCGTCAGTCCTTATGAAACCGTGCAAAATGCTCTGCCGACCCGGCACAAACCACGCAATGCGGCGTAGCCATAATTGGATACGTCGCGCGGCCGTGGCCTCCGGCCGGAAGCGAGTAGGCCGGTTCGGAACGATGGTCGGAATCATCGCTTTTGGGGCACTCGGGCCTTTAGCGGCGGCCGCAGACCAGGCAACCGTCCTGCATGCCATCCACATGGTGGAAAACCCCACGAACAGCACCCGGGTGGGCCGCCGGGGTGAACTTGGCCCTTATCAGTTCCGGCCGACCACGTGGCGGATGTACACGACCAAGTCTTTTCAATTGGCTACGGACCAGCAGGAGTTGGATATCGTGGCCGACAAGCATTACGCGTGGATCCAGGAAGGCCTCCGCAAGGCGGGTCTTGAACCGACCCCCTACCGGATCGCGCTAGTCTGGAATGCGGGGCTCACTGCCACCGTCACCGGACGGATTACTTCGCACACCCGCCATTACGCCAGACGTGTGGAGAATCTGGTCGCCGAAGTCACCCGGGAGACACACTTGCGCCGGCAGCAAGAGGTTTTGAAAGAGCAACAGCTTTTGGCAGCGCGTGCGGCGGCCGAAAAGCAGGAAGCGGCGTACGCCGCTGCGGTGGCGGCGGGAGAGCATCCCCCGATCGTTTTCAGCCTTGCGCGGGCCAGCTCGTCACGCGCGGAGGATTGAGGATTCTAAACGCTCCCGCGTTTGAACGGGGGCGGGGGGCTCAAAGCCGTCGTAGGCCTGACTTTGTGGGACTACGCCGGATTACGCATACCTACGGCGGCGGGGCGCTTTGCCATTCTCAGCGCCTGCTGCAGTAAAACAGAGGGGCGGCCGCGGCCCCGCCCCGTCGATCGCTGGGGGGCTATTCCAGGAAGGAGGCTTGTCTAGGGCTTCGGATGCCTTTGCGGGCCGCTTCTTCCTCAGGGGTGGCGTTGAGGTGTTTGGGAGGGCGGGAAACCCGCTGGGCGACGGCTGCCTCCCGGTCGATCACGATACGATCGCAAATGCTATGGATATGAAGGCGAAGCCACTGCGCGGTGCTGCTTGCCTCCGTATAGTCCGCCGGGCCGTAGTGGTCGATGCGGCCGACATGTCGCAGACGGTCGTTTTGGGCGAACTCGTCCGTGCGAGCCGGATTGTAAACGGCATAAGCCTTGCCGCCGCCTTTCTTCACGACGGAAAAGCTTGGAATATCGCTGGGGCCGTCCGCGATATAGATCATATTCAAAAAAGGGATACGACGGTCCTCCGGCACGATGTTCGCGTTGACGTCTATCGCCGCGTTCTTGTTTGTGCCCTTGTTGATTTCGAACAGGGCGCGCGTTTTGGTCGTGTTGTCGATCACCATTCCGATCTGCGCGATTTCGGCTTCGGCCGAGATCTCCAATTCGTTTTGTTTGAGGAACCCGGGTTGGAGCGGATTCTCGATGAATTCGCAGCCCCAGATGCCGTCCACGTGCTTGGCAATCGCGCTGCCGCGGATCATTTCGGCCAGGCCGGTGCTGACAATGTAGTGCTCAACCTGAATCTCGTTCTTCCGGTAGATTTCCTTTTCCGCGGCGTATTGTTTCACGCGGTCGAAGAACTGAGGCAGGCCGGGATAGAATTTAATTTCTCCGCCGCATTCGCGCAGCAGCTTGTTGTTCAGTTTGGGCATTTCGCCCGCGTGAACGTAGGTCAGCAGGTGATTGAGATACGCGATCTCGCCCGAGAGGTGATATCCGCGCCGCCGGTAGTGTTCGACCAGGCTGTTGGTTTCCGCCCAGAATTTGGCTTCGTTAACGCCAAAGCGCCGGAACAGGGGGGACTGCATGTATTCCGGGATTAGGGTCTTGTCGAAGTCCCAAATGCACGCGATGATGTTTTGAGTGAATAGCGTCGTAGCCATAACGAATCAGCACTTCTAGGCGGAAGCGCCTGGTGGAGTGGGCTCCAGCAAGCCGCACCGCGGCTGCTTTCGCAATTCGCAAATCGCGGGCCTGGTTTCACGCTTTTCCCCGTTTCCATGGATCAACTGCCCGATATCGCTCCTTTTCAGCGCCGTCTCGACGAACTCGACGCGCAAATGGCGGAGCCTGCCTTCTACAGCAATCCGCGCAAAGCGGCGGAGATCAGCCGCGAGCAGCAGAAACTCCAGCAGCTCGTGGCCGACTTCAAATCACACCGCAAGCTGGAGCGGGAAATTGCCGAGGCCCAGGCTCTGATCAAAGACCAGAACGCCGACTCGGATCTGCGGGAACTCGCCGGGGCAGAGCTGCCCGAACTGCAACGCAAACGGGACGAATTGAAGCAGACCGTCCTGCGGTCGATGATTCCGCCGGAGCCCAGCGACTCGCGCAACACGGTGATGGAAATCCGAGCTGGGACCGGGGGCGAGGAAGCGAGCCTTTTTGCGGGGGAGCTTTTCCGCCTGTATTCGAAGTACGCGGAAGGGCGCGGTTGGAAGATTCAGCCGATGAGTTCCAGTCCTTCCGAGCGCGGCGGATTCAAGGAAGTGATCTTCTTGATTTCAGGCCAGGACGTCTACCGTCAGTTAAAATTCGAGAGCGGCGTGCATCGGGTGCAGCGCGTTCCGGTGACCGAGGCGAACGGTCGGATTCATACTTCGACCGTGACGGTGGCGGTGCTCCCCGAAGCAGAGGAAGTGGATGTGAAGATCGATCCGCAGGAGTTGGAGATCACGGTCAGCCGCGCCAGCGGACCGGGCGGGCAAGGCGTGAACACGACGGATTCGGCGGTGCAGATCCTGCACAAGCCCACCGGTCTCATCGTCTCCTGTGCCGATGAGCGTTCGCAGTTGAAGAACAAGGCAAAAGCCCTGACCGTCCTGCGTTCTCGTTTGCTCAAGCTCAAGGAGGATGAGGAACACGCGAAATACGCCGAACACCGTCGAAGCCAGATCGGGTCGGGCGATCGAAGCGAACGGATCCGTACGTACAACTTCCCGCAAAATCGTCTGACCGATCATCGCATCGGCCTCACGCTCTACAATCTGCCCCAGGTGATGGAGGGAAACATCGACGACATCATCTCGAACCTCCAGCGGGTTGATTTCGAGGAGAAATTGGCCGCGCTCACGGGAGTGGAGTTCACGGGACTGGCCGGCCGGAGAGCCGAGGCGGACGACGAATGAACAGGGTCGCCTGTGTGAAATCCTAGCCTTGATCGCTTGATGCTCACCGTCCTGGAGATTTTGAAGAAGACGACGGACTTCTTTGCTTCAAAGGGGATCGAGAATCCCCGCTTGAACGCGGAGCTTCTGGTCGGGCACGCGCTCGGTTTAAAGCGGATGCAGCTGTACCTTCAATTCGAGCGCGTTTTGCCCGAGGCGGAGTTGGAAAAAATTCGCCCGCTTGTGCGGCGTCGCGGCGCGCACGAACCGGTTCAATACATTCTCGGCGAGACCGAATGGCAGGGACTAAAGTTGAAGACGGACCGGCGAGCATTGATCCCCCGGCCTGAAACCGAACAGTTGGTCGACCTGATCGCCGGGGCCCTGCGCCAGGCACCTCGGCGAATATTGGATCTCGGCACAGGGTCCGGTGCTTTGGCGCTGGCCTTCGCCCAAAAGTACACTGCCGCGCACGTTGAAGCAGTAGACGCGAGCGAAGAGGCCCTTTCCCTGGCCCGCGAAAATGCCGCGGCGCTGGAGCTGGCGGAGCGTGTGACGTTTTCGAAATCGGATTGGTTTTCCGTTCTGCCTCCTGACACTCGCTTTGACCTGATCGTGGCGAATCCTCCCTATCTTTCCGCGGAAGAAACGGCCGCCACCGCTCTCGAGGTCCGCCAGTTTGAACCCACGGCTGCGTTGACCGCGGCGGACGAGGGGCGCGCGGATTTGAGAACGATTATCGCCGGTGCGCCCCAATTTTTAAACTCAGGCGGACTCCTGGGGCTCGAGACCGGGATTTCTCAGCATGTCGTCGTGCAGCAGGGGTGCGCCGAGGCCGGATTCTCGAAAACCGAGTCGCACCGCGATTTGACCGGCCGAGATCGGTTTGTGCTCGCATGGAAATAACATGCCGCCGTTTCCAAGCGGTTCTTACGGGTTCAGAAAATGGTAGGGGATCGGGTAGGCTTTTGATTGTAGCAGGGAGAAGAATTGAGCGCGCGTCAGGCGGTTAGATAAAATGTCGCTGCGGGAGTTAGCGCGGATCAGACCAAAACGCGCCGGCGGTAGGGCGGGTGGCTCTCCCTCGACAAGCTCGGGACCTTGAGCCTGTCGAAACGGCGGCCGAGCCGTGGGTGGCCTCCATGACGCCTGAGCCTTGCTCGATCAAACTACGCAGCTGGGATGCGGACGCGCGGTATTGCTGTGACGACGGCTCGTCCGGAGGCACTCGCCCTACCGTTCGAGCTGGCACACAATACGGCGGCTAACCTGCCTAGCTCTTTTTCGTGATACGGGCGGTGAGGGGAGCGTGGTCGGAGGCCCAGAGCTCGGGCTTGCGGCCCATGTCGAGTGCGTCGTCGAGCACGCGAAGCGCTTCCCGGAGATGAATGTCCATCTTGCGATAGTTCTCGTTCTCGTCCGTCGAAAGGTCGCCCTCATCTTCCGTCTCGCCTTCTTTGAGCGGCTTTTTTTCCGCCTTCGGTTTCGGCGGCTTGGGAGCTCCGAGATTAAATTCCTTGAAGGCAAACTCTCCCTTGGAGAGGGCGGCTTTTTCCGCGTCCATGCTCTTCTTGAACGCGAGGTCGGTCTCCTTCTGTTTTTTGCGTTCCTCGAGGTTGAGTGCTACGACCTTCTGTTCCTGCTTCGTTTTAAACCATTCGATATTCTTCTTGAGGTAAGCGAACTCCTCCAGCTTCTGCTGCCGGGCGGAGCTTTGCTGCCGCAAGTGCGAAACGACTTTGTCTTCGAGGGGCTTGCCGTCGAACGTAGCGGACGGAATCTCGTCCCAGACGAGCGCATGGGGGAGATCCTTCTCGCCGATGGGCAGGTAGTCGTCGATCGAGGGCAGAACGATATCGGGCACGACACCTTTCAATTGGGTGGAATGACCGTCAGGGAGATAGAACTTCTGCACCGTCAATTTGGCCGCGCCTGTCTTGCCCGGCGCGCGAGCGATATTGTTCAGCACGGTTTTCATCTCGATGACCGTCTGCACGCTGCCTTTCCCGTGCGTGGAACTGTCGCCGATCACGATCGCCCGCCCATAATTCTGCAGGGCGCCTGCGACGATCTCCGAAGCGGAGGCGCTGAACTTAGAGGTGAGCACTGCGAGCGGGCCCGTGTAGGCGAGACCGGGATCGTCGTCGCTGTCTACTTTCACGTCTCCGTAGTAGGTCCTCACCTGGACGACAGGTCCTTGTTTGATGAAGAGACCCGCGAGATCGATCGCTTCGGAGAGAAGTCCGCCCCCGTTGTGGCGAAGGTCCAACACCAAGCCTTGAATGCCCGTCTTTTGCAGGCGGTTGATGAGGTCGGCGACGTCGCGGGTGGCGCTGTTCTTGTTTTCACCATCGCCGCTGCCGTCCGGACCATAAAACGCAGGGAGAGTGATCACGCCGATCGGGGTGATTTTGCCATTGGCGTCTGGCACGTCGAAGATGGCGCCCCGCGCTCTGGCCGAGTCGAGGTTTACGATGTCGCGGGTCAGAACGATTTCTTTCCGAGTGGAAGGGTCGGTTGCATCGGCCGGCTGGACGATGAGACGCACTTTCGTGCCTTTCTGTCCCCGGATCATGTCGACGATCTTCCGCAGTTTCATCCCGATCACTTCGATCGGCTCGCCGTTCGGCTGCGCGACCGCGATGATCGTGTCTTTCGCGCGGAGTTCCTTGCTGAGATCGGCGGGGCCGCCCGTGATCACTTCCTTGATCACACAGTGGTCTTCTTCCATTCCAAGCAGGGCGCCGATGCCCACCAATTGAAGGCGCATTTGAATGCCGAAGTCCTCAAACGTGTCGGCGGAAAAGTAAGTCGAGTGCGGATCGTACAGACGGGTAATCGTCGACAAGAACATTTCCGCGATATCGCCCGCTTCGATATCGTCGAGGTTGCTTCTCATCCGTTCGTACTTCTTGCGGATGTTTTGCTTGGCCTCGTCCACGCTCTTCTTGTTGAGGATTTCCTGAATGACTTCGTATTTGATGCGCTTGCGCCACAGTTCGTCCGCCGCCGCTGTGTCGGCAGGCCAGTCGGCTTTTGAGCGGTCGACCAGGTAAGTGTCCTGCGATCCTAGATCGACCTCCTTTTGCAGTTCTTCGAAAATCCAGTTGATGCGGGTGCGCACGCGTCCGTCGTAGACGCCGAACATCTCGTAGGCGGGGTCGATTTTTCCGAGCGCGGAGATGTTATTGTAGAGCCAGGAGGTCTTGTATTTCTCCTGGAATTCCGACTTGTCCGATCCCAGGAAGAACAAGCGCTGGCCGTCCAGTTCGGCCATGTAGTCGGGCACGACTTGGGAATAGTGAGAGGCCTTCACGCCATCCCGGTTGTAGTGGACCTCCTCCAGCAGGCGCATGAGCGCAGTGACTTCGCGCGCTACAAAGGGAGGCGCTTTGAGCGGCCGATCGCCTCGCGCCTGGCCGAGAGAGACCAAGGGGAGCAGGGGCAGTACCAGCCAAAGGGAGAGACGTGCGAAACGGGGGGAAAACTTCATCGGTTTATGGGACGGACAGGATGCCGGAATGATTCAACAGGTTGCAGTCGAAGGCAAAGCCAGAAAGCGTTTTCCTGCATGTGACAGCCCGTTTCGTGCCTGGTTAGCGGGGGGCGAGTAAGGATATTACTCGCTGGCGAGTTGCAGACAGCCTTTGGGTGTATTCGATCCAGAAACTTTCCGCCGTTGCAAAACCCAGCCAGTGAGCGAGCGGCGCGAGTTCCCTGCCGCAAGGGGGGAGGGTCGTGACCGGCCGGTTTTGATCGCGTCGGAGGTGGGTCTCGATGCGTTTAAGAAAATCGTAATTTTGAAGGAGGCACCCGGCGGACTCGGTGGGAATCAGCTTGCGGGCACCCAACTCGAGCAGCATGGAGCGGGTATGGGGCAGTCGCAGCCAGGGTTGCGAGGCGCCGAAGCGCAGTTGGTAGATTTGTACCAGGAACTCGCCGTCCATCATTCCCCCGGCGGCGATTTTGAAGGCTCGTTCAATCGGGACGACGTGATCGCGTTCTCGTTCAAGGCGCAGTCTCATCTGCCAGATTTCCGCCTCAGCGTCCGGCGGCAGAGGCTTGTGGTAGATGAGTCGGTCGACGCGTTGACGGAAGAGGCCCTTCAAGGCTGCCGGTCCTGCGACAATTCGCGCCCGAGTAAGCAACTGGCGCTCCCAAACCTGTGCGGCGCTTTCGTGGTAGCGATCGAAGGCCGCGAGAGTCGTCACCAGCGGCCCCGCCTCACCATATGGACGCAGGCGCAGGTCCACTTCGAAGGCCTTTGACAAGGGATCGCCCCCGCGGATCAATTCGAGCATTCTGCGGGCGCCTTCATCTTCGGCCGCCGCATCGGGGCCGGCAGCCACCAGGAGCAGGTCGAGGTCGGATCCAAAAGTCAGTTCCTCGCCGCCATATTTTCCGAGGGCAACCACAAGAAGCCGGTTTTCCATGCCGGTGCGCCGGAGGGCTTCTCCCACTGCCGCATCGGCCAAGTCCGTGAGACATCGTTCCAAGTCCGGCAGGGACCATAAGCCTAGCAATTCGCCGATCGCGTACCGCACTTGCTCGGCTTGAACATACCGCGGAAGCCAATCTCGGAAGGCGGCCGCTTCGGACGGTCCCTCGCACAACTCCGAGCGCAGTGCTTCCGGGGTCTTGCGGTGGCGGAGAATCTGCGGCCGAAGCACCTCGTCGAACAGCTCCGGCCGCCGGCAGAGCAGGTCGTGAATGTGCGTGCTGCGATCGAAAAGGTAGCAAAGCACTCGCAAGAAGTCGGGTTCGTCCGCGCAACTCTTCAGAAATTGCGATCGCGGACCGTAACGCTCCGCGAAACGAGCGAGGCGATGAAGGGCGACGAGCGGCTGAGAGAGCTCCCCCATCAAGGTATCGAAGCGTTCCGCCAGATGCTGAAAACGCTCCACCTGGGCTCGGGTCAATATGCCCGGAGCTGAGCCGCAGACGAAGGAGCGCAGGGCGTTGGCCCCTTCTTCCCAGGGACCAAACCAGCGCTGCAACTGGCGTTTCACCGAAGGCGGAACAGCGGCCTCGGTGAAAAACTGCCACCACGACTCGAACGCGTCTTCCGCTCCCGTCTGCCGCGGAAAGAGCTCGCTATAGAGCCCCCGCACTCGGGCGCGCAGCGCTTTCAACTGGGTCTCGAAGGAAAGCGCATTCGAAAAGCCGAGGTGGACCGCGATGGCCCCCATGATCGAGTCATCTTCGGGGAGTTCGTGAATTTGGGCTTCTTCGCGCATTTGCAGCCGGTGTTCGACCTGCCGCAGAAACCAGTAGGCCTCGATGAGGAAGGCGGCATCCTTCGAAGGTAGAAGGTCGTAGCGGGCGAGTTGGGAGAGCGCGGCCTCGGTCGAGTGCGTCTGCAAAAACGGGAAGTTGCCGGCGTGAAGCAATTGCAATGCGTGCACGATGAATTCGATCTCGCGGATTCCTCCGGGGCCCAATTTCACGTTGCGTTCTAGGCCGGACGCGCCTGCCCGTTCGCGTTCGGTGCGCGTCTTCATCGCCGCGATTTCAAACAGGAGAGAAGGCGGGGGGCGCCGTGGATAGCGGAACGCGTGCAGGCTTTCCAGGAGCTCTGCCCCTAGGGAAAGGTCTCCCGCCACCGGTCGCGCCCGGAGAAGGGCCAGGCGTTCCCAGATTTGGCCGGCGAGCGCGTAATAGCTTTCCATCGCCACCGTGGACCGGACCAAAGGGCCGGCCGCCCCTTCCGGTCGAAGCCGCGTATCCACGCGGAAAAGAAATCCCGCCGGCGTCTGGCGGCTCAAATATCCGCACGTCGTCTCGGCCACTCTGGTGTAGAATTCGATGGTGGAATGGGGGCTGGGTTGACCGCCGCGCCGGCAGGTGCCTTCTCCCTCGTAGATAAACACGAGGTCGATATCGGACGAAAAGTTCAGCTCTTCGGCCCCCAGTTTGCCAAGCGCGAGGACGGAGGCTCGGGCGGGACGGGTGAGGTCGTCATCCGACGGCTCGCCATAGTGCGCAATCCAGCGCCGAAGGGCGAGACCCCAACAACGGCGGAGGCAAAACTCGGCCAGACGCGACAATTCCTCGGTGATGGTTTTTTCCGGGGCAAGCCCGTTGACGCTTCGATAGGCGATTCGCAGCGACATCAACCGGCGCCATTGTCGCAGCCGCTCGAGATAAAGCTCGGCCTCGGCCCCTTCGGCCGGGCCGGTCCCGCCCGCGAAGCAGCGCCACTCTTCCACAAACGAAGAGTAGCTAAATTCTGAATACAGATTGCGCGGCTTTTCAAGCCAGGCGGACCAGCCTTCGTTCTCTGCGAGTTGCCGCGCATAAAGCGGGGAGGCGGCGGCGATTTTGGCCAGGCGAGCACGGGCCTCGTCGGAGGGGCGCGCGGGGTTAGCCGGTGACTGCGGCGGAGTCGCCGAGGGGATCCCGGGCGTTTCCATGGCCAAAACCCAGGTTGCCGCGCCCGCAGCCGTCAGGGTCGGCTGAGGAGGTCTTTAGCCTCGTCCAAGACCTGTTTTTCGTCGGGGGTCAGCGAACCGAATCCCTCGCTGTTGATCTTGTCGAGGATACGATCGACTTCGGCGCGGAGATCCTCGCGCGTCGCGACCTGAACCTTGAACTTGGGCGGGACGATCACCGGCTCTTTCTGCGCTTTGCGGAACCATTGCGGCAACTCGATATCGGCGCGGCCGTCCGGCGTGCGCCATTCGCGGAGATGAACAAAGCGGTAATAAAGGAGCCCCGCGAGCATGCCACCGAGGTGGGCGGAAGGCGCATAAGGCAATCCGAGGCTGCGGCCAGGCAGTTCGCTGAACAGGAACCCTGCAAGATCGACCGTGAGGACAACCCACGCGATCACTTTGGGCCGGAGCGTCACCGGCAACACAAAGAAGACGAGAAACTGGATTTCGCGATTCGGGTGCAGGCACGCGAACAATATGAGAAACGCGCACACCACGCTCGACGATCCGATAAGGTAGCCCCCGCGCCCTTGATGGACGCTGAACCAGAGAAGCCCCCCCGCTGCCGCGGCTGCCACGAACAGCCAGCCGAGCCGCTTTTCCCCTACGAGAGGCAAGAGTTCCTTGCCGAGGAAGTAGACCATGAGTCCGTTGCAGATGATGTGGACGACGCTGACGTGAAGAAACGCATGGCTGACGAGGGTCCACAAATAGTATTGTCCGAACAGACTGGTGGAACTGAGGGCTGCGAAATCGAGAAAGCGTTCTCCCGCGGAGGGGGGCAGCCAATGCTCAAAAATTTTTTGCAGGACGTAGCCCGCGATCAACGCGCAAACGATCCAAGTCAGCACGGAAGTCGTTTGACGACCGTAGCTATCGCGCATGTAAGACCGATCGGAGAGCATCGTCAGAGGAGCTTAGGGATGACGGTTCGCAAACTCAAGCCGCCACCCGGGATTTCGGGAATGTCCGGGGATTCTAGGGTAGTTCTCAGAGTGAAAATCATGGTTTCCGGCCGGGGCGGCGTCTTGACAGCACCGTCAATTCCTCTTTGTTGGCCGCTCCATGGCCAATAAAGCAGACAAATGGGACCAGAATGCGCCCGGAAAGTTCTTCGTCGATCAGCAGTGCATTGACTGCGATCTCTGTCGCGAGACGGCCCCTGGCTTTTTCACGCGTCATGACGAAGGCGGGTATTCCTTCGTGCACAAGCAGCCCACGACGGAGGAGGAAGTAGCTTTGTGCATGGAGGCGTTGGAAGGTTGTCCGGTCGAAGCAATTGGCAACGACGGCGACGAATAGTCCGAGTTTCAGAACCCTTTGTTCAGTTCGGACCCCCGCTCATACGCGGGGGTTTTTCGTTATCAAACGGAGAGCCTGACCGGATCTTAGTAACCGCGAGCGGCGGCGGCGCGTCTCGGGGGAGGTGAAGCAGAACAAATGCGCCTTGAAAGTTGTTAAGTAGAGAAGCATGTTGCCTAACAAAACCTCCTTGTTTAGCTAGCTCAGTCTGTTAGGTGATAGCCACGCATGTGCTTACGTTTTTTGGCCACCCTGTTCTCAGCTGCCATCCCCGTGCTGGCCGCAGCGCAGCCTCTCGGCTTGCCGGAAGTGATCGTTTATTCGCCGCGTGTGGCCCTGCAGGAGCCGGTGAACACGTTTGCCATGCCGGTATCGGCTTTGCGCTTCGAACCGCTGGTCGATGTGCAGGGAAGAAATATGGCGGAAGGTCAGGCTGACATCGCCATTCGCGGCGGCATTTTTGAGAACTCTGGCTTTCGGGTTGGCGCGCTGCCTTTGTACGATCCGCAGACCGGCCACTATTTCGCCGAGATTCCGATTTCGCCCGCTATGCTGGGTGCGCCGGCGCTGATGACGGGTGCGGAGAACGCGCTTCGCGGGTGGAATGCCAATGCAGGCACGGTGGCCTATGGCTGGAGGCCCATCCGGTCGGGAGGCGCGGTCTCAGCGAGCGTCGGCGACTACGACACCCGGCGAGCCGACGTCTACGCCGGCCGCCTCAGTGACCGGCGGGTGGGAGGGCGGCGGATAGCGGCCGACGGCGCTTTTTCGCATTCCCGCTCGGACGGCTCGCGGCGGTTCGGAGAGCACGAGTTCACCCGCTACAACGCACGCATCCAGCTGGCGGACGAATCGGCGCAGACGAATTTGTTTTATGGATACCAGTCCAAGTTTTTCGGCTGGCCCAACCTCTACACGCCATTTGCGAACGTTTTCGAAACAGAAAACATTCAGACGAACCTCGTCACATTGTCGCACCGAGCCGAGTTCGGTGGAGGCGACTTTGTCCAGGCGGGCGCGTACTATCGACGCAACAAGGACAACTATGTCTTCAACCGCGCGGAACCGGGCGCCTTTAACCCGGCCTTCGCCACGAGCCCTGCCTGGCATACGACCTGGGTGTATGGCGCGGGTTACGAGGCCCGCTTCACGGAGGGCGACTTGCGCTGGAATTTATTGGGTACGATTGTGGATGATGAGCTGGCTTCGACTTCGCTGACGTTTGGGCGTTATCGCACGCGCCGGCATTGGAAGCTGGCGGTGGCGCCGGAGCGGGAGTGGGGCTGTCCGAGCGGCGCGGTCGTCTCCGCCAAGGTCGGAATCGCCATCGACGACACGACCCGCGACGAGTCTGCAATTTCCCCGCTGGCCGAGATCGCGCTGCGCCCCGCGGGAAAGCCCGCCGGGATCGAGAGTGTGTATGCGTCATATTCCGAGGCGACGCAGACCACCACGTATTTCGCGCTCAACTCCCGGCCCAATGCCGGGCTCTTTCGCGGCAATCCGGATTTGCGGCGCCAGGTCGCGCACAATTTCGAGGTGGGCGCGCGGGCGATTCGCGGCGGCTGGAGCGGAAACGTAGCGGTCTTTCACCGTAAAGACGAGCGGCTCGTGGATTGGACGTATGCATCCGCGCTGCCAAATGCGCGCGCGGCGAACGCGGTCGACATCGATACTACCGGCGTGGAAGCGGTGTTCCGGTTTGCCACCCAGCGTCTCGATCTCCTGCTGGGTTACACCGGCCTCAGCAAGAGCGAAGATTATGGCGACGCACCGGTCGACGCGAGTTTCTACGCGCTGAATTATCCCGAGCATCGCCTCACGGCCGCCGTCACGGTCAAACTCGGAGCCGGGATCGAGGTCCGCATGGACAATGAAGCGCGGATTCAACGGGAAAATGCCTTGCGGCGGTCGGCGAACGAGGCGCTGCTGAGTTCCCTCGGTGTATTTTACTCCCCCTCATTCCTGCGCGGTGTGACGGTGGCGGTCACGGTGGAAAATCTTTGGGACTCGGATTTTCAGGAAGTTCCCGCGGTTCCTGCCGCGCGCCGGCAGTTTTCCGTCGGGGCCGCGGTGGTGTGGTAATCGAACGAATGACCGGCACCGATCTTCCTCCGTTCGCGGCCAAACCGAAGACTTCGGCTTCCACGCTCTACGAGACGGATCGCCAGCATGCGTGGCATCCGTTCACCCAGATGCAGGAATATGCCTCGTTGCCTCCGTTGGCGATTACGTCGGGCCAGGGCGGCTGGCTGACCGATGTCGAAGGGCGCACTTACCTGGATGGCAATGCTTCGGTGTGGACCAATGTTCACGGGCATAACGATCCGGATCTGAATGACGCGCTGCAACGTCAGTTGAGCCAGGTGGCTCATTCCACGATGCTGGGGCTGACCCACCCGATCGGCGCGGAGCTGACGAAGGAACTCGTGGCGATCGCCCCGCCGGGTTTGAAGCGTGTATTTTTTAGCGATAATGGAGCGGGTTCGGTGGAGGTTGCGCTGAAGATGTCCTTTCAATATTGGCAGCTGGTGGGGCGGCCTTGGAAGCGGGGCGTGATCGGCATGACGGGCGGCTACCACGGAGATACCTTTGGGACCATGGCGGCCGGGGACAGCGGTTTCTTTCACGATCGTTTTCGAATGTGGTGCTTCGGCGCCTCCCATTTTCCCGCACCGCGGTGCGAAGAGTGGGGCGGGCAGCTGCGCAGCGCCGATGCGGTGGAAAGCCTGAAAGCGCTGCGCGTGCTGCTCGACGAGCAATGCGAAACAACGGCGTGTTTGATTCTCGAACCCTCGGTCCAAGGAGCGGCCGGCATGCGCCTGCAGCCTCCGGGCTTTGTGCGAGACGTGGCGGCGCTGTGTCGCGCGCGGCAGGTGCATTTGATATTGGACGAGGTGTTTGTCGGATTCGGCCGCCTCGGATCGCTCCTGGTGAGCGCGAGTGAAGGTGTCACGCCGGATTTTCTCTGCCTGGCCAAAGGCCTGACCGCAGGATACCTGCCGCTGGCGGCCACCCTCACGGACGAGTCCATCTATTCGGCCTTTCTCGGCTCGCACGAGAGCCGGAAAGCGTTCTACCACGGACACACCTTCACCGGAAATCCACTCGCGGCAGCGGTCGCGTGCGCCAACATTCGCAAACTCAAACCGCTGATTGACGGGGGAGTACTGGCTGCGCGGGCCGCGCATTTTGGCCGGGTTCTGACCGAAGCGTTTGCGAACCACCCTCGGGTCGGCGCAATCCGGCAGCGCGGGTTTGCCGCGGCGATCGATCTGGTGCCCCATCGGGAGAGTTCGGCTCGTTTCCCCGTCAGCGAGAGAGTGGGCCTGAAGGTCTGCTTGCGGGCTCGCGAGCACGGACTCCTCCTGCGCCCGCTCGGCGATTCGCTCCTGCTGGTGCCTCCGTTGTGCCTAGTCGAAGGAGAACTGAGCGAACTGGCGGCCCGGACCGCCGCCGCGATTTCGAGCGCATTTCCCCCCTAACTCCCATGCCGTATTCCGTTCCCTTCATTCGCGAGATCTACGAACTGCCTTTCACCGAATTGATTTTTCGAGCGCAGCAAACGCAGCGCGAACATCACGATCCGGCCGCGATCCAGCTTTGCACCTTGCAGTCGATCAAGACCGGGCGGTGCCCGGAGAATTGCAAATACTGTCCGCAGTCGTCCCATCATCACACCGATCTCGAGCCCGAACCTCTGATGGACCCAGCGGCCATCGTGGCCAGCGCTCGTCGGGCCAAAACAGGGGGAGCGGCGCGCTTCTGCATGGGCGCGGCCTGGAGAGAAGTGCGCGATGGCGCGCAGTTCGACTCCGTCTTGGCGTCGGTCCGGGGGGTGGCGGAACTTGGCCTCGAGGTCTGTTGCACGCTCGGGATGCTCCAGCCTCACCAGGCTTCGAGGCTGAAAGAGGCGGGTTGCACGGTGTATAACCACAACTTGGATACCTCCCGCGATTTTTATCCGGAGATTGTCACGACCCGCACTTACGACGAACGACTGGCCACCCTGGCCGCCGTGAGGCGAGCGGGCCTGCAGGTTTGCAGCGGAGGCATCCTGGGCATGGGAGAAAAGGTCGACGACCGTTTGAAGCTGCTGCAGGAACTGGCCAACCTCGTGCCGCAACCCGATTCCGTGCCGATCAATGCGTTGGTCGGCGTCGAGGGCACGCCCCTGGAAAATCAGGCGCCGGTGGATCCGTTCGAGTTTGTGCGGGTGATTGCTACCGCGCGAATCCTGATGCCGAAAGCAATGGTTCGACTGTCGGCTGGGCGCACGACGATGAGCGACGAAATGCAAGCGCTCTGTTTCCTGGCGGGGGCCAATAGCATTTTCCTCGGAGAAAAACTACTGACGACCGCGAATCCCGAACGCTCAGACGACATGCGCCTGTTGACGAGACTCGGGTTGCGTCCCCTGGGCGCACCGTCCGCTCCGGTCGAACCGTTGGATGCGAATGCGCCGTGTCTCAGCTGCTCTGCCTGATGAAAAAGATCCTGGTCACCGGTTCCGACACCGGCGTGGGCAAGACCCACGTCGTGGCGGCGCTGGCGCGGATCCTCTGCTGGTACGGTGGCCGGGTTCGAATCGTGAAAGTCGTGGAAACGGGCTGCGCGCTGCATGAATCCGAGCAGGAGGGCGACGCTGAGCGCGCCCGAGAGATGGCGGGAGTGGGGGCCCTTGCCAGCACCCTCGAGCGGTATGCCGCGCCTCTCGCCCCGGCTGCGGCGGCCGAGGCGGAAGGGAAAAGCATTTCCCTCGCGCGATTGGTCGCTGGAGTGGCGGCGCTGCCAAAATGCGATTGGCTGATTTTGGAGGGCGCCGGCGGCATTGCTTCGCCGTTGGACCACGAAGGGCACGACTGGGCTGATTTTGCGCGGGAGGTGGCGGTGGATTGCACCGTGGTGGTCGTGCCCGACCGGCTCGGTGCGATTGGACAGGCGCGCATGGCCTATTTGCGGGCCACGCAGGCCGGATTGAGAGCGGGACTCTGGTTGAATGCGACGGCTCCGGTCGAATCGTCGGTGGCCGATTCGAATCGGCGCGTCCTCGGAACCCTCGGGCTGCCGTTGTGGGCCGAGCAGCGATTGGAGGCCCTTTTACCCGATCAGCCGGAAGCGTTGATGGAGCTCCTCACGGTCTGGAGCGAATCGCCCGGTCCGAGCGAGTCCGTCGAGCCCGCGGCTTCAGCCGGAGGGATGAGCGTGCTCTCGACTGCCAATCCAGGCCAACGGGAGCCGGGGCCGATCGGCCGGCGAACCCGCGAAAGCCTAGCCGCGCGGGAGGCTGAAAACCTGACCCGCCGCCTGCGGGTGTCCGCGGTGAAAGCGGGGCAGCTCAATCTCGCGAACAACGACTATCTCGAACTGGCACGCGATCCGTTCGTCGTCGCGGCGGCGGCGGCAGCCCTGAAACAGCATGGAGTCTCCGCTTCGGCCTCCCCCTTGATCACGGGATGGACAGAGGCGCACGAGCGGTTGGTCTACGCTTTGGGTTCGTGGCACGGTTTTCCGCGCGGCCTCGTTTGGACGAGCGGTTATGCCGCCAATGCCGGCGTGTTGGGGACGCTGCCGGCGAAGGGAGATCTCGTTCTGGCGGACAAGCTCATTCATCACAGCATGATCGCCGGAATACAACGCAGCGGCGCCAGGTTGCGCCGCTACGACCATCTGAACTTGGACCAATTGGAGGAAATGTTGGCGGAGTCCAAACCCGGCGCGGGAGCGGTCTTCGTGGTTAGCGAATCCGTGTTCAGCATGGACGGCGATTTTCCCGATTTGGCGCGCCTGGCCGGATTGAAGCGGCGTTTCGGCTTCTGCTGGATTCTCGACGAAGCGCACGCGGTCGGCTGGTACGGCCCGAAGGGCGCTGGATTGGCGAAAGCCGCCGGGGTGGAGCGGGAGGTCGACGTGCTGGTCGGCACCCTAGGCAAGGCGCTGGGCGGAGGGGGTGCGTATTCACTATTCCACGACGAGAACATCCGTGAATTTCTGGTGAACGAAGCGCCCGAATTCGTGTATTCCACCGCATTGCCCCCGGCGACGGCGGCGGCCGCGACGGCCGCGGTGTCGCGAGCGATCGAGCTGTCGGCGGAGAATCAGCGCTGGCAAGAGCGGTCGACTCACTTTCGGGCGCGGCTGAGGGCGGAAGGCTGGGAGGCAGCGTCGGGTAACTCCCCCATTGTGCCGATTCGTCTGGATGATCCCGAGGCGGCGCTGAATTTGGCTGCGCGGTTGCGAGAGCAGGGGATACTCGTGGCGGCGGTGCGGCCTCCCACCGTGCCGAAGGGCACGAGCCGGCTCCGTTTTTCTCTTAAGCGGACTTTTGGCGAACCGGAGATGGATCGGGTGGTGCGCGCGCTGGCCGAATGTCGTGTCGACCGATGAAGATGGGTTGGATTCTCGGCTGGGCGATCACTGAGCGCTGGTTTGAGCCACAGGCGCGCGCCGCGTTTCCGGCGGCGGAGCATGAGTTCGTTTCAGCCAGTGCGGAGGCCGTCCAGGAGTTGGAGGCCAGAGGTCCGTTCGATTGGGTGATCGGTTATTCCTTTGGCGCACAGTTACTGTTGGAAAGTGCGACCGGGCTTCAGACCCGGTTTGTGCGCGCCGCACTGCTGGCGCCGACATTTTCACTCTTGAGCGAACAAGGCCTCGGCGGACGCGTGGCTCGGACTCAGTTGCGTTACCTGAAACGTTGGCTGAAGCGCGACTTTTCGGCTGCGCTGGCCGATTTCTACGCCCGCGCTGGGCTAGAGGTGGGCGTATCGTTCTACCCGGGACGTGCGGAATTGACCGACTTGTCTTGGGGCTTGGACCAACTGGAAATGGGCAGCGCCGGTCGGCCGATGCCGCCGGGGTGGTTTGCGTGGTGCGGCTCCGGCGATCCGCTCTTGGACGCGCGGATACTGGCCGAGGCGAAGCCGGGGGTCATCGTTCGGGAGGGAGCCTCTCATGAACCCGGGGGTTTGCTTGAGGCCTTGAAAGAGGTGGTCGGGTGAACGCAGCGGTCCTGGACAGTTTTTCCCGGGCGGCATCCCGGTATTGTGAGCACGCCGCAGTTCAGGCGGCCATGGCGGCTTGGCTGGCGGCGTGGCTTCCCACGAGTCGGCGCGGTTCCGCGATCGAAGTGGGCGCCGGCCCCGGTTTATTCACGCGACACCTGGCCGATTGGAGCGGAAATCTCGTCGTCACGGATTTGTCTCCCGTCATGTGTGCGGCCGGTAAACGGTCATTGCCCGCCTTGGACTGGCGCCCGATGGGTGCGGAGGAATTGGAGGGCGGGCCGTGGGACTGGATTTTCTCCAGCAGCATGCTGCAATGGACCCACTCGCCCGAAACGCTTTTCCACGCGTGGCGGGAGCGTCTGTCGCCGTCCGGTCGGATTCTCGGAGGACTTTTTGTGGAGGGAAGTCTGTCCGAATGGCAGCAGGTCGGTGAGGATTTGACTCCCCTGGAGTGGCGTTCGGCGACGCAGTGGGTCGCCGCGCTGCGAGGCTCGGGCTTGAAGGTGGTGCGTGGTGAGACGGAAGTCCGGACTTTTTGGCATCGGTCGTCGCGCGATTTTCTGCGGAGCGTGCATGGCGTCGGCGCGGCGCCCAAGCGGGTCGTCGGCCCGTCAATTTTGCGAAGGATGCTCCAGGACTACGAACGGCGTTTCGCGGGAACCCAGGGAGTGCCGGCGACGTGGGTCTTTTTTCGTTTCGAGGCGGCGGTGTAGCCCGAGAGAACCGCTCCGGACGCCTCGGAGCGCAGAGTTGACAAATGGCCGAAGTCGGGGGGCAGTGAGGGGCATGTCCTCAAATCCTTTCCTCGCCACCGATTTTGAGATCCGCTGGTCGCAGCTCAAGCCGGAGCAGATCGTGCCCGGCATCGAGGAGGCCTTGCGCCGCGCTCAAGAGAGCGTTGATCGAATCGCGCAACAGGATCTTGGCGGGGTCACCTTCGAAAGCACGTTCTTGGCGCTGGAGAAAGCGACGGAGCCATTGACCCTCGCGTGGGGAAAGGTGACCCATCTGCAATCGGTCGCCGATTCGCCTGCCCTGCGCGAAGCGCATAACGAAATGTTGCCGAAGGTGTCGGCTTTCTATGCAAAAATTCCCCTCAATTCCGCGTTGTGGGAGCGGCTGAAGGCTTTCGCCTCGACGCCTGCGGCCGGCGCGCTGCGGGGGGTGTACCGCCGATTTCTCGACGAAACCGTCGCGGATTTTCGGCAGCAAGGCGCCGACCTTCCGGTCGAGAAGAAGGCGCGTTTGGAGGCCTTGCAGTCCGAACTCGCTCAAATCACCCAAAAATATTCCGAGAACGTGCTCGATTCGACCAATGCCTGGCAGTTGGTGATCGACGATGAAGCGCGTCTGGCCGGACTGCCGGCTCAGGCCAAAGCCGCGGCGCGACGAAGCGCGGAAAGCAAGGGGCTGGGTACCCCCGAAAAACCCGCCTGGCGATTCACTCTTCATATGCCCTCGCAGGAGCCCTTCATGGTCTATCTGCAGGACGGCGCGCTTCGGCGGCAGATGTGGGAGGCCGCCATTGGTGTCGGCGCCCGCCCGGCCCACGACAACGGGCCGCTGATTCCGAAGATCCTGGCGTTGAGGGCGGAGAAGGCGACGCTGCTCGGGAAGTCGCATTTTGCCGATCTGGCGCTCGAGCGTCGGATGGCGAAATCGGGTGCGCGGGCCCTGCAGTTTATCGAGGATCTGGAAAAACGCGCGCGAGAAGCGTTTCGTCGCGAATGTCGCGAACTCGAAGAGTTCAAGGCGCAGCAGACCGGGGCGGCTCCCGGACCGCTGGCTCCGTGGGAGCTCGCCTTTTGGTCGGAGAAGCTGAGAAAAGCGCGCTACGATTTCGACGAGGAAGTCCTGCGCCAGTATTTGCCGATGGATCGTGTGGTGACCGGCCTGTTCGAGCTCGCCTCGCGTGTGTTTGGACTGACCATTGCCGAGCGTTCGGTTGAAGTCTGGCACCCGGAGGTAAAGTTTTATGACGTGCGCGATCGCAAGAGGCGGACGGTTGGGTCTTTTTATGCGGATTGGCATCCCCGTGAATCCAAGCGCGGCGGCGCGTGGATGAATTATCTTATCACGGGAGGCCCGCGGCCGGACGGGCACCGTGATCCCCACCTCGGTCTGATCTGCGGCAACATGACACCGCCGGTCGGAAACAAGCCCGCCTTGCTTACCCATCGCGAGGTCGAGACGATCTTCCACGAATTTGGGCATCTGTTGCACCACTTATTGGGCGAAGTGGAGATCAAATCGCTGAATGGAGTGAACGTCGCCTGGGATTTCGTCGAGCTGCCGTCCCAAATCATGGAAAACTGGTGCTGGGAGCGGGAGAGCCTGGACCTGTTTGCGCGACATCACGAGACAGGTGCGCCGATTCCCGATGACATATTCGGAAAAATGGTTGCGGCGAAAAACTTTCGCTCGGCCTGTGCGACGATGCGTCAAGTCGCGTTTGCCAAGGCCGATCTGGTCCTTCATGCGCGGGCCGGGGAATTCACTTCCGAAGCCGATGTGGAACCCAAGCTTCGAGACATCGTTGCGGATTGCCTCACGCCGACCGAGCCTCCGGCTCCCACCATAGTAAAACGATTTACGCACCTGTTTGCGGATCCCGTGGGATATGCCGCGGGTTATTACTCCTACAAGTGGGCGGAAGTGCTGGATGCGGATGCCTTCACGCGATTCAAGCAGGAAGGCATCTTCAATCCTGCGACCGGCGCGGCGTTCGTCGAGCACATCCTGAGCAAGGGGAACTCGGCGGATCCGGCGGAACTGTATCGAGGCTTTATGGGTCGGGAGCCGGACTTGAACGCATTGTTGCGTCGGAGCGGTTTGATGCCAGCGGCTTAGGTCACGCCGCCAGCGCCGCGCCGCGCGGCGTGCAGGTCCCCATGCGCCGTTTTCGTCGAGTCTTCCTCCTGGCAGGTGTCTTACTGGCAGCGGTCCTGCTGACGGTAGCTCTGCTGCCGTGGTGGCTGGGCGGCGTGTTGTCGTGGAAGGCACCCGACTTTGGGGTCACTTTTCAACGTTACGAAAAACTCAGCTATTCCCGGTTTGCCCTTCATGGAGTCGCTGTGAAGCGACCCGGCCTCGAGGCTGCGGTCAGTCGCGTCGAACTCGATTCGCCCCTCGTCTGGTACTGGCGTCACCGGGGGGGGCGCGCTAAAGAGGTCATTGTCGGGGATTGGACTCTCAAATTAACCCCAAACTCCGAACGAAAAGCGCCGACTCAATCCACTGGCTGGGTTCCCATGAGGAAGGAGCTGATGCAGATTGCATCGACACTCGATCGGTGGCTGCCGCAGGCGCGGACGGGGAAAGGGCGGGTAGACTTTGGGACGGGTAGATTGAATTTGGAGGCGGCGCGTTGGGCGGGCCAGTCGCTCAAGGTCGATCGACTCTCGACTATGGGTAGAGCGGCGGACGTCGAGGTAAAATTCTCGCCGAAGGAGGATCGGCTGAACGTCGGCGTGAGGGCGGTTGACGAATTGTTCGCGCTGCAGGTGGAGAGCCGGGCTTCGTCACTCGCGGGCGACATTCAGCTTTGGGGACAGAAAGCTCCCCTTTCCGCGGAGTTTCCGTCGACGGGATGGCTGCCGGAAACCGCGACGTTTCAGGCGAAAGCCTGGCGCGTCGCGGGTGCGCAGTTGTCGCTTCCGGCGGTCTATAGCGCCGTGACCGGGGACGTGAATCTCGACTGGAAGCAAGACCGCTTCGACGTAACCGTCGACGTGCGCGGCGAGCCCGCGACGACCAACGAGGTTCCGCCGCTTCACGTCCAGGCCAGCAGTTTCGGCAACATCGATGCGCTCACCGTTCAGACGCTGCGCATCGAAATGCCCGGTGTCAGCGCGCACTTGAGCAACCCCGCGCATTTCGAGTACGCGACCAATCGCTGGAGCGGCACCACCCAGTTTTCGCTTACCTCCGACTTGGCGCAGCAGCCCTGGTTTCCGGCGAAAGGCATCATCAGGGGCTTGGCCGACATCCGCCCCGCCGATGCCGGCGTCCCGCGGGTCGAACTTCGTTTCAACGCGGAAAAGCTGGAGGTTCGGGGCAAGGCTTTGCCCAACGTAGAGCTCTTCGGTGTATTGGTCTGGCCGCGACTCCGTCTGGACAACGTGGCGTTTGCATTTGGACCCGGTGAAAGCCTGCTTGCCAAAGGCGAGCTCGATTTTACGCAGAAATCGATTGTCGCGGCTTCCGCAGAAGGAAAGTTGCGACGCGACACGATCGAACCATGGTGGGCCGGTGTTCCTCGGCTCAAAGAGGCATCCTTCAAGATCGAGGTGGAGGGACCTTTCGCGAACCCCCAGCACAAGGGGGAAGCGACGATCAGCGAACTCTCCGTGGCGCCGCTCAATCCGCTTGCCACCGCTCTCACCTGGAACGGGCGCGGCGCGATCCTGGAAAACTTCACGGCGCGAGCGGGGGCGGGAGCGTCGGAGCTGACGGCGGAAGGTTCGACCCGGGCGGACGCCTTGTTGCTCAGTCGCTTGCGGTTGGTTCGCGCCGGTACGGAGGAACTGGCGTTGGTTGAGCCAGCGACGGTGCGGTGGAAACCGACCTTGGACCTTTCGTCTTTGAAGATGGCGGCGGGAGACCGCGTACTCGAGCTTTCAGGGCGCGTGGGTCCGGAAGGATCTGTGCGGGCCAAAGCGCGGTTCATTTCCTATATCATGTTCAGCGAGTTCATCACCGTCGGGCGGGGTGCCTTCGACCTTCCGTCCCTCGATTTTGGCGCTGACTGGAACCGCGGGCCAGCCACCTTTTTTCTCAATGGCCGGGCCGAGTTGACGGTGGTCCAGGAGCGTCGGGTGAATCTCGATCTCAAGGCGGCCAGTGACGGGAAGAATGTCACGATCGAAACCCTGCGGGCCACGGATCGGGAGCAGGAAATCCTGATTGCGCAAGGTACGTTGCCGCTGGCCTTCCATCCCGGCGAAGCGCCGCTCGTTCGGCTCGATCAGGCGGGCCAGTTGGCGATGACCGCTTCGAGCCGTCCCGACGCCCCGTTTTGGAAGGAGCTGGCCGAACTGAGCGGTTTGACCCTCGAGAACCCGGATCTGCGCCTGTCCTTTCAGGGAACCTGGAAGGCTCCGACTGGGCAGGGTCATTTCCGCACGGCCAAAGTCGAGGTGGATCGAAAACGGTTGAACGTGAAAGTGCCGCCGGCCGAAAACATTCAGGTGGTTGTCGACGCCGGTCGAGCCGGCGTCGTTCTAAAAACCTTCGACGCGACGGTGGCGGGACAGGCGGTGCATGCGCACGGCAATATCTCGATGGAGGGCGCGCAATGGTCGGAACTTTTAAAATCTCCGGCGGAGTTCGCGCTCAAGGCAGGAGAGCTTCGTATCCAGATACCGGATGCCGACCTCGCCGCCTTCGCGACTTACCTGCCGGCGCAAGTCGCCCCCAAGGGCCGGCTGCAGCTCGACGCAACCGTGAGCGAAAGCGGAAGGCTTTCGGGCTTTCTCCGGGTGAAGGATGCGGCGACGAGGCCGATGGGCGGGTTAGGCGTGTTGCAGGACATCGGCATCGATGTGGCGCTGGATGGTCGGACGGTGTACGCGAAGGAGGTGACGGGTCGCCTGGGGGGCCAGGCAATCACCTTGACGGGCAAAGTGGATCTGCCTTCGCAGAAAGAGCCCGTGTACGATCTCTCCGTCAAAGGTACGAATGTGCCTTTCGTTCGCCAGGCCGGCCTGTTGCTTCGCGGCGATCTCGATTTGAAGCTGGGGCAGACCCAGGGGGGACGGCCCCGCGTGTCGGGCGAAGTGCGGATGACCAACGGACTGTTCTTGTCGGATGTGAGGAATTTCATGCCCAGCGGAGGCCGCTCCTCCGAAACGCGGCCGCCGTATTTTTCGGTCGAAGACGCGCCTTTTAATGGCTGGATCATCGGCCTCCGTATTCACGGCGATCGTTTCTTGCGCATGCGGACCCCGGTGTTCAACGGAGTAGCCTCGATGGATTTCGATTTGCGAGGCACGCTGGGCACACCGCGCGCGATCGGCGGCGTGGAGGTCAACGAGGGCCAGATCATGCTGCCCTTCGCGGCGTTTGCGGTGCAGGAGGGGACGGCGCGGTTGACAGAGGAAAACCCGACCGAGCCGGCAATCTCCGTCATCGGCACGACCAGGAAGTATGGCTATGATTTACGCCTGGAAATCACCGGCACGCCCGCCACGCCCAACGTCGTCTTTTCCTCCAGCCCACCGCTGGACTCCGAGCAGGTGCTCTTGATGGTCATGGCAGGCGAGACACCGCGCAATGAAGTCAACTATACCACCCAGAAGCGCGTGACGCAGATGGGGAAATTCCTGGGCCAGAGTTTGCTCAACCGGGTCAGCGGGGACCCGACCAAACCCGATCGTCTGATCTTCTCGTCGGGAGAGCGCATTTCGCGGCAAGGCCGAGAAACCTATCATATCGAGTATCAGTTGAACGACCGCTGGGCGCTGATCGGCGAATACGACGAATTCGACGCCTACAACGTAGGAGCCAAGTGGCTGGCGTTGTCGGAGCAGCTCCGGCGGGAGAAAGAAAGGAAAAAGACCGATGCGAAGAAGTGACCGGTTTCTGTTTCTTCTTTCGCTCTTGCTTGCCGCGTCGGTGCCGGTTTGGCCGGCCGAGGGGAAAGAAGACAAGCCGAAGCCAGCCAAACTCCGCGTGGAGGGCATGGGCTGGTTGCGCGATCGTGAAGTTCGCATCGCCCTCGAGCGCATTCTCGGCGAGGAGCGCGGCTCCTGGCTCGACGCCAACGCAGTGGAAGACGCGGCTTTTCTCTTGATCTCCACGTTGAAGGAAGAGGGGTTTCAAACTCCTCGCGTGGTGATCGACGTGGTGTGGGCCGATGGTCGGAAAGAGAAGTTTCCTTTCGATGCGTCCCTCGAATCTACGGTGCCGCGAAACCTGAAGGCGACGGAGGTTCGTTTTCTCGTTGAGCGAGGACAGCGCTCGTTTATCGAGACCGTGGATTTCTCGGGCTTGACCGTGTTGCCAGCCGACAGTGCGAGTGCGTTTTTTCGGCCTGAGGGTACATTGTTCCTGACGGAACTCGCGCGTTCCTATTCCCCCGGAAAAGTGAATCGGGCGGCGGACAATCTGCGGGCCGAACTGCGCCACCGAGGTTACATGGACGCGGAAGTGAAAGCACAGACGAGTCCGATCAAGCCGCCGGAGGGTCGAATGGCGGTCACTGTGGCGGTGCGGGAAGGGCTGCGTTATGAAATCGGGGAGGTCAAGGTGGCGGAGCAGGGGAACGCGTCGGGCTTGAAGCCCGAGTTCAAACACTGGACGGGTCGACCCTGGTCGCCGGCGGCGCGGCAGGACCTGACGAACGAAATCCGGCGACTGTATTTCGGTCACGGGTTCGCAGACGTGCGCGTTCAGCTCCATCCCGAGGAGGCCGAGGCCAGTGGAGGGACGAAACGCGTGACCGTCGTCGCGCAGGTGACCGCCTCCGGCCCGGTGCGGATCGGGACCGTCCGCTTCGAAGGCAACGCGCACACCCGCAATGTCATTTTGCGCCGCCGCGTTCAGGCGCTGGACCGGCGACTTTTGAATCCGGTCGAGGTCGAGCAAACCCGTTATCGGCTTGGCCGACTCGGCGTGTTCGATAGCGTGGATGTGCGTTACGATCCTTCCACGGGGCCCGTGCGCGATGTCGTCTACGTGCTGAAAGAGACGGGGCGATTCGACACAAATTTGCTGTTTGGCTACGGAAGTTACGAACAACTTCGGGGAGGAGTGGAGCTCCGGCAACGAAACCTCTGGGGCCGCGCGCACCAGTCGCGGGCGGAGACGATTGTATCCATGAAAAGTCTCCGTGGTGAGTATTCCTACACGGTGCCCGAGCTTTTCGGCGAATCGATCGATGGCACCGCGAAACTTTTCGGTTTGCGCCGGGAGGAACGCGCTTTTTTGCGGCAAGAGTATGGAGCCAACTTCACCCTCAAACGCCCCGTCCGTTGGTTGAGGGCCGAAGGAACGGGCGGACTCACGTTTCAATCGCTGCGAAACGCAGAGAATACGCTGGCCACGAGCGAGATCGACAACAAGCAAACGACCGTGGTGAGCCTTGAGGGAACCCTGTCCAAGGAGCGCCGGGACAACCCGCTGCGGCCGCGGCACGGCTACCGCTGGTTTGGGCAAGTTGAGGGCGCCAGTCGAAGGCTGGGCGGCCAGGTCGACTACCAGCGTCTTGAGTTTGGAGGCTCGTATCACACCCGTTTCGGCAGCAGCCGGTGGGTGCATCTTGGGCTCACTCACGGAGTGATCACGGATTACGGGGCGAAGGAGAACATGACGGTGCCGGTGAACAAACGGTTTTATCCGGGCGGTGACCGCAGCATTCGGGGCTACCAGGATGGCGAGGCCGCGCCGCGTGGGGCGGAGGGAAAATTTATCGGGGCAAAGAGCTACCTCCTTTTCGACGTGGAACTCGAACAGGCCCTGACAAAGTCGTGGTCAGTCGTCCTCTTCAGCGATTCTGTCGGGACGGCTGCTACCCTGAGCGACTATCCCTTCGACGAGATCCTCTACACCGTCGGTTTGGGCCTGCGTTATCACAGTTTAATCGGCCCGATCCGCCTTGAATATGGCCGCAACATGAATCCGCGCCCGCTCGATCCGGGCGGAACGCTCCATTTCTCGATCGGATTTCCTTTTTAGGGTGTGACGCGAGTGGGCGTCTTTACCAGGGGATGTGACGTTACGTCCCGACTCCTTCGTTCCAATTTCTAACGTCTTTTCCATCCTGCTCATTGCGACCTTGCAAACGACGGAAATTCCGCACGTTGGGAGGGGCGTAGGATTCATTCGCGGTTCGTGTTCTTTGGGCCGCAATGTGCTACAGTCAGAGAATCGCAGTCGTTTCACTTTCAACAACACCTATCATGACACTCTGGATCCTCCTCGTACTCGTTCCCATCCTCCTAGGTTTCTACGCGCAGATGAAAGTCTCCAGCGCGTATGCCAAGAATGTCGAAATCCCCTCCCGTGGTCATATCACTGGACTGGAGGCGGCGCAGGCCGTGATGAGCAGCGCCGGCATCCACGACGTCGAGATTGTCGAAGTCCCGGGGCAGCTGACGGATCATTACGACCCGATGAACAAGCGGCTCGCTTTGTCCACCAACAACTACCGTGGCACCTCGCTTGCGGCGCTCGGCGTAGCTGCGCACGAGGCGGGTCACGCCATTCAGCACAAGGTGGGTTATTCCATGATGTCGCTACGGCAGAATCTCGTGCCGGTTGTGAAGTTCGCGGCGCCGGTGGCGTACATGGTGACCGGATTCGGATTCTACCTCATGGCTAACATGTCGGGTGGGGGATTGTTGCTCCAGCTCGGTATTGCGGCGCTGGCGATCATGACCTTCTTCCAATTGGTCACGCTGCCGGTTGAGTTCGACGCGAGCAAGCGCGCCAAGGAGCAGTTGGTGGGCCTCGGGATTGTCGGCCGCGACGAAATGCAGGGCGTCAACGAAACCCTGAACGCAGCCGCCCTCACCTATGTGGCCGCCTTCGTCTCCTCGCTCGGCTATTTGTTGTACCTGTTGCTGTCCGTCGCTGGCGGCGGACGCCGGGACGAGTGAACGATTGGACGGGGGAAAGGCTAATCGGGTTCAGTCATAACCAGTGTCCCCGGAGTAAAGCGATTTATTGCCTTCACCGCCTGAGTGCGGCCCCCTCAGCGCGGCGTGGAGTTGCTGGGTCCCTGCGTTGTCATCCTTGAGCGCAGCGAAGGATCCAGTTTGGCCGCGACGGCGACGTCGAGCTGGATCCTTCGCTCTGCTCAAGGATGACAATTCACGGGCTGATTCGATGGAATAACACCTGCAATCCCAGATCACACTGCGCGGAGCACAGCGTAGGTTCGTTTGCCTTTGCGGAGGAGGACGTATTTGCCGAACAGAAGGTGCGTCGGGGCGAGGGTGCGATGCACATCCGCTTCGCGGATATTGTTCACATAGATCCCGCCGCCTTCGACGTCTTTTCTGGCCTGTCCTTTCGACGAGGCCAAACCGGCGTGGACCAGTAACTCGACGAGCGGGGTTCCGGAACCCTCCAGTTTCGCTTTTTCCAGATCCTTGGTCGGGACTTCGCCCACGACGTCGTTGAAGATTGCTTCTTCGATACCGTCCAGGCCGCCGCCAAACATGATTTCGCTCGCGCGCTGCGCGTCGTCGTAGGCCCCTTTGCCGTGGACGAGCGTCGTCACTTCGCGGGCCAGCGCTTTTTGGGCGGCGCGAGCCCCAGGGTTCGTTTTGACTTCTGTTTCGAGCGCCGAGATTTCCTCATGAGAAAGGAATGTGAGCACCTTGAGCAGTTTCACCACGTCGGCGTCCTCGGCCTGCATGAAAAACTGATAGAAGCGGTACGGGGATGTCCGCTTGGCATCGAGCCAGACCGCACCTGAGGCGGTCTTGCCGTACTTGGTGCCGTCCGACTTCGTGAGCAGAGGGAAGGTGAGTCCCCAGACCGTCGTCTCGAGTTTCTTGCGGCAAAGCTCGGTGCCCGCGGTGATGTTCCCCCACTGATCGCTTCCGCCGACCTGCAGCTCGCACTCATGCGTCTTGCGCAGGTGATAAAAGTCGAATGCCTGGAGCAGCATGTAGCTGAACTCCGTGTAGCTAATGCCGTTCTCGCGGTCTTCCATCCGCGCGCGCACCGACTCCTTGGCGACCATCCAGTTGATCGTGAAATATTTTCCGACGTCGCGCAGGAACTCAAGGTAGCTGACCGGCGCGGTCCAGTCGCTGTTGTTCACGAGCAGCGCTGCGTTTGCGCCCGTGTTGAAATCGAGAAAGCGGGTCAACTGTGCCTTCACGGACGCAATGTTGTGGGCCACTTGGTCCGGTGTCTGAAGGTTGCGCTCCTGCGACTTGCCGGATGGGTCGCCCACCATTCCCGTGGCCCCGCCGGCGAGAGCGATCGGGCGGTGGCCGGCCAGCTGAAAACGGCGCAGCGCGAGCAATCCAACGAGATTGCCGACATGGAGCGAATCCGCGGTGGGGTCGAAGCCGCAATAGAGTGTGGTGGGCCCTTTGGAGAGGCGCTCGGAGAGCGCGCTTTCGTCGGTGCAATCGGCCAACAGGCCGCGCCATCTAAAATCGTCCAGGAGGGTCATGCGGAAGGGTGAGAAAAGCGCGGGAGGGGCGGCGGGGTCAAGGGTGGGATTGCGCCCGGCCAACGCTGTCGCCGGGTGGCACGGGAAGCGGAGGAAAGTTTCTTCGCCGCTGTACGAAGTGGTTCTCTGACATGAAATCTAATGGCTTCCCGACTGGAACTAAAACCCGGTCTTCTTTCGGGAAAATCGGTTTGTCTAATGCAACCCGGGCCCACTAGCCTCACCTCTTTTCCGGTTCGAAGCGTTCGTGCCGGCGTTCATCCAACCCTCATCTGCTACATCCCATGCCTATCGCTGTTGGCTCAAAAGCCCCTGATTTCACGCTGAAAACGAAGGCCGCGGACGGCCTAAAAGACGTCAAGTTGAGCGACAATTTCGGGAAGAAGAATACCGTTCTGCTCTTTTTCCCCGCCGCGTTCACGGGTGTCTGCACGCAGGAGATGTGCGACATCACGGCGGGCCTCAACAGCTACACCAGCCTCGATGCCGAAGTCTACGCGATCAGCGTCGACAACGCATTTTCGCAGGAGGCGTGGGCCAAGCAGAACAAGATTGGACTTACCCTCCTTTCCGACCTCAACAAGCAGGTCACCAAAGCTTACGACGTTGTATTCCCCATGCTGGCGGGGATAGGCGACACGTCGGCCCGTGCTGCGTTTGTCATCGGTAAAGACGGTGTTGTGAAGTACGCCGAGCAGACTCCGACCCCAAAGGACTTGCCGAATTTCGCAGCTGTCCAAGCAGCCCTATCCAGGTAGTCCGTTTTCGGCCGCCAGCCGCGCGCGGCTGGCGGCCCCACTTGTGCCGCTGCGACTTGGCGGGTAGTCTGCGATTCTCTTTCGTCTTCCATGAGCCTTCCCAATCCCTTCAACACGCTACAGACGTTCCATGCTTCGGGCGCCGAGCATAAGTTTTATTCGCTGCCGGCCCTCGAAAAAGCCAGCATCGGGAAAATTTCCCGCCTGCCCGTCTCGATTCGGCTAGTGCTGGAATCGCTGCTCCGCAACTGCGATGGCAAGAGGGTGGCGGAACAAGCGATTCGCGAATTGGCGAATTGGGGAGCAAAATCTGCTCGAACCGAAGAAATTCCCTTCGTCGTGGCTCGCATTGTCCTGCAGGACTTCACGGGTGTGCCGCTTCTGGTGGACTTGGCCGCGATGCGCTCGGCCGTGGCAAAGCTGGGCAAGAACCCCAAGATTATCGAACCCCTCGTGCCGGTGGATTTAGTCGTGGATCACTCGGTGCAAGTCGATTTTAGCGGCACGGCCGATTCTTATTTGCGCAATCTGGAGATCGAGTTTCAGCGGAATCGGGAGCGCTACCAGTTCCTGAAATGGGGCATGCAGGCCTTCGACACGTTCAAGGTCGTTCCGCCGGGGATCGGCATCGTTCACCAGGTCAACCTCGAGTACCTGGCCAAAGGTGTGCTGAGCGACGACCAGGGAGTTTATTATCCGGACACTCTCGTCGGCACAGACTCGCACACGACCATGATCAACGGGATCGGTATCGTCGGCTGGGGAGTGGGCGGCATCGAGGCCGAAGCCGGCATGTTGGGACAACCCGTCTATTTCCTTACTCCCGACGTTGTGGGCGTCCATTTGACCGGTTCGCTCCGCGAAGGAGTCACGGCGACGGACCTCGCCCTCACGCTTACGCAGGTTCTTCGGAAGGCGAAAGTCGTCGGTAAGTTCGTTGAATTCTATGGACCGGGAGCGGCGGCCTTGCCCGTCGTCGATCGGGCGACCATCGCCAACATGGCTCCCGAGTATGGCGCTACGATGGGTTTCTTCCCCATCGACGCGGAATGCGTGAACTATCTGCGGGCCACCGGGCGCCCCGACAGCCACCTCGCAACCTACGAAGCCTACTACAAAGCGCAGGGTCTGTGGGGCATCCCGCAGCGCGGCCAGATCGAGTACTCGACCGACCTCGATCTCGACCTCGGCACCGTGGTGCCGAGCGTAGCCGGTCCGAAGCGGCCCCAGGACCGAATCGAATTATCTAGGTTGAAGAACGAGTTTGTCACCGCTTTCTCCAAGCCGGTCACAGAAAATGGATTTGGCAAAAAGGCCGAGGACTTCGGTCTCCGCGTGCCCGTGAACAACGGCAGCGGGAAAGTCGTCCCCGGCGGTGGAAGCCAGGAACCCGTTTCGACGAAGGCGTCGCTCCAGAAAAACACAAACCCGACGACGGAGCTGGAAATGGCCAACAATCGACCGACCCCGGACCCGGTCGCAGCCGCGCCGTTGCCCGCTGGCGGAGGACAAGTTGGACACGGCAGCGTGCTGATCGCGGCGATCACGAGCTGCACGAACACGTCGAATCCTTCGGTCATGCTCGCGGCGGGTTTGCTGGCGAAGAAAGCGGTCGAGAGAGGCTTGTCGGTGAACCCCACGGTAAAGGCATCGCTGGCGCCCGGTTCGCGCGTGGTTTCTGATTACCTCGAAAAAACCGGCCTGCAGCCGTATCTCGATCGCCTCGGTTTCAACCTCGTGGGTTATGGCTGCACCACCTGCATCGGCAACTCCGGTCCGTTGGCGGCGCCGATCGAGGAAGCGGTGGTGAAAAACGACCTCGTCGCGGCGTCCGTCTTGTCGGGCAATCGCAATTTCGAAGCGCGCGTGCACCAGAACATCAAGGCGAATTTCCTGATGTCCCCTCCGCTGGTTGTCGCGTTCGCTCTGGCCGGCCGCGTCGATGTCGATCTGGCGTCCGAGCCCATCGGCAAAGGCAAATCGGGGGAAGCAGTCTTCCTGAGGGACATTTGGCCTTCGCTGGCTGAGATCCGCAACGAGATGCAGGCGGCGCTCAAACCCGAAGTTTTTCGGAAGCTTTATGCCGATTTTGCGGCGCAGAATCCGAAGTGGAACGAAATCCCCACCACGGTGGGCGACGCCTACAAGTTCGACTCGAAATCCACCTATATCCAAGAGCCTCCGTTCTTCTTCAATTTTTCGATGAAGCCCGGGCACATCGCGGACATCCGCGGCGCTCGCGCCCTTGGAATTTTCGGCGATTCGGTGACGACGGACCATATTTCACCGGCTGGCGCGATCAAGAAATCCTCTCCCGCAGGAAAGTTCCTGCTCGAGAACGGTGTCTCGTACGAGGATTTCAACAGCTACGGTTCGCGCCGCGGCAACGATCGCATCATGACGCGGGGCACCTTTGCCAATGTCCGGATCAAGAACCTCATGCTCGGCGGCGAGGAGGGCGGTTTGACGATCTTTCAGCCGACCGGCGAGAAGATGCCGATCTACGACGCGGCGATGCGTCACCGCGAAACGAATACCCCGCTGATTGTCGTTGCCGGGCAAGAGTACGGCACGGGCTCGTCGCGCGACTGGGCGGCGAAAGGCACGAATTTGCTGGGCGTGAAAGTGGTGGTCGCTCAGAGCTTCGAGCGGATTCATCGCTCGAACCTGGTGGGCATGGGTGTTCTGCCCCTGCAATTCAAGGACGGTGTCAGCGCCCAGACATTGAAGCTCGATGGCATGGAGACATACGATGTGGTGGGCCTCGACGGTTCCCTCAAGCCGCAACAAGATTTGACTCTGGTCATCACACGGGCGACCGGGGTGGAGGAAAAAATCGCCGTGCGTTGCCGCATCGATACGCCGATCGAAATCGACTATTATCAACACGGGGGAATCCTTCCGTACGTACTGAGACAAATCGTGTCGAATAACTAGTCGCGACTGCTCGCGGCGCCGGCAAGAGTCGCTTCCGCTCGCGCCGCCGCTCTCGCTTCGCTTCTTCCATTATGTCCGACGCCGCCAAACCCGTTTATCTCGTCGATGCCGAGAGCGATCCTGTGGTTGTGCGGATCGAGGGACGGGCGTCGTTTCAAAACAGTTCCTGTCTCAACGATTTTCTGGCGGCGATGTTCAAACAGGGGCGGACTCGGTTCGTTATCAGCTTCGAACACTGCGCCAGCATGGACAGCACGTTTCTCGGCGTGCTGGCCGGCGCGGGGCTCAAGCTGCGCAAGCTCAACCCGCCGGGCAGCCTTGTCCTTGCGCGGGTCGGACCCCGGAATCTAGAGCTGATGCGAAACTTGGGGCTGCACCGCATCGTGACGGTGGACCCCAATGAGAACCCTGCGCTGGCTGCCTCCGACCCGACTCCGCTTCCCTGCGAATCGAAAACGGAGTTGGACAGCGCGCGCCTCGTGCTCGAAGCCCATGAGAATCTGGTCGCGGCCGACGAAGCGAACCGAACCAAGTTCCAGGACGTGCTGACGTTCTTGAAAAACCGTGTCGAGCAAAAGTAGTCCGAGCGCCGGGAGGAAGCCGCCGTCTTTGGCGGCGTGACCGATCTGCATCGCGGTCGAGGCCGTCCGGGGGGCGCGAGGCGATGCGCGCGCCCCGGTTTTCCGGGACGAGCGCACAGAGTTGTCGCGGGACGCTTATTCCCGCACGCGTATCACCAGCGTGCGCGATAACTCCCAGCTTCCCGCCGAATCGATGGCGGTCGTACGAACGAGGTACACCCCGGGTTGCGCGAAGGTATACGTGGCGGTCTTGGTCGAAGAGCTGCCGTTTCCCTGCAAACCTCCCTCCCATGCGGGGGTCGAGAGCCATCCTTCCCAGCTCCACACGCCGGAGGGATTTTGCATTTCCAACCAATGGTCGGACATATCTCCGTTCGCATCGGTGGCCTCGCCGGTGATGGTCAGGGTGGCGCCGACCGCAATGTCGAGGTCCTGCTCGGCGCCGTCGACGGTGATCCGGAATTGCGGCAATTGGGGAGTGCTACTCGGCGGAGGCGCAGGAGGAGGCGGCGGCGGATTAGGTTCCGTCGGAGCGGGGTTCGGCTCAGGAGGGGGCGGAGCGGGTGTAGGCTCTGGCGGCGGCTCGGGCGCAGGAGGTGGGGTGGGAGTGGGCTCCGGTGGCGGTGGAGGCGCTGGTTCCGTGGGAGGCGCGGGCGGAGGCGGAGTCGGTTCGGTCGGAGG
Organism: uncultured Opitutaceae bacterium; assembly: GCA_964546955.1. Taxonomy (GTDB): domain Bacteria; phylum Verrucomicrobiota; class Verrucomicrobiia; order Opitutales; family Opitutaceae; genus CAZJLP01. The sequence goes on along the minus strand of CAZJLP010000009.1, from coordinate 15,044 downwards.
CGCTGGCGGCGGAGGCTCGGAAGGAGGTGTGTCGTCGGGCGGAGGCGGAGGTGCATCTCCCGCCACGACTTGGATCGTTACTTCTTTTGCCGTCACCCACACGCCGAAGGAATCGATGGCACATGTGCGGGCTAGATACGTGCCCGTTTCGTTGAAAGTGAAGTCAGCCGATTTGGTCGACCCGAAACCGTTCCCCATCAAGCCGCCCTCCCAGTCGGGAGTCGTCAGCCAGCCTTCCCAACTCCAGAGGCCGGCCGGATTGCGCAATTCCAACCAGTGATCCTCGATATCTCCGTCGGCATCAGTGGCGCGTCCAACGATCGTCAGTGTGGTTCCCGCGGAAATCGTGATTGAGGCCGTCTCGCCGCCGGCTTCAACGGTCATCGACGGCATGGACGGTTCGGCCGGAAGATTCGCGGGGAGCGTGGTCGGCAAGGGCTCTTCTCCCTCGCGCAGAAAGTGGATCTCCAAATCGGAGTTTCCGCCGATAAAAAGACGCGCCATCCGGCCTGCGAGGCGGTCGGTTTCGCCGGGTTCGGTGCCGATCACCTGCGGGTACCAACCGCCCTCTTGTCCTTGGGGAAAAACGAGCGGGCGAGGTTCGTCCCAGGTCGTGGGATCTTCCAAGTCAGAAGCCGACATGTACCAGTTGGGCGCAATGCCTTGTGCGCTGAAATTTCCGGTGTTCGACCGGTTGAGCAGAATCACGTAGCGCTGCAAATGCGTGTTCCAATGGATCGATGGCCCCCACCAGAAATCGAAATCGGCCTGAAGACCGTGTGCGTCGCCCACATTGGGAAGAAACGAATCGGCTTCGCCGCCCAGGCCGGGCTGCATCCACGCGCCATCGTGCCATTTTTCGACTTTGCCCACGGGAGCGTCGCGGTCGGACCATCGCAAACGGGCCGTCGCAATCCCCTGAGTTTGCGCCGTCCGCCCGTATTGGGTGAAGAAAAAGTACAGATAGGTGCCAGAGGGGTCGAGCACCGCGGAAAAATCGCCGTTGCCGCCGCTGAATCCGTAACCAAGATACGAATTGGGCTCGTCCGTGCCGGGGGGCGTGTCGAGGATGACGCCCAGGTCCTGCCAGGTTTCGCCATTGTCCCGCGAGACCTGCGCGCCGATCCGAGGGTGAATTTTGGTCAGGTCTTCCGACACGTATTCCGCATGGTAGTACGCCCACAGATTGCCCGACTCGTCGGGTACGACGGCCTCGAACCATGGCCCGTAGGCCTTCGGTGAATACTCGTCCAGCAGCGCTCGATCCGGCGAGACCGGCCGCTTGGTGCGGAGACTGTATACATAAGGGCCCTCCGCATAACTCGCGACGCCGCCCGCACTGCCATTCTCCGGCGCGATGCTTTGGTACACTCTCAGTCGGCCGTCGATCCAGACCGCGGGACTATTGCTGTCGCCACTCAGCCAGATTCCGCGATTGCTCCGGCGGACTAGGACCTCAAAGGGCTCCGCTACCGCGGTGGTGAGAGCGCCGGAGGCGAGAGCGACGAGCGCGAGAGCGAGCAACGGGAGCTGGAGTCGTCGGGTGGAACCCGACTGCTGAACCGGAAAAAACGTTGGAATCATGAAACATCGGCTAATCGGAGGAAGCCGGACCTGCTTGAGAGAAATCAGAAGGAGATGAGCTGGATGCTGGGTTTGAGCATTGCTGCGAAACCAAACATAGCGGGAGACGAGAGTCGTGGTACTGGGACGTTGACCGTTTGTATGCGGTTACGCGGAACGTCCATTAATTGTGGCCGCCTGGCGTATTGCAACAGGCAAGCGACAGGTAGACGAATTAGGCCGCCGCAAAAACAAAAAGCCCGCGCATGGCTGCGCGGGCCGCAAGAAATGCACTGAACTTGCAGTTACTAGCGATCAAATACCTTTTTGATATCCCCGACTTTTTTTTGCACTTTGCCTTCGACCTGTTGGTCGCGTCCCCGTTGTTCCAGGTTGGGGTCGCCGAGCGCGCGGCCGGTTTTTTCCTGCGCCTTTCCTTTGAGGTCCTTGGCCGTGCCTTCGATCTTATCGTGGGTGCTTGTTTTCATGTTAAGGCAAGACCGGCTCGCCCACTGGCCGTTCCGGTCGGGCGTGCGCGCGCGGCCCCAAGCTGTCGTAGGTTCTTGCCCGCCGAGCGACTGAGGATCCGCCGAACACGAAACAACCTCTTCGGGACAGCCGTTTCCACCCCTTGCGCCATACCGGCTGCGTTCCCGTCAGGGCAGGCCCCTTTCGCAACTATGCGCCTAATCGAACTCCAGATCGATCAAGTCGCAAAAGTGATGGATGAGAAAGAGGTGCGCCTCCTGGGCCGTGCGGCCGGATTCTCCGGGCACGATCAAGTCCACCGTCGCGAGGCCCTTGGCTTTGCCGCCGCCGCGACCTAGCAAGGCGATGCTTTTCAGCCCTCGCTGCGAAGCACATGCCAGCGCTGAAAGGATGTTTGCCGAGTTGCCGCTTGAAGTGATCGCAATAATCAGGTCGCCCGGTTGCGCCAGCCCTTCGATTTGGCGGGAAAACGCGTTTTCGAACCCATAATCGTTGCCGATGCAGGAAACGAGCGATCCATCGGCGTTGAGCGCGATCGCAGGCAGCGAGCGGCGATTTTTGAAATACCGTCCGACCAGCTCGGTTGAAAAATGCTGGGCTTCCGCGGCGCTGCCTCCGTTCCCGAAGATGATCAACTTTCCCCCCCGCTTCAATGTCGCCACGATGAGCTCGGCCGCGCGCTCGATTTCCGGACGGAGAAGCGCGAGCGACTCGAAGGTCTTGATCGTCGCGGTCAGACTGGCGTCGAAGGTCATTGAGCCTGTTTGGACGCAAGGGACCGGGGCGTCACGTCGGAAAAGCCGCCGATTCCTGCAAATTTATATAACTTTTTTGCGGTATTTATGTTTCCCGGCAGCAAATTGGCTTTTGCCCCCTCCCGCGGGTTCTATTCATTCGCTGTATGCCGTATTTTGACTTCAACGCGACGACCCCCCTCTCTGCCGTCGCGAGGGAAGCGTGGCTCAAGGCATGCGACGATGCCTGGGCAAATCCTTCCAGTCCTTATCGTGAAGGCGCGCGCGTCCGGCTCCGGCTCGATGCAGCGCGCGCACGCATAGCGGAGTTTCTGGGGACGAAGCCGGAAAATATCATTTTCACCTCCGGATCCACGGAAGGCGCCAATGCAGTCATCAGCCATTGGGCGCGCATGCTTCCCCCCGGGGCCCACATCGGAGTGAGTCCCACCGAGCATCCGAGCGTCCTGGCCCCCGCCCAGCAGCGGTTTAAGAACCGCATTATCTGGATTGGCGTGGCGGTCGATGGCACGACCGAGCTGCAGCACCTGGAGACGCTGGCGCAAACCCGTTCCGTTCTGGCGGTGGCGGTGATGGCCTCGAACAACGAAACGGGCGTGATCCAACCGTGGCAAAAAATCGCCGCGTTGTGCCGAGCCGCCGGCATACCCTATTTGTGCGATGCCACGCAATGGATGGGAAAACTTCCGGCCGCAGGCCTCGCCGCGGCCGACTGGGTGATCGGTTCCGCGCATAAGTTCGGCGGGCCGAAAGGGGTCGGTTTTCTGAAAGTGGCCGACCATTCGGAAAGTTTCCGCGCCCTGCTCGGCGGCGCACAGGAAAGAGGTTACCGAGGTGGAACCGAAAATTTTCCGGGGGTCGCGGCGATGACCGCCGCGCTGGCAGAAGCCGAACTTTCCCGGGTCATGCTGGAAACGGAGCGCCTGGGCTGGAGGCAGCGATTCGAGCGCGACATCGCCGTCGCTCTTCCGGGGACCTCCATTGTCGCGGCCAAAGCGGAACGGTTGTGGAACACCGTCTCGTTGCTGATGCCGTCTTCGCCGAACCACCGTTGGGTGGCCAAGCTCGACAAACGCGGTTTCCAGGTATCGACCGGCTCGGCCTGCGCGACCGGGAAGGAAGGGCCATCGCATGTCTTGACCGCGCTTGGGGTGCGGGGAGAAGAAGCGAAACGGGTATTGAGAATCAGTGCTGGCTGGGCCACCACGGAGGCCGATTGGCAGGGTTTGATTCAGGCGCTGGTCGAAGTGAGCCGGGAACTTGGAGAACAAAATCCGAACGTCGTGCGCATTTGATTCTGCTGCCGGATACCCTCACCAACCCCGATGCGCATCCGGCGAATCACGCTCCAGAACTTTAGAAACATCGCGCTGGCAGAACTCGAGTTTCGCGGAGAGCAGCAGTTCTTTGTCGGACCGAATGGCCAGGGGAAAACGAACCTGCTGGAAGCGATCGGGTTTATCACGGCGCTGAGGTCCTTTCGCACCACGGACACCAAGCTGCTCATCGCACATGGCGAGAGCGAAGCGGCCCTTGCCTGCGAACTCGAGCATGAGCGCTTCAAGGAAACCCGCATCGTGGTCAAGTGGCGGGCGGGAGGGAAAGAGGTCAGCTGCGATGGCGAGCGGGTCACCCGCCTGGGCGAATATCTGGGCCGGTTTCCGACCGTCGTTTTTTCATCGCAGGATCAACAGTTGATCCGGGGTCTTCCCGCGTTGCGCCGACGGTGGCTCGATCTTACGCTTTCCGCGATGGACGCCAGCTACCTTCAGTCGTTGCAAACCTATCATCGGGCGCTCGACGAACGAAACAGCCTCTTGAAGCGGGACAGCGGCGCGTCCGAAATAAGCTCGTTCGAGCATCTGCTGGCCGCATCGGCGGGAGAGCTCTCGGTGAAAAGGGCCGCCGGGGTAAGGTGTCTGGGCGACCACGCTCGTTCCGAATACGCGGCCATCGCCGGCGTGGACGAGGAGGCGGAAGTGGTTTACGACGCGAGTTCGCCCGCGGTGACCCCGGCCGAATGGCAGGCTGTTTTTGAAAAGAACCGACCGCGCGATGTACTGATGAAAACGACGCTGGCCGGTCCGCATCGCGATGACTGCGAATTGAAACTCGGCGGGCGCCCCGCGCGCGATTTCGGCTCCGAGGGCCAGCAGCGGAGCTTGGTGCTCGCTTTGCGTTTGGCCCAGACGCGCTATTTTCGAGATCGCTCAGGGGTGCAGCCGGTTCTGCTCACGGACGATGTGCTCAACGAACTCGATCCTGAACGCCGCCGCCGGTTCTGGGCCAGCCTCGGAGCGGAGCGCCAGATTATTGCGACCGGTACCGCGCTGCCCGACGCGGAGCTCGGTTCGTGGCAGGTGTTCGACGTCGCCCAGGGCGCGTTCAATGAAAGTGCGGTCGGAGATGCAGCGGCGGGGACATGACGCTTGAGCCGTGGCATTGGGTGGTTGCGGTCGTCGGCGCGCTGCTGGTCGGCATTTCGAAGACTGGAATCGCCGGGCTCGGCGTCCTGTTCGTGGCCGTGTTTCAATATGTTCTACCTGGCAAGCAGGCCACGGGCTTTGTTTTGCCACTGCTCATTTTCGGCGATATTGTCGCGGTCATTTCTTACCGCCGGCACACCCAGTGGCGGTTTGTCCGGAAGCTGTTCCCCTGGGCCGCTCTCGGGGTGATCGTCGGTTATTTTGCGCTGAAGCACATTACCGACTACCAGGCTCGGTTCCTGACCGGATTGATCGTGACCTCCATGGTTGGTCTGCACTGTTGGCGCCGTTGGCGCGCGGCCAAAGCCGCGGAAGAGGGCGCGCCGCACAGTTCGGCCTTCGCGGGCGTGATCGGCACCCTGGCCGGGTTCACCACTCAAGTCGCCAATGCCGCCGGGCCGCTCATGGCGATTTACATGCTTGCGAGCCGGTTGCCCAAGATGGAGTACGTGGGCACGGGCGCCGTGTTTTTTCTTCTCCTCAACTGCTACAAGGTTCCCTTCATGATCCATCTCGGGATGATCACGGCCGACAGCGCTCGATGGAATCTGATGCTGGCTCCGGCTGTTCTGACCGGAGCCTTGCTGGGGCGGTGGCTGCTGAAGCGGATCAATCAGTCGTATTTTGAGAATCTGATTCTCGCGCTCGCGCTGGTGGCTGGTGTGAAGTTGTTGTTTTCGTGACAGCGAGTGTTCATGCTCCCGCCGAAATCCTTCTGAGCAAAATCGTTTCCAGTATTGGTGATTCGAACCTCGTCACGCCCTGGCGCGTGGCGGAGCAGCGGACGCTCCGATGGAAGGGGTTGAACTAAGATGGCGCGCCTTTCCGTACGGGAAATGTGGGCGGCGAAGATTGCGGGTAAGCTGGTCAAACCCGGCACCGTCAATCCCGCTTACGTTGTTTCCACTTCGACTTTAACCCGAGCGCCGTATCGCGGGATTGTGCTCGGAATCGACCCGAGCCTGCGCGGCACGGGATTGGCCGTGATCGAGTTTGTGCCGGGGCGGACCCCCTTGTTGCTTCGCTGCAAGACGGTGCAGATTCCCGCCAAACATCCGATGCCTGAAGCATTGGCGGAGATCCACCGCGCCGTGACCGGCTATTTGTCGGAATCCGAGATCCGCCACGTGGCGCTGGAGCAGACGATCTACGTCCAGAACTTTCAGACCGCGCAAATCTTGGGAGCAGCGCGGGGCGCGGCAATCGCCGCGGCGGCGATCAGGAGCAGGCCCATCTTCGAGTATGCGCCGCTTCGGGTAAAACAAGCCGTGGTGGGCGCCGGGCGAGCCAGCAAAGAGCAAATGGCGCGCACCGTGAAAAGTATGCTGGGCCATGCCCACGCGTTGGCGGTGGACGAAGCCGATGCCGCGGGTGTGGCGCTGTGTCACGCCTTTACCTGGCGGGAATAGGGCATCGACGAGACGACTTCGCAGGGGTGTTTACCCGAGCACAGTCTTGATCACGCGACTGAGGTCGCCGAGGCGGAAGGGCTTCGTGAGGTATCCGCACAGGCCCATTTCCAGGTAGTGCCGCGACATTTCTTCGCTGTCGTAGCCGCTGCAGACGATCGCGCGAACGTTGGGGTCGAGTTCGCGCAGCTCGCGATACGTTTCTTCGCCGCCCATACCCCCGATCACCGTCAGATCGAGGATGACCAGATCGTAAGGCCGGCCGACGTTGAGGTAACGCTTATACAACTGCACGGCCTCCTCGCCGCGGCGGGCGACATCATACTTGTAGTCGAGGCTGGCGAGCATGCCGCTCGCGAGGTGGCAAATGTCGGGGTCATCGTCCATCAGCAACACCCGGCCGGTTCCGAAGCGGAGCACCGGTGCGCGTCGAGCCTCCGGTTGCTCGGCCTCTGCTTCAGCGGCGGGAAGGAAAAGGCAGAACGTGGTACCCTGGCCGACGACCGATTCCACGGTCACTTGGCCTCCGTGTTTGCGGACCACGTTCTTCACCGTCGGCAAGCCGAGCCCCGTGCCGTGTTTTTTTGTGGTGAAAAAAGGCTCGAAGATTTTTTCGAGGTGCTCCGGGGCGATACCGCAACCGTTGTCCTTGACCTCGATCTGCACGTACTTGCCCGCGGGAAGCGGTGGCACGGCGTTTTCGGCCAATTCTGCCTCCGCCGCGCGCAAAGTCACCACGCCGCGCCGCGGCGGGAGCGCATGAAGAGCGTTGATGATCAGGTTTTGGAAAACCTGCAGGAGTTGCGAGCGATGTCCGCGTACGGATGGAAGCGCATCCGGAGCCTGAACGACGACTTCGGCGTTCGCGCCGGCGCGGGCCAAGCGCAAGGCATCGCGCAAAATTTCGCCGACGGCGGATGTCGTGACGGCCTCGCCGGCGCTGCCTTTTGCCGCGGACAATAGCTGCTTTGTCAGCGCCTTGGCCGTCATGCACGCGCGCTCGCTGTCGCCGAGGTAGCTGTAATCCCGGTTGTCCTTCGCCTGGGAAATTCCGCCCAGGATCGTAGTGAGTAGATTATTGAAATCGTGCGCGATGCCCCCCGCGATCACCCCGAGGGACTCAAAGCGGTTGGTTTTCATCAATTCCTCGGGGGTGAGCGTCATTTCCTGCGGATCGCGGAAGATCACGATGAGTCCCGCGACGGAGCCGTCTTCTGCCCATGCCTGTCGCACCGACCAAACGATGGGCCTCGGAGGCCCGCCGTCCGCTGGCACGAGAGCCTGCGCGTCGAGAAGTTCCGGGCGCTCCGTCGAGGCGAGCGCCTGGTCGAATACGGTGTCGGCAGGTTGGCTGGATTGGCGGTCCACGAGTCGAAACACGTCCTGCAACTTCACGGTGTGGGACGGATCCAACGCGTGACCGGTGAGACGTTCCGCCTGCGCGTTGAGAAAAAGAACCTGCCCCCGGTCATCGGCGGCAATGACGGCTTCGCTGATGGCGGAGAAAGTGCTTCGAGCCAATTTCGGAGGAAGGGGGCCGCCGGCTAGATCTTCAATACTCGGGGGCAAGGGCGAACAAAAGCCGATCAGGCGTGTGAGTTCGTGCTTGCGCGAGACCTGTCGTTGCGCACCGAACAAGGCCAGGATGGTTGCGCCGTCCCGGTTTCGGAGAGGCACAATCTCGAGAAACGACTCCTGGCCTGCATTCGGCGCCAGCACGAAGCGGTGCAATCGGTCGGTGATCGGCTGCCCGGGCGGGAAGGCGGCGAGCAATTCCTCCAACCCTTTCACGCCCTCCGGGCAACCCACTTGTTCGACCCAAGCGGGAGAAAACCAGAATTCACTGTGGACGAGATCGAGGTCGAAAACGGCCAACCCCCCGGATCCCGAAAGGCGTTGGAAGCGCACTTCGTTCGCAATCGATTGGTCTTCCAAGTCCTTGCGTTCGGAAATGTCCAATTGAAGGCCGCTGACCCGCTCCAGCTGACCATTCGTGTCGAAAACCTGCGCGCCAACGAACTGCACCCACACGTAGTGACCGGAGCGGTGCCGCATGCGGACATCGGCGGAAAAATTTCGCACCCCGCCGCGTTGAGGACGCGTCACGCGGTCGGGAGCGGCGGCGGAATCGTGAGGGTGCAAGAGGCGCAGCCACGAGTCGTACGTGTTCACCAGTTCGTGATCGTTGTAGCCCAGCTGGCGTTTCCACGCGGCCGAGTAGTACACATAGCCCGCCTTAAAATTGAGGTCGAAAAATCCCACGGCGCCCTGGTCCGCGAGAAGCGTGAGACCCGAGTCGACCAGGACAGGCTGACTCGCATCTCGGTATTGGCCGGGGCTTCCGATCCAGGCGAAATATCCCTGTGCGGCGCCGCCGCGTTCCTCGATTCGCACCACCTTCTCGCCGGGGCGTCCATCGGACATCCGCGCCGAACATGCAGTGGTTCGATTCAGTGCGGTTGCCAAGAGAAGATCCCACTGCAGATCGTGCCTTGGCGCGCCTCCGGTGGAGACTTCGAAGACCAGTAAACTGACAAAGGGTTTTCCGACCAGACTTTCGGCGGTCACGCCCAAGAATGTTTCGGCGGTGGAACTGACGCTTTCGATTTCCCCGCGCGGACCCAGCGTGAACAAAGCCGGCGCAGCGATTTTATCGCTCGCGACGGGGCTGACCGAGGGGGCTGCGAGGGACTCGCTCACCGATAGTGCCCCAGCGGGAGGTTACGCGGATTGGGCCACGGCGCGCCCCCCGACTCGTTCGGGCGAGTTGTCGCGGTCTGTTCGGTCGAGCCATTCCCGCACCCGACCGTGGAGGAATGAAAGGTAAGCGGGATGATCGTTCAGACACGGAATATGGTGAAAAGATTCCCCGCCTGCCGCGATAAAGCTATCTCGACCCTCCATGCGGATCTCCTCCAGGGTTTCCAGGCAATCCGCGGTAAACGCCGGGGTGATCACAAGCAGCTTCTTGATACCGGCCTTGGGCAAACGCTCCAATTCATAATCCGTGTAGGGCGTGAGCCAGGGCTCGCCGGCGAGTCGCGACTGAAACGAAATCGAATATCGCTCCGGAGAGAGCCCGGCGCGACGCGCGAACGCTTGGGTTGTCTTCACGCACTGGGCGCGATAACAGGTCGCATGGGCGGGCGAGCAGGTGTTGCAGCAATCGTCGACCGTCATGCAATGAGACCGCGACGAGTCTGACTTTCGGAGATGGCTCACCGGTATCCCGTGGTAACTAAAAAGAAGGAAATCGTGGGGCTGCTCCAAAGACGGGCGCGCCGACTCGTAGAGCGCGTCGATGTAATCGGTATCATTGAAAAACGGCTGGATCGTCTCGATGCGGAGAGACGGAACTCGCTGTTTTGCTTCCTCGAAGACTTTGACCACGACGGTTTCCCAAGAGGACATCGCGTAGTGCGGGTACTGCGGAAAAAGAAGAACTTCAGTGACTCCGTCCCTCGCGAGTTGCTCGATCACACCGCCCACGCCGGGCTGACCGTAACGCATCGCCAAGTACACCGGCGTGTCGGGCCCGACGCGCGCCTGAAGTTTCTGTTGGACTGCTTTCGAGGTCACGATCAGCGGCGATCCCGCTTCGGTCCAAATACTCTGGTAGGCATGGGCGGATTTTTTGGGCCGGCTCCGCAGGATAATGCCTTCGAGGAGAGCCCAGCGAAGCGCCGGATTGATGTCGAGGACCCGCTCGTCGCCTAAGAACTCCCGCAGGTAACGCCGCACATCGGGGATGCTCGTGGAATCGGGGGAGCCAAGGTTGACCAGCAGGACGGCGCGTTTCGGCATGAGAAAGAAGGAGTAAGGGTGACGAATTGGTCGGTTTTTTTCCCGGTTAAGTCAAACGAGCGGGTGATCTTGCCTCGGGGTCAACGCAGTAAGTGCACGGAGATGTAATGTAAAACGTTGTGCTGTAATAGGTAGTGGTTCATTTGCCCTCGCGCTCTCGCGGCGGCGAACTTGCCGTCCCGGCAGGTTTGGTAAGATTGTCGGTACCGGCCAGTGATCGGTGTCCAACAGCCCGCCGATGCCGGCGGGCTCCACCTTTTGCGGGCGGACTACGCCCACTCGGGAGGGTTTTGCAGATGCGACTTCAACACGCCGATACAGGGCAGGTTCCGATAGCGTTCGGCAAAATCCAATCCATAGCCGACCACAAATTTGTCGGGGATTTCGAATCCGACGAAGTCAGCCACGAATTCCACTTCGCGACGGCCCTGTTTGTCCAAAAGCACGCAGGTGCGCACGCTCGCCGGGTTCAGCTTTTTGATCACGTCGACCACGACGGAAAGGGTTTTTCCCGTGTCGAGAATATCATCGATCAGCAGCACATGCCGGTTGGCAACATCCAGGGTGAGGCTTTGGAGCATCTGCGGTTTCCCCTGCGAGCGCGTGTTGTTGCGGTAGCTCGACACGCGGATGCAATCCAAGCGAATCGGGTTCGCGATTTGTCTCAGCAGATCCGCGGTAAATAGAATCGCCCCATTGATGATCGCGACGACCGTGATTTCTTCCCGCCCATAGGCGGCACCGATATCTTCGCCGAGACGTTTGAGGCGCCGTTTGATCGCCTGTTCGGAAACCAGGACGGTTTCGAGGTCGGCGTGAACGGGAGATCTCGTGGAAGTGGCCATTTCGAAGGGATTGCCTTAAGGAAAGGTGTGGGCCTGTGGCAACAGGTTCCTGCATTGTAACAGAGTTTATTCCTTTGACTTGGTTCTGCCCAAATCTTGCGCTTCGCCAGCCTTCCGGCCCCGCATGATCTCGATTCGAATTCAGAACCTGACAAAGCGGTTCGGCTCTACGGTGGCGCTGCAGCACCTCGATCTCACCATCGAACCGGGCGAGCTTTTCTTCCTGCTGGGACCGAGTGGGTGCGGCAAGACGACGCTGCTGCGAAGCATCGCCGGTTTTTACATTCCCGAAGAGGGTAAGATCCTTTTCGGCGAGGATGACGTTACCCGCTTGGAACCGCACAAGCGCAACACGGGCATGATGTTCCAGAGTTATGCCTTGTGGCCGCACATGAGTGTCGCGCAGAATGTGGCTTTTGGGCTGGAGGAAAGGAAAGTTCCGCGATCTGAAATCGATCGACGCGTTCGGGAAGCCTTGGCCTCCGTCCGAATGGATGCGTATGCGGATCGCCGTCCGAATCAATTGTCGGGAGGACAGCAGCAACGGGTGGCGCTCGCGCGGGCGCTGGTGATTCGCCCGCGCTGTCTTTTGCTGGATGAACCGCTTTCGAATTTGGACGCGAAGCTGCGGCTCGAGATGCGCGCCGAGATTCGGCGGGTCTGCAAGGAATTCAAGCTGACCACCGTCTATGTGACGCACGATCAGAAAGAGGCGCTCTCGATTTCCGATCGGATGGCGATCCTCGAAAGCGGGCATATTCTTCAAGTGGGCGCGCCGCGTGAGATCTATCGCCGGCCCGCGCGGAAAACGGTGGCGAACTTTATCGGGGAGACCGATTTCGTTCCCGGCACGGTCTTGGCGCTCCAGGGAGATCGTGCAACCGTCGACACCGCAATCGGGCGCTTTGAAGGCGTGTTGGGCGATCCAGCCCGGCGGCCAGCGGTCTCTACCGCCGTGACCCTTTCCATTCGTCCGGAGTGCTGGCGCCTGCGCCACGAGGCGAGGCCTCAGAACTGCGTCGCGGGTCGCATCGGCGAGGCCATCTATCTCGGGGAAGTGGCGCAGTACGGGTTTGTGCCGACCCGCGGCGGAGAGCGCCTCAAGATATTCGAATTGAACCCGCGCTTCGTGGAACCGGCTGCGGCGGGCGAATTGTTCGCCACGGCCGAGCCTGACGACGTCGTAGTCCTGTTGGATTGAGTGCCACCATGAACGCCAAGCCCGCGTTCGAAACGCATCGGAGCCACCGGTCGTGTTGAAACGCCTCGCCATCGTTGTCGCGCTTGTCGGGGTGGTGGTTTTGCCGTTTGCGCTGAGACCCAAGCGGTCGGCTGACCAGAGCGCGGTGGAAACGCTCGTCCTTATCACACCGCACAACGAAGCAATTCGATCCGAGTTTGGTCGCGCGTTCCGAGACTGGTATAAAGCGAAGACCGGCAGGACCATTTTTGTGGACTGGAGGGTGATCGGCGGCACCGCTGAAATCGCGCGGTTTCTCGAGAGCGAGTACGTTGCGTCTTTTCAGCTGCACTGGCGGCGGGATCTGAAGAAGGAATGGAGCACGGAGGTGCAAGGGGCTTTTCAGGCGGCCCAGCTGGCGCCGGACGCTTCGTCCCTGGCGACGGAAGCGCGTGAAGTGTTTCTCAAGTCGAACGTCAGCTGTGGCATCGATCTTTTTTTTGGCGGAGGACCGGCGGATTTCAGGATCCAGGCGGCGGCGGGCCGGCTCGTCGACTGCGGGATATTGGGGCGGCATCCGGAGTGGTTTCGCGACGACGTGATTCCGCACGAATTTGCCGGCGAGGAGTATTGGGACCTCGGCGGCCGATGGATCGGCACGGTGCTCAGCAGTTACGGAATGATCGCGAATCTGGACTCACTCGCCAGCCTGGGGGTGGGCGTGCCGTCACATTGGAGCGATCTGACCAACCCGCGCTTGCAGGGCGAAATCGCACTGGCGGATCCGACCAAGAGCAGTTCGATCGCCAAGGCTTTTGAGAACGTGATTCAGCAGCAAATGCAGACCAAGCTGAGCGAATTGCGACGCGATAATCCGGCGCAGGATCCGAAGGCGGCCGAAACGCAGGCGATCCGCGAGGGCTGGATCGCGGGCCTTCGTCTGATGCAGTTAATTTCGGCGAATTCCCGGTATTTCACGGACTCGTCGCAAAAGCCCCCGATCGACGTGGCACAAGGGAATGCCGCGGCCGGCATTTGCATCGATTTTTACGGAAGGCAACAGGATGAAGCGGTACGCCGCCGAAGCGGCGCGACGCGGCTGAAGTACGTGTCCCCACCGGGCGGGACGGTGAGCTCCGTCGATCCGATTGGGCTGCTTCGGGGGGCGCCCAACCGCGAAGCGGCGCTTGCGTTCATCGATTTCGTGCTCTCGGAAGACGGCCAAAAACTATGGAATTTTCGTCCGGGCACGCCCGGCGGTCCTCAGCACTATGCTATTCGCCGTCTTCCAGTCCGCCGCGACTTCTATGCGCGCGAGGATTTCATGGCGCTGCGGAGCGACCCGGAGGCATCCCCGTTTTCCGGGTCGAATCAGCTCGTTTATCGCGCCGCTTGGTCCGCGCGTCTGACACGCGAACTCGCGCTGATTATTCGCATCATGGGCATGGATACACACCAGGAGCTGGTCGGCGCCTGGAAGGCTATCATCGCCGCCGGTTTCCCGCCGGAGGCGCTCGCTGTGCTGCAAGATCTCTCCCGGGTGGACTACGATCAGGCGTTGGGCCCGATCAAACAGGGTTTGAGTTCGCGGAATAAAGCGGACGAGATTCGACTCGTGCGCGAATTGGGGGAGGCCTTTCGGGCCCAGTACCGCCGAGCCGAGGAAATCGCGCGGCGGGCCGGTCCGACGGTCGGCCGGCCTACCAGCTTGCAACCGTAGCTGCGAACGCGGCGCGGTCCGCGGCGGTGTAGAAGGAGGTGCCGGCGACGAAGGTGTCGGCACCGTTCTGGCGGCATTCCCGACCATTGGTCAGGTCGATGCCGCCGTCGACTTCGAGCCGAAAATTCAATTTGCGCTCACGGCGCCAGCGGTCGATTTGGGCGAGCTTGGGCAGCATCTCACGGCGGAAGGATTGTCCCCCGAAACCGGGTTGGACCGTCATCACCAGCACCAAGTCCACTTGCGAGAGAAAGGGTTCGATCGCCTCGGCGGGCGTGCCGGGGTTGAGAACGATGCCGTTTTGGCAGCCGAGGGCTTTGATTTTGGCCAGCGTGCCCGCGTGGTCGTAGACCGGTTCGATGTGAATGCTGATCAGTTGCGCCCCTGCTTTGGCGAACGGTTCGACGTAGCGGTGGGGCTCATCGAGCATCAGGTGAACATCGAAGAAGAGCTTGGATCCTTTTCTGAGCGCCGCGACGGACTGGGGTCCGAAACTGAGATTCGGCACGAAGTGGCCGTCCATGATATCCAAGTGAATCCACTTCAGTCCCAACTGTTCCACGATGGCGGCACTGCCCGCGAGGTTTGCGTGGTCGCCGGCAAGAATCGAAGGGGCGAGGATCGGAGAGTACATAGAGGCGAAGGGAGAATGGAGAATGGAGAATGCAGAATGGAAGGACAAATCTCGGGCGAGCGGTAGGGCGAGTTCCTCTCCCACGACAACCTCGGGACGTTTAGCCGGTCGAAACGGTGGCCGAGCCCTCGGTGTTCTAGAAGAGGCGACCCAGCTTGC
>CAZJLP010000008.1:39333-122285 GCA_964546955.1 uncultured Opitutaceae bacterium | reverse complement strand
CCAGTGACCGTTTTTTTCTTCGCCGAGCAGGTGGGCGAAACACGCGTCGGAATCGAAACGCGGCAGGCAAAGCCAATCGATGGAACCATTGACGCCGACCAACGCGGCCGTATGCAGGTCGCCAATTATCCCGTAATTTTCGAGCTTCATTCGTGGGTTACGATGTCAGCACAGCGAACGGCAGAACGGCGAAGAGTTCCCGCAAAGGAACCTGCTCAGCCAGGGAAAATGAGTGCCCGGTGAACACATCGCGCCAGTTCCGCTGCGCACCCAACGAGACACAGGTATCATCCCAAACCGGGCCCAGCGGCGGCGTGCCAATTCCCGCGAACAGCCGGGGCACGACAACTGCGACCGCGCTCCCGCGATGCAAGCGGCAATAGGCGATCGTGTGGTCGGCGAACGTCCCACTCGCCTGCAATGGCCGGTAGTCTCCCTCGCGAAAAAGATCAGGTCGAGACCGGCGCAGCGTCAAAAGCTTCTGGGTCACCCAAAGTTTGATTTCGCCGGATCGCCAGTCGCGCAGCAGTTCGTCGGGCTGGATGCCTTGCGCTCTCTCGATCAACAGCCGGCGCACCTCGAAATCCACCGACCGGCGGTTGTCGGGATCCACAAGGCTGAAGTCCCAAATCTCGTTGCCCTGATAGAAATCCGGCACACCCGGCACGGTGCTTTTTAGTACGACCTGAACGAGCGAGTTCACCATGCCCAGCCGCGCGAGGCGGTGAGCGCGTGGTATGAAATGGTCTCGGAAAGGCCGGCCGGCGGCCCCCAGCAACCCGTCGACAAAACGATCGCAGGCTTCGAGGTACTCGGTGTTCGGGTAGAGCCACGACGTCTGACGTTTCGCTTCGTTCACCGCTTTCCGCACATGCTCCCGAATCCGCCGGGCGAAAGAGGGCCCCCGCTCGCGCTCATCCAGCGGCCAGGCTCCCAGCAGGATCTGGTACAGCCGATACTCGTCAATCGCATCCGGGGCGCTTCCTGAAGCCAACCGAGTCTTGTGCACGTCGTTCAGTTCGTTCCAGACACGCAGCCATTCGCTCCATTCGGCGGGCAATTCCGACAGCGCATAGAGCCTCGCGCGCACATCCTCGCTGAGCTTGGTATCGTGCGTGGAAGTCGAGAGCAGCGCATGCGGCGTGCGGGCGAACCGCTCGGCGTTCACGGCGTGAAACTCTCCGACCGTCGAACCGAACTTGCCGGGATTCCCGCCAACCTCATTGAGCGCAATGAACCGACAATAGGTATAGAAGGTCGTGTCCTCGACTGATTTCGCCATGACCGCGCCCGTATATTGCTGCCACGTGAGCACCCATGTCTCGAGTTGTCGGCGATATGCTTCCGGGGCGTCGACCGGCGGGTAGTCGCCCGTCAGCACGTCGCGGACAAAGGTATACGGTTCCGGGTCGGCCCGAATGTTGCGGGCCAGCGCCCGTCGATAGGCACCCTCAATCCGCCGCCGGTCGACGGGCGATATCGGCTCCCCTTGTCGGCGGTACGTGCGGTACACATCGAGCGATGAGATCAACTCGCGAATGGCGTACGCGAGTTCGTGCCACGCGAGGTCTCGCCACCGGCGATCGGAGTAGACGAGACGCTGCAACTGTTCGGACAAGCCGGTCACGGCGTTGGCGAACATCTCGTCGAGGATCAGCTTTTTGTTTCTATAAACCTGCTCATCGTAAGAGATCTCGTCTCCAGTGAAGGTTTGGTAGGTTTTCGTGATTGCCTGCTCGTTGCACGAATCGACCAGGACACCCGCGACTTGGCGGATGAATTCATACCCCGTCGTGCCCTGCGTGCGCCAGTCCTCCACCAGATACTCATCCTCCGCCGCAATTTTCTCCACGAGAACGTACAGCGGATCGGCCGGCTTCCCACCCGCCTCGCCGAGGGACTGCAATCGGTCCAAATAGTCACGGGGATCCCACAATCCGTCGATGTGATCGATACGAACTCCCCCTACTTTCCCATCCTGGAGCAAGAGCCTCAGCAGAAGGTGGCTTTCGTGGAAGACGTCCGGCACCTCCATGCGGAGTCCGATCAACGTGTCGACCGCGAAAAACCTTCGATAGTTGATCTCGTGCGCTCCGGTTTTCCAACGCGTGAGGCGATAATGCTGTTGCGACAAGATCGTATCCAATTCCGCGAACGAGTCGGCCTTGCCCGGCATGCCGTTCACCACCGCGAGTTGCCCGCGGAACAGAGGCCCCAGTTCTGGTTCTCGTTCTAGGAGGGCGGCGAGTTCGCGTTTAAGCGATTCGAGTTCGTCCGCCCGCGCGCAAGCCGCCGCCGGATCTTCCTTTGAAAGCGGCTTCGGCAATGCGGCAAAGGCGGCCGCCAGTTTTTCCAGCGCAGCCTGGGCTGCCGCGGAGCACGCGGGCATCGCTGCGACTCGCCGGAGCAGCCGCGGATACGATCGGGGATTGAGGGGGAACGAGATATCCCCGCAAGCGACCGCGAACGACCCGCCTACATAACGAAGCGCGATTTTCCCTTGCTCCAGGACCCGTCCGTAATGGTCCTCGAGAATAGGCACCAACACACGCGGCTCCTCCCCGTGACTGCGGTCGTTCCAGTGGATATCGAAATAATGGGCGTAGGGTGAATGAGGCCCGCACTCGAGGACGTCGCGCCACCAGAGATTGAAGGGTCCTTCGATCCCCATGTGGTTGGGAACGAAATCCAGCAGGACTGACAGGCCGTGTGTTTTCAGCGTCTCGACCAAGCGAAAAAAAGCTTCTCCCCCTCCAAGTTCCGGATTGATCTTGCGATAGTCGGAGACGTCATACCCGTGGGTGCTCCCCGGAGCGGAACGCAGGATGGGAGAGCAGTAGCAGTCTGAAATCCCCAGGGCTCTCAAATACGGCGCGGTTTTCTCCGCATCGGCGAAAGCGAAAGCGGCGTTGAGCTGAAGGCGATAGGTCGCGACGGGCAGGTGTCTGGCTTTGCTCAGGGGCATGACATTGCCTCCGCGACCAAAAGTGCTGCCCCCGCGCGATCGAAAACGAAAAACGGCTCGGACATGCTCGGCGCCACGGAAGAAACGTCCTCCGTGGCGGGCCAATCGCGCTGCGAAAGCGCCACGCCCCGCCCGCCGAATCGGCGTTCCTCGGTGTGTATCGCGACCCGCCACGATGTCCCGCAAGGAGCGCGAAAAGCGTCAACCCCGTCGGCAATTCGGGCGGGTCCGCGCAGCGAAACCAGAAGCAGTCGCGGAGACGATCCGGGCGGATCGTATCGAATCGCCACCACCTCCCCCGCCGTGTGAATAGCCCAGTGCCGCCGAGCTTGCGCGGGGCCGCGGAGCCAGGCGGCGCGTTCGTGCAGGAAAACTCGGTACAACGCGAAGATTTCCCCGTGAATCGGTTTCGCGAGCTCCATCCATCGCAATTTTGAATTTTCGAACGTGGACAGGGCTTGCGGATCCGGCACCTCCTCGAAAGGAATGCCTCCGTTAAGTCCTGTTTGTTCGAATTCGCGCCGGCGGCCCACCGATACGTTCCGTCCGACCTCTCCGGCATGGTCGGTGAAAAATTGAAAAGGTGTGCTGGCGGCCCACTCCTGGCCCATGAAAAGAAGAGGCGCGTACGGGCTGAGACAAATCAGCGCCGACGCGGCCCGAAACTGTTCCGGCAAAATCAGATGCTCGAGCCGTTCGCCCAGGGCCCGGTTTCCAACTTGATCGTGATTCTCGATGCAATGCACAAAAGCACCCGGTGGCAAATGACGGCACTCGCTGCCCCGCGGCCGGCCTTGCCAGAAAGGAAAGGGCTGCCCTACATAGGTCCATCCATGGTGGAGCGCCGCGGCGATGTCCTCCGTACCCCCGCGGTACGCGCCAAAATACGACTCGCGTATTCCCGTGACCGCAACACGCACCTCGTGATGAAAATCGTCCGACCACACGGCGTCGATGCCATAGCCTGTGCCGTCCGGTTCGCAAAGCAGGCGGATCGCATTGCGCTCATCCTCCGCGATGACGAACCCCCCGCGGGCGTGGACCGTCTCGGCAATGTCGGTCAGCAAATGGCGGGGCGAAGTGTCTTCGATCGCGTGGGTCGCGTCCAACCGCAAGCCGTCGATGCGGTACTCATCCAACCAATACTCGACGTTAGCCAGAAAAAGCGCGCGGACCGCCTCGGACCGGGGCCCATCCAGATTGAACGAGCGACCCCAGGAATTGGCGCGCGAGGAATGGAAATAGTCGCGCGCGAATTCCTCGAGCACATTTCCATCGGGTCCCACGTGGTTGTAGACGACATCCAGGATCACGGCCAACCCGTGGCCATGCGCCGCGTCGACCAGAGCGCGAAAGTCGTCGGGCCGGCCGTAGCAACGGGCCGGCGCAAAGAGACAGACCCCGTCGTAACCCCAATTGCGCTCCCCGGCGAAGGCGCCGACCGGCATGATCTGGATCGCCTCTGCGCCCAGTGCCTTAATATGTCCTAGCCGCTCGATCGCGCCGCGGAAAGTGCCTGCCTCGGTAAACGTGCCGAGATGGAGCTCATAGACCACTTGGCCGTGCCACAAAGGACGTTCCCAATGACCATGCTGCCAGACATAAACGAAAGGATCGATGCATTCGGAGGGACCTTGCACACCTTCGGGCTGGAAACGCGATGCAGGGTCGGCCAGTCGGCGCCCATTGGGCAATTCGAACTGATAACAGTCACCCCCGCCCCCCTTCGGATCGATCATCGAAAAGTAGCCTTGCGCCTCCGACTTCAAGGGGAAAACCGCGCAACGACCGTCGCTGCGCCGCACTCGAACAGCGACCTGCTCGTGATCTGGAGCCCATACGCGGTAGAAAACGCCATCGGGCGCGACGTTTGCGCCAATTTTGTAATGTGTTTTATGACCGGTCGTTAACAAAGACTCCATGGGGCAGTCTAGAGCATTGAGGGCCGGCGAATAAATCCGGACTACGCAGGGAACTAAAGGGCGGAAAATCTCCGCCTTTTACTCCCGGAAATCCGCCGCCGTGTCAGGGAACTCCGAAACCGCCAAAGACAAAACCGTCACTCGCCTCGCAGCCATCCTCGCTCGGCGGCATCCCGCACGATGTCGACCCGACTCTTGAGCCCCAGTTTTTCCATCGCGCGCGCTTTGTAGGTTTCCACTGTTTTCACGCTCACGCTAAGTTGCGCTGAGATTTCCTTGTTGCTGTGCCCCTGGGCGGTCAGCCGAAGCACTTCGGTTTCGCGATCGCTCAATTCCGCCGTGCCGTTGGCGTTGCGGGATTTCGGCTGCACGAAACCGCTGACGACTTTCGCGGCCACATGCGGATCGACATACAAACCGCCCGCGGCCACGGCGCGAATCGCACGAATTAGATCGTCCGCCGCCGCGCGTTTCAGGACATAACCCGACGCTCCCGCCTCCAGCAGCTCTCGCAGATAACTTTTGTCCTCGTGCACCGTCAGGGCTAACACCGCCACTCGTGGGCAGGCTTGCTTCAGCCGTTGCGTCGCCTGCGCTCCGTTCAACTGCGGCATCGACACATCCATCACCGCGACATCCGGACAGGCGGCTGTCGCGCGCTCCACGGCTTCGCGTCCATCCGCGGCCTCGCCGATGATCTCCATATCACTTTCGGCATCGATCAAACGCTTCATGCCTTCGCGGACGATCGCGTGGTCGTCGGCTAGAAAGATTTTCAATTTATTCATGACGACTCGCTGTTTTGATTTTGCAGGGGTACTCGAACGAAGACCGTAGTGCCCTGCCCTGGGGTCGATTCTACCTTGAGCTCACCGTTGACGAGCGCGGCACGTTCTTCCATTCCACGCAGCCCGAGTCGCCGCCGTGCCTGCGGATCTGCGAGGGACTCGAAGTCGAAACCTCGGCCATTGTCCTCAACGATGGCTACGCCGCGATCGTTCTTGCGCTCAAGAATGATGCTCACCCGGGTCGCACCCGCGTGCTTGAGGATGTTGTTCAAAGCTTCCTGGACAATTCGGTAGAGCGCTGTTTCCACCTCCGCCGGAAGCCGGCCACCGTCAAAGCCGCCGTGGAAAAATTCCACCGGAATGCCGGATTTAACCGACCAGTCTTCCGCATAGTGGGACAGCGCCTGCGCCAGCCCGAGATCATCCAGCGCCGTGGGGCGCAGGCCCAGCGCCACCTCGTGGACTTCTTTACCCACCGTCTCGGTGATCCACTGTAATTCCCGTACCTTTTTCGCGATCGCTGCGTTCGTCGCTTCTTGTTCAAGCGATTTCAGCCCAAGCATCAACGCGGTGAGGTGTTGGCCGATTTCGTCATGAAGTTCCCGCGAGATGCGACGGCGTTCTTCTTCCTGGGCCGTGACAATGCGGCCCAGCACTTCCTGGCGCTCCGATTCTGCCGACGCGCGTTCGACGATCTCTTTGCGGAGGGCCTCATTGACCGTATTAAGCTCTATCGTGCGCTGTTGGACACGTAGTTCCAGTTGCTCCCGCGCATCCGCGAGGCGCTCCTGAGCACGTTTTCGCTCGGTGATTTCGCTTATCACGAAAAGGAGCTGGGTAGCGGCGCCGTTGTTGTCTCGCTCAAATGGCGCGATACTCGCGCCGAGCCATACGTAATCCCCTTGCTTGCGGCGGTAACGATACTCCACGCAGACGGTTTCGCCATCTCTGGCATAAGCCGAGCGAGTGATCGCGCTACGTACTAAAGTCTGCTCGTCCGGATGAATGCGCGAGATTTGCTCCCACTGATTCATCGCGCACATGTCCGCCGGGGAAAAACCGAGGAGCGCTTGGCTGTAATCATTGCAGTAGAGGATACGCCCTGGCACGACTTGAAGAAGAGTAATAATAACTCGCGCCGCGTTGTTGATGGCAGAGAGAAGCGCTTCGCGCTCCCGCAACGCTGCTCCGGCCTCCTGCTGCTCCGTCACATTCTGCATCACGCCCAACATACGCTCCGAACCGGAGCTCGGCCCCCGCGACAACCGGCAAAGGGTCGAAACCCACACCGTGTTATCATTTTCTGGATTGATCAGGCGGCCTTCGATCCGAAACTCAACGCCCGACGAGAGCCCGTGGCGGAATTCATACTCCATGCGGCCGCGGTCTTCCGGATGCACCGACAGCAACGCTTCATCGATCGTCGAAGGCAGCGAAAATCCCAGCACCGCCGAGGCATTCGAAGCAGCCGTCAGATGATTACGTCCCATCTCGGCTTCCCACACGAACGCCCGCGTCGCCGTGCATGCCATGCGGAGCCGATCTTCGGCTTCGCGCGCGGCACGTTGCGCCACGGCCAACTCAGCGCGCAGCAAGCTCCACGCGTAATCACTTTCGTCCGTTATGGGGCGAGCCTTTCCTCCGTCGGACGGGGCAGGATATAACGTTGCCATGGGGCATCTCGTGATCTCACCTTCCACAAGCGGCAGAGCAGCCGAGAGGGCGGTAGACACCCGCGATGCAATTCGGTTCGCTATTTATTAAGTCAGCTCCTTGTCGAACTTATTGATCCCACATTGGTACGCTTGAGTTCCCGCAGCGAATGGTCGGCAGGCGGGGGAATTGCCGCTCGTTCGACTGAGTCTCATAGGCAGGCTTCGGAGCCATCGTTGCGAACACTCTGGCAAGAGACGCTGTGCGACCACGGGCAGTCGATCTCGCGAACAGAACTCACGGGTGGCTGCAATGCGTCGGCGTCCGCCACCTATTGCGGTGCACACATAAACTCCCGAAGCTAAGCCATCGGAAACCGACCTTTAAGCGCCACTGCGGCGTCCTCCCCGATCAGTTCGGCCTCACCTTCGTCGACCAGTCGATCGATGAGCGACCGCGGCAGGAAATACTCCCGCTTTGCTTCGAAACCGACCTGCCACGCATTCTTCGCTCCTTCGCTCTCCGCGAAACGCCGGGTCAATTCGTGCTCGTGCTTAGGTTCCCAGAGTCGGCCGTTGGCATTGAGCAGCTGGGCCGAAATATACGAAGAGGCGTCGCCGTCCGACTTCGGTTCCACGCGGTAGGTGAAGGCATCATAACTTACTTCACATGGCGGCTTGCGGAGCATTCGAATGTGCATGGAGCCAATTAATCCCTGATCTCGGATAAACACGACGGTTATCGCCCTTTACTGAACGATGTATGCCACCGGCTAATACTGGGTACGGAAGCTGGCGTAGCGCCATAGGGTAGCGCGAAACGGCGGGTCCGAGTCAGGTTCTCGTTATGGCACAGCAGCAGCCGTTCGATAGAACTCGGCCAGCTGCCTCAGGATTTCTTCGAGGCGGAGCCAATACTGCCTTTCGTCCATTCCGTCCTTCTTCGCTCGCAGCGCCGCGAGTTCTTTCTCTAGCGCCTCACGACGCGTCCGTTGTTCGGGTGTCAAGGCCCGCTCTTCCGCCGTCCCGACGAGCACGATTTGTCCCGCGCGCAGGCCGTCCGCCTCGCCTCCTTTGTCGGGCCGCTTCACCAGCCGCGTTCCCTTGAACCAATCGGCGGCGGTTCCTTGCTTGTCGCCATTGTCGTCGATCAAGGCGTGCTCGGTCGCCATACGACCCCACTCGGCGTAGAGGGATTGGACTTGCTTTGAGGCCGTGAGAAACGCCTCCAGCAGGGAAGTTTGGCCGTCCTGATCGATGTCCGCTGTTGGATTCGCCACGGATTCGGCAAACCGCTCGCCAAAGCGAGCGTAGTTTACCTCTTCGCCGCTGCGCGTCGCGGAAATCACGATTCGGTTGGGCCCGGCAAGTGCCGGAATGGCGGGGGCACTGGCCGATCCGCCGTGAATCACAATGACAGTTCGGTTGGTAAACCGCTTCAACCAACCATCCAGCTCTTCCATCGAGATGTCTTTTCCACGCACATTGAGCTGCGCGACCTTTCCGTCGAAAGTGCCGTGCCCCACGTAGACCAACCAAAGGGGCGCTGAGGTCGCATCCTCTTTGGCGACAAGCCACCGCTCCACCCGCGCGCGATCGTCGCTCGCTTCTAGCGATGAACCGTCCGCTCCGCCAACTACGTCGCAACGCGCTCCGGCGCGTTTGCAAGCCTCCTGCCAGGCGGCCACGGCCGCTCGAAATTTCGCATCGAACGTCTCCTCTCCTTTCGCGCCGACAATCACCAGGACTTCATGCGTGGCAATATCGGTTGCCACCCCTTCCGAGTTGTGCCTCCTGCCCTCTGGCCTTTGGGCTGCGGCATCTGTCTTCTGCGCCTTCGCCGTAGACAGCCCCGCGACTCCGAGCGTCAGCGTCGCCACAAGCAGGCCATGTAAATGCCTCACCCTCACGGCAATCCTTTCCAGCGGCGCCAGCCCCATTCTGTCAGAAAACACGCAAGCACGAGTAGAAATATTCCGCTGCGGTGCCAGACAGGATACGACCAGACCTCTTCCGCCGGGGCGGGTCGTGCGGATAGGCGCTCCGCGACGCCGCGCAAGGCGTCGAGCGTCAAAACTTCGCCGCCAGTTCGCCGCGCGAGTTCCGCCAGCAGCGTCCGGTTGGGCTCGAGAGATTGAAATTCAGCCGACGCAGGGTCGTTGACCCACCCCGCCTCAGCCCGGCCCACCGGTTTATTAAGTCCATCCAGGACCTCCGCTTCAGCCAAGTAGGCGCCCGCATCCGAGGCGTTGAACGCCGCACTGAATACCCCGGGCTGATCGGGCAGCGGATCGGCTTGGACAGTCGCCTGCGAGAATCCGTCCGGCTTTTGTCCGGACACCACGATCCGGCGCAGGGTCACCCGCACCGTCCCCGATTCCAACGGCCGATACTCCGCGTCGCGAGCGGTCACTCGAAGCCTGGCGCGGCCATCCTCCGCCGAGGGTTCGGCCCGAAGAGTGACCCGCGAAGGAACGTTGCTGACCAACCAGCGAGACAATTGGCGCCAAAACTTTTCAAGATCCGAGCGTTCCGTTTCGCCCAGCATTCCCCATCGCCATAGATCGCCGACTGGCATCGCGGCGACACGCCCGGAACCGAAGGCCTGCGCGGCCAGAGCGGGGAACTCCGTTCCCTGCTTGTCCGTGACTGTCGCTAGGACCGTGGCGCCCGGCTTGATTCCGGACAGAGGGTTCAGCACTTGGAAGGGGGGCATTTGTCCCAATCGCACGCGCTCGTCGGTTTCGAGCGGCCTGACCCGAGCCCACGGTTCGACCCATCCTTCTCGGGTGAGCCTCCATTTCAAATCGCCCGCGTGATCCGGACGCGGTGACCGGTCGAGATAGAAAGGGAGAGCAGCCGCCAGCACGGTCTTGTCATAGCCGCCATGGTCGAGGGACTCCGGTCCGCCCAACATCAACAGCCCGCCTCCACGCTCAGCCACGAAGCGTCGCAAGAGCGCTTGCTGATCGGTCGAAAAAAACGCGGCTTCGAGGTCGTCCACCACCACGGCATCGTAGGCAAACAGCTCCTCGGCCGAACGCGGAAATCCGCTGCGCAACTCGGCTTCGTCGCGCGCGTTGATCCGGACGAGAACGGGCTGATCATAGCGCGCCGTCTCGTCTTCCGAGCGGCCAAACCCGCGAAAAAGCGGATTGGTGGCCTCGCCCGCTCGGCCCTTGAATTCGAACTTCGGCTCGCGCCGCGCAACGCGGATCAACCCGATCATCTGCAGCTGCGGATCTTCAGCCAGAGCCCGATTAAAAAATTTATAGTCCCAGTTCGGGCGACCGCTCACATAAAGAATCCGATACCCCGCCCTCCCTCGGTCAACCACCGCGGTGCGGCGATTGTTCAGCAAGGTGGCCTCCGGTTCCGCCTGGGCATCCGCTTGGGCCGCGACCTCATAAAATCTCACGCCCACTCCTCGCGGCTGCCAAGAAAACGTGGCGTCCGCGGCACCCGTTCCACCTAACCGGAGGGTTTGCGCGGGGGGCAGCGCTGGAGGAGGGCCGCTGGTGGCGCCGGACTGTTGCCCGGCGGAACCCGCGGCTAGTTCTGAAACTTTCACCACGACCTCGCTTGAACCGGCGCCCTGCCCTGCTACCTCGACTTGGAGGGTGACCGGCGTGTCGTCAAAGGGCGACTGGCGGATATCGGCGCGCGCCACCCGGACATCCCGCACGCCGCCGTCCCGGCCCACCACGACGGGATAAATCGGGGGCAGCCCCGCCAGCTCGGGCAATCCTTGCGCCAAATCCGTCGCATTGCCGTCCGTCAGAAGCACGACCCCCGCCAGCGGTTCGCCGGAAAACCGCTCGCGCACACGCGCGAGCATGCGCCCGATTGCGGTGCGATCGCCTTGAAAGTTCAGCTCGGAAAAATCGCGCACTCGTCGCATGTCGCGATCGAAAGCATAGGCGCGCACCTGAAACGTATCGGCGAGTTCCCCCAGCCAGACACCTTTGTCGCCGGTCAGCGACGCGCGGAGCTGTTCGCCGCGTGAAAGCGTCTCGCCTGTCTCGACGATTTGCAGCCCCTGGCTGTTGTCGGCCACCACCGCCACGAAATTCGCGCCTTTGCGCGGCCGCTTGCCCGTCCACTGGGGATCGAGAAGACAAAGCAGCAATAAACCGATTCCAAACACCCTCAGCCCCAAGCCCACCGCGATCGCTGCGGACCGCTGCCCGGCCGGCTGCAGCGCAAACCAGGACAACGGCAGCAGCACCGCTGCACCGATCACGGCGACCCACCACCAGCCGACGCCTCCAAATGTGAGTGCAGCCGTCAGCATCGAAAACCAAGTCGTTGATCTATGTGCGGCCTGCCAACGGAGCACGATGCGCTCGCTTGGTATTTAATTCGCGTCCCTTCGCGTCCATTCGCGGTTGAATGTTCCATATCACCTTCCCAGCGCCTCATAATACTTCTTCAAGGACTCGGCGAAGCGATCCGGCACCGGATCGCGATCTGCGGGCTGCAACGACTCAGGCTGGTCCCGGCGGGCCAGCTCCTGCCTCAAAAATACGCGCGCCTCGTTCAAAGGCTGCAGCACGGACGATTCGATATCGCCCCACTGCGGCAGTTTGCTGTGGCGTTTGAAATCCCGGCGCAACTCTTCCGCGCGCTGCCGCGCGACGCCGAGTCGCTGCCGCATGCCCGGATCCTCGATCAACTCTTCCACCGTGCGGAGCCGCTCATTCCATTCGCCGTAGCGTTCGCCGCTCAACGGCGCGCCGCCATTCTCGGCGCCCCCGCCGCCCGAAAACGACTCGAGAGCGCGCGACAACTCTTCGCGGCCCTCGCTTTCGCCACCCGCGCTGCGCGCTTGTGCGCCGCGTTGGCCGTCTCCGGCGCGACCGCCGGACTGCTCGGTTGCCTCTCGAGAATCGGCTCCTCGCGACGCCCGGCCGGCCTCGGCCGATTGCTCCCCTTGCGCAAGGCGTCCGTCTGCCCGAGGGGGTCCCTCCGAGTTTTCGCTCTCTCCCGGGCCTTGACCCTTGCCGTTATTTTTCTCCGCGGAAGCTTGGCGCCCGGGTCCTCCGCTTTTTTCATCGCCGCCGGTCAGTGACGGGCGATCTCCCGGGCGGTCGGAGTTTGCGCCGCGTTCAGTATTGTCGCGCTCGGCGGCATCGTTTTCCTTTCCTCCGGCTTGTGCGAGGCGCTCCTCCGCCTCCTGATTTCCGTCGCGCGCGCCCCGTGCAGCTCGCGTGGCGGGTTCCCCGCCTCGTGCCCCGTTCTTTTCTTCCTCCCGTAACTGGCGGGCGAGATCCTCGAGTTCCCGTTGGGCGAAACGCATGGCGGTCGTTTCGTCTCCCAGCACGGATTCCGCCGCGCTTTCGACTCCCTTCTGGAGTTGCTCCATGTTCCGCGTCAATTCCGGCTGCAGTTCGCGCGCCTGATCGACGAGCCCGCGCCGCAACATCTCCGCCCCCACTTGGAGACGCTGGTCTGTTTCCCGCGAATTTTGCTGGCGGAGCAAGTCGTACAGCTTGCGGTGAAGCTGGGGCTCCGTCTCTTCCGCCGCATCGCTCATTTGTCGAAGGTCGTTCATCAGTCCGTCCAGCGCGCGACGCTCCTGCTCCATCGCTTGCGCCAGGCCGTCTCGGGGACCGGTGTCGTCAAGCGACTTCGCGCTCTTGTCCATCGCGCCTAACTTCCCCTCGGTCTCGCGCCGCTTTTCCGTCAGTTCGCGGGCGGCCTGACGCGCCTCGCGCATCTGCTCGCTGAACTGGCTGGAGGTCTCCTTCCGGAAATTCTCTCGGGCTTGGTCAAGTTGTTCCCGGGCGCGTGAACCGGCCGCGAGCGCCTCGGACGTCTCGCCGCGGCCGAGTTCTTCGCCGGACCGGCGCATTTGTTCCCGAGTGCGGTCGAGCTGCTCCTGTGCCTGACGACTTTGTTCGTCGGCCGGCAAACGGTCGAGCCGCCCGCGCGTTTCGTCCAGGTCGGCGAGCATTCGGCGCTGTTCTTCCTCCAGGCGCTTCAACTCGCGCTGGAGTTCCTCCTTCTTTTTGGCGTCGTCAGCCGCGGCGAGCGCGGCCTGCAATTCGCGCACGCGTTCATTCAAATCCTGCTGCCGTCGGGCCATCTCGCGCAACCGCGCCAAAATTCCCAGCTGTTCGCGCTCCTCGGGAGTGGTGAGCGACTCCGCCTGGGTCTCGGTCTCGTAACGGCTGTCGCTTTGCTTGAAGTCGAGCTGGTTGAGCTGGCCTTGATTTCGTTGTCCGTTGCGCCCGCCCCGCGCGCTTCGCTGCTCGCGACTCTGACTGACCCGCGTGTCCCGCGGCTGCATTCGGAGCAGCGCCCGATAGGCAGCCTGTGACCCCGACCACGCGCGGTTGAGCTGCTCTGTTGCCTTGAGCGGAACGGTCTCGGACAACGCATCGGCCGACTGCTTCATCCCCCGTTCGGCGGCGTCGGCGGCCGTCTTCTGGCGGGTTTCGTTCAGCTGTTCTTTCAGTTCGGCCAGCTTTGTCTGCGCCTGCTCCTGCGAGGTTTTGATCGTTTCGACGTCCTTGGCAAAATCCTTCCCAGGCGGTTGCTGCTTCTGCTTCCAGATCGCGATGGAGATCTCGCGCTGCAATTCCAAGAGATCCCCCGATTCACCTCCGGCGCCGTTTTGTTGCTGAGCGCCCCCGCCTACGCTCGCCGCTTCTTCCCGAAACTCCTGGTCGAACGGTCGGACCTCCGCAAAAAACCCGTCGCTGGTCGTGCGGCGCACGACCCCGTCCGGTCCGTGGTCGTCAGCCCAGGCAAACCAACTCAGCAGATCGTCGGGCTCGACTCCCCGTGCCTCCAGGTCGAGCAGGTGCTGGAACGTCGCGTCGGCCGTTCGCGCCTCGCCCTTCTTCGAGGACACGTACTCGGCCTGGCCATCGCGCAGGGCGTAGCCGATCCCATAATCGACCAAGGCGAAGTCGTCGTGGGCTTCCCCCGCCAAGCGAATCTCCTCCAGCGCGGAAGGGCGCTGATCTCCGCGCGGGAACGTCAGCTTGAGCTTTGGCGTCCGGTTGGGAAGCGCTTCCACCCGGATATCCGGAGGCGCGGCGTTCTTTCGTCCCTCGCGGTCTTCGAGCAGCAACTTGAAACGGCGAGAGGTCTCGATCGCGAAGGTCGCCGTGAACTGGGTGCGCTCGGGATTGCCAGGCACCAGCGCGATCTCGCCACCGCCCGCATCCTTCAAAATCGCTTTGTCCGCGGCCTTGTTGAGGTTGAACGTATAAACGAGCTTCGTTCCCTCCACTGCGCTGACGCGCCGGGTGTCCTCGATCAACCGGTCCTTCAAACCGGTGTAGGCGGGATAAGCGAGAGACGCGTCCGCTCGCACCAGGGCGGGTAGTTCGAAAACGGTCAAACGGTACTTTTCGGAGGTCTTCCCGTCGTGCTCTACCCAATACACGACATCCTGGGACAGACTGGGCAGGCTCGTCGCAAAAATGGGATCCGACAGGCTTCGTGCCATCGCCAGCCGTTTCGTTTCGTCTCTTCCCGCCTGCCAGTGAAGCTCAGCTCCCCGGGGCATCGGTCCTTCAAACCGGGCCGCCACGACCACGGTCGATCCGCGCTCGATTTCCGCGTTGCCTGGGGTCACCTGAACCGAGGCCGAGGCGAATAAGCCCGGTCGCGGGGCCGTTCGACGATCCAATGTCCAGATGCCGGCCAGGGACAGAAACACGGCGATCATTGCCCCGACATGCATCGCCGCGGGAGTCCTGGATTGCGGAATCCGGTCCAGCCAGCGGTGCTCCCGCGCGTGGCCAAGAGCCTGCGAAATCGTCAAGCGCTGAAGGAAATTGAATTTGCCGTCATCGTCCGGAACCTGCTCGACTGCGGTCACCAAGGCTTGCTTGAGCTCGGGATGCTGACGGTCGACGAGCTTCGCCGCGCCCGCCAGGTCGACCGGCGTGCGCCGGCTAAGCCAGCTATTCCGCGCTAGGATGGCCGCGACAAGCCCGAGCATGACCGCAAACGGAACGCCCCGCGGGAAACCGATCTGCCATTGAAGAAGAACGAGCACCCACCCCGTCACCGCCGCGACCGCCCATAAGTTGGCCGCGCGACGGTGCATTCTTTCCGCACGAAGACGCTCCGCGATCGTCTTGAGTTCGGCCTCCAGCATGGGATCCAAACGCGGCGCGTTTTTCGTCGTTGCAGGAGAATCAAAATTTGTGGTTTTCATAGTCACGCCACCGCCTCCTTGTGCACGGTTGTGGCCGGATGGCGCGCCAACCGCAGCGACATCCCGCTTTCGAAGGCCAGAAACACGGCTGCTGCCGCCAACAACCAACGCCAAAGCTTCTGTTCGGCTTCCAGCTCAGCCGCGGCTTGGTGCTGGCGACGTCTCTCCACGGCAGCCGCATCTCCCGGCAATCGTTCGGCTGTGAAGGGGACCCCCAACTGCTCCCAGATTTCCAGAGGCAGCACTTCAGTGCTCATTTCACTGCTCGGTGTCAGAAGGGCGACACGGCTCAGTCCCGACTCCGCGCGCAGGTCGTATAAGCCGGCGGCGTCAGGTTCGCTCTTGCTCCAGACGGCGCCTTCCGGCCCGATTGGTTTCCACTCGACCGCTCCTTCAGGCAAAACCGCTTGTGCAGATCCGACTTCCGCCCATGTCGCTCGCGCCGCACCGCCGCTCGCCCTTTCGACCAGCGATTGCAGCCAGGGTATGAACTTCGAGGACAGCACCCACTGACTCGATTGAGGCGCCCAATTCCCGCCCCAAACGATCACACGTCCCTTTCCCACGGGCGCTTCGACCACCGCGGGAAGTCCCTCTTCAAAGCGGGCCACCACGGTTGCCTTAGAGTCTGCCGGAAGCACCACGGGTTGGGGCTCCCAAAACCGAATCTTCGTAAAATCGCTGAACCGGGGATCGGCGAAGGCTGCAAAGGCGGGGTGACCGAAATCGATCCGAGTGAGCAACGCGTCTTTCCGGACAACGGTGCCAGGAAGCCAGTCCTTCTCGCCGGCCAGCGCCGAGGCAGTTGCGACGAGCGCCGGTTCTCCCACCAAAACTAGCGCGAAGGCGCCGGATTCGACCCGCCGGCGAATGGCCTCCACGACGGGTGGCGGCAGTGTTCCCGCCACCACAAATAAACGGGCCTCGTCCGTCACAGCGATCGGCGCCTCTGCTTCAGGACGGAACGCCATCACTTTCACGGTCGGGTCGCGCAGCCCTTCGGCGGCGCGCTCCAGATAGAACCGCGCCTCGCGCGAGTCGTTCGCCTCATGCGCGCCAAAATAAGCGATGGACGCCGTCCTGATCTGCGGTGGCAACGCCCAGACCGTGTTATCGAAAACCTCTCGATCTCCTTCGAGTTCGAAACGAATGCCTCCGGCCACCACGGCCTCCGCCGGAAGCGGAACGGACACCACTTGCGCGTCGCTCGGTGCCAGGTCCACTCCCAGCGCCGGCCGAAGCTCCCGGCCGGTAGCCGCCTCCTTAACGTTCAGCTTGGCGCTCATTACGATCGCGGCCGGCGAACGGCTAATGCGGAGACGCGCGATCAAGCCGTCGCGACTCTCCGAACTCCAACCCAGCCACTGCAAACTCAGGTTGGCCACCGGCATGGCTTCCACCGTTTCCAACGCCAGCTCGCAACCGCGCGGCCATTCCTTTCCGGCCAAGCCGGCCACGCGCGCCCCGGCAGCGAAATCGGAAACGACTACGACGCGTTTTGCGCTTGCTCGGCCCGCGCTTTCGTCCTTTTCCGCGAGGAGATCCGCCGCCGCCTCTATCCCGGCATCCAAATAGGTCGGCCCACCCGTGGGACGTCGCGCGGCCAGCGCCGACCGCAACCGTGCGACTCGGTCGCCGGGAGCCGTTCTGGACCAGGTGTCCCAAGACATGACCTCGTCCACCCTGCCGCTCGCGGCGAATACCGCAAACTGGTCGAGGGCACCCAGCTTCGCCGCGACCCCTTCCACTCGTTCGGTCGCCTGTGTCCACAAACCCGTCCGCTGCATGCTCGCGCTTTCATCCAGGACCACCACGACCGATTGGGGAACGGCTTCCCCGGCGGAGATAATCGCCGGGGCCCGGAAAAAGGGGCGGGCGAAACCGGCCGCGAGGAACGCAACGATCAGGCAGCGCAAAAGCAGGAGCCACGGATGCTGGATCCGGCTGCGGCGATCCAGCCGCGGAGCGGACGGGTCCAAAAAGCGCATGGCCGTGAACGAAACCCGCTCGCGCGTGGCCCTTCGAATCAGATGAGCCAGAATCGGTCCGCCGATGAGCAGCGCGCCCGCCAAAAACCACGGAGAAAGAAAATTCATCGCCGCACCCTCCGGTTTCGCGCCTGCCCCCCGCGATCCGCCGCGCGGAGAAACTCAAGCAGCACCGCGTCCAGAGGCTGCCGCGTGTCCACGCGCTGGTAAGAAACGCCCCGCCTTTCGAAAGCCTGCTTCACCTCGGCCTGATGCGCGCCGAACCGATCGAGGTAGCCGGCTCGGGCCTGCGCGGGATCGATGTACAACTCGCGATCGTTTTCCACGTCGCGCCAGATCCCGGTGCGCCCGAACTCCAGCGTCAATTCCGCCGGATCCAGCACCTGCACCGCCCGCACATCGTGCCCTGTCGCGACGAGCCGGCCGAGCGCGCCATCCCACGTCTCCGCGGGCGCGAGGAAATCCGAGAGGATCACGACGAGACTCCGCCTCCGCCAAAGCGGGGCCACTTGCTCCAGGGCGCGGCGCAAGTCCGTCTCGCGCCCCTGCGGTTCGCGCTGCAGCAGCGCCAACAGGTGCCGCAAGTGCCCGCTGCGCCACCGTGCCGGCAGCAGCTCGGTCAGCCCCTGTTCGAAAAGCGCGAGGCCGACGCTATCCCGCTGTTGAAAGAGAAAATAGCCCAGCGTCGCCGCCAGCGTGCGCACGTAGTCAGCCTTTGAATACCCGACGGAGCCGAAGTCCATCGATCGGCTGGTGTCGACCAGCAGCTGGCAGCGAAAATTGGTCTCGTCCTCGAATTGCTTGATGTAATCGCGGTCCGTCCGCGCGAGCACCCGCCAATCCAGATAACGCAGGTCATCGCCGGGGCTGTACTGCCGGTACTCGGTGAACTCCACCGAGAAGCCGGTGAAGGGACTGCGGTGCAATCCCGCCCACAACCCCTCCACCACCACGCGCGCCCGCAATTCGAGATCCCGGATCGCGAACAACGCTTTCGGGTCGACCCCCGCGTTGGAGCCGAGACGGGAGCTCGACGGATTTGCCGCGCGTACAGCCATGACTCATCCCTTCGCCGCCGGCACCGCGTCAACCAGCCGTTTGATCACGTCCTCGACCGAGACACCCTCCGCCTCCGCTCGGTAGTTCAGGAGAATGCGGTGCCGCAGCACCGGAGGCGCCAGAGCTCGGATGTCGTCGATCGCCACGTGGGCTCGCCCATGCCAAAGGGCGCGCGCTTTCGCCCCCAAGACGAGGCTCTGCGCGGCCCGCGTGCCGGCGCCCCAGTTCACCCAATCGTTGATGAAGGCCGGAGCGGTAGCGCGATTGGGGCGGGAGGCCGAAGCGAGCCGAACCGCGAAGCGGACCACGTCGTCCGCGATCGGCACCTGGCGCACCAAGGCCTGGAACTGCACGATGTCTTCCCCCGAAAAAACGGCTTCGATCTGGCCGTTCATTTTCGCGGTCGTCTGCCGCACGACGGCCACTTCATCATCTTCCGGCAGGTAATCGATCAGCACGTTGAAAAGGAATCGGTCCAATTGCGCTTCCGGCAGGGGATAGGTACCCTCCATCTCCACCGGGTTCTGCGTCGCCAGGACGAAAAAGGGCTCCTTCAGCGGGTGGCGCACGCCCGCCGCCGTGACCTGATGCTCCTGCATCGCCTCCAGCAGCGCCGCCTGGGTTTTGGGCGGCGTGCGGTTGATCTCGTCGGCCAGGATCAAGTTCGCGAAAATCGGACCCTGCACAAAGGTGAGGCGACGGCCCTGCTCGGTTTCGGTCAGGATCTCCGTGCCCGTGATGTCCGCCGGCATCAGGTCGGGGGTGAATTGAATGCGCTGGAAATGCAGCTGGAACACCTGCGCGATCGATTTCACGAGAAGTGTCTTGGCCAATCCCGGCGCGCCGGTGATCAATCCATGGCCCCCCGCCAGCATCACATAGAGCATTTGCTCGACCACGTCGTGCTGCCCGACGATCACCTTGCCGAGCTCCGTCTGCACGCGCGCTCGCCCGGACTGCAGCCGTTCGAAGACAGCTTCAGCCTGGTCGGTTTTTGGGGTGATCGTGACAGTCAATTCGGGCACGGTGTGGCTCATGGGTCAGTGGGTCATCATGTAGAAAATAATATTGATCGCCATGGGGTAGGCTCTCTTTTCGGCGAATTCGTGAAAATACCACTTCTCCTCGCCCTCACGCTCCCAACCGTCGCCCAGGTCGGTGTTTTGGCAGATGATGACCATCATGCGGCCCTTGTCGTCGAAGATTCCCCGGTAGTGCACCTGCTTCGCGTCCGGTCGCTCCCACGTGACCCCGGTTCCATAATTGTAGCGGGCGGAATGGATGCTGGGCACCTGGGGCTTTTCCTTGAGATCGAAAACACAATGAAAAATGGGGTGCTCGATTGGCAGATCGACCGGCTCGCGATCGGGGAAGACGCGTTTGATCTGCTCGTAAACATTGCCCCACTCCTCCTCGCCCCAAAAATCGTCGAACATGAGGAATCCTCCGTTCAGCAAATAGCGCCGCAACGTCGTCACTTCTTCGTCGCTGAACATCAGCGCGCCCGCCTCCACGATGTACAGGAAGGGATGCTCCGCGATCTGGCTCCATTCGAGGTCCACCACCACCGGGTCGGGGTTCACCTTGAGGCTGGTCATTTGCTGCAGCCGAAACGAGAGGTTTAATTCCGCGTCCGGATAATCCGTCGCCCACCGGCTGCCGCCGCGCCTCCGTCCATACCCATAGCCATATCCGCCATGGGTCGAATAGCGTACGCGGGCAAAGGTGAACACATCTCGCTTGAACGCCTTGTCCACGTGCCATTCAGGAACGCCCGCCCGATCCGGCGCTTCTTCGACTCGTGGCAGCGGCCTCGGGCCGCGGCCCCCGAAAGGCCGTTGCGTTTGCGCATTTGCCTCGCCCATCAGCAAACTTCCGCCCACCAGACCGAGGATCGCGCCGATTTTCTTGATTCTAGAAGACGTTTGCCGGGGGGAGAATGGTGAAACGGAGGAGACTCCACTCGCAGCGAAAGAGTTCAGCGTACCGCGGAGGCCCACGCAAAATACGCGGAGGGCAAACGCGAACAGCCGCACCAAGACGGCGGGTGAAAGAAGACCTCGAACGAGAAACATCACGGGAGAGCCGAGCCAGCAGAAGAAGGGGGGGACGCGGAGGGAGCTGAAGGAGAGTGTGACGGCATTTGAGCCCGTGGCAAACGAGACAGCAATTCGTAGGCCGAGCGGAAACGGGGCGCTTCTTCCAGCGCCGCAAGCACATGCCGCCGAGCTTTCTCCACGTCGGTCTTCTCCAACTGCTTGGCCACACGATAGTGCAGGGCGGCGGCGTCGGGCGGATCCAGAAGAAGAAGGACTTCTCCGGCCGTGGCCGCACCTGTCGCGTCGCCTTGGCGCTCGTCCGCCTCCAGCCGCGCCCGCCACGGGGTAGGCGCCAGCGGATTGATCGCCAGGAGGGACTCGCTCCAACGCGCGACAGAAGGCCAATCCTTCGCTTCTTGCGCCAGGACCAAAAGTCGGGCGAAGGCGTTGCCCGCATCGCCCTCGCGCTCAGCAATGGTCAGCCAGGCTGCGCGTTCTCCTTCCACGTCTCCGAGCTCACGGCAGACCTCCGCCAGCATCGCCATAGTGTTTTCTTCTCCTGGCAAATAGGGCCCGTCTCTCGTCAACTCGATCAATTGCGCCTTGGCCTCGGGCCACGATTTTTTCCCCATCAATTCGCGCGCCCGATTCAGCTGCTGGTGAAAACTCTTCCCGCCAAACATCGGCACCTCCGCGAGCAAAGGGTTCTTGGGCTTGGCTAATGTGTAGGACTTGCCGAGTTTCGCCGCCTCGTTTTTCGCGTGCGCGGCGAACTCGCGATCCAACGTTTCCAACGCTCCCATATGCTTACTAAGTGCGTCATTCATGGTCGACCCTTCCCCCAGCGCCCGCAAAACCGCCTTCATCTTTTCCAAACCGAATCGCTCCATCAAAAACGTCACGACGAGGGAGGACTGAAAGTAGGCAAATTGAAGATCCGAACCGGTCTTGGCTTGCAGGAAAGCCGCGCTCATGGCGCTGATCGGCTGAATTTTTCCGGTGCTAATGCGGTCGTGATACTCCAACGACATTCGCCGTCCCCAGGCCGGGTTTTCCAATTGCTCCTCGTAAACCGAGATCCCTTCGCTCAACCAGCGCGGCATCCGATTGCGGGTGAGGCTGAGTGTCACGACATGGCAGTACTCGTGCCAGAGAACGGCCTCCCAATTGGCGGACTGAGACGCTGGACTGTTGACGGTGATCACCACGCCGAAACAGACCCCGAGGAAGCCGGGGTTGTCCGGCATGCCGAACGTCCGCACGGCGAAGTCCCCTGCGCTGGGGTAGATCTCCACCGTCACCGGCTCGTTCAACTCCAATCCGTACTTCGTCGCGAGTTTCGTCCGCGCGCGTTCGAGCAACGCGAGCGCGCGGGCCCCGTAAATCGGGGCTTCTTCGGCCGACATCTTCAAGCGAAAGTGATCGCTGGTGAGCGTGGTGAAGCTCGCGAGCTTGTCGCGCAGCGTCGTCAGATTGAACGCGGTCACGTCGTAGGCATCGGACTTGTGCGCTTCGGCCACCAACGGCCAGCCTTCCTCATCGCGGCCGAGGCGCAGCAAGTCCTGGGCGAGCTGAATTCGCGCCGCGGTATAGGTGTCATCGAAGGCCAATGCCCTCCGCTGCGACGCGGACCCTTCCGCGAAACGATACTTTTGCGACAGCTTTCGGCCGATGATGTGATCGACCTCCGGGTTCGTCGCCCACGTTGACAGCGCCTTTTTTCGCTCCCGCTCTGCCTCCGCCTCGTTGTTCCGCAACGTCGCGAGCACCGCCCGCAAGGCCAGAGCCCGATGATCGAGCGGGTTTACATCGAGGACGCGCGACAATTCGTTTTGCGCGAGGTCGTATTGTTCTCCGTCGATCAGGTGCTCCGCGAGCAAAAGCCGCGACGGCGCATGCTGGGGATTCAAGGACAAGGCGCGTTCGACATTCTGGACGAGCTGCTTTCGGTCGCCGTCCAAAAAACACGCTGCCAGCCCGGCCCAAAGGTCGGGATCGTCGGGAAATGCTTTCAAGCCCTCCTGATAGGTGCGCGATGCGAGTTGGTAATCGCGCTTCTGCACCGCGAGGCGGCCGGGCGCCAGATAGGCCTCCGGGACGACCGGCTGCTGGGTCTGCGCCGGCTTGAAGATATTTGTAAGCACAACCTTCGGCTCCGCCCCCAGCAGCAGCGCCGCCTCCCCCACGGCAATCAGGGCTTCCGCATCGCGGGCATAAAACCGGCCCATGGAGATCAAACGCGCCATCTCGGCGCGATGAAACTTGGCTTCGTCCGGATGTCCGCTGAACAAGGCGGCCCGCCAAGCCTGCAACCGCAGCCGCAGATTGAGCGGATCTCGCGGTACCGCTTTCTCGGCCAGGGCAAACGCCTCGCCGTATCGGCCAACGGTGAGGAGCGTCTCCATTTCCAGGCGCAGCCAGCGTGTGTCGAGAGGCTCATTTTCCCGCTCCAACCGGATGCCTTTGATCAGATCTGCATACAGCCCCCGGCGATACAGTCCTTGAGCCTCACTCAACGTCAGCCCCATGGCCCACGCCGGCACGAGCAAACCCAGGAGCGCGATCGCCTTCCTAAACGCAAAAACCCCTCCCTTCGAAGAGAAAGAGGCGTAATCCGGAGGTGCGAAAGACACAGCTCCTAGCTAGGCCCCCCACTGCGCGTTGGCAAGAGATGGGGAGCGAATCCGGCTCCTCATTACGGGTGATATGTACACCGGGGGACACGGTCCGCGAACAACCGTCCCAAAACCGAAACCGCCGGAGGCCGTTTCTGAGACAGACCAACCCCATGAGACGATCTCCCCCGTTTGCCCCACCCAATCGCCTTGCGACGATCACGCTTCTCCACCAGGGTTCAGCGGTGCAGCCTCGCCTGAGAGTCGTCTTCCGCCACTGGTTCCCCGCCGTCGTTATCGCCGCGCTGGCGCTGGGCCACGTCCTGGCCGGGGGTTCCAATCAGGAATGTGGCGCGGCCTGCCACGCACCGCGCCCGGCGGCGGCTCGGTAGCCGCGTTCAGAACCTCGAATCCTTCAATTTCACGGAGTGGCGCGACAACTCCCCGGCTGCGTCCCGGCGCGGAGACCGACGCGACCTTATTTCCATCGCGACCGCGTAAACATGCGCGAAAACCGACGGGTCCGGGTTCTTCACAAGATAGGAATCGGCGCCCAGATCGTACGCGCGCTTCACATCGCCCTCTTCGGCCGAAGAGCTGATCATAAACACGATCAAATCGTCCAGGACGTCCTGTTTCCGAATCCACTCGAGTACCTCGAAGCCGTCCCTGCGCGGCATTTTTACGTCGAGCAGGACGAATAAGGGAAGCCCATCCGGCGCCGCCCCGAGTCGCTCCGCCAAAAAAGCCACCGCGGCGTCGCCATCCACCGCTTGCTCGATCGGCTCCTCGATGCCGGCCTTGATCAACAAGCGCCGGAGCAGAAATATCGCATCGGCGTTGTCGTCCACGACCAGCACAAAAGGCTTTTTGTTCCCCGTATCCATAAATAACCTACGACTCACCGGCCACGGGCCGTTCGTCGAATCCACCTGACAGCGAGGCGGGCGGCAGGTTCCGAAACCGGTGGACAAAAACCCGGGAGAGCGCCCCCGGTGTTTTCCCTATGTTCATTTTTCCCATTCGCGATATGTAGTTGTACAGTAAATACGATAAAATTGATGTTTGCGTGAAATTCATGGTCCTCAGACAGCGGAAAACCGAAGATCATGGGAGGCCGCTCCACTTGGTGACGTCTTTTCGACGCGCCAGGTTACACTCCGCAGCGCCCGGTGACCCGATTCTGCCCGCGAACGGCCAATTTCGGAATTCGCAGGCTAGACTACAAGCCACAAACGCGCTCGCGCCCCCCCGCCCCAGCCTCCACCCTTCGGTCCATGTTTCGCGCGCTTCTCCTGCCCGCCCTTTTCCTCTCCAGCCTGGCCGCATCCGCGCAGCCGGCTCCACCGCCGCCGGTCTTCGGAGCACACGAGCGCTGGGCGGCCATTGGCGACAGCATCACGCACAGCGGGAGTTACCATCAGTGGGTGGCGCTCTATCACCTGACCCGTTTTCCGCAGCATACGTTGGAGTTCGTCAACTGCGGAATCTCGGGCGACACCGCGAGCCGCGCTCTGGTCCGCTTTCCCTGGGACATCGAACCGCATCAGCCTACCCTGGCGACGGTCATGTTCGGAATGAACGACGTGACGCGGACACTCTATTCCGACTCGCCGGCGACGCCCGACATCCTAGCCCAGCGGCGTGAACGGCTGCAGCGATATGAATCGAGTCAGCGCGAACTGGCGGCGCGGCTGCAAGCCATGGGCGTACGCGTGGTGTTCATCACTCCGTCCCCTTTCGATCAAACGGCGGACCTTCCCGCGCGAAAGCAAACCGGCGTGAACGACGCTCTCGCCGAGTGCACCGCGTTCTTACATCAGCTGGGCCTGGAGATGAAGATTGCCGTAGTCGATCTCCATGCCCCGCTGACGCGCCTGACCGAACGACGTCAGTCCACCGACCCTAAATTTTCCCTCACTCGGGGCGATCGGATTCATCCGGACGCCCCGGGACATTTCGCGATGGCCTACTACTTTCTGAAAGCCCAAAACGCACCAGCCATGGTCTCTCGGATATCGATCGATGGCGCGGCCGCCTCTATTCGTTCCTGCGAGGGCGGTGAAATCGCCAACCTGTCGAAGGAGGGCACAGGTCTTCGTTTCGTGTGGAAGGCCCGCGCCCTTCCCTTCCCGCTCGACGACGTGGTCAAACCCGCCCTGGACTGGGTGCCATTCTCGGAAGAGTTCAATCAGGAGATCCTCCAGGTGGCCGGCCTCCCTCCCGGCAGCCACGAACTCCGAATCGACGATCGCCTCGCGGGCGCGTACTCGGCGGATCAGTTGTCGCATGGCATCAACCTCGCCTTGAACACCCAGACTCCCCAATACGAACAGGCGCAAACGGTGGCCTCGCTCCTGGGTCGCCGCACGCGCCTTGTCTCGGCCGATCTTCGCAGCCTCGCCTACGTGGAACATCGTCTGGGTGGCAATCTGCCGCGGCCGCTGTCGCTGGAGCAAATGCGCCCTCTGGTGGAAAAGGAACTCGAGGCCACTAAATCCCAGTCTGCCCCGTCATATAACCGCCAGCAAGCCATGGCGTATCTGGAAAAAAAAGCCCGCGAATCTGAGTCTCGCGCGGAAGCCGCTCGCCTCGCCGCGGAAGCGCATGCTGCCGCGCAACCGGTGGCGCGAGTGTATGTGCTGACCAGAGCAAGATGAACGCGCCCCAATCCTTCTCCTTCTCAATCCCAGAGTCGCGTGTAAGTAAGCGACGTGAAATCGATCTCGGGCTATGGATGCGACGTTGCTCGCACACCGCGCCCAATAGCCCGCCGAGACGGCGGGCTCCACCTCTTGCATCCTTTTTACTCCCCCGCCCGATACAGGCCCAGGGTCGAAATTCCCGCGGTTCCTTCGGCCTTCATGAGGGTGAGCCGAACCTTCCAGACCGAGACGGCGGGAAACTTCTGCACCTTGCGCTCGCCAATCGTGGTGCCGGTCGCCAGCACTTTCCAATCGCTGTCAACCTGCCCCTCGAGGGTGTACTCGCGGATATTCCCGCGCAGCGCCGGCGGCTCTTCCAATGACACGGCATTGACCTCAACCGGTCCTTCGGTGTCCACGATCAGGACCATCGGCCTGCCTGTGGCCCCGGGCCGAGCGCCACTCAGCCCCTCCCAGAAAGTCGTCGGATCGCCGTCCACCGCTTTTTCGCCGGCATAAGTCCGTGCGCCGTCGCGGGGCCGACGGGTTTCGATCGGCCGGCGCGTCGCCAAATCCGGGCCGAGTTCGGGGTCCACCGCGACGGGCAGATCCGGCAGGAGCCGAGCCGCCGCCGCCGCCTCGACCAGCACCGGGTCGTCAGGCGAGCGATAGCCGATCGCTTCCAGCGCCGCCTCGCCGCGGCGCTCCGCCAACTGCGCCAAATAGAGGCTGCGCGGAACCACCGGGGAGCCGTGAGAATCGAAATACCCTTCGGGCAGCAGCGGCGCCGTGTCGAAATAGCGAGGCCACCGCAGGCGTTCTCCCACGCAACCGATGGCCCAGTTGGCCGCTCCGGGCGGCTGCTGAATGACATAGTTCTTCGCCGTGCAGTTCCAGGCAACTGCCCACCCCATGGTCCAACCATGACCTGAACCCGTCACGCCGCGGTTTGGAAAATCAATCCCTCCGTCAGGCACGCGGCAATTGTCCACCAGCAATCCGGTCGACCAGCGCATATGAGGCTGGAGCCGGCTTCCGCGGCCGTTGAAGGTTGAATTCAACACCACATTGGGTCCGGGGTACAGGCTCGCCGTCCACACGAAATACTCATTGTCGCCCGTAACTTGGCAACGATCGATCAGGATCTGACTTCCTTCGATGCTGAAATCCGTCGGTTTGGAGGGACCGAGGTTGGGATAAGTATGGGTGATGACCACTCCCTGCACCGTGATGCGCCGAGCCGCTAGCACCAGCGTGTTCATCGTTTCCTCGAACACGACGTCGCGTATCCAACTGTCGTCCGCCTCGACGCGCGCACCCGAGTAAGGTGCGGAGCCATAATTGATCTCCAAGGGCGGACATTGAAAACGCATGTGCTCCAATCCGAGATGCGACAATCCGAACAACCGTTTGAGTTTGGTCACCGTCGTTCCCGGCGGATTGAGCAGGGTCGCATCGAACGAATCAGCGAGGGGCAAATCGACCATGATACGGTTCTCCGCGATGCCCACGATCGTCCTTTCCATGATCGAGCTTCGGTCCCGTCCAATCCATGTCTGCGCGCGCCCGTCCCGTTTCAGCGTATGCATCTCCATTTTTTCGATCCAGCGGGGGGTGCTGGGACGGCGAATCGCAATCCGATCTCCCTCTGCAAAGCCCTTCGTGCTCACGACCCCAAATTCGCTCGTGCCTGCCGGCACATAGGGGTCGGACAACGATGTCTGCGCTTCGCTAAACTCCGCTTTGGCCACCCGCCCTTCCTTCAAATCGTCCATTTCTTCGTCCGGATCGGCGTCCTCACGCTTCGTCGCGCGGGGCG
The DNA here is from genome assembly GCA_964546955.1 of uncultured Opitutaceae bacterium. Lineage (GTDB taxonomy): Bacteria > Verrucomicrobiota > Verrucomicrobiia > Opitutales > Opitutaceae > CAZJLP01. The sequence continues at coordinate 94,614 of CAZJLP010000008.1, read as the reverse complement.
GAGAGCCATTGCTTTCCTGGGCGCTCATCAAGACGGCGCGGTGCCGGGATCCGACCATCTTGATCGTGGTTCCTCGCGCGCCTCCTTCGCTTCCGCTTCCCCGGAGGACAACGCCGCTCTTCGACAACACCAACGACCGCGAGCAGGTGAACGTCCCGGGCGCGAGCAAGACGGCTCCGCGAAATCCGTTTTTGAGCGGGAGCCTTCCGACGGAATCGATCGCGGCCTGGATGGCCGCCGTGTCGTCTTCCCCACCGGAGGGACGGACGGTCTGCTCGACCTTCACCTCGGGCAGCGCGATGCCGCCGCCCCCGTAACCCGCCCCAGAGAAATCCATGATGCGATCGCCAGCCGGAGTGCCTTGATACACTAGTTTGCCGTCTTTTCCCACCGAGACCCATTGACTGCTACCGCCCGTCTCGGCCCAGCCCAAGGCACACGCCGACGCGAAGGCCAAGCCGTACGGGAGGGCGGAGCGAAGAAACACAAGGAGTCGCGAGCCGATGAGGTGGAGCTGAAAGGTCTTCACAAAGCGGAGAAGGTGAAAGCTGTACGCCGCTGGCTGCCTGCCTCTTTGTCCACGCTATTTTCTTCCTCTTTTGAGGTGAGGGCCGCTCCGTCAACCGTTGGCAAAGTCCGAGCCAAGCCTCCCGCGGGTCACTATCGCCGTGCCCTGTTTGAAAATACCCGGGAGCGATTAAAGTGAGGTATGGCACGCCGCACACATAACAGAATTCAAACGCGTCGGCTCCACGGAGGCGATTCGCCTCCGGTCGACTTGGCCCACGCTCGTCTTCAACAACTCCAGGCGAAGTGGCGGACGTTGACTGCCGCCGAGCTTCGCCGGGAGCTGCGCCGCATCGTCGGCGAGCTCCATTTGTACGGGTTCTGCAACCGGGCAGGCCCGTTGGAAAAGTCCCTTCCCTATCTCGAACTGGCAGCGCTTTCCGCGATCGAAAATGACTGAGCATCTTCCGGCGATTTGCGAGGTTCTCGATCGACCCCGCATCTGCGGTGTCGAGTTCAATCCGCTTACACGTTTCAAAGCCCGCATGCCCCAGGCTGGCGACCGATGCGATGCCGCTCATTGCCGTTCCCGGGCCACCGTCGCCTGCGATCCCCATTGCTCGGAACCCAAATGGTACCTCCACCTCTGCCCCCACCACGCCGAAATTTACCGCTCCCACTTCAACCACCGCTAAACGGCTACGAGCGTGAGCGAGAGGCCCATCAGCACCGCGCACGGACCGACCTGATCCATGCTTATTGCTTACCGCTTCCCCCCGCAGCAGCGAGCGCCAGCGAATCGAGGTTCGACAACTCAAAACCCTGGTGGCCTTCGGCGCCGCCAAAGGCGGGTAACCGCAGCGTCAGCAGAAAATCACCTCAACTGTGATGGCCCGCATTCCTCCCGCCCTGGCCGGGCAGCAGCAATTACTTCAGCTTGGCGACGTCATGAACGCTACTGCCGACGTCACAACAGAACAACTCTCAGCCGTGTTCCTCACCATCCTTGCCTCGCCAAAGAGAGAAGGCACGCTGGCGCTTATCGTTCGACGTCCGGCCACTAATGAACGCCAAACGCCCGGCGAAGCGCAACTCGATGTCGTCGAGGGCCTCATGGGCGACAATTGGAAGGTCCGCGGCAGCGCCCGCACTAGCGACGGATCGGCCCATCCGGACATGCAGCTCAACGTGATGAACGCACGAATGGTGGCTGCGCTGGGCCCGCGGGACCGATGGCCGCTCGCGGGAGATCAGCTGTACTTGGATTTGGACCTGAGCACAGAAAATCTGCCGCCTGGAACGCGCCTCGCAATCGGCGGTGCGACGATCGAGGTGACCGCCATCCCACACTTGGGCTGCAAGAAATTCCAAGCCCGGTTCGGTGCCGATGCCCTCGCATTCATCAACGCACCGGAGCGCCGCCACCTCCGTCTGCGCGGCCTCAACGCCAAAGTAATCGAGTCAGGGACAATCCGAGTGGGAGACGTCGCGCGGAAAGTCTAGAGAGCCGGGGAGGACGCTGCGGAATCGTTCAAGGATCCTCCGGAAAACTCTAACGAGGCGATCGAAAGGTAGGGCGAGGCCTCTGGACTCGCCGTCGTGCGCGGAAAACGCAGCGCGCAAACATCTGAGCAGCGCTGGACGGTGGCAAAACGCATGTTCTTACACGGCATCTCGCCGTTCGAAGGGCGGTCCAGAGGCCCCCCACCTTGCAATCCGTTTTCAGAGGCTCCTTGAGAGAACGATCGACGGTCCGCCGCCTCGCCCTCCCCCTTACATACGATCTTCCCGCCCCGGAACTCACTTGCCAATGGCGATGTGCTAGGGAGCGTAACCGTCACCCCCTTTTATGTTGTTACCCTTCCTTCCCTTTCCCGGGTTTGGCCGCGCCTGCGCGAAAATCAACCTCGGTCTCGCTGCAGCATTATCGCTCTCGACCGCGGGCCCCGCGCTGCGGGCCGAGCCGGTGGCGACGCCCCTTCGAACCGATCTGCGCGCCCTCATCTCTCGCGCGGATCTGCGCTACCCGACGCCGATCTCGCGCAGCGAAGACGGACTTCCACTTGGCAACGGTCGGACCGGCAGTTTGATCTGGACGACCCCCGCGTCCGTCCGGCTCCAGGTCAATCGAGTCGACCTGCACCCGATCAACAAGGACACCCGCAGCTTCTTCGAGCGGAATACCGACCACATGGGCGGTTGCGGTTTCATCGATCTGGATCTCGGGAGCGCGGCGGCGGATATATTCGGCGAAAAGGACGAAACGTGTCCCCAGCACTTGGCCATCTACGAAGGTCTCGCGACATTGCAGGGAAAAGGCGTCAAAGTCTCCGCTTTAGCCTGGCACGCCCAGGATGTGCTGGCGCTCGAAGTCGACGACCAGCGCGCCCAGCCGCAGCCTCTCCAAATCGATTTGCGCGCTCTCCGCTTTCTCTCCCACGCGGCCAGCGACTACGAAAAGCTTGCCACCTCCAATACGACGGCCCTGCGCACGCGCAATCATCTCGCGGCGACCCAGCTGACCGTGCGCGGAGATCGGATCGTTCTGGTTCAGGATTTCCAGGAGGGAAAACACCGGGCCAAATCCGCCCTGGTGGTCGCCGTCCTGGGTCGGGCGGCGCAGGCTCGCCAGGCAAATGAATCCACCCTGCGACTCGCCGCCTCCGCGGCGAAGGGTAAGCTGACCATCCTGATCGCAAGCGCCGCCACGCTCGATGGCGACGAAGACATCGCCGCCACAGCGCTGCGGAAAATCGATGCCGCGGCGGCGAAATCCTTCGCGACACTGGCTCACGACAACGCCGCCTGGTGGCGCGCCTTCTGGGAACGCGGCTCGATCGACCTCAAAAGCCCTGATGGCACCGGCGCTTACGTTTCCGACCACTACCACTACTTCCTCTATCTGATGGCTTCCTCCTCCCGCGGCAATTTTCCGCCCAAGTTTAACGGGATGATCTGGAACACCGCCGGCGATTTGCGCACATGGGGCGCTCAGCACTGGTTCGCGAACTTGAGCTGCTATTACGAAGCGTTGTTCGCCTCCAACCGCCTCGAACTCCTGGACCCGGTCTTCAACATGTATTGGGGCATGTACGACAGCCTGGCGATTGCTGCCCGGCAGCAGTGGGGCAGCCAGGGAATCTATATTCCGGAGACCGTCTGGTTCGACGGCCTCGCACCATTGCCCGACGACATCGCGTCGGAAATGGCCGATCTCTATTTGCTGCGTAAACCGTGGGACCAGCGCTCGACGCGGTTCAAAGAGTTCGCGCTCACGCAGACCCCGCACTCGAGTCGCTGGAATTGGATGGGAGGCGGCAGCTGGATCGAGGGCCGCTGGGTCCCCGCGGAGCGGCCTTTCCCGCCTTACGGCCCGGTCAGCCACATCCTCGGCACGTCGGCGAAAATCCCGTATCTCTTTTGGCGCCGCTACGAGTACACCTTGGACGAAACGTGGCTTCGCGATCGCGCCTATCCCATGCTGAAGGGCGCCGCCGAGTTTTATCGAAACTTTCCCAACCTGAAGAAAGGCGACGATGGCAAGTACCACCTGCATCACGTGAACAGCAACGAAAGCGTCTTGGGCTGCCGGGATCCGGACGAAGACGTTTCAGCGATGAACGCGATTCTTCCGGCGGTCATTCGCGCCTCCGAGATCCTCAAAATCGACGAAGACCTTCGCGGCAAATGGCGGGAACTGCTCGCAAATCTCGCGCCCCTCGCGACGAGCACGGACCCGGATGCGCTCAAACGGGCGGACTTCGCCGGCCCCCGCGTCTTTGTGCGCGGACGCCAACCCGCGATCCAGGGCGGCGGCGGACTGCCCGACGGAAACAGCCTGCCAATGTGGTTTTTCGATCTGTGCAATCCCGACAATTCCGATCCCGACCGATGGACCACGGCCAACAACTCCTTCGATTTCACCTACCGCAACGGCATCAAAGCTGACACCCGTGTGGGTGTGCTGTCGAAATGGGCGGTGGCCGGTGCCACGCTCGGGCGCCCCGACACGGTTCGCTTCCTCATCCCCAGCCAAATGAAAACACTCGGCGCAGAACGAGAAGGTGCCTATCAAGGGGGCCGTCCCCTCGCGAATCGTTTGTCGCTGCGCGAAGGTCATCAGGCCCTCGACGCCCAGCGCCTGGGTCGCGCCGCCGACGCATTGGAACTCTCTCTCCTCAACAGCAATCCGCCCGGGCCGGCCCAGGAGCCGATCCTGCGTCTTTTCGCCGCCTGGCCCCCCGAATGGGACGCTTCCTTTACCCTCCGAGCACGCGGCGGCTTCGTCGTCACGGCCGCCCACCGCGCAGGAAAACCGGAATTCGTCGAACTTGTTTCCGAAGCGGGCGCTCGCTGCCGCCTGCGCAATCCCTGGCCCGACGCCGAGATCACCCTCCAACGAAACGGCAAGCCCGCCGAAAAACTCAAAGGGGCGCTGCTCACGTTCAACACCACCAAAGGTGAACGCCTCCGCCTGCAACGCTAGCGCCCGACCGTCCGTTATTTTCAGCTGAAGCGGCGAGCACCCGCGAGTCGAAGGTCGACCGCTCAAACGTAAAACCCTAAATCCTGCACCGACGCGTCGACAAACGCCTTTCCGCCGAATTCGCGTCCATTCGGCGTTAAAAACAAAAAGTCCGCGCCGATCGGCGCGGACTCCCTCTTGAAAAACGTTCTTTCGCGGTTCAGGCAAAAATCTCTTCCGGCTTAAAAAAGCGGGCGATCTCGGCCTTGCCGTTCGCTTCGCTGTCCGAGGCGTGCACGACGTTGACCATCATGTCCGTCCCGAAGTCTCCGCGGATCGTACCCTTGGGGGCTTTACGTGAATCCGTCGGCCCGAGTAGGTCGCGCACCTTCGCCACGACGTCGGCGCCTTGCAGGGCCGCCACCACGACGGGGCGAGAACCCATAAACTTTTCGATTTCAGGATAAAACGGCTTGTCCGCCACGTGCGAGTAGTGATCCCGCAGCAGCGCCGGGGTCAGGCGTATCATCTTGCAGCCGATGACCGAAAATCCGGCCTGCTCAAAGCGGCTCAACACGGCTCCCACGTGCCGCTTCTCCATGCAATCAGGTTTAAAAATGATCAGAGTTTTCTGCATAAACTCTCGGACCATACTCCGCGGCAGAGGGATGGGAAGCCTATTCCTACCGGTCTACTACAGATCGGAGAAGGGAGAACCGGAGAGCAAAAGATTCCAAACCCCTCAGACCAGGGATCCTTAAGTAAACGCGACCAATAGCCTGTTTCAAAGCCACCTGACTCTCCCTTCTCCCCTCTCTCCTCGGATCGCCTCTTCGTGAGGCCTCGCGCCTTACTTGGCCGGCGCCGCGAAAGCAACCTGCGTGCGGTTAAGAAGATCAGCGACGGTCGTGCCGCCTTCGACCTGGTTGTTCGAGTGGAAAGTGGCGTAAACGACGCCCATCAGATTCGCATCGTTCACTACGGTGCTGTCGGCCTCGCTATTGTTGAACCCTTGCACCGTCCAGCTGCCATTCGAGCCGCCGATCACTCGGTGGGCTACCGTCTCGTTGAAACGGTTTTGGTATACCACCACCATGCCGGGCTGCACCTTGGCGCTTTCGATTTTCTTCACCAGCACGACTGAACCTTCGCCGAAGAACGGGAGCATCGAACGGCCGGCGATCCTCAGGACCTGCAGACCGGCGTGGCGAGCCGCGAGCTTGTGGGCGTCGGCCAGCGTCGCATCGAGCGAAACCGCCGTCGCGGGCCGCTCCACCACCGTCGCCTGCGCGATCGTCGCCCCGAGAACGCAGGCAGCGGTGGCGAGGACTTGGCGGAGGACGTGGCTCATTTGCATGACCCAACTCTACCTTTTGCCTCTGAAATTCACTATTGAGTGCCTCCCTCAATTGCATCTGGGGTTTGTCTCGTAAGACCTTCTCTGAGTCCCCACCTACCCTGCGACAGCACCCTAGCCGCCTAGGGTGTTACCCGGAAGTGACCGGGAACTGCCCAACCTGCATTCGGGAGGTCCTCCACACCCAGAAAATCTCAACCGGCCGAGGCTCGCTAAGAGCCAAACCTAACTAGCGACATACAAGTTTCTTACGGATGACGACCACAGGGTCGCCTCCTCCCAAATGGCCAATGAGCGATAAGCAATGAGCAATCACGATCTGGGGAAGGCCTGCCCCTTCCTCAGATCGTGACTTCCTGCCGCGCCTTTTCCGCAAGGGCCGTACTGAGGTAGCGTTCACCGAAACTGCATCCGACGGTGACAATCGTCTTCCCCGCGAACTCCGGACGCTTTGCCACCTGCAACGCCGCCCACACATTCGCGCCCGTCGAGATCCCGCCGAGGATCCCATCCTGCACCGCGAGCTGCCGTGCGGTTTCGAACGCATCGTCGTCGCTCACCTGAATCACTTCATCGATGATCGACGTATTGCAGTTTTTGGGGATGAAACCGGCGCCAATGCCTTGGATCTTGTGGCGTCCCGGTTTGCCGCCTGAAATGACGGGACTGGTCGCAGGCTCCACCGCAATCGTCTTCAAGGTCCGGCGCGCTTTGATCACTTCGGACACTCCAGTGATTGTTCCTCCGGTGCCGACGCCGGCCACAAACGCATCGATTTTCCCCTCCGTGGCCGACCAAATCTCCTCCGCGGTGGTTCGGCGATGAATTTCGGGATTGGCTGGATTCTCGAACTGCTGGGGCATGAACCCTCGCGCGCCGTGTTCGGACAAAAGCTCGCTTGCACGGCGGATCGCGCCCGGCATTCCCTCCGCGCCCGGGGTCAGCACGATTTCCGCGCCCAGCATCCGCAAAAGCACGCGGCGCTCCACCGACATCGTCTCGGGCATCGTCAGGATCAATTTGTATCCACGCTGTGAACACACAAAGGCCAGCGCGATGCCGGTGTTTCCGGAGGTGGGCTCGATCACGACCGTGTCCGGTTTGATGCGTCCGTCACGTTCCGCCGCCTCGATCATCGCCATTCCGATCCTGTCCTTCACGCTCGCCAGGGGATTGAAGAACTCCGCCTTAAGATAAACCGCCGCCGGCAGCCCCGCCGCCATCCGGTTGAGCTTGATCAGAGGCGTGTTGCCGATTGTCGCGACAATATTCGGGTAAACGATCGCAGCCATCACCCAGACTGACAACGCCGGGGCACGGGCAGTCAAGCCCTTCGCGCCACGCTGCTGCGAGAGTGGAAGGTAGAAAGGGGAAGGTGGAAAATAACCGCCGCGTTACGGCACCATCGTACCATTGACGCTCTACACGGCTCTCAACGACCGAACATGCGGCTCAATATTGATCCCATAACCACATGCCTGGGCGAGAGAACGACAGCCGAACGCCGCCACACTCCACCCTCTACTTTCTACTCTCTCCGCCCTCACCCTCTCTGCCTCACGCGGGGAACACCCAGCAGATGTCGCAGCGCGGTCTCCAGGCGCTCATGCCGAAACTCGAATCCCGCCGCGAGCAGCTTGGCCGGTCGAACCCAGGCGCTCGACAAAACCGTTTCGTGCGCCCTCTCGTTGCCGAACGCAAGGCACACCGCCCAGGAGGGAACAGGCACAAACGCCGGACGCCGGACCACTCGACCGAGGATCCGGGCGAATTCCTCCATCGCGACCGGTTCCGGCGCAGCCGCGTTGACCGCTCCGCTGCACCGCTGGTCCAGCAACGCGTGGTAATACGCCGCCACGGCATCGTCTACGCTGATCCAGCTGAAGCCCGCCCGGCTCGAACCGATCGTTCCGCCCAAGCCCGCGCGGAATATCGGCAGCACGCGCCCCAGCATTCCGCCCGCCGGCGTGAGCACGACGCCGGTCCTCAAAACCGCCGTGCGAACTCCAAAACCCGCGGCCGACAGTGCTTCGTTTTCCCATTCCCCGCACACCTCCGCGAGGTAGCCGCTTCCCTGTGGGCTGCCTTCATCGCGAATCTCGGTGGGGTGCGATCCATAATATCCAATCGCCGACGCATTCACGAAGACGAAAGGACGATATTTCAGTTCGCCGATCGCCTTCACCAGCGTCTTCGTTGTGGACACGCGACTTTGCAAAATCGCAGCGCGCCGCTCTTCCGTCCAACGACCTTCTCCCACGTTTTCGCCGGCCAGATTGATCACAGCGTCCACCCCCCGAAAATGCGTGAGGTCCAATTCGCCTCGCTCCGGAGCCCAAAAAAATTCCTCTGCTCCGCTTGCCGGTCGGCGCACGAGCCGTGCCACCGAGTGGCCTTGGGACTGCAGAAAAGGCACGAGCGCGCGCCCGACCAATCCGGATGCGCCGGCCACCAGAATGCGCAGTTTGCGAACCGCTCCATACCGCTCCGCCGTCCGCAGGTCCTCCGCCGTCACGGCATGGCGATACGCAAACATCCGCTGCAAGCGGTCTCGAACCATCGTCCCTCCCAGTGCTTGCCCGAACCCGCCCAACGGAAGCTGGTACTTCACTTCGTCGGTCAAACAGCACGCCGCCGCGCCCTCCAACTCAAAACGATGCGTATGCTCCCAGAAGGAAAACGGACCTCGCTGGAGCACGTCGCGAAACTGTCGCCCCTCGACATAGTCCCGGTGCTCCGCCTCCCATCTTACCCACCAGGGTCCGACCTTGGTCCGGACAGCCGCGCGCGCGCCGTTACGAACGGCTCCGTCGCGACTCAACACTTCCACCTTCTCCCAGGGCGGGATGAGTCGCTCGAACGTTCCTTCCCGCTCATGCCACGCAAACACCTCCTCCGCCGGGCGCTCAATGCGCGTGGTCTTGGTGAAAATGTGAATACTCATGCTCGGCGCTCCCCTCTCCCTGTCGCATCTCCCCGCCCCGCACGCAACACCCGGGTTTCTTGCGAGCGAAGCGAACAATCGTTCTCATTCTCTTACTCGTACTCGTTCTCGATCCCCATCACGCCGCCTGAAAGCAAGCGATGCGCCCCCCTGTTTCTCTGGTGTCGGTGGGGTCGAGAATGAGTAGGAGTAAGAGAACGAGAACGATGCGGAGGTTGACGGCCGACGGCCCCAATCAATCTCTTACTCGTACGAGAGGAGTAAAGAGCACGAACCTAAGAATCCTTCATCCCCTCGTAAGCTGCGAGCGCCGCTGTCCGTGCCGTCGCATGATCCACCATCGGCCGCGGGTAGTTCACGCCCAACTGCACGCCGGCCAGCGCCAAAACCTCCCCTGGCGCCTCCCACGGCCGATGCAGAAACCGGTCTGGGAGCTTGGCCAGCTCCGGCAGCCACGCTCTGACATACCGCCCGTGCGCGTCGAATTTCTCGCCCTGCAACACCGGCGAAAATATCCGAAAATACGGGGCCGCGTCCGCGCCGCTGCCGGCTGTCCACTGCCACCCGAGGGTATTGTTCGCCAAATCCGCATCGACGAGGGTGTCGTGAAACCAAGCCGCCCCTTTCGTCCAGGGCAGTCGCAGGTGTTTTACCAGAAACGAGCCGGTTACCATCCGCACTCGGTTGTGCATCCAACCGGTCCTCCACAATTGCCGCATCCCCGCGTCGACGATCGGATACCCGGTCCGTCCTTCCTCCCACAACCGCAGTTTCTCTTCGGCCCCCTGGGTTTCCCACGGAAACGCTTTGAACTCGTCCCGCAGCGGTTGGTCCACCGTATGCGGAAAGTGGTACAGGAGATGATACGCAAACTCGCGCCAGCCGAGTTCCTGCAAAAACTTCTGCACCCCTCGATTCGCCGGATACACTCCGCTCTCACGGGAAAGAGCGTGCGCCGCCGCCCAGATTTGCCGCGGCCCGATCTCACCGAAATGGAGGTGGGGCGAAAGTCGCGACGTCGCGTCGTCCCCGGGGAAATCGCGCCGCTCCGCGTAAGCTTCCGCCTTGTTCGCCAGGAGCTTTTTTAATCGCCGGCGCGCTCCTGCCTCCCCCGGTTCCCAAACCTCGTAAAACCCGGAATCCCACGGCACCGCGGGTCGCAGCCCGAGCGCGTCGATGGAGAGTGTTTTCGGCCATTTCGCGGGACCCGGCAGATGCTTCGCGACCGAGGGTACCTCTTCCGGAACGGGACGGGTCTGACAATACCGCCAGAAAGGCGTGAAGACCTGGAATGGTCGGCCTTGTTTATTGGCGATCGTAGGCGGTTCGTAGAGCAGCGAACTATTGAAGCTTTTCGCTTCGGACCCTTCGGCCCGCAGCGCCTCCTTCACCCGCGTGTCGCGCGCGATCGCTGCCGGCTCGTAACAACGATTCCAGTACACTGCCTCCGCGCCGGTTTCCTGCCGCAGCCGTTGCAGGGTGGGCCAGGCCGGACCCCGCGCGATCGTGAGCCGCGAACCGCGCTGGCCGAGCGACTCATCCAATGCGGCGAGAGATCGGTGGAGCCACGAACGCGACGCTTGGCCAAGGCCCTCGACCCCTTCGTCACAGATAAAAACAGGCACTATCCCACCGCCCCGCTCCGCCGCCGCCCGCAGGGCCTCGTTATCCCGCAACCGTAAATCCTGCCGGAACCAAAGAAGGCAGGGGGATTTCATCCGCGATTTGAGATTTGAAATCTGAAATTTGAGACCGTCAAACGCTCACCGTAGCGTACACCCCGCCAAACTTCAATTCACGCGGGCCGGAAATCGACCTGCAAGCGGGAGTTCCGATCTGCCGTCGCAGGGTCTCCAATTTCCAATTTCAAATTGACCGACGCGAATCGCGTCGGTCAGGTCAGACGGTTTCGTCGTACAACTGTTCGTATCCCGCAGCCGCGCTCTTCCAGCTGAAATCGCGCGCCATCCCGTGCGCCTGGACGGCCGCCAGGCGGGAGCGATCGGCGAACAAACGGAGTGCGGAGTCCAGACCCGTTCTCAGGCCGTGCGCAGTGGGAGGAAACGTAATCCCCGTGCCCGCCTCGGGATCGGCGTCGGCGTCGATGACGGTGTCAACCAAGCCGCCCACGCGACTCACCAGCGGCACGGTTCCATAAGCTTGCGAATACATTTGATTCAGCCCGCAGGGCTCGAAGAGGGAGGGCATCAGAAAAAAATCGCTTCCCGCCTCCACCAAATGACTAAAGGCCTCGTCCAGCTTGGGCACCAACGCGACCTTCTCCGGCGCAGCCGCCGCAAGCTCGCGCACGCCCTGCTCCAACTTGCGGTCTCCTGCGCCCAGAATGACAAGCCGGCAGTCCGTGCCCAGAAAGAAGTCGCGGTTCGCCAGGACGAGCTGCACCCCCTTCTGCTCCGCCAGGCGGCAAACCATGCCGAAGACCGGAACGTTCGCCTTGTCGATCGGCTTCAAACCGGCCTGCTTGATGAGTTCGGTCCGGCACACCGTCTTTCCCGCCATATTTCCGGGCGAATAACGCGCCGGGAGGTGTTCGTCGCTGACGGGATTCCAGACGGCGGTGTCGATTCCGTTCAGCAATCCGATCAAGTCGTCCGCGCGGGTCGCGATCACGCCATCCAATCCGCAGCCGAAGTCCGGCGTCTGGATTTCTCTCGCGTATTGTGGGCTCACCGTGGTGACGCGATCCGCAAAAAGAATCCCGCCCTTCATGAAACTCATCTGCCCATAGTACTCCAGGCCATCGACGCTCATCAGCTCGGCCGGCAGATTCGTCCGATAAAAAGACCGCATCGGATACACACCTTGAAAGGCGATGTTGTGAATGGTGAAGAGGGTCTTCATCGCCAGCGTCACTCCATGCCGTCGCTCCGCATAACGCAGCAACAGCGGCAGCAACGCCGCCTGCCAGTCGTGCGCATGCACGATATCGGCGCGGATGTCCGCCAGACGCAGGGTCTCGACCACACCCTTGCAAAAGAAGATAAACCGGTGGTGATTGTCCTCGTAATCCCGTTCTCCGGTGCCGTAAGGGCCCCTTCGATCGAAGAACTCCTCCCGGCAAACGAGATATATCTTCAGGTTCGTCCGCGGCGAAAACATCCTGACATCGCCAGTCATGAAGACATCGCCCATTTCGATCTTCAACCGCATCACGCGCGTCGCCGCCGCCGCATCCTTGTGGTCCAGCGCCGCCCGGTAGCCGGGAACGAACACCGACACTTCGTGACCATGGTCCGCGAGCGTCGCCGCCAACGATCCGACGGCGTCGGCCAGGCCGCCCGTCTTCACGTACGGAAAAAGTTCGCTCGCTGCGTGAACGATTTTCATCGTCCTCACGCTAGGCAACATCCTCCGACCATTCCAATAACCATTTTCCGCGCATCGCGTATCGCGCTTCGCCCTTTGACCGCATGAAACTCCGCGAACGTCTTCTCGCCCATCTCCGCCAGCCGGAATACCGGCCTTCCAGCGAACACGACCTCGGGCGCCAACTCGGGCTGGCTAAAAAGGATCGTCGCTCGCTCGCGCACGAAATCCGTCTTCTCCTCTCGTCGGGCGATGCGCGCCTGGTCAAGGGCGACCGCGTCGCGCTCGCCGGGGACGGCGACCTGCTGACCGGCAAGATCATCTTCCGCCAAGGCGGCTCGGCCCTGGTGATTCCGGAGACTGCCCGCGAGTCGGAAGCCGACGATTCGGCCATTCAAGTAGGCCCCGAAGACACCGGCGTCGCCCTTCACGGCGATCGCGTCGCGGTCAAGGTGTTCAGCGAACTCTCGCGGCGCCGGGACGGCCGGGGCTTCGAACGGAGCGGGCGCGTAGTCAAGGTGGTCGAGCGGGCCCGCGACTCGATCGTGGGCCATCTGCAAAAAGTTCGCAGCAGCTTCTATGTCACTCCGGACGATCCGCGGCTGATCCATGACATCTACGTCCCAGACCCCGCGGAAGGCGGACTCCGTCCCACCCCGGCAGCGGGGGACAAGGTCGTAGTCAAGCTGGAGGACTGGGCTGCGCGCCATCACAAGCTCGAAGGCCGCATCGTCGAACGCCTGGGCAAAACCTTCGAACCCCGGGCCGAACTGGCTGGCATCTACCGTAAGTATAATCTAGATACAGCCTTCCCGGCCGAGGTCGAACGCGAAGTCGCCGGCATCCCGGACGAGGTGAAACCGAAAGAACTTCTCGGCCGGCTGGACTATCGCGACGTTCCGACCTTCACAATCGACCCCGACGACGCCAAGGACTTCGACGACGCGCTCTCCCTCGAGAATCTCGACGGCGGCGACGTCCGTATCGGCATCCATATCGCCGACGTCAGCGCCTATGTGAAGCCGGGGACCGCCCTGGATCGCGAGGCGCAGAAACGCGGCAATTCCACCTACCTGGTAGGCACCGTCGTCCCGATGCTCCCGGAAAAACTCTCCAACGGACTCTGCTCTCTCGTCGAGGCGAAGGATCGTCTTTGCAAAGCCGCTTTCCTGGTTTTCGACAAAAAAGCCCGCCTGAAGGACACGACCTTTGCCAACACCGTCATCCGCAGCCGAAAACGGCTGACCTACAAACAGGCGTACGCTTTTCTCTTCGAGAACGATCTCGAGAAGATTCGGAACCTTCCGCTTCCACCCAAACACCAAACCGGCTCCACCGGACGGGCCCTCCGCGACCTCAGCAGCCTCGAACTCGTCGACCTGCAAAGCTGGATCCGCAAGCTCTGGGCGATCGGGAAAAAACTTCGCGAGGACCGCATGCACCACGGCAGCCTCGACCTGGACATGCCGGAGACCAAAATCTTCGTCGATCCCGAGGGCTACGCGGATCGCCTCGAAAAAATCGAGCACGACGAAAGCCACCAACTGATCGAGGAATTCATGCTGGCGGCCAACGAGGCCGTCGCGAAACTCACCCGCTCACACAACCTTCCCTCGATCTATCGCGTGCACGACGAACCCGACGAGGAAAAGCTGGAGGAATATCGGCAGTTCGTCTCCACCTTCGGTATCACCGTGGGCGACCTGACGAAGCGCACCGAGGTGGTCAAACTGTTGAATACCCTGCGCACCCATCCCCAGGGATACACGCTCCGAACCCAATTTTTGCGCAGCCTGCGCAAAGCCGCCTATCGCGCTTCTCCAGACGGCCACTACGGGCTTCACAAGAAGGACTATACTCACTTCACGTCTCCGATCCGCCGCTACGCCGACCTGGTGGTGCACCGTGTCTTCGATTATTACCTGATTAAACACGGCGGCCACCCCGCGCCTTCCGGCTACAATTTCGGTTTCAACAAAGCTCGCATGGAAAGCATGGGCGACCACTTGAGCATTACCGAGATCAACAGCCAGGAAGCCGAACGCGAGAGCGTGAAGATCAAGCTCCTGGAATTTTTCGAGCGCGAACTGGCTAAAAAACAGAAAACGAGGTTCGAAGCGATCATCACGGATGTGCGCCAAAACGGCCTCTTCATCGAACTCGTCGAGTCCATGGCCTTCGGTTTTGTCCCCGCCTCCGCCCTGCCCGACGACTACTACTCGCTCAACAACGCCGGTACTGCCCTCATCGGCCGACGTTCGAAGAAAAAACTCGAACTCAACGGCCGCATCCAGGTCGTCGTCGACAAAGTCGACCGCTTCAAACGCCTCATCGACTTCAAACTCACCCCGTAGGCGCGAGCGCCAGCGAGCCGCCGATCAAGCCGATCCAGTGGACAACCCGGCGTTCCCCGTTAGAATCTCACGTAGAACTCTTTCTTCCCACTTTGCATCCGCTGCGCGGTTAACAATCACCTTTCTTCTGCCATGAAACACTACGATTTCCACAAAGGCTTCCGGTCCCTCTACGATAAAGCGGTTGCCTTCTACGCCAAAGGGCAGCGCGGGGCGGAAACCTACTTCAGCCCCGACGAAATCCGTTTTCTCGCCGCCAACGGAATAACCGCACAGCACCTCTACGACTATGCGGAAGACCACAACAACTACGGGGAGCCGGGATTTGAAGTCGCGCTCGGCATCGAACTGATTCGCCGAGACTACTTTCTCAACGCCCAACAAGGTCGCCCCTCTTCCATCGTTCTCGACGGCTCACGTCTGCCACCCAAGACCGAAGCGCTCCGCGGCATCGAGTGGCTCCCCCGCCTCATCCCGAAAGCCAAAGCCAAGCTCCGCGGCGAACTCCCCGCTTCTCTCATGTACTGCTGCGGCGGAGATCGGGCTTTTTTCAAGACTCACGATATCCACCCCACCGAGTTCCTGAGCCTCGTCTGGCGCCACGAATCCAACGACACCGCCATCGTCGACTGGCTCGAAAAACGGTCGACCGCAAAAGTTGCGGTAGAGCGGTAGTTACAGTGGGTAGTTGGCAGCTACCAGCCCGCCGCAAGAAACGGCAGCTAGCAAACGCCCGAACCTAACCACCAACTGCCAACGATTAACTATCTCTCCTCACGCTTTCAGCCTTTTGCCCCTATCCTCCGAAATGTCACCCTCCCGCGGTTGACTGTCCTACACACGTGTAACAATTTGCCCCGTCTTCCCCCTCCCCCGATCCCTTCTCGTTCCCCCTTATGAAGCACACGATCTCGGTTAATGGGCAGTCGCGCTCGGTCGACGTTGCCCCGGACACTCCTCTCCTCTGGGTATTGCGCGACAACCTCGACTTGGTCGGCACGAAGTATGGGTGCGGGATCGGCGTATGCGGAGCGTGCACCCTCCATATCGACGGCCAGCCCACCCGTTCCTGCCAGCTGCCCGTTTCCGCCGTCGGCAATCGCTCCATCTTGACGATCGAAGGCCTGTCGTCGGACGGCTCGCACCCGCTGCAAAAGGCCTGGTGTGACCTGGATGTTCCGCAATGCGGCTACTGCCAATCGGGTCAAATCATGACCGCTGCGGCGCTGCTCAAAGCCAAACCGAAACCCACGGACGCAGAGATCGACGAAGCGATGGCCGGCAACCTCTGCCGCTGCGCTACCTACGTTCGCATTCGCGCCGGCATCCACAAGGCCGCGGAACTCGCCGGGGCCGGGTCGCGCTCGGCCCCGTCTTCGGCGCCAGTCAACGGAAAGGAGGGCTCCAAATGAGCGCTTCCACCCCTCTCTTGCCCTCGCACAGCCGCCGGTCGTTCCTGAAGCTTTCCGGTCTCGCCACCAGCGGCCTCATGCTGGGTGTGTACTTCCGCTCAGCCACGGATGCCTTTGGAGCCGAAGTCGTCAGGGCATCGGAGACAGCCGGCAAAGGCGACTTCACTCCGAATGCGTTTGTCCGCCTCGCGTCGGATGGCACGGTCACTATTTTCGCCACTCGCCCCGAAGTGGGCCAGGGTATCCGCACCTCCCTCCCCATGATCCTCGCAGAGGAACTCGAGGTGGACTGGAAATCCGTGAAAGTCGTCCCCGCCGACCTCGATCCCAAATACGGCCAACAGGGTGCCGGCGGCAGCTCTTCCACGCCCAATTCCTACGACCCGATGCGCCGCGCCGGAGCCACGGCCCGGACAATGCTCATCACCGCCGCCGCCAAAACCTGGAGCGTGCCGGATGCCGAGTGCTTCGCCGACAAAGGCACGGTCGTCCATCGGCCCACCGATCGTAAACTGACCTACGCTGAGCTGGTCGATAAAGCGGCGGCGCTGCCCGTACCCGACGCAAAGTCCGTTCCACTCAAGGATCCAAAGTCCTTCAAGATCATCGGCACGCGCATCGGCGGCGTGGACAATTCGATTATCGTCACCGGCAAGCCCCTCTACGGCCTCGACACAAAACGGCCGGGCATGCTCTACGCGGTATTCCACAAATGCCCCGTGTTCGGCGGCAAGGTCGTCAGCGCGAATCTCGACAAGATCAAATCTCTCCCGGGCGTTAAGCACGCCTTCGTGATCGAGGGCACCAATAACCTGCGGGGACTCGTCCCCGGCGTCGCCATCGTGGCGGACTCGACCTGGGCCGCCTTCTCCGCCCGCAAACAACTCGAAGTCAAATGGGACGAAGGCAAGTACGCCAATGACAGCTGGGCCGGTTTTGTCGCGAAAGCGAAGGAGCTTTCCAGCAAAGCGGGCGCGACTCCATTGCGCAAAGACGGAGACGTCGAAGCCGCGTTCGGCAAGGCGAAGAAAGTCGTGGAAGCGGCCTACACCTATCCCTTTATTTCTCACGCCAACCTCGAGCCGCAGAACTGCACGGCTGAAGTGAAAGGCGACAAGGTCGAGATCTGGGCCCCGAGTCAGAGCCCCTCCGGCGGCCAGGACTTGGTGTCACGCGCGCTCAACATCCCCAAGGAAAATATCACCATCCATATCATCCGCGCCGGTGGCGGCTTCGGCCGTCGCTTGAGCAACGATTACGTGGTCGAAGCCGCGGCCATCGCCAAACAGGCGGGTGTTCCGATCAAACTCACCTGGACGCGCGAGGACGATCTGCACCACGATCACTTCCGTCCGGGCGGCTTCCATTTCCTAAAGGGCGCGGTCGACGACCAGGGTAAAGTCGCCGCGTGGAAGAATCACTTCATTTCCTTCGGAAATGTCGGCGGCAGCGCCGGAAATTTGGCCGCCGGCAGCGGCGGCAGTCTGAGCCCGGATGAATTTCCCGCCCGGTTCCTCGGCAATTACCAAGCCGAACAAACCATCCTCGAATGCGGCATTCCGATGGGTCCCTGGCGCGCTCCCGGCAGTTGCGTATTCGCATGGGTCATCCATAGCTTCATCGATGAACTGGCCCACGCGGCCGGCCGCGATCCCTTCGAATTCCGGCTCGAGTTGCTCGGCGATCGCGAAACCGTCCCAGGCGAACGCGGAGCCTACGCCGCGGGGCGCATGCGCAACGTACTCAAGCTCGCCGCCGAAAAGGCCGGATGGGGCAAAAAGAAGTTCGCCAAAGGTCAGGGCCAGGGCATCGCGTTCCACTTCAGCCACCGCGGGTATTTCGCCCAGGTCGCCGAGGTCACCGTCGACAAGGACGGCACGCTGCACGTCGATCGCGTTGTGACGGCGGCCGACGTCGGTTCGCAGATCGTCAACCCGAGCGGAGGCGAAAACCAAGTCGAAGGCTCGGTGATCGACGGCCTCAGCGCCGCTTGGTACCAGGATCTCGACCTCGACAAGGGCCGCATCGTTCAGAACAACTTCAACGACTACCCGCTCCTACGCATCAATGACGCGCCGAAGAAGGTCGAAACGCACTGGCTGCTGACCGACAACCCGCCCACCGGCTTGGGCGAACCCGCCCTCCCTCCCGTCGCCCCCGCCGTCTGCAACGCCATCTTCGCCGCCACCGGCAAACGCATTCGCGAAATGCCCTGGATCAAAACCGACCTCAGCTGGAGCTGAGCCCCGCCGCCCTCAACTAAACGGATCGAAAGGTAGGGAGAGGCCGCTGGACTCGCCGTCGTGTGCGACCGACGCCGCACGTCGACATCTGCGCAGCGCTGAACAGCGTCAAACGCGTTTTCCTAGCCAGCGTGGCCCCTTCGACAGGCGGTCCGGAGGCCCGCCCCTGCCCTGGGCGCGTTTTACCTTCCCTCGTCCCTCTTTTCGCCCACCCGCGCCGCCGCGACCGCCGCCCCCCGCAAATCGATCAGCACATCGAAGCGCTCCTGCCTCGGCGCTTCCGGGCTCGAATCAAACCCGTACGCCATCCCAAAATTCAGCGCTCCTTCGGACCACTCATCCAGCAAAACCCGAATCATCTCGACCGGCGTCCAATAGGAATCGATCGACCGCGCTCCGAATTCGTCGAGATAGGTCACCGGCGTGCCCGTTCGCTCTCCATTCGGGAAGATCACGTAATAATGCTGAGGCCGCTCGAGGCTCAGCTTTCTCGCCTGCGTTTCCACCGCCGCCAGTTCGGCCTTCTGGGGCAAAACAAAAAACTCTCGTGTCTGCCAGCGTGCGACCAAACCCATCAGACCCACGCTTACAAACACTCCCGCCATCGCGGCACGTCGGCCGAAGCGGGTCTGCTCCTTCGCACGTTTGAGCAGGTCAGAAATAGCGGTCACGGCGAACAAAAGCACCACGGCCTCGACTGAAAACAGGGTGCGGTAGGTAGGCCAACGCTCGGCGACCAAGAGGTTGATGCCATACGCCGCCACCGCGAAAGCGGCGAAGAGCAGCATCCATTCGCCGGCGGCCCGCCAGCCGCGACGCACGCCGTCCCCAACCGCCCCGGCCGCGATCACCAGGGCGGTCAAACTCGCAGCCCACCCATGCCATGGCGCACTCCGGCCCTGGTCATCGTCGATCACGAACAAACCCAGGGCGTTCCAAAAGGGCTCTCGCACAAACCAGACAAGCTTTTCGATCGGCGCGCTCTCGAAAGCCACCCGTGGTCCCTTGACCAGCGCCCCGGTCGCATACGCACACTGAATCGCGATGAACGCGCAGGCGAGCGCGCTAGCGACGATCACTGCGTGCTTACCCACCCAGATCAGGCGCTCTGGCAACGGACTGCTCCGCCGCGAGAGTAAACCTGCCGCCGTGAGAACCAGATAGAAAAGAGTGTGCGGTTGATAGGTCCAAGCGGCCACCGCGAGCACTGCACCCGCGCATATCCTCGCGGCCCAACGGCCCACCCCGTGCGCCGCCGCTATTCCGAGATTTCCAATCCAAAACGCCGCGACCGTCAGGGCAAGTTCGACCGTGTGCGGCCAGATGATCGCCCAATGCATCGATACCTGCGGCCCGGGCAAACAAACCAACAGTCCGGCAAACAACGTCGCCCGCGGCAGGCTCCAATCAAAAAAGGCGACCAGGCACAAAAATGTGCCTCCCGCCGCCAACCCGATCCAAAACGCCGACAGAAGCCGGAGTTGACCGAATTCTCGAATCGTTCGTATTCCCTGCATCGATACCTCGATCAACCAGCCGTAGACGGGTCGCGCCTGTCCTCCGCTGAAATGCCGCACTTTCCCCGGTTCCGTATGCGACTCCCGCAACATCGAGTAATCATCGCGGAATCCAAAACGTTCCCATATGTTGGGCCAATAAACGACGGCGGGCAGAGCCCATAAAAACAGAAAACAGACCCACAAGCGAGGCGCGCGCAGCGGCCTCCTCCAATCTGAGGTAAACACCATCATCGCGCTCTGGAACGACGACACACCGGGGGCACTCGAAGAACGAAGTACTCCCGCCACGCCCCAGGCAATAGCCAAATGGCTTCAACCCCTCTTCCGTGCCCCAAGGCACCCTTCCCCGGGGCGGCGACCTCCGCCTTCTTCTTTGAAGGAGCTCAAAAAACTCAACGAGGGGATCAAAAGGTAGGGCGAGACAAACGTAGCCCGCAAACTTCTGCGCAGCGCTGGACGGCGCCGACCCGCCTGTTTTCGACAGCGGTACCGCTTCGACGGCGAGTCGAGGACGCCTCGCTCTACCCTCAACCCGCTTTTGAGATCGTCCCTAAAACAAAGAATAAAGTGAAAGATTCAGGCTGCCGCTACCCCAGCAACAATTCTCCTTGCTCCTCGCTCGGCTTGATCCCGAGAAAGGGTCCATACCGATCCAGCCAGTCGTCGAGCTTCTTGATGTAGTACTCCGCGTCGTACGGCGCCAGCGCCGGATCGTACTGCGACACCGGACGCGCCCGCTGCCAGTCGTTGTTCTTCCCTGGCGTCCATTGGGCCACGTAGTACGTCACCCGGTCTCCCATCCGCGGTCTCGGAGTGAGTTTGAGCGCCGCCTCCGCCGAGGCGCGCCTGGGCTTTCCCCCTTCCGCGACCCAGCGCTCATACGCGTCGGGATTCTGGCTCAACGTCTCCGACTTGGCCAATTCGATCACCGGCACCTCCCGCGCGCGCAGTCGCCTCCGAAACGACTCAGCCATCTCCAGGGGCGACGTCGTTTGCGCACCGACTAAAAAATGAATTAGCAGATCGCTGATTTTCTTCAAATACGGTTCGATCCCGCGCGAGCGAAGCGCCGACCCGCGAATCACGACCTTTCGCCCGTCGTAGATCGCATAGTTCTTGGCCTTGTAACTAAACATCGCCGCATATTTCCCGTCGTACTCGAGCTCAATGCCCGGCGGTAGCACAACCGCCGCTTTCGCGAGCAAACGCTCTGGCTGATCGAAATACTCCGGCGACGAAAGGTAGATTCCGTCCGTATCCGCCTCGAGAATCGTGCACCCTTGCTTTGCGAATTCTTCGATCAATGCCTGCAACAGTTCGCGTCCTCGCCGAGTCACTTCCGCGGCTAATTCTCCATCGCCGAAACGAGCTCCGGAAAAACCGAGATACCCGTAAAACGAGTTGATCAGGATCTTGAAGTTGGTTTGGCGAGCCTGGTACTCCTGCCGCAATTCTTCCGTCTCCGCCGTGCGCGCCAACTGCTTGAACTTCAAACGGTACTCCCGAAGACGTCGCAGCAGCGGAATAAACACTCCCAGCGTATCGCTGCGCGGATTGCGCCCGATGTGGAGCAGGAGGCTCGGGTACAACGAGGCCACATCAAAATGGAGTACGTGTTGAAAGACACCCTCTTTGAAGCTGCGCGTATAACCTCCTTCAAAGGGTTGCACGTCGGGCGGAGCGGGACACGCCTGACGGGCGTGATAGTATTCCTCAAGGAACAGCAGATCGACCTTTCCCGTCGCTCCGCGGAGCGTGGCTTCCTGCAGCAGAATCGGAAACGTCCGGGTCTGTTCAAAATAGGTCGGCAGCAACAGGTCCGCGATTCCTTTGGTCTCCCGCAGATCGTCCCCCAGGTAGGCCAGGAAACGCGACCGATCGTTGAGATAGGTATCCTGAATGCAGCTTCCCTCGATGTAGGTACGCTCACCTCGCTCCTCCGCATCGTCCGCCGTGATTCCGAGATAAACGGCCACATCCTTCAGCCCAAACGAGGTGAGCTCGCGCGTGGTGATGTCGTACAGCTGCGCCAGGAGATAGGTATCCACCACTGTACGTCCGGGGAGATCGCAGCGCGGAAAATCGACCCAGCGCTCGGCCACTTTCAGACGGCTGTTGCGAAACGTGGCTTTCTGATCAAAGCGCCCCCAGGCGCATGGCACCTTGAAGCGCTTCGCCCTCTGGCGCAGGTAATCCAGATCGAATTTGAACAGATTGTGCCCCTCGATGATGTCGGGGTCCTCTTCCGCGAGCACGGTATTGAACTGAACGAGCAGTGTTTTTTCCGCTTCGTCCGTCATGCTCTCGAGCACGAGCAGTCGTTGCCGCGCTCCGAATTGCATCCCGATCGCGAGGATGCGATCGTCCGGACGAGCCGCCTGGCTAAAGCGCCCCTCCCCTTCCCCGGAGCAGCCAGTCTCGATGTCCAATTGACACCGCCGCAGCTGACCGAACGACAAATCGCGATAAAGACGTTCGCGTTGCTGCAGCAGGAACTGGTTTTCCCAAGGCCTGATGAGATCGATTCCGCCCATGCCGCCTTCCCTGGCCTTCGCGATGAACGCCTCAAACGCGCCGAAGGTCTCCCCGTGCACCAGTTGGGTGTAAACACCCTCGCCTCTAAGGGACTCCACTCGGATGCCCTCGGGCGTCGTATCCGGCGCCAGCTGCGACCCCGCCCCGAGCCACGCGAACGGCGAAAATCCAACCACCCGCTCTTCCCTGCCTCCGTCCGGCTGCGCGACACACACATGGACCTGCCCCGTGGGGTCGACCCAAACACCGCAAAGCGAGGGTGGTGGCGGGGCTGGGGGCGCAGACATAAACGAGCGCTTTTAGACGAAAGTTGAAAGGCCCGAACGTAGCGGAGCGAGTTCGAAGGAAATTACCTCTGCTCCCACCCTCAACGAGCCGGCTTCCACCAACCTTAAAACGGCTTCGCGTAAACCATGTACACCGCCACCGCGATAAACACCAAGGCCAGGGTCGACAGCGTCCCCCGAGCGTGCGGGCGGCGATAGGCGATGCCGGCCAGCGATGACAGACCGAGCCAGCAGATAATCTTCACGATCAGCCATCCTTGCGCGAAATTGTTGGCATAGATCTTCGCAACCAATCCGAAGCCGCCGATCAGGACCACCAAGCTGGCGATGCCCGTGAGCATCATCACTCGTTTCCTGGTTTCGGGAGCGGGTCCGGCAAAAGCGAAAAAAGTCCAGCCGGCCAACACGAAGAGGCCGATGAGATGCAGAATATAGTAGATAACGGGGTTCATGGCGAAGCCCGTTTAGGCATACCCTCCCCGGGATGCCAAAGAAAAAAGATGATCCTCCGCCTGTGCCGTGCGCCAAAAGGCTCTAGTCCTTTTTAGGTTAAGGTGGGCGCCTCCTCCGCAGCGTTTGCTTTCCGATTTACGGCCTAGCAGCTTCCACGGCGGGTTTCAGCTCCCGGAATATTTCAAAGGCAAAGAGCGGTTATTTAAAGCACCTCGAACACTGCAGAGGATCAGCCGCCAAAGGTAGGGCCTGCCCCCTCCCCGTCAAACGCCAATCGCAGTATTTCTGCAGTGGGAAACGAAGGCTCCGCCGCCCGGCGGCGCTCAATCGAGTAATCGTTCTCATTCTCCAACTCTTACTCACTCTCGTTTCCACAGACTCCGTCCCTCTTTCAGAGCCTCGCCCAGCTCGGATCCGACCGCAGGGGTGCGAGAACGAGGAAGAGTAGGAGAATGAGAACGATCGGATGCGGGCATCCGCTATCACCCCCTCCACCGCCTAAAAACCCCTCTCCCCGCCCAAATCGCCAACACCCCATTCCCTGCGGCGATCCATCCCAGCGCCGGGACGTGTCCCCGCAGTGCAAATCCAATGATCGCCAGCGTCAGCGCGGCCACCACGATATCGCGGCCGCGGAATGTGCGCTGCCAGATCTGCATTCCCACCAGCGCCAGCCACGTCGTCCCTCCCGCTGCCACGGAGACCCAACCCAATTTCCCCGCAAGTGCCTCCCTCCCATCGCTACCTACGACCCTGCTCGTTCCCCAAAACAACAGTTCGTTGAAAAACAGAAATCCCACCCCCAGCACGGCGATCAGCTCCGTATTTACCGGAAACTGCCCCTTTTCATTCACCGGCACCTTGTCCCTCAGCGCACAGCCCGCACAGCAGTAGCCGTCGCGCTTCACCGCAACGCCGCACCGCTTGCAGCCGAAAGCAGGGCGAATCCACCCCGACGTGGGATCCTGGCGAATCATTTCTGATCTATTTTCATGGCTCATTCCGGGCGGTGGGTTGACTCTGCAGTTGGGAGTTGCCGACCCTCGACTTTCTGGCGCTCGCCGCTACGAGGCGGAATAAGCAATAAGCGACAGCATTCAGCCATAAGCAATGGATCGAGGTAGGGTCGTTGGGCGGCGTTGGTTGGGCCACTCGCTCACGCTCGTAGCCACGGGGCTCCACAATGAGAAATGAGCGATAAGAGATGAGCGATGCGCGGCCGCCGCCTTATCCACCGAGGATCGACGAATCTAAATGCTCGATGATCAGCTCCTGTGTCGTCGCCAAAAACAAATAGCACATGAACGCCTTTCGGGTGGGCTCAGGCAGCGAATCGAACTCGATATCGCCGGTCTCGAGAGATTCATCGTTTAAGTCCTTGAGGTACATGTCCCGGAGTTGGAGCCGCACCGCGGAGCAAGCTCGCAGGATGGGCTCGGCATTCGCCTCATCGAAAGCGATCACGCCGGTTGCGAAAAACTCATTGTCGAACAAGGCCAGCAGCGTGTGCACATCGTCGTTCTGCGCGGCAATGAGCTCGCCGCGCCAGCCATCTCGGAACTCTTCGTCCAGCTCCTCGAGTTCGAGCGGCGCCGCCAGCCGGTCGCGGAGCGAATCCGAGATGGTCTTGACCACGTCCAGCAGGGGAGCGACCACCGGCAGACTGAGCTTCACTTCAATGCGTTTCATCGGGTTCGAGGATTGCGCTCAAATGCCATTCGTGAAGAGTGAACGCATACGCCTCGGCCTTCTCCCGCAAGCCGATCCATACCACCGATCGACCTTGCTCGTGCACTTCCAGCATATGGCGGCGCGCCTTCGCCTCGTCGAAACCGAAGACCTTCTTGAAGACCAGGACAACGTACGACATCAGGTTCACCGGGTCGTTCAAAACGACGACGCGCCAAGCCCCGCCAAGAGCAAGTTCGGTATGAGTCGCGCCTTCCGGTGGTGTGCTGGCAGAAATCTCGATCACAAGTCGGTACTAAACGACTCCGCCCCCCGCGCGCAACCTACAATGCCTGGCTCCATCCAGGCCCCCATCATCGTTCGGCTCTTTTCGTCCCGGCCAAGAACGGATTGGAGTGAGGCTCGGGCGGTGTTTTCTCGCCCTGCTCCAATCCAGGGTGGAACAGGGAGGAGCGGTCGACCCTGGTCAGCCCCCGCCCGCCGGCCTGGTCTCGGGCGCCGCCTGCCCACCCCGCCGGCTTTCCGCGTCGCTGCCAATTCGTTCCTCGAGTTTCCGGGCCATTAGTATCAGAGCCGTGAATACGGCGGTCAGAAACAAAAACATGGCGACAAACCGCCGCCACCTGCTGGAATCCGTTGAAGCCATCCTCCTGCAGTCTTACCCATCTCGGTAGTCCCGTCAAACACCTCCCTTTTTCCCGACACGTTTACCGGTAACGGACCTTCCCTACGCCCGTCCGCTTTCCGGAAGCGCGCGTCGACGGGTGGAACCTGCCGCCCCTGGCTGGTTTTCCCTCCGCCGGGCCCCTCCTTATCCTCGCTTCGATTCCACCTCTTGGGCAATCCGCGCTTCCGCCTCGGCGATGGGCAGCTTCGCCACCTCCCTCTGATTGCGCCATTTCATCTCCACGATACCCTCCTTCAGGCCTTTTCCCCCGATGGTGATACGCAGGGGAATGCCGATCAGATCGGCGTCCTTGAACTTAACTCCCGGCCGTTCGTTGCGATCGTCGATCAGGACGTCCGCGCCCGCCTTCTCCGCGGCGGCGCCAAGCTTTCTCGCCAGGTCCATCGCTTCGGGAAGCTGAGGATCGAGCAGACAAATCAGGACTTGAAAGGGAGCCACAGGCCAGGGCCAGAGGATACCGTCGGCATCATGGCTCTGCTCGATGATAGCCTGCAGCGTCCGGCTGATGCCGATTCCGTAACACCCCATCACCATGAAGTGATTTTGCTTCTGGTCGTCGGTGTAAACAGCGTTGAACTTCTCGGAGTACTTCGTCCCCAACTTAAAAACGTGTCCGACTTCGATTGCGCGGTTGATCTTGAGCGGGGCGCCGCATTTCGGACACGGTTCGCCGGCTCTCACGCGGCGAAAATCGCCGAACTTCGTGATCGCGAGGTCGCGCGTCACATTCACGTTCCGCAGGTGGAAGCCGTCCTTGTTCGCCCCGGTCGTTCCATTGCCAATCAATCGGATAGCGTGGTCCGCAAACACTCCAGCTAAGGCCCCCGGATTCTTGAGGGCTCCTTTTACCGCGCCGAGGCTGCCTGGCTTCGCCCCGAGGACCGGCTCTATCTCCTCGGCCGTGGCCGGCCGAAACAACGTGAAGCCCAGAGATCCCAACTTGGCTTCCTCGAGTTCGTCGCTCCCGCGCAAAATGACTAGGAACGGCTTTCCGTCGCCCATGTACACCAGGGTCTTGAACTGCTTGTCGCCGGGCACCGAATACGGCGCAGCCTCGAGCGCGGCAATGGTGACTACACCGGGCGTTGCAAATTCCTCCACCGCCGCGGCGGGAACCGTATCCGCCAGATCCTTTGGCACGATACCGCTGGTCGCCTTTTCCCGGTTCGCGGAATACCCGCTGTCGTCGCAATACACGACGTCGTCATCGCCGACCTCCGCCGGGACCATGAATTCATGCGAAAAACTGCCGCCCATCACACCGGTGTCGGCCTCGACCGAGATCGCTTTCAAGCCCACGCGCGCGAAAAATTTCCCATAGGCGTCTTTCATGCGCAGGTAGCTCTGCGTGGCCGCCTCGTCGGTGGCATCGAAGGAATAGCCGTCCTTCATGATGAACTCCCGCGCACGCATCAGCCCGTAACGGGGGCGAATTTCATTCCGGAACTTCGTGGCGATTTGGTAGAAATTCTTCGGCAAATCCCGGTAACTCGTAATTTCGGTTTTTACGAGTGGCGTAATGATTTCTTCATGAGTCGGGCCAAGGACAAATTCCGGCTCGCGTGGCGCGCGCTTCCCATCGCCGGCATGATCGGCCCGGAACATGATTTCGCGCGCCGCGGCCCAGCGCGGCCCTTCCTGCCAGAACTCCACCGGATGGACGTGAGGCATCTGCAATTCGATCGCCCCCGCCGCGTCCATTTCGTCCCGGCAGATCTGAGAAATCTTGCGCAGCGCCCGCAACCCCAGCGGCATGTAGGTGTACAACCCGCCACCCAGTTTCCTCACCAGCCCTGAGCGCACGAGCAGCTTGTGCGACGCGATCTCCGCATCGGCCGGACTTTCCTTCAGTGTCGGAATGAAAAACTGCGACCAGGACTTCATATAAGTAGCCGCCGAACGAAGCAGCCCCCGGGGCGCGGAGCAAACGAATTTGCGGCGGCTGAACGTGCCTAATTGAGAATTAAGAATGCAGAATGAAGAATGCGGCGATCGAGGCCTATAGATGTGCCCGGGCCACCGGAGAAGCACCCGGCGTCTTGTCGACAGAATGAGACCAATTTCTTGCTCGGGTCTATTCGCCCGTCATTCTGCATCCTCAATTCTCAATTCTCCATTAGACATGCCCGTCGCAAAACAGCCTTGGCCCATGAAATGGATCGTCCTGGCGATCCTCGTTTTTGTCGTCGGTTACACCGCGGTGAACCTGCGGTACCGGCGCTCGGGCAAGGCGTCCGAGCCTTACCATGACGCAAAAATCCAGGCGACGACCACCCGCTTGCTTTCAGCTGGGTTTCGGCGGATCAAGGCGACCGCCAGCCGGCCTGCCGACGTCCCGCGGCCCCCGGCCTTTTCTCTCGATCTCGCACCCCCGTCGGAAAGCCCCGGCGGAATCCCCGAACAACTCGCAGAAGGCCTGATCGATAAACCGGTCCTCGCCCATTCTTATGGGGGCATTATCGCGCCACGCGACGCCTCGCCCGCTGCTCCGTACTCCTTTCAGTTCACCTGCCTCTTGCCCGACCACAAAACGCTGTTCGCGGATGCGCACGCTTATCTCAAGGACAACGAACTCGCCGTTGTGACCAACTTCGACCGGCTTGACGGCGATTTGAACGCCCGCACGAAGGACACGACCGTCATCGTGACGATTCCCGCCGATACCCTGGCTCCCGGCACCTATCGCGTGACGCTGATCGGCGAGCGCCAATCCAAATCCTGGACCTTGCAAGTGAATTGACGCCACCGCTGTCTTCGCCGAGAACCATCGCACCTTCTCGATGAGCAACGGCAACGTACCTCCGTCCGCGACCGCCACGGCCACCACCATCAAGCCGACGGACCTCCGCGGCATCTTGAAGTACGTCCCGCGCTTTCAGGATCAGATCTTCGTCATTGCCCTCGATGGAGCCATCGCGGCCGACGAAAATTTCGGCAATATCTTGGTCGACGTGGCGGTCCTCCGCAGCCTCGCCATCAAGGTGATCCTGGTCCACGGCATCGGCCATCAACTGAAGGAACTTTCCGAGGCCCGCAAAATCCCAATCTCGGATGTCGCAGGCACCGGTGTCACCGACGCACCCACGCTCGACCTCGCCATCCGGGCCTCGGCCCGTGTTTCCCACCTCATTCTGGAGGGTCTGACCCAAAACGCGCTGAAGTGCGCGATCACGAATTCGGTTCGTGCGCTTCCCCTCGGCATCTTGAAAGGTGTGGACCATCACTACACGGGCAAGGTCGACCGCGTGGACACCGAGTTCATCCTCACCCTGATCAACAAGGGCATCATCCCGATCGTCTCGCCGATTGGCTTCGGACCTGACGGACGCTCGCTCCGGATCAATTCGGATCTCCTGGCGGCCGAACTCGCTGAAGCCCTGCATGCGACGAAAGTGCTCTATCTCTCCCCGCTCCCCGGTCTGGAGATCAACGGGGAGGTCAAACGCGAAATTTCGGTCGAAGCGCTCAAAGCGCTGCTCAAAGACCACCCCGAACAAATCGCCGAGCCTGCGCGCAGCAAAGCCGACAACGCCATTCGCGCCATCCAGACCGGCACGCCGCGCGTCCATCTGGTGGACGGCCGGATCTTCGACGGACTGCTCAACGAGATTTTTTCCAACGAAGGAGTCGGCTCCCTCATCTACGGGAACGACTACCAGCAGATACGGAAAGCGACCCGTCGCGACGTTCGCCAGATCTACAATCTGACTCGCGGGGCCGTCCGCCGCGAAGAGTTGGTGTATCGCACACAGCAGGCCATCGAAAAGAACATCGACCAATTCTACGTCTTCGAAATCGACGAGAACATCATCGCGTGCGTCTCGCTTTACTTCTATCCCGACAAACCCCATGTCGCGGAAGTGGGGTCGCTCTACGTGCTCCCCTTTTATCAGAATCGCGGCGTCGGCCGCAAGATGGTCGATTTCGCCTGCATGATGGCCAAGGAGCGCGGCGCGACCACCATCGTCGCTCTTTCCACTCAGAGCTATTCCTTCTTCACCTCCGTCCTCGGCTTCGAGGAAACCGGCAAGGAAGTGCTCCCCGATGCGCGCCTGAAACTTTACGAGGAAAGCGGCCGCAACCCCAAGGTGCTGCTGAAGACCGTCTGACTCGCGTAGCGGCGAGCGCCAGCGAGTCGACCTGTCGGCATCTTCGAGAAAACCAGGCTCGCACTGAGTCCTTGTTTTCTTCATTCTGCTCGCCCCCCTCGTGCTGCGGCCTTGCCCGCAAAGACCCCGTTCCCAGTCTATCCCTGCGAGGCTTCTTCGCCTCTGCCTCACTCTCGCCGCAGTCTTCCCTGCGTGCCAGGCCACTGCCTTGGACATGAAGGAATCTGCCGCGACCTGGGTCGTGCACACGTGGCAAACTGACGACGGACTTCCAAACAATAACATCACCGCGCTGGCGACCACGCCAGATGGTTACCTCTGGGTCGCCAATTCGGGCCGTCTCGCGCGTTTCGACGGCGTGAGCTTCGAAGCCTTTCCGACCCCCGCGCTAGCCGGCCTCGATCAGAAAGTCACGAGCCTCCTGCAAAGCGATTCCGGAGGTCTTTGGGCGGGTCTCGATCACGGCTCTCTCGTTCATCTCCAAGGAACCAAGACGCGCGTCCTCACGGAGAATTTGCCGAACCTCATCGCGTGGCGCCTCGTTGAACAACCGGATGGCGCGCTCTGGGTGATTTACGGGGGCAATACGCTGTGCCGTATCAAGGACGGAAATGTCCTTCGGCTGACCGGGCGGCCGGAGCACGCGCTGCGTTTGCGCGGCGGAGCCTCGCTCGTGCGCGACACCGACGGACGGGTCTGGCTCACCACCGCGGGCGCCATCTACGCCTGCCAAAATGAGGAGTTTCGTCGCGTCGCCACGGTGGGAGACGAAATGACCGCCGTTCGGAGTTGCGCCGCCACAGCGGGAGGATGCTGGCTTTCCGTGGGCAATGAAGTCTTTCGGTTTGATGGCGCGCATCCACCCACCGCGACCGGTCGCTGGCCGCTCGAATCGGCGAACTCGCAACCGACAGTACTGCTGGAAGACCGCGGCGGCGGGCTCTGGGTCGGCACCACCAGCGACGGATTGTTTCACCGGCCCACTCCTTCCGAGCCCTTCAAGAAAGTCGCGGCCGCCCACAGCCGAATCAACGCGCTGATCGAGGACAAGGAAGGCAGCGTATGGGTGGGAACCGGCGGCGGCGGGCTGCAGCGTTTCCAGCGCCGCGGTATTTCCGTGGAAGGCGCGGGATTCGGACCTGCCTCCCAATCGTTTCAATCCATCGCCCAACAGCGGGACGGCACACTGTGGGCCACGACCGACACGGGGCTGCTGCTGCACCGAGATCAGGGAGGAGTCTGGACGCCTTTCCCAGGTGCGCCGGCAGGCTTGCCCGGGCGCGCGACGTGCCTCGCGACAGATAAGACCGGCGGCCTTTGGATAGGCACGCGCGATCAGCGCGTGGTACGTCTTTATCGCGGCCAGTTCGACGAGATCGAGGCGGCGGACGGCCTCGTTTCTCGCGTCGTCCATGCCTTGCATTCTCATAGCAACGGCGATCTGTGGATCGGCGGCGAAGTCCCCGAAGCCTTGCTGCGCTGGCGGGCCGGCCAGCTAAAATCGTACACCCTCCCGAAAGGCATCCGCATCATTCGTGCAATGACCGAAGACGCCGCGGGCGCTGTCTGGCTGGGCACTTCAAAAGGCGTGCTCCTGCGCGTCTCTGGCGAGGAGGTTTACGACGAAACGGAACGCACGACCGGCATGCCCATGTCCATCCGCTGTCTGCACGGCACGCCCGACGGCGCCGTGTGGATCGGGTACGTCGGCGGAGGCATCGGCCGATATCACCAAGGAAAATTCGCCCGCATCACCAGTGCCCACGGGCTCTACGACGACGTCGTGTCGCAGATCGTCTCCGATCGGGAAGGATGGCTGTGGTTTGGGTCCGACCACGGCATCTTTCGGGTCAAACAACGCGACCTCGAAGAAGTCGCGCAAGGCCGGCGAGCACAGGTGCGCTCCCTTCACTATGGCCGCGGCTCCGGCCTGCCGAGTCTTCAAGCCAGTGCTGGCGATGCCCCAAGCTCCATTCGAACGGCAGACGGAAAACTATGGATGCCGATGAAGACAGGCATCGCCGTGATCGATCCGGCCAAAATCGGCGACGCGCGCCCGGCAGTCCCGGTCGCTCTGACGCGCGTGAGCGTCGACGATCGCGTTCTCGCCGCGGACGGAAACGTTGTTCCGACGGGCGACGTTCAGCCGCTGGATGCGCCCGGGCGCGCCCCGACGTTGCCTCCAAAACATCATCGGCTGCACTTCCATTTCACGGCGCTCACCCTCGGCCCGACCGAAAACGTCCATTTTCGCTACCGCCTCGACGGGTTGGACGAGTCCTGGGTAGAGGCGGGTCCTCAGCGAACCGCGTCCTATTCGACCCTGCCCGCTGGCTCATACCGTTTTCAAGTGACCGCGTCGAACAACGAGGGCATTTGGAATCCACAGTCCGCCTCCTTCGCCTTTTCAGTCGCGCCGTTCTTTTGGAATACCACCTGGTTTCGACTGGCAAACGTCGGACTCATCGCCGTGCTGGTGGGCGGCTTTGTACGCTACATTTCATTTCGCCGGCTGCGCGAGAAGCTGCGGCAGCTTCAACACAAGGCCGCCCTCGATGCCGAACGAGCACGCATCGCAAAGGATATTCACGACGATCTCGGCGGCAGCCTCACCCAGACGATTCTCCTTCTCGACCTGGCGGACCGCAGCCGCATGGATCCTCAAAAGACGAGCGACTACCTTCGCCAATTGTCGGGCAACGTGCGCCTCGTCGTCGATTCGTTGGATGAAATTGTCTGGGCAGCCAATCCGACCAACGACACGTTGGCCGCCTTCATCGACTATTTCGGCCAGTTTGCCACTGAGTTTCTGCAGGCGGCAAACCTCCGGCGCCGGTTCGACTTTCCCGATGATCCGCCACACTTCGTCCTCGCACCGGATATCCGCCACAACCTGTTCCTTTCGTTGAAAGAAGCGCTCAATAACGTCGTTCGCCATTCCGCCGCGACCGAGGTCTGGATTTCGCTCACCGTCTCGAACAACCTCCTGACGACCATCGTGGCCGACGACGGTCGCGGCTTCGATCCACGAAAAGTCCCCGCCGGCGGCAATGGACTGACCAACTTGCAGCAACGTTTGGCCCAGATCGGAGGCAGCTGCACCATCGAAGCTGAATCCAGCAAAGGCACCCGCATCACCTTTAAACTGCCGTTGATCTCGGCCGCGATTCCAGCGCGGGCGATCACACCATGAACACGGGGAAATTCATCACCGTTTCCATTGTCGAAGATAACCCCGGAACGAGCGACAGCTTGCTGGCGGTCCTGGCCCACTCTCTTTCCGTCCGCTGTAATGACACCTATCGCACAGCGGAATCCGCCCTGATCGGTATTTCCGCGCGTCCGCCGGATGTCGCGCTCATCGACATCAACTTGCCCGGCATGAACGGAATCGAACTCGTGGCGAAGTTGAAAGCGGCTCGGCCTGACTTGCAAATGCTCATCCTCACGAGCTATGAGGAAAGCAACCTCATCTTTGACGCCCTGCGCCGGGGAGCCAGCGGCTACTTGCTCAAGAAGTCGATTCCCACCGAACTCGTGCCGGCGATCGAGCAGGTTCATGCAGGCGGAGCGCCCATGTCCTTCCAAGTCGCGCGTAAAGTGGTCGGGCTCTTCCGCGAGTGGGAAAAACAACCGCCCACGGCGAAGGACCCTACGATCGAAGGATTGACCGCCCGCGAGCAGGAGATCCTAGCGCTCCTGGCCAAGGGCCATCTGATCAAGGAGATCAGCGATCAGCTCGGCATGGCTTTCCACACAGCGCGGGCACACCTTCGTCACATCTACAAAAAGCTCCACGTTCAATCTCGGAGCGAGGCGATTCTGCGGTACCTGGGCCGATAACTTCAAACGGACACCGGGCGGCGTGAAAGGGGCGCGCCCCAGCCTGTCTCGCCGCAGGCGGCGCCTTGGGGGCGTATTCGATCCTTAACGACGAAAGGGGTTCGCCGCGCGCAATTAGCTCATTTGAACGATTTCGCCGGCGCGCGCGATTTGATAACGTGGAACATCGCGTCGACACCCCTTGATCGGCGCACTCGACGGCCAGGACAGCGCAGCCATATGCGCACCGTTCGGCCATCAACACACTCGCACCATGAAACTACCCTATGACGCGTCCCATTGCGGACAACCCGCTGGCGATGACAATTATCGCAGCCGAAACATCGGCCTTACCCCCCGGAGTCCCTTTCACCTCTTGCTTTGCGCCTTCGTCGCTTGTGCGTTTTGCCTCGTGGCCCACGCCACGGTCCTGTGGGAAGCAAACACCGCCAACGGACTCAACGTCTTCGAAGGTTTGGAACAGTCGCCCGGCACGATTGCCGTGGCGAACGACCCGCAGGGCCAATATGGCAGCGTCTATCGCTACAACCTCACGGACCTGAGCACCGGAAAAGAACGCTGCGAATCGCGCGGGACCAAACTAGCGGATGGATCGGTGTTTCGCATGCAGCGCGGCGGCACCTACTACATCGGCTGGCGCTCCCTCTGGAACCCCATGCCGACCGGTTCGTGGGTCGCTCTTTTTCAGATGCACGCGTATGGGCAGACCGGAATGGGCGCTCCCCTTGTGCTGCGCAACGTCAATGCCGACGGGCGCCTCTATTTGCAGAACGACCTCAATGGCACAAACCAGCATATTTGGGACACGGCGCTTCGCTTGAACGTATGGCAGTCGTTTGTCATCGGCGTCCACCTCGACTCGGATCCGACCAAGGGCTGGGTCGAACTCTGGCACAACGGCGTGAAGCAGACCTTCAACAACGGGCAGCAGCGCTTTTATTGTGCGACCCACGAGGACGAACCGAATACCTACAATCGCGTGAAGTGGGGCGTCTATCGCTCGGGGCCAGTGAACGGAAACGCGACCGCTTACATGAGCCGCGCTCGCATCGGCACGGCGTTCGAGGACGTCGATCCCAACAACGGCACTGGCGGCGGTTTCACCGGCAACTACCGCATCACCGCTCGACACAGCGCGAAGGTCGCCGTGGTCCAGAGCGCCTCGACCGCCAACAGCGCCAACGTCGTACAATGGTCGCACACCGCGGCTGCCCCGGCCAATGACGAGTGGCAGCTCGTCTCGCTCTCCGACGGATACTACTCGATCATAAATCGGAACAGCCTCAAGGCCATGGTCGTGCAGAGCGCATCCATGGCGGCGGGCGCCGCGGTGGTTCAGTACGATTTCGGCGGCGCGAATACGAACGACGAATGGCTGCCGGTCAGTCTCGGGGGCGGCTACTATCGCCTGGTAAATCGCCACAGCGGCCACGTCCTGCAGGTGCGCGGCAATTCGACCTCCAACGGAGCTCAGTTCGAGCAGGCCGTCTGGACCGGCGCGACTCATCAACAATTCCAGCTCATCAGCGTTCCTTAGTGGATATTGGGGCGATTGCCGCTGGGAAAGGACCAGTTCCCAGCGGCACATCCTTTTTTCAATTCCGCGCGCCGCCCGCATCCCACCGCTGCGCGCACAGTCTTCCGCAGAAGTCAGTTCCCACCCTCCTCAACCCCTACCATGCATCGTCCCTCCGTCCGCGCGCTTTGGCGCGCTTCCTTGCTTTCCTGTCTGCTCGGCTCGCTTCATGCGGCAGGTCCCGGCCTCGGCAATCTCACCTACACCGCCGGCGAAAACAGGACGCGCATCAGCGTCGTCAACGATTCCAATCCGTCCGGCTCGTCCGGGCCGGGTGACGGCCATGGAAACGTGTGTATGCACGACGGCTACCTGGCGACAATTTACACGGAGGACGGCGGGGGCTCCCAGGCCGGTTTCGCTTTCTGGAACGTTTCAAACCCAAAAGCGCCAGTGCGGGTCGCCAACCACCGGCCGTCGAACTCGAAACTGCGGGAGCCACACGGTTTCGGTTTCACCACCGGGTATTCAAGCCGCACCTACTTTATTGGACAAAGCACCACCGGCATACAAGTCTGGGACTGGACGGACATCGCCGCCCCCACGCTGGTCCGCGACATCGTTCTCAGCGGCGCGAACAGCAGCGACTACGGCGGGGTGTGGTGGGTCAGCGTGCAAGCTCCCTACATCTACGTCGCCGGCGGCGACGGCGGGCTCTACATCGTCGACCTCACGAATCCGGCCAGCCCCGTCATCGTGCGTCGCACCAACAGCCAGGTGGGCCTCTCCCGCATCAATCAGGTGCATGCCGTGGGCAACCTGCTGATCGGAGGCCGCGTGGAGGGAGGAAAAGGGATCTCGTTGATGGACATCAGCGATCCGATGAACCCGGTGTTGCGTTTCAGCACGACAAGCAATCTGCCCACCCCCTATGCCAGCATCTTCTCGGGCGGCCGTCTCTATTTCGCGTCGAAAGGCGCGGCCGACACGGGACCCGCTCGCGGGCTCTACGTTTACAATGTCAACTTCGATGCCAACAACCAACCGAACGGCCTCGGCTTCGTCGATTCCGTCGGCAGCGGCCTCGGAGATGGCGGCTACCTTAGTTACCAAGACGGTTTTATTTTCGCCGGATTCTCGAGCGTCGTAGCAAAATTCGACGCGCGCACCAACGACGTCACGCAAGTCTTCTCACTGGCACCGAACGTCGACGGAGAGGAAGACATCGATTTCGGCACCGTGCTGGGAAACCTGATCTTCGCCGGAAATGACCACGGCAACGGCTCGGGCCTGATCGTGCACCAGACCGCACCCGACACCACCGGTCCCTCGGTAAACTTCGTCTCACCTCGCAGTGACGCGACAAATCAAAACGTGAAATCTCGCGTGGGCGTCACTTTCAGCGACGGCATCGACATTCGCAGTCTCAATGCCGCGACGTTCATCGTTCGCGCGGTGGGAGGCGCGCCTCTGGCCGGAAAATACAGCGTCTCCAACAACAACATGGTCAACTTCTCGCCTGATGCGCCGCTTGCCGCCAACACGACCTACGAGATCGTCGTGCCCGCCGGCGGCGTGAAGGACTTCGTGGGCAATGGCGCCCCGACCGCCTTCTCCAGTCGATTCTCCACGGGCCCGAGCCTGGGATCGCCCCTTGACGTATGCAATGTCGGCACGGACACGGCCGCGAACGTCGGCACCGCGGTCAATTTCTCCGCCACCCTCTGTTCGAGCGGCAGCGGCGGCGTCACCTACTCGTGGAACTTCGGCGACGGCACGCCCGCCACTCCTTTCGCGGCCAGCAACACCGCCTCCCACGCCTACTCCTCGCCGGGGCACTACACCGTGATCTGCACCGTACGCGACTCGAGCAGCGCAAGCGATGCAATGAGCCGCCGGCAGACTGTCATCTATCCCGTCACCGCGACAGCCCCGACCCGTTCCGACACGCTCGTCCACGACGCAGCCCGCGGCCGGATTTCCGTGGTCAACAGCGACGCCGGAACGGTCGCGTCCATCGCCGCCACCTCCCCTTTCGCGAAACAGTGGGAGGTCCCAACCGGACGCAATCCGCGCACGCTCGCTTTGACCGCTTCAAACGGTGACTTGTGGGTGGTCAACCAGGACGATGCCAACATCAAGATTCTCAATGGCGGCACCGGCGCGACCGTGGCCACGATTGCATTGCCTGCCAACTCCCGCCCCCACGGGATCGCGATCGACCCAGCCGGCGCCAACGCCTACGTCAGCTTGGAAGCCACCGGCCAATTGGTGAAGTTATCGGTCTCGAGCCGCGCAATCGTCGGAACACTCAACGTGGGCCCGCGGCCGCGCGGCATCGCGATCTCGTCAAACGGAGCTCGCGTCTTCGTCGCCCGTTTCATTTCCCCGCAGGATAGCCAGGGCGAAGTCCGCGAAATCAGCGCGAGCACCTTTACCGTCGCGCGCGTATTCGGCCTGGCGGAAGACGTTACCACGCCCAGTTCGGAGTCGAACGGCCCCGGCATCCCCAATTACGTGCAATCGGTGACGATTACGCCGGATGGGCGCGGCGCGTGGGTTCCTTCCAAAAAAGACAACACCTTTCGCGGGACCGGGCCGGTCAGCGATGGCACGGTCTTAACCTTCGAAAGCACGGTTCGCACGATCGTCTCGAAGCTCGATCTCATCGCGAATGCGGAGTTGTTTGCCCAGCGCCAGGACATCAACAATTCCGACCTCGCCAACGTCGTCGCTTTCAATGCTCGCGGCGACTACGCCTTTGTTTCGACGATGGGCAACAACCACATTGAAGTGATTGACGCGCTCAGCCACGCCACGGTCGGCGGAATCGAGAATGTCGGACGAGCGCCAGACGGACTCGTCGTGGTTGGGAATTTGCTCTTCGTCCACAATTTCCTTTCACGCGATGTCTCGATTTACGACGTGACGGAAGCGGGAGGTACCGGCGCCTTTTCGCGCCTCGCAGCCGTGGTCACCCAGGCAACCGAACCGCTTTCGGCTCAGATTCTCGAAGGCAAGCGGATCTTCCACAATGCGGCCGATCCCCGCATGTCGCGCGAAGCCTATATCAGCTGCGCGAGTTGCCATCTCGACGGCGATAGCGACGGTCGGGTCTGGGACTTCACGCAGAGAGGCGAAGGCCTGCGCAACACGGTGGATCTCCTCGGCCGAGGGGGCGTTTCTCAGCAGGGTCCGGTTCACTGGAGTGGCAACTTCGACGAAATCCAAGATTTCGAGAACGACATTCGCAATGCCTTCGGTGGAACCGGATTCATGACGAACGCCGACTTCACGGCGACGAGCAACCCCCTCGGGACGCCCAAGGCCGGACGCAGTACGCCGCTCGACGCGCTGGCGGCCTATGTCACTTCCCTGCGCACGGTTCATCCCAGCCCATTCCGCAACCCCGACGGCTCGATGACCGTCGACGCTTTGGCCGGCAAAGCGATTTTCGAGAGTCCTAGCGTCGGCTGCGTCAACTGTCACTCGGGTGCCCAGTTCACCGATAGCGCACTTAATGTGTTCCACGATGTCGGCACCCTCACCGCGGCGTCCGGACGCCGAAACAATCAGACACTGACCGGTCTGGACACGCCCTCTCTGATCGGCGTCTGGGAAACCGCGCCCTACCTGCACGACGGGTCCGCCCCCACCCTCCTCGATGTAATCGCCACCCGCAATCCCGCGAATCGTCACGGAACGACTTCCCAGCTGACCACAACCGAGCGAAATCAGCTCGTTGCGTACCTGCAGCAGCCCGATAGCCGCGACGCGGGCACACCGCCGCAAGCGGTCGCCGCACCGGTCTTCACACCACCCGGCGGCTCGTACACGACCCAACAGTCGGTGACGATGACCTCCGCCACAAGTGGGGCGAGCATTCGCTATACGACAAACGGCACGAACCCGACTGCTACTACAGGCACCGTTTACACAGCACCGATTACCATCTCTGCAGATACCGATCTGCGGGCAATCGCAACGCGTGCCGGTATGCTCGACAGCACGGTCACCGCGGCCAATTATCAGATAGGATCGCCGCAGCAGCAGGTCGCCGCGCCCGTTTTTTCGCCTCCGGGCGGCTCGTATACGACGCAGCAGTCCGTGACGATTACGTCGGCCACCAGCGGCGCCGCGATTCGCTACACCACCAACGGCACCAACCCGACCGCCACGACCGGCACGATCTACACGGGCCCGGTTGCCATCGCCGCGACGACCAACCTGCGCGCCATCGCCACCCAGACGGGCATGCTCGATAGCACGATCACGAGCGCA
This sequence comes from uncultured Opitutaceae bacterium, assembly GCA_964546955.1. Classification (GTDB taxonomy): domain Bacteria; phylum Verrucomicrobiota; class Verrucomicrobiia; order Opitutales; family Opitutaceae; genus CAZJLP01. Next base: position 55,084 of record CAZJLP010000008.1, on the reverse strand, counting down.
AATTACCAAATCGGCGCCGCGCCCACCACCCTGCGTTTCGAAGCCGAAAGCCTGACACGCACCAGCAGCGGCGCCACTACCGCGACCCAATCCGACACCAACACCAGTGCAGGGGTCTGGATCGCACTGCAGGCCGACGGCACCGGCGATTCGATGACCTTCACCGTTCCCGTCACCACCGCCGGGACCTACGAGATACGTTTGCGCTACAAAGCCCACTCCAGCCGCGGCATCCTGAACCTTCGAGCCAATGGAACGATCGTCGGCTCCACCTTGGACCAGTACGCCGCCAACACCGCCTATCCCGAACGTGTCTTCGGCAATGCAGCTTTCACCTCCGGCAACAACTCCATTCAGCTGACGGTCACAGGGCGAAACGGCTCCTCCGGCGCCCACACGCTCTCAGCCGACGTTATCACCCTCGTCCCCGTCGTCGCACCGTAAGGTTACCTTGGCCGCCGCCGACCCAAACTGGCCGTCGGCGGCGCATAGACCTGCCTGTCCAAGCCTAAGCCCTAAACCGCAACGTCAGGCGACGCCGGACCTTTCTTTAACCTGAATTTCGGACTCAGCCGGCCTTCGGCTTCCTCTACCCACCGCCAGTTTTCAATACCGCCCAACAAAACGTCGAGAACTCGCCCCGCCTTCTGGGCCTGCCATTTCTTTTCGGCCGGAAGCCGCTCAGCGAATTCTCGCAGATAGTCCCTGACCAACGGGGCTGCGTCCATCCGCTCGCCACGTTCTCTTGCGTAACGAAAAAATTGCCGAAGGTATACCGCCCACCAGTGTGCCTCCTTGTCCGGGAGGGTGAGGCCCTGGCATTGCACGAGACGCTGCACCCACTGAACCCCTGCTGACTGCAGAGCATTATCGGAATTTGTGATAGCAGAATTATTATTCAATAAAGAATAGTTCCGTCCAACATAATTTCTCCGATTTTAGGCCGTTCCCGCGTGCTTGATAATGCGGGAACTCTCCGCCATAAAAGAAGGTTCCGGTACGTCGACCCGCCCGCTTCGCATCACACCACGCCATGCCCGTCAAACCACCGCCGGTCCGTCATGTGAAGGCTCATACCGTGCTTCTCGACGAGTATGACTACGCACTTTCCCTCTTTTTTGACGGCAGCAGCCCAGCGGATCGCGATGCCGCCTTGGTGATTCAATGCGCCCGCGACCCTCGGGATGGCGCAGCTCCCTACCTGGAGATTCCACCGCAGCGATTTGCGGCCGAGAGCGGTCTGCAGCACCTGACGATTTACTCCGATCACGTCAAAGTCAGCCTCGATGCGACCGCCGCGGAGCAGCTTGGAGGTCACGATCGCTGGCACATTGCTTTTCCCAAAACACGCCGCCGCGAGCTTGTGGATTTTGCCCGGCGGGCCTTCGCTCGGAACAAGGATCTTCTCACCGTGGAATCCCCGTGATCGAGCGGGATGCCCCGCTCTTGCCATCCATCACACTCAAGCGCAGCGTCCTCGGCCTCCATGATGAAGCACCTCGTCGTGACCCTGGCAATTTTCCTGCACTGCCTTGCTCAGGCGGCGGGGATCGACAATCCACTCATTGGGACGTGGAAGCTGGATCGTGAAGCGACCGCCGCCTACCTGCGCGAACATCGCGTGATGCCGGAGGCAACAATTCAGAAGCTGTTCTCCGGCCAACACGCGCTCTCCTGGCGCTTTGACGAAGCGCGTATGTACGGCGTGGGCAAGGATAACCCGACTTCGATGCCCTACTCAATCGCCGCCCGAACGGGGAATCGTATCATGATTCGACTCCGCGACGAAGAAATGGGGACCACCGTCTCGTCGATCTTGATCCTCGACCCGGACGGCCAGGGCTATTGGCAGGAATCCACGCGCATCAAGGGCTACCGCGAACGAGTCCTTCGCGTGAAGTGAGGTCGGCGACGCCATGGAGGCCAAACTCAATTTTCCGCGGATCATTCTCTGCGGCCTTATTGCCGGCGTGAGCTGGCATCTTCTCTCTGCGGTCGCACTCACACTCTGCGGCCGCGAGCTGCTCGACGCTCTCCAATCGCAGCCGGAGGCCACACGGCGAAGCGGCTTGTATTTTCTCGCACTCGACGTGGCCATGGGCATCTGCGCCCTTTGGATTTATGCCAGCATCCAGCCTCGTTTCGGACCGGGCATCAAAACCGCCGCCTATGTGGGTTTAGTGTGGTGGCTCATCAAAACCCTGCAGAGCGCGAAATGGGTGGGTTTGGGCTTCGTACCACTCCACGTGACATGGGTACCGCTGGCCCTCACCCTTCCCGCCATCCTCATAGCCACCGCGCTTGGAGCTTGGTTTTATAGGAATGATCGAAGAGGCGGGCCCTGACGTTTTCGCAGAACCGAAACCTTCGACCGGCGCTCGCGTCAGGCTCACGCTGCCACTCCCCACTTCCCATGAAACGCATCCTCCTCTCCACGCTCCTCCTGCTCCGCGCCGTTTGCGTTTCGGTCCAGGCGGCCGATGACGTGCCCGATCCGGTCAAACTCGGCCTCAAATCCTATGCGGAAAGCAATGCCGCGATCGCCACCGACGTTTGGTTGAAAAACAGCTACGCGGAGAACGCGGCCGAACTGAAAAAAGAGCTGCTCGGACTCAGCCAAGTCGAGCGCGTCTATGGCAGTTTCGAAGGCCACGACGTTGTTCACCTCATCGCTTTTTCCTCCCGCCTCAAACGCGTCTACCTCGTCCTCTATTTCGAACGCGGCCCCGCCTGGGTTTATTTCGACGTCTACCAGAAACGTGACTCACAGTGGGTGATTAACGGCGCCCGGCTCGAACTCAACGCCGAGGAAATCCTGCCCGAAACCCTCCTCCGCCGCGCCTCGTCGACGCCGCGCGGACGCTGACCGGGCTGAAATGCCGGAGTTTGGAGTTTGGCGCGTGGATCGGGTTTTCCCGTCGCCGCCGAGCCACGCGTGAAACGGCGCTCACAGCCCTGCCTCCGCATCTCTCTGGCGGCCTTTTTTCCGAACTCCAAACTTCGAACCTAAAGCTCCCAAATAATCCGTCATATTGCTGGTTATTAGCAGCATAAGTAAAACACCGGTTCGGCTTTTTCCTGAGGTCCCTCCCCCATATTCCACCCAAGAACTGACTAAAGAATGGGTGCTGCCGGCCGATTAACAAGGGGAAGAAAACCCGCGCTCCTCGGCCCTAGTGAATACACGCAACAACCGCATTCTGATCGTAGACGACAACCTGTCGATCCACGACGATTTCAGGAAAATCCTTGCGGAGAAGCGGCGCACGGCAGGGCTGGCGGAGGTCGAGGCTCTCTTTTTTGGCCAGAGCGGCATCGAGCCTCTGCGCTTCGAACTTACCTTCGCCACGCAAGGCGAAGAGGCCATCGCCCTGACCACGGAAGCACGGATCGCCGGTCGTCCCTTTGCCCTCGTATTCATGGACGTACGAATGCCCCCGGGAATGGACGGCATCACGGCCGCCTCGAGGCTGTGGCAACTCGATCCGGATCTGCAGATCGTCATCTGCAGTGCGTTTTCCGACTATTCCTGGGCCGACATGACTGCTCAGCTCGGCTCCACCGATCGCTGGGTCATCCTCAAAAAGCCTTTCGATAACATCGAAGTTCTGCAATTCGCTCACGCCCTCACGGAAAAATGGGCTCTGCGGCAGCAAACCAAACTTCAGGTCCTTGAGCTGGAACAACGCGTGGCGGCCCGCACGTCCGACCTTCAGTCCGCCTTGGAACGTCTCCAACGTGAGTCCGCCGAGCGTCTCCGGTCGGAGGAGGAACGTCGCGTATTGGAACGCAAATTCGAAGAAACCCAGCGTCTCGAAAGCCTCGGCGTACTTGCCGGCGGTATCGCCCACGATTTCAACAACATCCTCACTGGCATCCTGGGCAGCGCGTCCCTGGCGCGGCTGGACGCGGCTTCGGGTTCGGACCTCGACGAACACCTTCAGCGGATCGAACGCAACTCGTGTCGCGCGGCCGAACTTTGCGAGCAGATGCTCGCCTATGCCGGCAAGGGTCAAGTCACGCTGCGCCCCTTGGATCTCAACGACCTGATCCGTGAATCGCTGGAGCTGATGCAGTCCTCGATCCCGAAAGACGCCTCGTTCAACGTGCGCTTCGCGCCCGTCCTTCCGATGATCTGCGGCGACATCTCCCGCACCCGCCAGGTGATCATGAATTTGGTCATCAATGCGGCCGAATCTCTCGCGCAATCCCCTCGTCAAGTCACGCTGAGCACCCAGAATATCACGCTGAACGAAGGCGCCATCGCCAGTCTGACGTTCGCCGGCGGAGCGGTGCCCGGCGACTATGCGTGTATAGAGGTGGCAGATACGGGTACCGGCATGAGCCAGGACACCCTGCGCCGCATTTTCGAGCCGTTCTACACGACGAAGTTCACCGGCCGAGGCCTGGGACTTTGCGCCGTGCAAGGTATCATCCGATCGCGCGGCGGCGCGCTCGACGTCACGAGCGAGCTCGGCAAGGGCACGACCTTCCGCGTCTATTTCCCCGCTTCCGTGGTGCGCGACGGCGGCGCGACCGGCTCTCCTTTTCCCCACCGCACCTATTCTACCGACCAGCTTGGCACGCTTCTCGTCGTGGACGACGAGGAGGGCATCCGCGATATCGCCGCCACCGCCCTTCGCCGTCAGGGTTTCGAGGTGATCACCAGCGCGAATGGCGCCGAAGCCGTCGCTCTGGTCAAGAAACGCACCGAACCTCTCCTGGGCGTGCTGCTCGATCTCACCATGCCCGAATTGGACGGCGTCGCCACGCTCCAGGCTCTGCGCGCCCTCCGTCCCGACTTGCGCGCCGTCCTGATGAGCGGCTACGAACAGCGGGAAGCGCTCCGCCGCTTCGAAGGTCTCGGACTCAGCGGCTTCCTTCAGAAGCCTTTCTCGATGGACGCGCTGGCCGACACGGCCCGGTCTCTCGGCACCGCCAGCGCCGCCGGCCGGAGTGCATCTCAGCTTTCGAATTTCAAGTTTCTGAACTGAACCGCGAGTGATACGCGGACAAGGCTCTTAAGCGGCAGCTATCGGCGTTAGTCGCTCAAATTATTGCGACACCCGAGCTGACAGCCGAATGCCGAGCGCCGAAAACCTCAGGCCGGCACCGCGGCACCCGTCGGCAATTCGGCCAGCACCGTGCGCGTGCAGAAATCGCCGAATCCTTCGCCGTCCTGGCGCTCGAGCGCATAGCGTTTGATGATCGGCGCGAGCAACGCGACACCGTCCTCCAGACTGATCGAGGGCGAGTAGAGTCGATTTAAACGGGTGCCGTCGTACTTCGCGCCCAGATAGAGCGCGTACTTATTGGGCGCTTTGCCGACAAAACCGATCTCAGCCAGGAACGGGCGGGCGCATCCGTTGGGGCATCCCGTGACACGCAAGCTGATCGCATCGTGGCGCAGACCGGCTTCGTCCAGCACCGTCTCGAACTTGTCCAAGAGGCTCGGCAACACGCGCTCGCTTTCCGCCAGCGCCAAACCGCAGGTCGGCAGTGCCACGCAGGAGAGCGCATTGAGGCGCATCCCACTTTGCTTCTCCGTGTCGTTTAAACCGTACTTCTTGAGAATGCCTTCGATCACCGGCTTCTGGGCCTCCGTGATGCCGGAAATGCTGAGGTTCTGCGAAGGAGTCAGGCGGAAATCGCCGGTGTGAACCTGCGCGATTTCGCGGAGCGCGCTCCGCATCTTCCAATCGGCCGTGTCCTTGATGCGGCCGGAAAGGATGAACAGCATGCAATACCAGGTGCCGTCCACGCCGCGGTGCCAGCCATAATCGTCGGCAATCGTCGTGAAGGTGAAAGGTCTCGCCGGGTCAAGTTTGAAGCCCGCGCGCGTTTCGACTTCGTTCTTGAACCACTCGACGCCGCGATCGGCAATCGTGTACTTGAGCCGGGCGTGACGGCGGTTGGTGCGGTCCCCGTAATCGCGCTGCGCGGTAATGACCGCATGACCGATCGCGTTGACTTTGTCGGGGGTGATGAAGCCGATGACATCGCCGAGGCGCGGAAAAGTGTCTGCGTTGCCGTGGCTGATGCCCATGCCACCGCCCACCGTCACATTGAAGCCGGCGAGTTTTCCCTCTTCCACAATGGCGATGAAGCCCAGATCCTGGGAAAAAACGTCGATGTCATTCGAGGGCGGGACCGCGAATCCTGTCTTGAACTTACGCGGTAGATACGTCGGGCCATACATCGGCTCCACTTCAGGCTCTCCGCCTGCCACGAGCTCGTCCTGGATCCAAATCTCGTGATAAGCTCGCGTCTTGGGGAGAGCGTAATCGCTGAAATTCTTCGCCAATTCGTAGACCTGCTGGTGTACCGCCGACCGTTCGGGATTGGGCGAAGCCATCACATTGCGATTCACGTCGCCGCAAGCCGCAATCGAATCGAGGAGCACCTTGTGCATGCCCCGCACCAGCGGCTTCAAATTGCCTTTGAGCACGCCGTGAAACTGAAACGTCTGACGCGTCGTGAGACGCAGCGTGCCGTTGGCAGTTTCGTCCGAAAGCCGATCCAGCATCAAATACTGCTGAGGCGAGCAACGCCCACCCGGCAGGCGAACGCGCAGCATGAAAGAATACGCCTTTTCCTGCTTTAGCTTGGTCCGCTCTTTCCGCAGATCGCGGTCATCCTGCAAATACAGGCCGTGAAACTTGGTCAGCTGTGCGTTTTCCTCTTTGATGGCTCCGGTTGACGAGTCCACCAGATCCTGCGCAATCGTTCCGCGCAGAAAATTCGAATTGGCCTTCAGGCCTTCGTTCGCAACCAATGGCTTCGGAGCCGCAGGATCAGGAGTCATAAAAGCTATACATTGCCTCTTGTCGGCGGCTCCCGCAAGCGTGAACTAAGCTTTTTGAGTGAGATACCTAAGATAAGGCATATGTTGGTCTTTAACCACTGCTGAGCCGATTTTTACGTCGGAATGCGTAAAGTGGCAGTTCCAGCATGCCCTAAGGCTAAGACTCAAGAGAAGAGCCCAAATCTCGCATGCGCTCAGGGCCCGCGCTTGCGTCCGTCTACGCGCCACTTCTTCGCTACATCTGCTTATGAAAAAGCCCCCAGAACCACTCCCATGTTTTCTGGTAGAAAGGACGCCGCTTCCATTCCTCGTAGGACGTCTCGCGACTGAGGAGTTTGTCCTTTTCGAACGTGCGTTCGAGTTGCGCGGCGAACGGTGCGTCGTACACGTTGAGGTTCGCTTCGTCATTGAGGCGAAAGGACCGGTTGTCGAAGTTCGTGGAACCCACGGAACTCCACCGTCCGTCCACCACCATCACTTTGCAGTGAAAATTCGTCGGTTGGTATTCGTAGATGCGGATGCCCGCCTCGAGCAAGCGCCCCCACCGAGCTCGGCTGGCCCGACGCACGAGTTTCGTGTCGATCTTCGGTCCGGGCACGATGATCTCCACCTTCACTCCCCTCCGCGCCGCCGCCACGAGCATGTCGGTCGCCATGTCATCGGGCAAAAAGTAGGCCTGCTCCAGATAGATCGTGCGCCGCGCCGCGGCGATCGACAGGAGGTACATCAGCCGAATGTTGTCGCTCCCCTCTTCCGGCGAACTGTGGAACATCTGCGCGAATTGTGTCCCGGAGTTCTCCAAGGCGGGGAAAAAATCCTCCGTGTGCTCCACTTTCGCGCGCGCCTTCATCCAGTTAATCATGAAGGTCGCCTGCATTTGCCCCACGACCGGACCGACAACTTTGAAATGCGTGTCGCGCCAATGAAATTCGTCGTGCGCATCACCGGTCCACTCCTCGCCAATCCCCACACCGCCGGTGAAACCAATCTTCCCATCGACAATCAGCAGCTTCCGGTGCGTTCGATTATTCATACGCGACAGGTGATACCATTTCAGCGGGTGAAACTTCACCACCTCGCAACCCGCAGCCTGCATTTTTTCCAGCAATTCGCGATCCATGCGCGTCGACCCGACGAAATCGAGCAGCACAAGAACCTTCACCTTCGCTTTCGCCCGCTCGGCCAGTGCGTCGGCAAACTGCCGACCAATATCCCCGGACCAATAAATAAACGTTTCGAACGTGATCGTCTTTTGCGCGCCTCGGATCGCCTCGAGCATGGGCGGGAAAATCCGACTCCCGTTGATCAGCTCGGTCACTGAGTTTCCGTCGATCAAAGGCGCTCCGAAAAGCGTGCCCATCGAGCGCAAAAACTGGGGGTCATCGACGCTGTAATTGCCGGCACCGAGTTCGTCCAAGCGCTTCTCTGCGGGCATAAAATTCGCGAATACGAGCGCGACTATAATGCCGACGAAAATCCCGAGCAGGAGCATGCGCCGGCGTCGAGTGAGCGGAAAACGAAAACGGGCCATGGCGGGATCGACCACAGCTAGTGCTGCCGGTTGCCTGCGTGCATCGCAAACGAGCGGGTGGCGGACTCCCCCGGATACTCCAGCCCTCGGATTGTCCGATGGCCCGCGCGCCAGCGCGAATTATAATAGGGACATGGCAGCCCAAACTTCTCCCGAAAGCGATACGACGCAGGCGCCCGACGCATTGCAGAAGCTCGGAGAGCTGATCCGCGACATACGAGTGGCTATGCTGACGACGCTCACTCCCGCGGGCACCCTCCACAGCCGGCCCATGATCACACAGGTCAGTCCGTTCGACGGTTTTCTTTGGTTTTTCACCTCCGATGAAACCCCCAAGACGGACGAGATCTCGCAGCTTCACCAAGTCTCTTTGACCTATTCCGACCCCACGACGAAACGCTACGTGTCGATCAGCGGCCGGGCTCGCATCGTTCGCGACCGGGAAAAAGCCCGTGAGCTTTGGCACCCCATGGTCCAAACGTGGTTCCCGCAAGGCCTGGACGACCCCAACCTGGCGCTCCTGCAAGTGACGCCCGACCGCGCGGAATACTGGGACGCCCCCACGGGCGCCCTTGTTCGCCTCTTGGGTTATGCCCGCAGCGCCGCCGGAATGCCTCCGTCGGAAGCGATGGGCGAGCACGCCAAGATCAATTTCACGTAAGATCCCGCTCGAGGACCGTCCGGTCTGCCGCTTTCCTGCGGCCTTAGGCCTCGTCCGCGAACGCGACCCGATCCAGAAACGCCGGGTCGAAACGCCCCGGGGGCAGGAGCTTGGTCACTCCCGTATCCGACCACAATTGAAGCAACAGCAGCTTGTTGCGGATTTCATGGCCCAACAAGCGCACATTGGAGTAGTCTTGCGCTTGCTCCATCGGTGTTCCCAAGCGTTTCTGCACATGGCTGAGTTCGTCGATCAAATGATGCAGCTTATACCACTGCTCCGTTACCAGCTCATCCGAGTTGGGCGGAAACAGCACCACGGACGAATCATCTGAAGCTTGTTCCGAGAGGTTCATGGGCTGGTCGGCAGAAAGCCAAGCCGACACGGCCCTCAACATCGTGTGCAGCACGCAAATCTTTAGCGGAAATCGGCCGCTCGCTGGAAAAGTGACAATTATTTAACGCATTCCGTTTTGCGTCGTGCTGACGATCAAGCTCCGTTTCGACCATCGTCGAAGTGTATCCAAAAGTGGTTACAACGGCTCGCGTCCCCTCGTAAAAAGGGTCGATGCGCGGTGAATGGGCTCGCCCGCAGGGCGACGCGAGCAGCCTGCACGGTTCCCAGGCAAAGCTGGCATTTTAGTTAAAAACATCGTCACTTTCGCTATTTTTTAACGCGAGTGCCAGTTTTATGATAGCCGCACCTGAGCCCCCCTCAGGATGTTTGCCGCATCATGAACCCCACTTTCGCGTCGCACCCCAGCCTGCTTGCGAGCCTTGACTGCCTGCGTCCGCGTGGAACTGCGATCCAATCCGCGAGCGCAACCCTTTCGCACCAATCTTCCCCCAGAAGAACGTTACGCTAAACAACCCGTGCTCTCGCGTCCTGCGCGAGAGCGAATGGTCAGAACCATGAAAACCTACACACCCGATACCTGCCCCTGCGTTTCGCAACGAAAGGGCCGCAGTTCAAACCCGCCCGCCTTGCTCCTCACCGTCGCCGCGTTTTCTGCGGTCGCCCTGGGGAGCGCCGTTCAGGCGCAGCCCGCGCCCGCACCTGCCACCCCGCCCGCGGATCAAACCGTCCAATTGGACGAGTTTGTCGTTCGCGACTACCACCGCAGTTTGGTCCAATCGCTCGAAGCGAAACGAAATTCCTCCGCAATCGTGGACGTCATATCGGCGGAAGATGTCGGAAAATTTCCTGATACTAACGTCGCCGAATCTCTCTCACACCTCCCCGGAGTGACGGTGGACCGTCTCTTTGGACAGGGTGAACGCGTCAGCGTGTTGGGCACGGACCCAAATCTCAGCCGAACCCTCCTCAACGGCCAAACCATCGCGACAGGTGATTGGTTCATTCTCGACCAGCCCAGCCGTCAATTTAACTACACGCTCCTCGCGCCAGAGGTTCTGGGACGCGCGGAAGTTTATCGCACGACGGAGGCCCGCCTACCCGAAGGCAGTGTTGGCGCGACCATCATGCTGCATACACGCAAGCCTCTGGACAAAGGGCTCTCGGATTTCACCGTCGCGGGCTCGGCTGGCATCTTGTACAATGATCGCAACGAAAAGGATGACTTTAACGCCAGCCAGATGATCAGCTGGCGAAACAAGAGCGGGACGTTCGGCGTCCTCCTGGGTCTTCAGAGCGCTCGCGAGCACATCCGCCGCGACGGTATCGAAGCGCTCGGCATGGTGGACAATGCAGCGCGCGTGGTTCCCACCGCCGGCGGCCCCGCCATTCAGGCCGGCGGTTTGACACCTCTGCCCGCCAGCGGCGCCTCGATCGTGAATGCGCTCAACTATGCCTTGTTCAACCAGGTCCGTTCCCGGAAGGGCGGTAACCTAGCGGTGCAAGTCAAACCCACAGACGAACTGCTGATCGAATTCAACGGACTCAAGGTCAACAAAACCGACCACAACCAAAATAACTCCTTCTACTGGTTCCCCGGAGCAACGAACTGGGGCGGAGCCGCCGATACCGCGGGTAACCCCATGTTCCATCGGGGCAATTACTCGAATGTCGGCGTCGTGAACGGAATCGTCGATTCGGCAACCGTTACCAACGCACCGATCGTTCAGGACGTGTTCAACCGCAAGGCGAAGATCAGCACGGAGTACTATAGCATCAAGGGCGCTTATCAATCCGCCGACTGGAAGGTTTCCCAGGAATTTGGCACCACCAAATCCGAGTCCGGCACCTTCCCGCAATACTTCATCGAGTTCTTCGCTCCCGATGCGGGCACGGTCAACGTCCGCGGCCTTACTTCGGGCAGCCCCACCATGTCGATCACCGGTTACAACAATGCCAATATGATCGCCGGCGGTGGCTGGTCGGGCAACATGGCCTATGCGGCGAATACCGATAAGGAAGATTTCGCGCAGCTGGATATCGAGAAGCCGATCGCTTTCGGCATCATTCGCAAGCTGCTGGGCGGTATTCGGGTGACGGACCACGAAACGAGTCAGAACTCCGGCGCCGGCGCCTTTATTCCGGCTGGCACGGCCACGTTCACCCCCGCCGATGTCGGCGGCCGGCGCGTGCCGGGCAATTTCGGCGAAGGGCTGAATGTCGACGCGTCCGTCCGCAACGCCATCCTCGTTCCCGACGCAAGCATCCTCTTGGGTCGCGTTTCAACGGGCCCCGGCGTGGGCGGAAAGACCCTCGAGCAATCGATCTACGCCGGTGAATACGCGTGGCCCGTCGCCACCTGGAAGATCACAGAACAAGTCAACGCCGGCTATATCCAGGCCAACTTCTCGCAAGACAACTGGAGCGGGAACTTCGGCCTGCGCTATGCCCACACCTCGACTCGCGGAGACGGCTCGCAGGGCCCCGCGGTCTGGGCCTCGCCGACTCAGGTCAATCCGGTGATCACGCACCACTCGTATGACAGCATTCTCCCGTCGTTCAACATGACCTACGGCCTGCAGAAAAATATGGATATCCGCTTGGGTCTCGCACAGGTAATCGCCCGCCCGAACTTCGCCGATATGTCGACCTCCGCCTGGACCAACGACACAATCCGCTCGGGCCAAGCGGGCAACCCCAACTTGGATCCCTACGAAGCAACAAACGTCGACCTCGCTTTCGACTGGTACTTCCTGAAGGACTCAGTCGCCTCCGTGACGCTGTTCTACAAGAACATCGACAACTACATCCTCCAAGGCACGGCCCAGGTCACGGCGACCAGCCAGACCGGTGTCACACAAGTGTATAACTTGAACGTGCCGGTCAACGGCGGGAAAGCGAAGTCGCAGGGCGTGTTGCTCTCGTACCAACAACCGTTCTCCTACGGTTTCGGCATGCAGGCCAACTACGCCTGGGTCGATACTAGCGCCCCAACCAACGGCATCGATACGAGCAGCACAAGCCTGAAGATCGCCGCGTTCAACTCGGGCACGACGCAAGGTGTCTCGACCTACGTCCCGAGCCGTCTGCCGTTTGCCTCGGAACACACGTTCAACCTCAGCCCGTATTTTGAGAACGATCGTTTCCTAGCGCGCCTGACCTACAGCTGGCGTTCCGAGTACTTCACCGGCTTCAACCGCGGCGTGGCCTGCTTCACCCAGGACACCACCCAGGTCGACGCGAACGCCAGTATCTATCTGACGAAAAACCTGTCGCTGACCTTCGCCGGCCTGAACCTGACAGACGAGACGTACCTCCAGTACGGCAAGATTCCCGCCAAGGTCTTCCAGTACTCGTACAAAACCGGCCGCCGCTTTACCGCCGGCGTGCACGTGAAGTTTTAGTCCGCGACCCCTTTGTTTGGCTGTTAGACATAGGTTCACAGCGAGGCCCGACTGCAAAGTCGGGCCTCCTTTTTTGGGTATCAGGCGCGAGCCCACTCTTTCTCCTTATTCTTTATCTTAATCTTATCTCGAATTCCGGTTCTCACCGCACCGAACGCGCAAGAGCATAAAACGGATCGAGGGCAGGGCCGGGGCTCCGGACCGGCCGTCGAAGCGTAAATCGCCTCTCGTACCTACGCGTTCTCACGCCCGTCCGGCGCTGCGTCGTAAAGGTTGGTCAGAGCCGCTCGCACACGACGGCGAGTCCGGAGGTTTTCAGAGCTTCCGTTTCTACCCGGTACTCCCCGGTCAGGCCCTCATCCTACCGCCCCGCCCAAATCTGCTCTCCGCCGGGCGCGCACCGCTTTCGTGCCGCCGAGCGTCTGGCGGCCGCCGCCTCCAGAACGCCGGTACCCCATCGGGGAAACGCCAAAGGCCGCCCGGAAGGCACGGCTGAAACTGTAGATGGAGGTAAACCCGCACTGCTCGGCGATCTCTGAGACTCGATTCGTGCTCAGCCGCAGCAGTCCGCAGGCCTTCTCCAGACGCAGCCGGCGCAGATGCCGGCCGAGACTCACGCCGCACGACGCGCGAAAGCGGGCTCGCAAATGGCTCGGGCTAATCCCCAGCGCACCCGCCAGATCGCGCACGCGCAGCGATTCGCGGCTCCGCTGCGCCAGCATGTTCACCTGTATCACGACCCCGGGCGCGACCGGCGCGGCACCACTCCGGGGCCGCACCGGATCCAGCCGGCGCAATCGCGCCAAGAGCAAGCCGAGCAAAAGGGTGAGCAGATCGTTGTCGCCTCCCGCCTCGTAACAATCGAGCAGTTCCGTTGCCAGGGTCTTCACCTCCGCCGTGAGCGGAAACACCCGAAAACGCAGCGATTGCAGGACCTCGGGCTCGTCCAGTTCGAACGTGATGAAAAGCCACGAGAGATCGTCCCGCTCGGAATCGATGTAATGGTGAAACTGAAACGGAAAAACGAGCAGTCCTTCCCCCGCCTCCAACCGCAAGGTGCGTTCGTCGACCGACACCGTCACGCCGGTTCGTAATGCGAACATCAATACAAAACGATGATGCCACGCGCGGCCGTGGCGCGGACGGTTGAGTTCCGACGCCGAACGCCGCTGAAAACAAACGATGTTGTCCGGCAGCAAGAGAGATTGCGCCCGGCGGCCGTGCATCGGGTGCGGAGGCTGCGGCAGCCGGGTAACAAGTGCGTCCAGCGAGTTCGCTGCCGGTCGTGATGCGATTGGCATTGGGGTTAAAAACCTGCCTCCAGCGTGCTGCGTTTTAACCTTTCTGCCAATGGGAAAGCGGAGGACAGGGTGAGCATTTAAAACGGCCTACGCTTGCGAGCGGGCCCATGAAACTTCCGCCGGATCGACCAGCGAACCGTAACGTCCTTTCAGCTAGCTACTTACGTTCCAGTGAAACACCCTTCTCGTTATATTATAGCAGTTTAGCGGCCCTCCCACCGTGTCGATAATGGGCTAGGTCCTTTTTTCTTCGCTGCAACCCTCCGCCTTCCCCCTTCGACGATGGCCAACATTCTCCTGCTCGACGACAACGCCGTGGCGGAGCGCGCCATGGCGGGAATCCTCGCGCGCGGAAACCATCGTTGCCTTGTCGCCAAAACGACGGACGAGGCCTGGCTTGCGATGCGGAATCTCATCAAAATCGATCTGGTCATCGCCGAATTGAAGCTGCCCGGAGAAAACGGCCTGCAGTTCGTGCAGCGGCTGCGCAACGATGTTTTTCTCAAGCCGGTGCCGGTGCTCGTGTACAGCGGCATCTCCCACCCGGATGTGGTGAAGAAAGCGCTTTCGCTGCGAATTCAGAACTACCTGATCAAACCATACAATGACGATTCCGTTCACGGCGAGATCGGCAAAGCCCTCGCCAACCCGTGGCGGAACCTGCTCTTCGAGGAACCGAAATCGTTCTGTGCGCAGATGGGACTGAAACCCGAGGAGCTGCACAAACTCCGCGACGATCTCCGCCTCGATCTCGAGCAGGAAATCCCATATTTCTCCAACGCCATCGAAGTCCAGGACGCCACGAAAACCGTCGAGCGTCTCCAAATCATGGTCGAACGCGCACAGGCCGCCGGTGTGTGGGGAGTGGCCGACTACCTGGAAAGTCTCGCCACGAAAGCGGGTGCCGGCACCTGGACCGCCTTCGGCACCTGCCATGAGGAACTGAAATACGCAGCCCAGCTTATCTATTGCCAAATCCACCCGGAATACATTCCTGAGGGCCTCTTGACCGAGCAAGAGCTGCAGGAAAAACAGGAAGAGCGCGATCGTGCCGTCTGGACCCAGGCGGACGTCGATCATCGCCCGGTGCTCACCGCGGCCATGGTGAAGCAGCAGCTCGACAACCTCGGTGCCTTCCCTGTCGTCGATTCGGTCGCCGCCGCATTTCTGATGGCCGCAGATGGCAAGACACCGAGCCTCACTCATCTGATGGAGCTGGTGGAACGGGATCCCGGCCTCTGCGCCGAGGTGCTCGTCGCCGCCAACAAAATCGAGCGTGAAGGAATGAATGCGGTCGAAGATTCGCGCACGGCCGTGAGCCTGCTCGGAAATCTCCGCCTCTGCAGCATCGCGAAGTCTTCTCCCACCGTGCAGGAACGTCATCTTCGGCTGCACCCGCTCACGTGGCCGCAGTTTTGGATGTTCCAGGTCGGCGTGGCGCGCCTTTCTCAATTCACCTGTAACTACATGGAGTTCGGAGGCGTGGTCGGCAGCGCTTACACCGCGGGACTGATTCACGACATTGGCAAGTTGCTCATCGTGAAACTCTTTCCCTTGGGGTTCGCCGCCATGGTCGCGCATGCCCGCCAGCGGGCCCTCACCCTGCAGGAAGCCGAGCGAAAATTCATCGAAATGAACGCGCAGGAAATCGGCGAGTATTTCGCGGTCAAATACGGTCTGCCCTCCGCCTACTGC
>CAZJLP010000008.1:0-39323 GCA_964546955.1 uncultured Opitutaceae bacterium | reverse complement strand
GTCGCTCTGGCCCGCGATATCTGCCTCCACAATCATGTGGGGGTGTGCGGCGATACTCACCGCGACAGCTCCCCGAACCTCGCCGACAGCGCCGCGTGGAAGGTCCTCCGCGGTCGCGTCTTCCCCAGCTTTGACTTGAAGAAATTCCAAGCCGCCGCCAATCAGCTCTGCGCCCAGGTCAAACAAGAGCTCACCGGCCGCTCCCAGCAGGTCGCGTAAAGGTAGGGCGAGGCCTCCCCCTCGACAGACTCGGGGCCTTGAGCGAAGTCGAAACGGCGGCCGAGCCGTGGGTAGACGACGCACAGTCGATCTGTCATGCGCCGCTCAACATCAGACGACTCCGCAATGCGCTTGTGATGACGGCTCGGCGAAACGCCTCGCCCTACCTGCATCAACCCTCCACCCCTCACCCAAAACTCAAGAACTCCTTGCCGAAATACGGCACAAGCACCGCGGGTATCTTCACCCGCCCATCCGACTGGAGATTGTTCTCCAAAAGTGCGGCGAGCACGCGCGGCACCGCGAGGCCCGATCCGTTCAGCGTGTGCACGAGTTCGGGTTTGCCGCTCTCCTTCGCCCGATAGCGGATCTGCGCCCGCCGCGCTTGGAAGGCTTCAAAATTGCTGCAGCTGGACACTTCGAGCCAACGTTTCTGCCCGGCCGACCACACCTCGAGATCGTATTTCTTCGACTGTGAAAAACCGAGATCTGCCCCGCACATCAACAACACGCGGTATGGCAGCTCGAGTTTCTGCAAGAGGCGCTCGGCATCTTCCCGCAGCTTGTCGAGTTCGGCGTAACTCGTCGACGGGTGCACCCACTTCAACAGCTCGACCTTGTCGAACTGATGGAGGCGATTGAGTCCCCGCACGTCCTTGCCGTAACTCCCCGCCTCGCGCCGGAAACACGGAGTGTAAGCGGCGCGATAAACCGGCAGCGCACTTTCCTCGAGAATTTCGTCGCGAAAGAAATTCGTGAGCGGCACCTCGGCCGTCGGGACGGCATAGAGGTGGTCGTGCACCGTTTCGTACATCTGGCCTTCTTTGTCGGGAAGCTGGCCGGTCGCGGTCGCGCTCGCCGCATTGACCAGCACCGGGGGATTCACTTCGAGATAACCCGCCTTTCCCGCCTCATCCAAAAAGAAGTGGAGCAAAGCCCGCACCAGCCGCGCGCCGTCACCGACATAGAACGGAAAGCCCGCGCCGGTCACTTTGGCGCCGCGAGCGAAATCGAAGAGTCGATCGAAGCCGGGGATTTCCCAATGTGACTTCGCGTGCGGCGAGACCGCGTTGACATCGCCTTTCGTCGCAAACACCTGGTTTTCCTCGGGGGTGCGTCCCTCCGGAACACTGGCATGGGGAATATTGGGAATCGCGAGCAGCGCCTGCTTCCATTTCTCTTCGGTTTCCTTGAGCTGCGTCTCCTTCTCCTTCACTTGCCCCGAGACCGCTTTCATCTCCTGCACTTTGGCTTGAAACTCTGGTGAACCCTTGGGCAATTTGGCCATGTCCGTGTTGGCCGCTTTCTGCTGGGCACGCAGCTGCTCGACCTCCTGGAGCTGCGTCCGCCAGGCGGAGTCCAGCGCCAGCACAGGGGCCAGATCCACCTCGAGGTGTTTCTTGGCAATGGCGGCGCGGACCAGGTCGGGCGATTCCCGAAGGAGTTTCGGATCGAGCATAAACCGCCTTATATGGCGGTCCTTCCAGCGGGAATAAAGCGCGAAGTTAGACGAGCCTCCCGGCACCGCCTATCATTCAGTCCGTGCGCTCGATGCTCTCGAACATGGATTTTAGGGTATCGGTCGTCCATTTCGAGCTTAGGACGGTTTCGTCGCCTCCAAGGCTGCGGAGGACAATCTCGGCCGTCCTGGCAGGACGTTTGTTGTTCTCCAGAGGGGTTCGTTTGGCGAAGGTGATCTCCGATGCCGAACGCCACACTGCGGCTGCCTTCAGGTTGTAGTCCCCGGCCCGCTGGACCTTTTCCAATTGGCCGCTCGCGAGAGCAAGAATGCAGACCTCCCCTTCCTTTCCGGTGACGAGCATGTTCTTTTCGTCCGGGCTCAAGTGGTAGGATAGAATCTTAGCAGGCATTTCGCGTTCGATACCCCGCGGCGCGACCCGGACCAGCGGCGCTTGGGGAGTCGGATCAATCATAAACAGGCTTTCCCGGGGCGAGTTGACGTCGCGTATCCCCACGGGGAACTCCATCTCCGCCGCGTTAAAAAGCATCCGTCCGTCCCGGAGACACCAAATCCGCGTGGAACTGGAATAGATCAAACCGGCGATCTCGGTTCCTTCTTTTGCAATGGCGACATTTCCCTTCTCATCCAAAACCTCGCGGCGAACGATCACGCCCAATTCAGCATCGTTGTTGCGCCCGTTTGCGCCTCCGCAGTAGGCGTAAACCAGAGATCGGCCGTCCGCGGTCCAGGCGCAGCCGCCGGCCATCGAGGCCGTCACGAGCCGCGGGGCAATGGCCTGAGGTAAGTTAACATAGAGATCCGCAGAGTGCGTGGTCACATAGGCCACGGCCCGATCAGTTGGCGCCACGCGGATGTGCTTAAATGGCTCGACTCCCTCGTGCAGCAACGAGCCCAGCATGAGCGTTTCGGCGTCCACCCGCGCGAGAAACAACTCATGCGTGCCAAATTCGGCGGAGTCGTCGGCTTCCGCTCCATATCTTTTTCGCAACCAGTCTCCCCGATGCTTCCATAGATAGAACCGCACGAGCCGATCGTCCTCGGCGTCCAATCGCTCAAACTTGGCCGGTGGCGCTTTCTCGATTTCGGCCCATTTGGCGGCCGCTTTCGCCTCGATTCGGGCCGCCCGTTGCGGACCAAGCAGCCGCGCAACTTGAGACCATTCATTACCTGTCCGTTCCCGTGAGAGAACTAATCGAGTCGAATCCGAAAACCACGCCGCTTCGTACACGTCTGACAAAAGAGGCGCGGTGAGCTGGCCTTCGGCAGTACACAAGCGAAGGCCATCCCGCGCCAGCACCGTGGCACGGGCGCCATTTGGCGCCCATACAAATCGCTGTTCCCAACAGCCGGAGAAGAGAACAGCGGCAGCGGTCAAGCCGATCGCCAGGGAGACCTTGGAGCAAATGCAAGAGAAGAGTGCAATCATGACAAAGGGGAGTTAACGGTTGGAGTCGCTCGCACGCCGGGAGCGGAGCGAATCGCGGGACTGGATCGAAGTTTTATCGGAGCCTTGGCGCGCGGTTTCCCAAAAGCCTGCGCCGGGCTCTGTCGCCGCGATTTCCGCGGGCTCCATCGGAGCCGAACTGGTCACGGCCCTCGTTTCTGGCGAGGCCGAAGGACGCCCAAGGACAAGCCCCAACACCAACCCAATCGCGATGCACGCGGCGAGTTGCAGCCCAAGCGCCGGCCGATGGCGCGTTCGCACCTCGCATGCGACCGACTCGATCGAATGCAGGCTGGGCGGACGGATGCGCTCGCGCGGACACTTTAACGCCTCCCGGGCGCGAACCAACGCGGCGTCCATCTCGGCGGCCAGCCGACCGGCTTGCGGGTTGAGCACCAGATAGGCCTGCAGCAACTCCCGCGTTTCGTCGTTCATTTCGCCCATCGCCCGATCGAGTAATAACATTTCCAATACGTCATTTTTCATGATTTCCTCCGCGTTGGGAGTCCTTCGGGATGGTCGCTCATCGCTTCGCGCAGCTTGCAGACAGCATGGTGAAGACGGGAGCGGATCGTGCCGACGGGAACCTCCAGGATCTCTGCAAGTTCGTCGTAAGATAAGTCGTGTTCGAGCTTGAGACGCAGCGTCTCGCGCAAGGTTTGGGGCAGTTCGCCAATCGCCAACCTCATCGGTTCAAGACGCGCGTCTTCAGCGTCGTGCGGCGCAGCCGGTTCGTCCAGCAGGGCTTCGTGCGGTCTTTTTCTTCGATGTGCGTCGGCAGCCATGTGACGCGCGATACCAAAAAGATAAGCCCTCGGCGTGACCGAATTCCGCAAGCGGTGGATGCCTTCAATGGCCCGGACAAACGTGTCGTGCACGAGATCCTCGGCCGCCACTCCGGGTGGAATCCGGCCCCGAAAGAAGCAGAGCAAATCCGGGCCTATCTGGCGGTAGAGTTGCTCAAGCTGAAGAACGTCTGGGTTGGGCATGCTGACGCGGCAAGAGAGAAGCAGCGTCACCCAATATGTCGCGCCAGACAGCCGAAAAGTTCACTTCCGCGCGCACTCTCCGCCGAAAACACGCATGCCGCTGCTGCGCAGCCGCTAACCTCTCACACTGATCGCGACGGAAACGGCGAGGTTGTCCTCACGCGCATGCCGTCGAGCCGCTGGAAACGGGCGTAGACTTCTTTCGCGGTCAGCAACTTCAAATTGCCGATGGGGGCCTGGATCACGTGATTCGTAGGCGCCGTCAACGGGTACGGTCCGTAGATGCGCGGATCGGTCGGACCGAAAATGCCCAGGGTCTGCACGCCGAACGCTGCCGCAAGGTGCATGGGACCGCTATCGTTGGAGATCACCCAGCCCGCGCGTTTGATCAGCGCCGGGAGGGAAACCAGACTCGTGTTGCCGGTCAGGTTGACGAACTGCCGCTCCGGCAAGGGATCCTTGCAGTTCACGTAGTTGTTCCCCGCCCATACCACTTTCCGCCCGGTGCCGTCCCGCGCGATCAGCTCGGTCAATTGCTTGAAGCCGTTCCAACGCCGATCCGACCGGCGGCTGTCGGGAAACATCACCACCGGGCGCGGATTTCCCGGGCCGCCCAAATAACTGAGATTGAGGCCATCCACATCCCGGAAGCGCAGCGGCTCGGCCAGCTTGGGTTCGAGTCCGAACACGCGGCAGAACTGCAACAAGATCTCCACCGGGTGACTGCGCTTTCCGTCGGGCGGCAAGGGCACCTTCTCATTGTAGAAAATCGCCGTGCCTTCCCGGGCATCGCCACGCCCGATCTTTTTTCCTCCGTGCGCGCGCAGCAGCATCAGCCCATTGCGAAGCAGACCTTGAAAATCGAAAATGTAATCAAACCGAGTCTCTCGCACTTCGCGCATCAAGCGGAAGAATGCCATCACTCCATCGTTGCGATGGAACACATAGGTGTGATCCACGACCTCACTCGCGCGGACCAGCGGCGCGAAAATATCCCGAACGATCCAGGAAATATGCAAATCCGGTTTCTGCGCTTTCAACGCCGCCGCCGCCTGGAGACCATGCACGGTTCCGCCCAACGACGATGGCTGAATAATCAAGAGTTTAGTCACAGCTGGGGCCGATGCCCGATCGGCACGGATAAATTCGTTTGAGATCGTTTCTCGCAGCAAGAAAAAACCCGCTCGCTCGCGATGAAGTTAGTGTGAATTTATTTCAACCAAACGAGCAGCTTCGCAGATTCGAGCACCGGAGGGTTGGAACAGAGCGTTGCTCTCACCCCGTAATTGCGCAGCGCGCTCCGCCCTCTTCCCGCTTTTGGCGACGCCCCAGCCCCCGGGAAATTCGCTTGAGGTCTCCCACCTGAAAACCGAACCTTCTCCCCGATGCTCCCTTGCCCGTTACTTTCCGCCTGATGGCGCCTTTTCTCGCGTCCTCATGCAGCGCCCGTTCGCCCGTTACCATCTCTGATTCGCGGTCCATGGCTCAGCCCCACGCGTTGGACGTCAGCCGGTTACAAATTTCGGCTACCGTGAAGCCTTCGGGGCCAGCCCTTGAGGTGATCATTCCGAACCTTCATTGGCGGTATTCCGGAGTCACCGCCACCAATCGAATGGTCGGTGCTCATATCGCTCGCCTGGTTCCGACCTCTTGGCTGGGAAGCAATCGGCCCGATAGCATTGCCCCCATCTCCTGGGCCGGCGTGCTGGCGCTGCGTTTTCGCCGGCGCCTCTCTGACAAAACCGCCCGACCGGCGGTCGTCTGGCATGCGCGCCGCAACAACGAGATGATCGTGGGAGTTGCGCTCCGCGCTTTGGGGTGGCCGCTGGAGCTCGTCTTCACCTCGGCCGGGCAGCGGAAGCATTCGTGGATCACCCGACTTCTCATGCGGAGGATGAACGCGGTCATCGCCACCTCCGAGCAGTCCGCCGCTTTCCTCACCTGTCCAGCGACCGTCATTCATCACGGGGTCGACTGCGACACTTATACGCCTCCCGCGGACCGCGGCGCGGCTTTTGCCGCCACGGGTCTGCCGGGGAAGTTCGGCATCGGTTGTTTCGGCCGCGTGCGAAAGCAAAAGGGCACCGACGTGTTTGTCGACGCCCTCTGTCAGCTTCTCCCGCGTTATCCGGATTTCACCGCGGTCATTGTCGGCGCCGTCACCGCGGAGCACCAACTTTTTGTCGACGAACTGAAGTCGCGTGCCGCCGCGGCCGGGCTCACCGAGCGGATTCGCTTTCTCGGTGAACTCCCGATCGAGGAGGTCCCCCTTTGGTACCAACGGATCAGCCTCTTCGCTTTCACCTCTCGCAACGAGGGTTTTGGACTTACCCTGATCGAGGCAATGGCCACGGGGAACGCGCTCGTCGCCGCCCGGGCGGGAGCGGCCGAATCGGTGGTGGTCGATCCGTCGCTAGGAATACTGGTGCCGCCCGGCGACCCAGCCGCCCTCGCCAGCGCGCTCGAAACCTTGATGACCGACATGGAAACAGCCACCGCGATGGGCCGACGCGCCCGGGAACACGTCCTCCGTTTTCACAGCATCGACACCGAGGCGGCGCAAATTGTAGCCGTCTACCGCGAAACCGTCGCGCGCCGTGTTTAAACTTCTGCTACAGCTTGTCGGCTGGACCCTGGCGCATACGCCCGAGCCGGTGCTCAAAGCCTTCACGAACGTCCTTGCATACGGGTTGCTGGCGATTCCCCGCCGGCGGCGGCTCGTGTATTCCAACCTCGATCACGCGTTTCCGGAGCGGTCCAAGGAGTGGAAACGGACCATCGCGCGGGAAAGCAGCCGGCGCCTCTTCGAAACCGCCCTCCTGTCCTTCGCGTCGCCTTTCTTCGACGAACGCCGAATCCGGGCCATGATTCGGATCGCGCCTTCGGTCGAAGCTGCGTTTCGCGCGCAACACGAGAAACCGCATCCCATGCTCGTGAGCTCCCCACACATGGCCTACTGGGAATGCCTGACTTGGGTCGGATTGTTTCTCCCGACCACCCTCCCCGAATTCGGCGTCATCTTTCGCCCTCTGGACAACCCCACGGCGGACGCCTGGGTCAAGAGCACCCGCGAGCGTTTCGGCCTGCGCCTCTTGTCGCGCAAACAAGGGCTGCAGGAGGCATTCAAGATTCTCAAACGAAACGCGATCGTCGGCGTGCTTTTCGATCAAAATGCAGGCGTTCAAGGTGCCCTCAGCACCTTGCTGGGCCGCGTTTGCTCCACCAGCGAACTGCCCGGCCTTTTCGCGGAAAAGTCCCGCGCGCGAATCGTCGCCTTCTACGCCCGGCGCTTGGGTTTTTGGCGGATGGAATTCGAAATGGCAGAGGTAGCCCACAACAACACGGCCGCTGACGCCACCCTTGCGCTCAACCGCTGGCTGGAAAGCGCGCTCACCTCCGACGACAATCTCTGCGCGTCCTGGCTGTGGAGCCACGATCGCTGGCGCCACCAAGACATGCCTTCCAAGCGCTTCCGCCTTGAAGCCAAACGGAACCTCCTCGCCGAGGACTTGGCCGCTCGAGGACTCACCCAGCTTCCCCGCAAAACTCGTCTTTGGATTCGGCTGCCCAACTGGCTGGGCGACGTGGTGATGGCGCTTCCGCTCTTGCGCGCGTTGCGCGCGGGCCGTCCCGATGCGGAGATCACCTTGATTGGAAAGTCCTCGTTCTTCCCCTTCCTTTCCGAGCTCGGTCTCGCCGATCACCTGCTAGCGCTCCCTCCGCGCGGTCGCGGCTATTTTTCTCATTTCTGGCGGCTGCGCGAACGATTTCCCGACGTCTACCTGCTGCTCACGAACTCCCTCCGCGGCGATCTGGAGGCCTGGCTCACCGGCTGCAGGCAGCGTTTTGGCCTGATCAAACATGGGCGCCACCGCCCGCTCCTCACTCACGAATTCGATGTCCCCCGCGACTTCGACGAAAGCCGCCATCACCAGCTACAGCTCTGGGAAAACTTCCTCCGCCACTTCGGTTTGGAACAGCCGTTGGATCGATCCCCCCTTTACCTGCAGCCCAAAACTGAGCACGCAAAATTCACCTTCGGCTTCATCCCTGGCTCGGAGAACAATCCGGAGAAGCGGTGGCCAGTCGCTCATTGGCGCACATTGCTGCAGTCCCTGGTGGCCGACTACCCCGACGCCGAGTTCCTTCTTTTTGGTACGGCGAACGACCGTTCCATTACCGCCGCCATTGCCGCGGGATTCGGTTCCAGCGTTCTCGACCTCGCGGGCAAGACCGATCTCGCCGCTTACGTGACACAGCTGACCCGTTGCCGTCTGCTCGTGACGAACGACACCGGCGGCATGCACCTGGCAAACGCGCTCGGCGTTCCCCTCATCGCTCTTTTTGGCCCCACTAATCCGGTTCGCACGGGGCCCGTCTTCGCCGCGCCCTTCGAGGTGTTGCAGCCGCGCGGTTGTCCACCCACCGGCGGGGCTGCGCTCGACAAACTCGAACCCAGTGCGGTTCATGCCGCCGCCGAGCGGTTTTTGGATCATGGGGGAGCGGCTTAGTCTTTCTCTTTTCTGTTTTCTCGTTCTCATTTTTCTTGGCTCCGAACCCATTCGCGCGGGCGACACCCCCACTGAAGGAGAACGAGTAAGAGTACGAGAACGAGAACGATTTTGAAAATGCCACTCCTCGCCGTCGACGATCTCCGCACATATTTCCACACCCGCACGGGTGTGGCGAAGGCGGTCGACGGCGTGAGTTTCTCGATCGAACCGGGTGAGACGCTCGGCATCGTGGGCGAATCGGGTTCGGGCAAATCCGTCACCTGCTATTCGCTGATGGGGCTCATCCCCCAGCCATCGGGAGAGATCGTCAGCGGCCGCGCTCTTTTCGACGGCCTCGACCTGCTTCGCTGCTCCGAAAAAGAATCGCGCGCCGTGCGCGGCAAACGGATCGCGATGATCTTTCAGGACCCGATGGCGTCGCTCAATCCCTACCTGCGGATCTCCGAGCAGCTGATCGAGCCCCTCCTCATCCACGAAAAGATCAGCCGCAAGGACGCCCTGGCCCGCGGGCTGCAAATGCTCAACGCGGTGGGAATCAACGACGCCGCGCGGCGCATTCATTTTTATCCTCACGAATTCTCCGGCGGCATGCGCCAGCGCGTGATGATCGCGATGGCTCTCATCACCCGGCCGGAACTCTTGATCGCAGACGAGCCCACGACCGCCCTCGACGTGACCGTGCAGGCTCAGATCCTCGACCTGATCAAAAAAACGCAGCAGGAACTTCGCATGGCCGTGATTTTCATCACGCACGATCTCGGAGTAGTTTCAGGCCTTTGCGATCGCGTCCAAGTGATGTACGCCGGCCGCATCGTGGAAACAAGCGACACCCGCACCGTCTTCCAACACCCCAAACACCCCTACACGCGGGGACTCCAACGGTCGATCCCCGCGCTCCAACCCAAGGGAACTGAGCTCTACACCATTAAGGGCGCGCCGCCTGATCCCGCGCACCTGCCCAAAGGCTGCCACTTCGCCCCCCGCTGCGATTTCGCCCTGTCGAAGTGCCTCGAAATCGATCCCCCACTCTACGAAAACCGCCACGCCTGCCTGAGGGTCAAAGACGGGGAAATTTGAACCGCGAATGAACGCCAATGGACGCGAATATCGAAGCCCAATCCAGTCTGCAGGAGGCCACGAGAAGTCTGTTATTTCAGATGTTCGAAAAATTCGCCAACGGATGGCTCGTTGGCCCACTCCACGAACGAACTCCCGTTTGCGTACGTTCCGATATTCGCGTCCATTCGCGTCCATTCGCGGTTAACTTCCACCCGTGTGAACATGCCTGAGCCGATTCTAGAACTTCACGACGTGAAAACGCACTTTCCCGTGCACACGGGGTTCGTTTTCAAACGGCAGACCGGCACGGTCAAAGCCGTCGATGGAGTATCGCTCCGCCTGGAACGCGGCGAAGTCTTGGGCCTCGTCGGAGAGTCCGGTTGCGGGAAGTCCACGCTCGCCCGCACGATCCTGCAACTGCTTCCGACCACGGCTGGTGCAGTCATTCTCGAAGGCAAAAACCTCAGCGCATGTTCCGGCGACGAACTGCGGAGCGCTCGGCGAGACCTGCAGATGGTATTTCAGGATCCGTACGCCTCGCTCAACCCGCGCCTCAGCGTCTATGGCACTCTGGCTGAACCGCTGCTCGTGCACGGCGTATGCCCGAAATCCCAAGTGACTGCGCGAGTGGCCGAACTGCTCGCGTTGGTGGGCCTTTCTCCGCAGGTGATGCAAAAGTATCCCCACGAATTCTCCGGGGGACAACGACAGCGCATCGCGATCGCGCGCGCGCTCGCCCTCAACCCCAAGGTCATCGTGGCGGACGAGCCCGTCTCGGCTTTGGATGTTTCCATCCAGGCCCAAATCCTAAACCTGCTGGGTTCGCTGTGCCGTAAGATGAACCTGAGCCTGATTTTCATCGCACACGATCTTTCCGTCGTGAAACACATCTCGGACCGCGTGGCCGTGATGTATCTCGGCAAGATCGTCGAACTCGGCCGGGCGGTCGACGTCATTGAAAAACCCCTACACCCTTACACGCGCGCATTGGTCAGTGCGATTCCCGTTCCGAATCCCGACATCGAACGCAATCGCCAGCGGATCGTCCTTCCCGGAGATCCGCCCTCGCCTATCAGTCCCCCCGCGGGCTGCACCTTCCACCCCCACTGTCTTTATGCGCAGGAAAAATGCAAACCCGCCTTCCCCCCTCTGCTGACCGCTCCCGACGGCCGCCAAGTCGCCTGCGTGCGCCTGGGGGAAATTTGAGCGGAAGTAGCGCAGCGAGCATGCTGAGGTCCGAACCCGCAGGTTAGGCGCTTCCCGGGCCGCGGCCCCCCGCCGCCCTACCCTCAAGCCGTTTTGCAGAGGCTCCCTGAGATAGCGAATAAAGAGAAAGATTGGGGCTTCGCGACCACGACGTTGGTTTTCACAACATAACCACACGCGACATAGCGCACGCCAAAATCCGTCTACTCACTCGCTACCCGCTACTCACACCTTCTTCGGCATTCCCACCTGCCGCAACGCCTCGTAACACCCGATCCCCGCTGCCGTGCTCAGATTCAACGAACGCAACGTCGGATCGGCGTGCGGGATCGTGAGCCGCCGATTGTCTCGGAATTCCTGGTGCAGCCACTCGGGCGCACCATAACCTTCATTGCCGAAAACCAGGCCGTCTTCGTCCGCGTAACGCACGTCCCAATACGATTTTTCCGTCTTGGTCGTGAATAGCCACAAGCGTTTTGGGCCGGCCGCACTCGCTCTAAACGTCGCCCAGTCCGCGTGATGGTGCACATCCAGCGAATACCAGTAGTCCATCCCCGAGCGTTTCAAATGCCGATCCGTAATCTCGAAGCCGAGGGGATGAATCAGATGCAGCCGCGACTTCGTGAGCGCACACATCCGTCCGATATTACCGGTATTCTGCGGGATCTCCGGCTGAAATAGAACAATGTGAATCATTGAGACACGCGCTCCTCTTGGACCGGAGCGTGGCAGGAGCAAAGCAGGCTTCGCCGCCCGTCATCTTCCCTGCTTCCTTCGCGATCTTCGCGGGACACCCTCCGATCAACCCAACTCCTTCTTGATCGCCGCCAGCAGATCCGAAAATGCGTCGAACGCCCGAAACTGCGGGAATTGCTTCCGGATGTTGTCCGGGGCGTGGAAAAGATAACCGACATCCGCTTCACCGAGCATGGTCGTATCATTGAAGGAATCTCCCGCCGCGATGACGCGATAGTTCATCGCTTTCAGCGCCGCCACGGCCTTCTGCTTTTGCTCCTTTGTGCGAATCGTGTAGTTCACGATGCGATCGTTTTCGACCGCGAGCCGGTGACAAAGCAACGTCGGCCAATTCAGCTGCTTCATCAGCGGCTGCGCAAACTGTTCGAACGTGTCCGACAGAATGATCACCTGAGTCAGCGTGCGGAGTTCGTCCAGAAATTCCTTCCCACCCGGCAACGGACGCAGCGTTCCAATCACTTCCTGAATATCGCTGAGCTTGAGCCCATGCTGATCGAGAATCTTCAAACGCCCCTGCATCAGCTTGTCGTAATCGGGCTCATCGCGCGTGGTGCGTCGCAACTCCGGGATTCCGGTTTTCTCGGCCACGGCAATCCAGATTTCCGGCACGAGCACGCCTTCCATATCCAGGGTAACGATCGCTTGTTTCACGCGCGCGAGTGTTCGGAGATTAAGTGCCGTGTCCAGCGCATCTCCTTCGCCCTCGCCCGTTCTTCTCTCTGCGCAAGGGATCAAAGCTAAGGATTTCTAGCCCGCCAAGTCTCGGACTTGCACAGAAGATCGCGAAGGAAACGAAGGGCCTTCCGTAGCGTTAGACAAAAGGCCGCGCCACGGCCCTCGTTCGCGAAGCACCAATGAGTCTTCGTTACTTTCGTTGCCTTCTGTTCAAATCCGGAAACGGTCGAAAAATCCGGTGTAAACCGATCCGCGTCCTCCGCTTTCTGCTCGTGCGCGTCACCGCCGGAACTTCAACGCCTTCTTCACTTCCATCATCTCGGCCTTCTGTTTCAAATCCTCGCGCTTGTCGTAGAGTTTCTTGCCGGCGCAGAGCGCTACTTCCACTTTCACCAGCGCTTCCTTGAAATACATCCGGAGGGGAATGAGCGACCGACCTCCCACCGCGAGAGCCTGCGCGATCTTTCTCACTTGGTGGCGATGCAACAACAGCTTCCTGGTCCGCTTCGCGTCGTGATTATAAATATTCCCGAAGGCGTACTCTTCGATGTGCGCGTTGTGCAGCCACAGCTCCCCCTTCTCAAATCGGCCAAAAGCGTCGTTGATCTGCGCCTTGCCGGCGCGGATGGATTTTACCTCAGTGCCCTTCAAGGCGATGCCGGCCTCGAACTTTTCCTCCACAAAAAAATCCCGCCCCGCCTTGGCATTGCGGATCTCGGTGTAACGAACAGAATCTTTTTTTTGTGCGGACATGGGGTGTCGTTTCGCCGTTTAGGCGCGATCAGGTCACCGTACCCACCAAACCACACGCGGCAACTGCGCTTCTCGCCTTGCGCCGGCTCATGACCGCTTCCAGGCGGCCCTGCGTGCTCCGGGCGCTGGCGCCCCGGTACGTCTCAACTCAGTTGTCTCCGGTCTCGAAGCTGATCTTCCCGTCGATGATCTCGCGCAGAGCGACATCCTCGGAGGAAAGCTTTTCGAGCGACTCGACCAGGGGACGACTTCCGCGCTTGAGCTGCTTCACGCGGCGGGAGACCACGTTGATCAACAGGTTGGGATCGGGAATGACCTTGAGCGCTTCCTTGAGATAATCGTCTCGCATAGCTTGGCTTTTGTCGGCGGTGAAACCGTCTAGAGCTAGGACTTCGCGAAAGACCGTCAAGGGGATTTCTAAGGCGCGGTGCGGAGCCAGCCACGGCGCCTCTTCAGGCTGGGAGCTTGATCTCTTCCCGTGCACCACGACACTTCGTCATGCTTTACATGGGGTGGACCACCGTCGGAAACCGCGAGCAGGCCGAATCAATGGCTAAGCAGCTTGTAGATAACAAGTTAGCCGCTTGCGTTCAGATCGACGGTCCGATCGTTTCTTACTACGAGTGGAAAGGCAAACTGGAGAAGGCCGAGGAGTTTCGGCTTTGCCTAAAGCTTCTGCCCGCCCGCTTGCGAGCTACCGAGGAGTGGCTCGGCCAACATCATCCGTACGAAGTGCCTGAATGGGTCGCGGTCCCCGCTGACCGCGTAGCACAAAAATACTTGTCATGGGCCCGGGCGAACTCTACTTCTGCACCCTTTAACGAGTCCCAATCCTCAATTTAAACCGTCATGTCGCAGCACAAAAGTCTTCAAGGTTCCGGTGGTATCGTGGTCAAGCGCAACGTCTTAAAGCGCTTCGAGCGCATCGATCTGCTCAAGAAGCGGGGCCAGTGGAAAGCCGGCGACCGCGTTCAGGGCCTGCGCAAGACCAAGCCGGACGTCTGAGCCGTCTTTTTTTCTTTTCAATCAAGGCAGGCCGTTTCGACTGGCCTGCCTTTTTGTTGCCCACACGCTGCCCGCTTTGAACGTTCCATGACCGAACTCATCGACCTCGCAAAGAAGCTCATCGATTTCATCCTGCACATCGACCGGCATCTGGCCGAAATCGTGAAGGACTATGGGATGGGCACCTATTTGGTGCTGTTCCTGATCATCTTTGCGGAGACTGGTTTCGTCATCACGCCTTTTCTTCCGGGCGATTCGCTGCTTTTTGCCGCCGGCGCGATCTGCGCGCTTCCAGAAGCAGGTCTGAACGTTCATCTGATGGCGCTTCTGCTTTTTGTCGCCGCCGTTATCGGCGACACGGTGAATTATGCGATCGGCCACCGCATCGGACCAAAAGTGTTCAGCCGCGAGGACTCGATCTTTCTGCGCAAAAAGCACCTCGAGCGCGCCCATGCCTTTTTCGAAAAATACGGCGGCCGGGCGATCATCCTGGCCCGTTTCGTTCCGATCGTGCGCACATTCGTGCCTTTCGTCGCGGGAGTCGGCAGCATGAGTTACAAGCGGTTCATCGCCTACAACGTCATCGGCGGCTTCATCTGGATCTACGCTTTCCTCTACTTGGGTTTCTTCTTCGGCAACATGCCCGCCGTGAAGAAAAACTTCGGCCTCGTGATCATCGCCATCATCATCCTCTCGATCCTCCCGATGGCCTTCGAGTTCTTCCGCGCCTGGCGCCAACAAAAAACCGCCCAAGTGCGGCCTTGAGCTTTAACAACTGGTGCGAGCGTCGGGAGTCGAACCCGAATCAACGGCTTCGGAGACCGCTACACTATCCATTGTGCTACGCCCGCGTAGCCCAGCTGTAAGCCTGAAACCGTAAGTTCTAAGCTGGGGCGGAAAACTTCAAGTGATTTCCGCCCGGGGTTCGAAAAGCTTTTTGACTTACCGCTTACGGCTTAACGCTCTGTCAAATGTGAATCGCTTCGCCGGTCGTGGCGGCGGCTGCTTCCATTACCGCTTCACTCAAAGTCGGATGGGCGTGGATCGTCTGGTGGATTTCCTCGATCGTCGCTTCCAACTCGATGGCGAAACCATACTCCGCGATCAGTTCGGTCGCTTCCGAACCGATGATGTGCGCCCCATAGATTTCCCCGGTCTTCGCATCGCTGATCACCTTGACGAAGCCTTCACTCTCCGCCGACGCGACGGCCTTGCCGGAAGCAGTGAAGGGAAATTTGCCGACCTTGTAATCGAGTTTTTTTTCCTTTGCCGCTTTCTCCGTGAGCCCCGTGCTGGAGACTTGCGGCTGGCAATAGGTGCAGCCCGGGAAATTCTTAACCCGCTTCGGCTTGCCGTGACCGAACATACCGTTGACCGCATTGACCGCCTCAAACGTCGCCACGTGCGCAAGCCACGGCGGCCCGATGATGTCGCCGGCCGCGTAAATGCCTTTCACGCTGCTCTGGTAGTCGTCGCCCACCTTTACGTAATTGCGATCGAGTTCGAGCTTCACGCTCTTGCCCAACACGCCCTCGATATTGGCCACCACACCGATCGCGGAGAGGACGACCTCGGCCTCGACCGTGGTGCGTTCGTCGCCTTTGACCAAGTCGACTTTGACCGTGTCTTTGCCGACCTTGAAATTCTCGCACTTGGTGGCGAGGTGAATCGCAATGCCCTGTTTCTCGAAGGAACGGTGGAGTACTTTCGCCACCTCCTCGTCCTCCACCGGAAGGATCTGGGGCATCATCTCGACCAGCGTGACCTTCGAACCGAACGCATTGTAAAAATAGGCAAACTCGACGCCGATCGCGCCCGCGCCGACGATCACAATCGATTTCGGAAGCTTGGTGTTGGCCAGCGCCTCGCGCGACGTCATGACGCGCACGCCATCCACTTCCAAATCAGGAATTCGGCGCATCTTGCAGCCCGTGGCGATCAGGATGTTTTTCGTGCGGAAAAACTTTCCTTTCTGATCTCCGTCCGTGATCTCGACCATCCCCGGCGCCGCCACCTGGCCGCGGCCGACGATGTAGTCGACTTTGTTCTTCTTGAAAAGGAATTCGATGCCCTTGGCCATCTGTCCGGCTACGCCGCGCGACCGCTCCATCACCTTGGCGAAATCAAAGGCCACCTCTTTGACCGTGAAGCCGAACGTATCAGCCTTCTTGAACTTGTGCATCAGCTCAGCGCTTTTCAGCAAAGCTTTCGTCGGGATGCAGCCCCAGTTCAAGCAGGTCCCGCCGGCCCGCTCGAGCTCGATGCAGGCCACTTTCTTGCCCAGCTGTCCGGCGCGGATAGCGCCCGCGTAGCCCGCAGGACCGCCGCCAATGACGATAAGGTCGTATTCAGTCGTTTCAGCCATGGTAGATCAACGTTGAGACGTAGCGGTCAAAACTCGCCTCCCCCCGGGGGCCGGTCAAATGGAAATCGCAGGCCGGTCAGTACAGCAGGGCGGAAGTTGAGAGTTGAGGGTTGAGAATTGAGAGGCACAGAAAGGAAACCTTTGCACTTCAGCCTACCGGAGTGCCAGACCTGCCAGCGCCCTCAACGCTCAACTCCGCGTCGTGAGCGTGGTTAAATATCAATCACGTCATCGTCCCGCCCACCGCGGCTGCGAGCGGGTGCCGGCACGGTGGGTGCCCGGGCACGTTCCATCGGCGGACCCACCGGCGGCCGCGGACGCGTGAACCGGTCCAAAACCAGGCTCGTCACGCTCACGATGATCGACCCGCCCAAAGCGGACCAGAATCCCTCGACGTGAAAACCGCCGACCAGCCCGTCTACTGCGAGGAACAACAAGGCATTGATCACAAGCACTCCCAGCCCCAACGTCAGCACGATGAACGGCAGCGCGAACAACAGCAGAATCGGCCTCAGGATCTCGTTGAAGAAGCTCAGCAGCAGCACCACGACGAGTAACGAGCTGAGACTGTCATAATGAATCCCGTCCACCACATTGGCCGCGATCGTCACGCCCAGAGCCAAGATGGCCCAGCGCACCAGCCACTGCGCAAAATTTCGTTTCGGGGGATTCATCGGAGCCGCCACTGTCGGCTCGAACCTTCGCAGCGCAAATGAAAATTCTGGTCGTCCAGGATCGTCTGCGCAGCGGGGGCACGGAACGGCAATCGATCCTGCTCACCCGCGCCTTTCGCAAAGCCAACCACGACGCCTCCCTTCTTCTGTTTCGGCCGGGCGGTGCCCTGGCCTCCGAAATTGCGGATTTACCACACGAGTCGCTCCAGCGAAATGACTTACACCTGGACTGGTTTGCGCCAGGCCTGCACCAAACCATTCGGCGGACCGCGGCTGCGGTTGTCCTGTGCATGGGTCGCATGGCCAATTGTTACGCGGGGAGCGTGCAGGAATCCTTTCCAAACACCGTCGTCGTTTCCACCATGCGAACGGGCAAAAAACTTCCCTGGCTGTTCCGGCGGTCGCTTACCCGCGTGCGGCACATTGTCGCCAACAGCGAAGATGCGCGCGATACACTGGTTGGTCAGTACCGTGTTTCCGCGAGCCGGATATCGGTCATTCACAATTCCCTCGTTTTCCCGAACCTGCTCCTATCTGGCGAGCCTGACGTCGAACTGCGGCGTCGACACGGCGTCGACGAAAAAACGCCCGTGCTGTTGTGGGTCGGCATGTTTCGACCGGAGAAAAA
Source organism: uncultured Opitutaceae bacterium (assembly GCA_964546955.1). Classification (GTDB taxonomy): domain Bacteria; phylum Verrucomicrobiota; class Verrucomicrobiia; order Opitutales; family Opitutaceae; genus CAZJLP01. The sequence continues at coordinate 21,553 of CAZJLP010000008.1, read as the reverse complement.
CCAACGCGAGCTGATCCACATCCTGGCGAACCTCCCCTCTTCGACTCCGTGGCGGATGTGGTTCGGCGGCGATGGACCCACGCGACAACTCTGCGAAGCGCTCGCGGCTTCGAAAAACATCGCCGGGCGGGTTACGTTTCTCGGATTCCAAGCCGATCCTCGGCCCTACTATCGAGCCGCCGATATCGCGGTGCTCACGTCGAGGAGCGAATCGTTGTCGAACTTTCTGATCGAGGCGCACGCCCATGGCTTGCCCTCCGTCGCCTACCGCGCGCAAGGAGTCGCCGAATGCGGGGGTCGAGTGGTCGAACCCGGGGACCGTTCCGCTTTCCAAAAATCGTTGCTCGAACTGCTTGCAGATCCCCTCCTCCGCAAGACGGAGGGGGCGGCGCGAGCGGAGTACGCGGCCTCGCATTTCTCGCCCGAGGCTCAGGTCGCGCGTTATCTGGCGCTTTTTGAGCGTTTGGTTTCAACTTCTGGCCCATGACCAACAAGCAACGCATCGATCTGATCGAGCAGTACGTTCGCGAACATAAATACGCGGACTTGCACACCCTCGCGGCCAAATTCGAAACGTCGCTTTCCACGATCCGGCGCTCGCTCGACGAATTGGAGGAAAAAGGCGTCCTCCGCCGTCATCACGGCGGGGCCTCCTTGGTCGAAACCGATGAATTGGAGAAGGAAAACGATTTCATTTTCCGCGATCAGCGCCAGCCCGACGAAAAATATGCGATCGCGACGCTGATCGACGGGCTGGTTCAACCCGGCATGACTGTTATTCTCGACGGCGGCACGTCCGCTTATGCCGTGGCCCGTCTGCTCGCCGCGAAACGCCTGCAGATCATCACCAATTCTCTGCCCATCGCCGGTTTGTTCAGCGAGATCGGCACCATCGAAACCATCGTCACCGGGGGCAGCATTCACGGTAGACTCGGTGTTCTGGTCGGCCCCCAGTGCGAACAGACCCTCGATCAGATCCACGCCGATATCGCGATTTTGGGCGGCGGCGGCATCACTGAAGCGGGCGTCTGGAATCACAACGCCTACATCGTGGCCGCCCAGCGCAAGATGATCGCTGCCGCCGAGCGGGCCGTCTTCGCCCTCGACAGTTCTAAATTTGGCCGAAAAGCGCTGGGGCTGACGTCAGCCTTCTCGTCCAAGATGACGATCGTGACCGACAAACCGCCCGCCAAAGAGATCGCCAAAGCAATCCAAACCGCCGGAGCAACGCTGACTCTGGCGGGAAAATAGCACGAGATGGCCAACTCCCGCTAATCAGATGCGGCGAAACAGCCGATCGTCCTTCTCGTCAACGGCCTGAGCGTTCGCTTGGCGTGAGGATCGGGGCGCATGAGCGAAGATTAGCGTTTCCCCGGCCGGTACGAGTAGTGGCGGCGTTCCTCCTGACATAACGGTGTCAGCGGCCCCGGTTACTGTCGGTGTCGCGATTTTGGACAGGGGCGTTTGAGTTCCTGCGAACTCTGTTCACCGTACAGACCCCCTTAATTTCCGTGTCACCTTTGGTCTCTTCCTCTCCACACGACTGCATACGCCTCCGGGGCGTCCGTCAGAACAATTTGAAAGGCTTTGATCTCGATCTGCCCCTCGGCAACTACGTGGTCGTCACAGGTCTGAGCGGCGCGGGGAAATCCTCTCTCGTTTTCGATACGCTGCACGCCGAGGGCCAGCGCCGCTACGTCGAAACTTTTAGCGCCTACACCCGTCAGTTCCTCGACCTGCTCGATAAGCCAAAGGTCGACTCGATCGAAAATATCCGCCCCTCGATTGCGATCGAGCAAACCAACACGGTCAAGACGTCGCGTTCCACGGTGGGCACCATGACCGAGCTGACTGACTTCTTCAAAGTCTGGTTCAGCCACGTCGCAGCCTGCTATGATCCCGCCACCGGAGAAAAGGTCGAAGACGACACTCCTCAGAGCATCTTCGAGAAGGCGCGCTCCCACTCCGCAGCCCAGCCGCTCATCGTGGCCTTCAAAGTGAAGAAACCGGACAATCTCACCTGGCCGGAAATCTTAAAAAACCTGAAAGGACAGTCCTACGTTCGCCTCCTTGTACCGCAATCAAACGGCACGCTGAAAGTCGAGAGGATCGACGATCTCCTGGCGCTCCCCTCTCCTCTCTCCTCTCCCCCTTCGAGCTCGCTCTACGTTGCCCAGGACCGCGTGACGGCCGATACCCCCAATCGGGCTCGCTTTCTCGAGGCAGTCGAAGCTGCGCTGCATTTCGGTCATGGCGAGGTCCATCTTTTCGACGCCTCGGATTATCGCGAACGGGGACACTTCTCTCGCGGCCTCCACTCACCCAAGACCGGTCGCTCATTCCGTCCGGCGACGCCGGCCCTCTTCTCGTTCAATTCGCCCCTGGGAGCCTGCCCGAAATGCCGCGGCTTCGGTCGTGTGATCGAGATCGACTATCGCCTGGCCATCCCGGACCACTCGCTCTCCATCGACGAGGGCGCGATCAAATGCTGGGAAGGCGAAGTCTACAGCGACTCCAAGCGCGACCTGATGGTTTTCGCGAAGCGCCGAAAAATCCCGACCACTATTCCGTTCGCTTCGCTCACCGACGAGCAGCGGTCCTTCATCGTCGACGGCGAACCGGGTTATGGCGTGGAAGGCAGCGGCAAGACTTGGCCACAGGCCTGGTACGGCGTCAAAGGCTTCTTCAAATGGCTCGAGTCGAAAACGTACAAGATGCACGTCCGCGTTTTCCTCTCCCGCTACCGCGCCTACAACCCGTGCCCCGACTGCGGAGGCCAGCGCCTACAACCTGAAGCCCTCTGCTGGAAGTGGAACTCCCGCACCCTGCCGGAACTCTACCAGCTCCCGGTCTCGACGCTCCTTCGCGAACTCGCAGCAGCCGACAACTCCAAACTCCAAACAAGAAACTCCAAACTCCCCGCCGCGGACAGCGGCGGCAGCGCCCACCAGCGCGACCTTGCCTACGACTCGATCACCACGCGGCTGCGTTATCTAGAACAGGTGGGCCTGGGCTACCTGACACTTGATCGTCCCTCCAAGACGCTTTCGGGAGGCGAAGTGGAGCGCGTCAATCTCACCTCCTGCCTGGGGACGTCATTGGTGGATACACTCTTCGTCCTCGATGAGCCAAGCGTGGGCCTGCACCCGCGCGACATCGATCGACTGATCGGTATTATCCGCACGCTCACCGATGCCGGAAATACGGTTGTGGTCGTCGAACACGACGAAGCCATGATCCGCGCCGCCGACCACGTGATCGAGGTCGGCCCCGAGCCGGGCAGCAAAGGCGGCCACATCGTTTTCCAAGGCACGGTCGACGAGATGCTCGCATCGCCCGAAAGTATCACCGGCGCCTACCTCTCCGGCCGCAAAGCGATCGACAACCCCACCCGCCGCCGCCCCGTCTTATCCAACTCCAAACTCCAAACACCGAACTCAAAATTGGGCGCAGCGTCGCCCGCGCCCTGGCTCACCTTCACCCATGCTTCGAAGCACAATATCGTAAACGAGACCTTTCGAATTCCTCTGCAGCGCCTGGTCTGTCTCAGCGGGGTTTCGGGCTCGGGCAAATCCACGCTCCTCGACAACGTGATCCATCAAGGCCTGATGACGCAGCGTCACCAGATCATGGAGGATCCGGCGACAATCGAGAGCATCACCAGCGACATCGCTTTTTCGGAGATCGTCCTGGTCGACCAATCTCCCTTGAGCCGGACGCCGCGCTCCAATCCCGCTCTCTACACCGAAGCGTGGGAATTGATTCGGGCCCTTTTCGCCAGCACCCCCGCTGCGCAGGCGGCCGGGTTTAGCTCCTCGAGTTTCTCCTTCAACAGCGGGGATGGACGCTGCGATCACTGTCAGGGTCTGGGCTACGAACGAGTGGAAATGCAATTCCTCTCCGATGTGTTCGTGCCCTGCCCGGTCTGCGAAAGCCGCCGCTTCAAGCCGGAAGTCCTCGCGATCACCTGGAACGGGCGCTCCGTCTCGGATGTGCTGACTATGAGCGTCAACGATGCGCTCCCCTTCTTCGCCGAATACCCCGAGATCCACTCACGCCTCGCCAGCCTGGAATCCGTCGGCCTCGGATATCTCACGCTCGGCCAACCGCTCAACACTCTCAGCGGCGGGGAGTCCCAGCGCCTGAAGCTCGTCCGCTATCTCAGCGCCTACACCGGCTCCTCCCACTCCGCGCCCGCGTCGACCGCGACGCGTCCAGGAGCCGCTAACTCCTCGCTTCCTAATTCCGGGCTCTCGGCCCCGATCCCGGAAGGCGCCCTGCTGTTGCTCGATGAGCCCACGACCGGCCTGCACCGCCACGACGTCAAACGTCTGCTCGCCGTGCTGCAAGCCCTGGTCGACCACGGCCATAGCGTGATTGTAATCGAGCACAATCTGGACGTCCTGAAATCGGCGGACTGGATCCTCGAGATAGGGCCGGACGCGGGGGCGAATGGCGGCCGTGTCGTGGCCGAAGGAACGCCCGAAACCGTCGCGGCAACCCAAACCGAAACCTCGCGTTTTCTTGCGGCGGCGTTGGAGGAAACCGCCGCTGCCGCCGGAGAGCGGATTCGCGACGGCCGCGGGAATAAACGCCTCTCCGTGGGGGCCAGAGGCTCCTCGGCCGTTGCCGTGGCCGAGCTGCCTGCCCCGCGATCGTTCGCAAAGGGTGCGAACGGCCAAGCCCATCGTTCGGAGCTGACCGTCATTGGAGCGCGCGAGAACAACCTCAAAAATATTTCGCTCACCATTCCTCACCGCGAATTGTCAGTCGTCACCGGCGTGTCCGGTTCGGGCAAGTCGACGCTGGCCTTCGACATCATATTTGCGGAGGGCCAACGCCGCTTCATGGAATCGATGTCTCCGTACGCGCGGCAATTCGTCGAGCAGCTGCCTCGCCCCGATATCGACCGCTTGACCGGCATTCCTCCCACGGTGGCGATCGAGCAACGGGTCACGCGGGGCTCGCGCAAATCCACGGTGGCGACGATCACCGAAGTCGCCCAATACCTCCGCCTTCTCTACGCGCGATTGGGCGTCCAGCACCATCCCGATACGGACCGACCGGTGACTCCCCTTTCGCTCGGAGCGCTCAAGAAGCTTCTGCAAAAAGTTCTGGCCGGACCCAAGGCGCAGAAATCAAAGCATCTCTATCTCTGCGCCCCATTGGTCCGCGGCCGCAAAGGCCATCACCAGCCGATCGCCTCCTGGATCGGAAAACAGGGTTTCGAGCTCATGCGGACCGACGGTCGTATTCTTAAGGTAGATACGTTCGAGAAGCTGGATCGTTACAAGGAACACGACATTGAAGTCGTGGTTTCCGATCTCAAAGCGCTCGCGCCTTCGAGGCAGAAGCCGGAAATTGCGCTCCTCAGCGAAGCGCTCGACCAGGCGCTGAAGCTCGGAAAAGGAGCGTGTTTCCTCCTGTTGCCCAACGGCGAGATCCTCTCGTGGTTTTCGACCACGCGGACGGATATCGAAACGGGCGAATCGTTTCCTGAACTCGACCCCAAACATTTTTCCTTCAATTCCGTGCGGGGCTGGTGTCCGGCTTGCCGCGGGCATGGGCGTATCTTTCCCTGGATGCTCGAACCGGCCGACGAGGAGGACGATGAGGAGGAGAACTATCTGCGCGAATCGGGCTTGGTGGATCCCGACGCGGATATCTCGGACGCGGGACACCCCTGTCCCGAGTGTCACGGCGCTCGCCTCAATCGGATCGCGCGAGCGGTGAAGCTGCATTTCCGGGGCAAACAGGAGCCGCTTTCGCTGTCGGAATTGCTCCAAGGGACTCCCGCCGAGCTGTTGTGCCATCTGCGTGTTCTCGATCTCGACGATCGCGGAAAACGCATCACCCAGGACATCGTGCCCCAGATCGAGGAGCGGCTGCGTTTCCTCGATCATGTGGGACTCGGCTATCTCTCGATGGATCGTCCCACCGAGACTTTGTCCGGAGGCGAGGCCCAACGAATCCGGCTCGCCGCCCAGCTGGGATCAAATCTTTCGGGCGTGCTCTATGTGCTCGACGAGCCTTCGATCGGCCTCCACGCGCGGGACAACGATCGTCTGATCGAGACCCTCAAAGCCCTGCGCGAAAAGGGAAATACCGTGCTGGTGGTGGAGCACGACGACGAACTGATGGGGCAGGCCGATCGCATCATCGATCTCGGTCCCGCCGCAGGCATTCACGGCGGGGAAATTCTCGCGAACGGAACGCCCGCCCAAATCAGGGCCAGCGCCACCTCGCTCACCGGACTGTTCCTGGCCAAGGGCATCGTCCACCCCCTCCGGGGAGACTATCGCGCCATGCCCGACGGCGCGAAGAACGCGGGCTGGCTCGAGCTGACCGGCGCACGGCATCGCAACCTCAAGAACTTCAATCTGCGGCTTCCATTGGGCCGTCTCGTGATGGTCGCAGGTCCGAGTGGCGCGGGTAAATCGACTCTCTTCCGCGATCTGCTTCATCCCGCCGTCACTCATGCGATCAAAGCCCGCAAAGCGAAATTGACCGGGAAGGAATTCGTCAAGGCGACGGGCTTCGAGACGGAGATCGCGCCCGGTTCCCCTGCACAAGAACAAGCTCCGCATCCTTTCGACACGTTGACCGGCGCATCCGACTTCAAGGCCGTGATCGAAGTGGACCAATCTCCTATCGGCAAAACCCCGCGCTCGACGCCCGCCACTTATCTCGGGATCTTCGACCAGATTCGGCAATTCTTCGCTTCACTGCCCGAAGCCAAGATTCGCGGGTACACCGCCTCGCGGTTTTCCTTCAACACCGCGGGCGGCCGTTGCGAAACGTGCCAGGGCGCCGGCCGGGTGAAACTGGAAATGGCGTTCATGCCGAATACGTTTCTCCCCTGCGACGATTGCCGCGGGCTGCGCTACGGGCCCGATTTGGCCGATGTCACCTGGAAGGGCAAAACGATCGGCGAAGTCCTGCAACTTACCTTTGAAGAAGCCGTGCAATTCTTCGATTTCCATTCGCAGCTCTCCCAGGTCTGCGAGCTCATGGTGAAGTGCGGGCTCGGCTACCTCACGCTCGGCCAGACCTCACCCTCATTATCCGGCGGTGAAGCCCAACGTCTCAAACTCGTGACCGAGCTTAGTCATGGCTTGGCGACCTACACCGAGCGCTCGCGGGGCTTGCAGCCCAAAAACCTCTACCTGCTCGAGGAGCCGACCATTGGCCTCCACCTGAGCGATTGCGAAAAGCTTATCCGCGTACTGCATTCCCTGGTCGATCAGGGCCATACGGTCGTGGTGATCGAACACCATCTGGATCTCCTTGCCGAGGCGGACCACATCATTGAACTCGGGCCCGTCGGCGGCCCCCGCGGCGGTGATCTCATGTACCAAGGCCCCCTCGCGGGATTGTTCAAAGTAAAGAAGTCCCCCACCGCGCCCTATCTGACGGCAAAGATGAAACGGTGAGCCGCCGCTTGGAACCGCCTGCGGAAGGAAGGAACCACTCATCCGACTTCACCAATGGGTGAAATCTTGGATTTCTAGCTCCGGCTTATCGCCTTCGCTGCCTGTTGCGGACCCACTTATCGTGGGTTGTCGTCTGCGATAAGCAGACCCTGAGTTTCGTGGCGAAGGCGATAAGCCAAAGCCTCACTTCCAAGATTTGGCCATTGCCAAATCCCATGAGTCGTTCCCCTGCGGAAAGTTTGTCTCAGGCCGTCGATTTTACCGCCAAATCGTGCGCCCGGGCCGCGTCTTGGACGATCTTGATCAAATCCGGCATGTGGACCGGCTTCAGCAGGTACCGATAAAGGGCGGCCTCATTCACGCTGCGCAAAAGCATTTCCGGCTTCATGTAGCCGGTGACCAGCACGCGTTGCATGTGCGGGAATTCTTCCCGGCAGCGCACGAGGAAGCTCATTCCGTTTCCTCCCGGCATCAAGTGATCTGCCACCACCACTTTGAACGCTTTCTTCCGAAGCACGAATTCCGCCTCGCGGGTCGACGTTGCGGTACTGACATCAAAATGGGACGACAACGCCTGCCCAAACATGTCCAAAATCGGCTGCTCGTCGTCCACCAACAGGACGGCGTCGCGTTTTCCGGCTTCCGGGGCCGATTTTGGGGTATCTTTCATGCCGCGCATCGTGTTTTCAACGGCCTGCTTGGCAAATCGAAACCCCGTTTCAGACTGGGAAATTTGATTGCCACCTTTCCTGCCCCGCCGTCTCCTTTCAACCGACCCGGGTATGACTGTTGATGAACTCCACGCGGCATTACGCGAGGGCCGTTTGACGGCCGAAGAAGCGGCTGCGGTGACACCAGAGCTCTGGGTTGCGCGGAATGCAGCGGGCAATACGCCTCTTCACTTTGCGGCCAAGTACGGCACCTTGAACGTCTTACCTCCGGAGGCACTCACCGAGGACAGCCTGCTGCTCAAGAACGACTCCGGCTACACGCCCCTTCACCACGCCGCACTGGGGGGTCACCTCGACCAAGTTCCCGCGTCTATCCTCACGACAGAAATACTTTTAACTCGTTCTAATTCAGGATATACCATATTTCACGTCGCCGCGGGAAACGGCCACTTGAACCAGTTGTCGGCGGAGTTAGTCGCTCGTGAGATTGTGGAGACCAAAACCGAACTGGGGAATACGCTCCTGCATGAAGCGGCTGAGAATGGGACTTTGGACCAATTTCCGGCCGCCTACCTCACCGAGGACCTCTTGCAGCAGACCAATGCGAGCGGCGAAACCGTTTTCCATGTCGCAGCCTTGAATGGGAATCTCCACCAGATCCCCGCGGCCTTAGTCACGGCGGACGCCCTCCTGGCGAAAACGACTGCCGGCGACAGTGCCATCCATGCCGCGGCCATTGCGGGCCACCTCGAACAGATTCCCGAAGAATTCCTGACGCACGCTAACCTCACCCTGGCGAGCAAATCGGGCTATACTGTGATTCACGCGGCAGCGGAAACAGGCCAACTTCGAAAGATACCTCGTCCAGAGCTGACCGCGGATCTCCTGCTGACGCGCAACGATCACGGCGATACGCCCCTCCACGCAGCGGCTTACGAGGGGCATCTGAACCAGCTTCCGCCGGAGTTGCTCAGCTCGGAAAATCTCAACGCGCGCAATTACGATGGGATGACCCCGCTGCGGACCGCCGTCGCCCGCGGTTTCGCCGACCAGCTCCCTCCCGGCCTCCGACCCAAGCCCCAAAGCCCCTTGGCGCGAATGTTGGGAAAGCTAGGCCTTGCCCGGCCATCGTGAGGCTTGGCCCCTTCTCTCTCTTTTGAGGAACGAAGACGAGAGGATCGAAAGGGAGGGCGAGGCGTCCCCGACTCACCGTCGTGTGCGGAAAACGTAACCTACAGCCATTTCCGCAGCGCTGGATGGCGTCAAAACGCATGTTCGTTGGCGGCATTTCCCCCCTTTGGCGGCCGGTCCAGATGCCCGCCTCTACCTTGCGATCCGTTTTAAGACTTCCTTACGAGAACGAGAAAGATTTGAGGCGACCCAGTCCCCAAATGTCCGCCGGGAGGCCACAGTCCCCCTTTTACAACGCGCGCAGCGCAGTGTCGCCACGCAGTCAGCCGTAGGCCCGGCGAAGGCTGAGTTTTTCGTCTTCCCCTTCGGCTGCCAGTCATTTTCACTGCCCGGCTCACTTTGCCCATTCGCATCTTTTCCTTCATGAATACAACGATCACCGCGATCACCGCCCGTGAAATCATCGACTCCCGTGGAAATCCCACGGTCGAAGTCGACGTCAAGCTCGCCTCTGGCCACCTGGGCCGCGCCGCTGTGCCTTCCGGCGCTTCGACGGGCGAACACGAAGCAATCGAACTCCGCGATTCCAGCGCGCCGGCCAAATCGCTGCCGAAGGGCACCGACGCCAAAAAGCGCTATCTCGGCAAGGGCGTCCTCGCCGCGGTGAACAATGTCAAAGCAGTGATCGCCCCCGCTCTCATCGGACAGGATGCCACCAACCAAGTTGGCATCGACCGTCTGATGATCGAACTCGACGGCACCAAAACCAAGTCGAAGCTCGGGGCCAATGCGATCCTGGGCGTGTCGATGGCGACGGCCAAGGCCGCCGCAGCCGCGCTCAATCAGCCTCTTTACAAGTATCTGGGCGGACCGAACGCGAAGGTGCTGCCCGTTCCGATGATGAACATCATGAACGGCGGGGCGCACTCCGACGCTCCGATCGACTTTCAGGAATTCATGATCATGCCGATCGGCGCAGATACGTTTTCACAAGGCCTGCAGATGGGCTGCGAAGTTTTCCACTCGCTGAAGAAGGTTCTGAAGGAAAAGGGCCTGGCCACCGCCGTGGGCGACGAAGGCGGCTTCGCGCCGAAACTGGCCAGCGCCACGGCCGCCCTCGACGCGATCGCTCTCGCGGTCAAGAACGCCGGCTACAAGCTCGGCGCTGACGCGGACATCGCTCTCGCGCTGGACGTCGCGTCCTCCGAATTTTACGACGCGAAGTCGAAGAAGTACACGTTCAAGAAGTCCGACGGGCGCGTCCTGACCGGCGACGAGTTCGTCGCCTTCTACGAAGAGCTGACCGCCAAGTACCCGATCATCTCGATCGAAGACGGTTGCGCCGAAAGCGATTGGACCACCTGGAAGAAACTCACCGACGCGATCGGCGATCGCGTGCAACTGGTGGGCGACGACCTTTTCGTCACCAACACCGAATTCTTGAAGCGCGGCATTGAGACCGGCACCGCCAATTCGATTTTGGTGAAGGTCAACCAGATCGGCTCTCTCACTGAAACCTTCGACGCCGTCGAGATGGCCAAGGAGGCCAATTACACGGCGGTCATCTCGCACCGCTCGGGCGAAACGGAGGACGTCACGATCGCCGACATCGCCGTGGCGACCAACGCCGGCCAGATCAAAACCGGTTCGCTCTGCCGGACCGACCGCGTGGCCAAATACAATCAGCTCCTCCGTATTGAGGAAGAGCTCGGCGCCAGCGCCATTTACGGCGGCAAGCTGTAATCGGCGGCCTCCTCCCCCGAAATCATTTAAGGCCGGACTGAAAAGCCCGGCCTTTTTTGCGGACTGCCTGTTCAAATACGATCGAAGTCGCTTTTTGTTTGTCATCCTCGAGCGCAGCGAAAGATCCAGTGCCCCTCCGTCGGCTCTATCGACCTTGGATCCTTCGCTGCGCTCGAGGATGACAAAGAAAAGACGCGCCCGGCCATATAGGCCCTATAACCCGCCCGTCCGATCAGTCCAAAGCCCCGAGAAAACCAGCTGGAGACATGCTTCCAGGCCTGCTTGGCTCCTAGCATGATCGAATTTACCGCGGTCAATAAACGTTACGGCGGAGGACCCGTCGTGGTGCACGACATCAGCTTATCTGTAGCGCGCGGCGAATTCGTGACGTTTGTCGGCCCCAGCGGCTGCGGAAAATCGACCCTGCTTCGCCTGGTGGCCGGACTGAGCCCGGTCACCGAAGGGCGTCTCGCTGTCGCCGGTGAACCTCCCCGGAACGCGTCGACCCCGCTGGCGTTCGTGTTTCAAGAGCCGACCCTCCTGCCCTGGCTGCGCGTGGCCGAGAATGTGGAGATCCCTCTGCGCCTGCGCGGACTGCCTGAACACGAGCGGAAATCGAAACGCAACGCCGCGCTTTCACTCGTCGGCCTGGCCGAGAAGGCGGATGCTTATCCGCGGCAATTGTCCGGCGGCCAAAAAATGCGCGTGTCCCTCGCTCGCGCCCTCGCCATCGCGCCCAGCGTGCTCCTGCTGGACGAGCCGTTTGGCGCCCTGGACGAAATGACCCGGGACCGGCTCAATGAGGAGCTGCTCGCGTTGCGACAAAAGGATGCCTGGACCGCTCTGTTTGTCACCCATTCGGTGGCGGAGGCGGTTTTCCTCTCGCACCGGGTCGTTCTGCTCGACGCTTACCCCGGACGTATTCGGTCGATTCATACCATACCACTACCGCATCCGCGCACGGCCGAAACCCGCCAATCGGACGACTTCCATCGACTCGTCGTGGAGATTTCGCGCGAGCTCCGCAGCACGATCCGCGCGGCCTGATATGTCCAAAACCTTCCGTATTCTCTTGCCCCTTGCGGTGGCCGCGGCGGTTACCGCCCTCTGGTATGCGCTCCGCTGGCAAATCGGCCGGCATGCGGCGGAGAAAGCCTTCACGCTACCCTACCCGCACGAAGTCCTTTCGGCAGGTTACGTGGAACGAGCAATCCTGCTCGAAGCGGCCGCCAACACCGCCCTCCCCGCCTTGGCCGGTTTTGCCGGCGCGATCGTTTTCGGCATCCTGGCGTCCCTCGCGCTCGCCTCCTCAACCGCCGTCCGCGCTGCGCTTTTCCCGTACGTCATGGCCATGCAGATGATTCCGATCATCGTGATTACACCGATTTTGTTGCTTTGGGTAGGATCGGGACTTCTCAGCGTGACGATCATCACGTTCCTCATCTCCTGTTTTCCCCTGGTCGTGGCGACCACCCAGGGACTGATCTCCACCGACCGGAATCTCGTCGACCTTTTCCGGCTGAGTCGAGCGTCTCGCTGGCAGGAAACGATTCGCCTGCGACTACCCTCCGCGCTTCCGTATTTTTTCACCGGGCTGCGCGTCTCCGCGATCCTCGCTCCCATCGGCGCCGTCACGGGCGATTTCTTCGCCGGAAATTCCGCGGGCGGTGTCGGAGGCCTCGGCTTCCGCACGGTGCTTTACAGCGCGCATTTGAAAGTTCCCGCGCTCTTTGCCACCGCCGCCACCTGCTGTCTCTTGGGCTTTATCTTGGTCGGCGCCGTCTACTTCGTGAGCTGGCTACTGCTGCATAAGTGGCATGATTCCTACGGACGGACGGATGTGTGAGGGTATCGCGCAGGCGTATGTTCACTCTTTCTCTTAGTCTTTACGAAACCTCTGAAAAACTCAGCTGAGCGAATAGAGGTGGAACGCGATCTCCGAGCGCGTTGGTTGGGAGTCCGCGTAGGTCGTAGAATTACGTCCAATCGCGCGCTCGGAGCGCGCTCCACCTCAGAACGGTCGTTTTTCAAAGCTTAAAGACACGATCCAAGCCCACCCCATCTACCGCTCCGGCACCAACCACCTCAGCCGATGCTCCCCTCCCGGCTCCTGCGCGAGCACTTTGCACAGATACGGCAGCAAAGGCGAAATCACGCGATCCACCTGCCACGGTGGATTGATCACGAGAAGGCCACACCCTTTCATTTTGGTCGGAGAATCGGGACCCACGACCGTTACTTCCGCCGCGAACATCGGTTCGGCGTGGAGCGCGGCCGTTTCCGCCAAAAAGTCCTCCACGCGAGCGCGCTCGGTCAAAGGATACCAAACGGCGTACGTGCCGCTGGGGAAACGTCGCAGACCTTCGGCCAAGGCGTGCGCGATGAAACCGAACTCGTGTTTGTCCTCATAAGGAGGGTCGATCAAAATCAACGCTCGCTTCTCCGCGGGAGGCAACATGCCGCGGACCGCCGTGTAGCCGTCGATCGCGTGCACGGACACCCGCGGCTGTCCTCCCATGCGTGCGTCGAGCGCGCCGAATTCGTCCGGGTGCTTTTCGCACAGCGCTAGACGGTCTTGTTGGCGGGCCAGGCTCCTGACAATTTCTGGCGAGCCGGGATAAAATCTAAGGCCCCCTGAAAGGTTTCCTTCCGTTCGATCGAACTCGCGCAAGAGCTGCACATACTGACTCAGCGCGGGTGGCAAGTCGTCTCGCGGCCACAATCGACCGATTCCCGCGGGATGCTCAGGAAGCCGCGCCAACCTATCCCCTACCGCCGCCGCATCCAGATCGTAGTGTCCGCGCCCGGCGTGCGTGTCGAGGTAGAGAAATCCTTTGTCTTTTTTCTGAAGTCCCTGCGCGAGCTGGATGAGCAACGCGTGTTTGAAGACATCCGCGAAATTGCCTGCGTGAAAATGATGCCGGTAGTTCATTCCAGTATCCGGGATAGGTGTGCGATCGCGATACGAGCGCTCACCCGTACGAGCCCGAAGCGGACGGAAATGAATGACAACCCTTCCCTGCCGTCCGCTCGTTATTTACACCTTAACTACAGGAACCTTTACCACGATTTTCCGCATCACGGTGGACGCATCGATCGACAAGCCCCCCATGTGGCCGTCGACCGGGAAAAAGATGGCGACGTCGCCTGCGGTCATGCGGAGCCGGGAGGCGCGCTCAAACATATGGTAAACTAGGACGTCCTTGGCGGGCGTGCAGTCTTCTTTGAGCGACAGACGCGAAATGTCGGCGAGCTCGATCCACTCCTCACCCGCCAACACCACTTGCACGTCGATATAGGCAAGATGAGACTCAAAGAAACCCTCCGAACGCGGTTTCGAGGGATACACTTGCTCGAGCGCAAACGCTCCATCCTGGAGATCGAGCCGTTCGTTCTTGCCGACCGCAAAATTGAATAACCGCTGGTACGGCGCGCTACCCGCGCGCACCGCGTCTTCCAAATACGCGAACGTGGAGCGAAACTGTTCCGCGCCGCCAAGTTGTGCCCGCACGGTGGCGAGCGATCCGAATAGAGCCATGACGGCAGTCAGCGCAGGCGAACCGAGGGATTCAAGTCCTCATTCAGCGCCAGCACATAACCGCCGTGGTGATCGGTGCGGAGCAGGTTTTCGAGGTCGCGGGCCGTCAGTCGAATGACTTTCTCCTGCGCCCGCTCCGAAAACATATCCGGCATCGAGATCGAAATTTCCGCCACGCAGCCATCGCGCGCATCCGCCACTTCTTTCACTAGCAATGTCCCGCGAACTCCGACAGGCGGGTTCCGATGGACATTCTCGGGCGGGACGACGAGCACGGCCTGTCCGTGCAAGGCTTGAAAATCTTGGGCTTCCATGGGGCGATGGGTTCGTTGCCCTTGGTTCCTCCTCTCCCGACAATGTTCCAAAGCACAGAAGCTGCTCGCCCGCTTTAAATTGCGAAATACCGAAACCTTTTACCTATTACCCGCGTCAAACTACTGACGTACAAACTATGAAATCCCCAAAAATCTCCCTATTCCGCATCGGCGCATCGCTGGTCGCTTTTTCCGTCGCATCGTTCACCTACGCTCAGCCCGCTGACGCCCCTTCCGGCGAAAAAGCGGAAAAGGCTGAGAGAGCCGAAAAGGGCGGCGGCCGCCGCGGCGGCGGCGATCAACTTCCCCGCCTGAAAGAGCGCCTCAAGCTCACCGACGAGCAAGTCGCCAAACTCGAACCTATCTTCGCGGAACAACGCGCGCAGATGCAGAAGCTCGCGGACCTGCCCCAAGAGGAGCGGCGCGCGAAAGCACGTGAGCTCAATGAAGCGACTTCCACTAAAGTCGTGCCCATCCTGACCGCCGAACAGGCCGCCGAGTTCAAAGCCATGCGCGAGGAAATGGGACGCCGCGGCAAAGGTGGCGAAGGCAAGGGCGACAAGGCCAAAGCCAAGGAGTAAATCGACGGCCAAGGCTGCACGTGGTGACACTCTCAAGCGCCGCGATCGGATCGCGGCGCTTTTTTTTGCAGAAAAGGTAGCCGAAGCCTCCGGACTTGTGGTCGAGGTGGAGCGCGATCTCCGAACGCGCTATTTGACGTATTTCTACGAGCTACGCGGACTCCAAACCAACGCGCCCGGAGGTCGCGTTCCACCTCAATCCGTCAGTGCTGTCACGCAGCCTACTTGGCGCGGGTTTCGAAGGTCCGAGCATGACCGCTGGCTGGGATCGCCACCGTGTACGTTTTGCCCGACGGGTCGA
The DNA here is from genome assembly GCA_964546955.1 of uncultured Opitutaceae bacterium. Taxonomy (GTDB): domain Bacteria; phylum Verrucomicrobiota; class Verrucomicrobiia; order Opitutales; family Opitutaceae; genus CAZJLP01. Next base: position 5,841 of record CAZJLP010000008.1, on the reverse strand, counting down.
CTGACAGCTTGATGAAGTGACCCGCGCATTTCTCGTCGTGGTTGGCGATCAGTTCATCCGCTGTATTGACCGCCTCTTCATTGGGACGGACGTTCTTGTGGACCTGGTACATCGCCTTGATCCCGGGCGATGACTTCAGCGCCGCCATGCAGGCCGGCGCGGTGCCCTTTTTGGCGCCGTTGTTCATGATCGAGACCGTCGGCGCGAGGCTATGGATGAGCACGGTGTTGTTGCTATCGTGGCGCCCATGATGGTTCGTCTGATAAACATCCACCTGCCCGACGCGGTTTAATGGCGCGACCAAATCTCCCTCCTCATTCCAGGTCAGGTCGCCACCGTCGAAAAAGCGAAAGGCCCCGAACTCGAGCAGCAGAACCACGCTGTTGGCATTATCCGTCGTGTCCTTTTCGCGCTTTTCCAACGTGTCGGTCAGCGGATTTCGCTCGGTTCCTTTCGGCGCGTCGACGTAGTTCTGGTTCGCCGCGAGGCAGCGCACCACCAGCTTGGGCTGGCCCGCGGTTTGCCGCAGGGCGATCTCATCCCCTGCTTTGATCACGGAGCGTTTGTCCGCTTTGAATTCCCGGTAAGGCTGGCTGGACTTCACCCAAAGGCCGTTGCGATCGGCGCGGCCATCGGGGTCTCCGGCGGGCAGTCCTTTGTCGTGAACCGTTCCGATGGGAATAAGAGCGGACAACTCGGCCGCCCCGCCAAAGTGATCGATGTGGAAATGCGTGGTGACCAGATGATCGATTTTCTTCAGACCCGCGACCTCCGTCGCGACCTTGTGGATACGCCCTGAATCGCGCGCCCCGGGGTTTCCGGAATCGACGAGCAGCGATTCGCCCGACGGAGTCACAATCAATGTGGCCGCGCCACCTTCGACATCGACCCAATAAATATCGAGCGTCCGTGTCGGGGCCGTCTCGGCCGCGCGCAGGAAGGGACTAACAGCCAGGCAAAGCACCGCTAACGCGGCGTGGAAGAGGGGATTTTTCATGGGATATGGGAGACTCGCGGGACAGTGCCTCCGCCGATAGTCCACGTCCAGCCCGGACCCGTAAGCGAAACCACTAGTGGTCACAATGAAAGCATCGCACCGGGTCGGAGGAATGCCAAAGCCCCACCCGTCACCCACTAGCCTCGCCACGTCACCAAAACGCTGGTCCCACTGCTCGGTCCCGTGCCAGTCCGGATTAGCGTGAATTAGTGGGTTCCTCTCCCGAACGAGCTTTACTTCATATCAACAAATCCGCATGTGTTGATATGTAACTGAATGAATCCCGACCGCCCGATCTCTCAGCTATTTGCCGAAAAGCGTCGTCCGCTGCGCTCGCTTGAGTTCTTCCCTCCCAAAGACGACGAGGGCGTCGTTAACCTGCGCGCGACCGCCGGCGTACTGAAACGGATCGAGCCCGATTTTGTCTCCGTCACTTATGGCGCGGGCGGCAGCACACGCGAGCGAACGGCCCAAGTGAGCGCACTGCTGAAGACTGAGCTGGGCTTCACAGTCATGCCCCATCTGACGTGTGTGGGTCATTCCCGCGACGAGTTGAACGAGGTGGCGGATCGCATCTACGCGGGAGGTTTTCGAAATATCATGACACTCCGCGGCGACCCGCCAAAAGGGGCGACGGAATTCCAAGTTGCGAAGGATGGGCTACGCTACGGCAGCGACCTCGCGGCCTTGCTCAAAGCGCGTCACGCCGACTTTTGCCTCGGTGTGGGCGGTTATCCGGAAAAACATCCGGAAGCGCCCTCGCTGGACATCGATCTGGACAATTTGAAGCGCAAGGTGGATGCCGGCGCAGATTTCGTGACCACGCAGCTCTTCTTCGACAACGCGGTGTATTATCGCTTCGTCGAGAAATGCCGAGCTCGTGGCATCCAGGTTCCGATCGTTCCGGGAATCATGACCGTGCTCTCGCTAAAACAAATTCAGCGTTTCACCCAAATGTGCGGCGCGTCGCTTCCGGCGAAACTGGTCAAGCGGCTCGAAGCCGCCGGCGACCATACCGAAGCGGTGGAATCCGTCGGGATCGATTGGTCGCTCGCTCAAATCCGCGACCTCCTGCAACAGGGAGCCCCAGGTTATCACCTGTACATTCTAAATCGCGCGAAGTCAGCGTTGGCGCTGGCCGCGGGTCTGGCGGCATAGCCGCTGGCGCCGCGCCGTGGAGGGCGGATTATCCTAATCCGCCGCGCTGGATACCGTCAGCACGAAGGTGACCGGGTTCTACAGAGTTAACGCCTCGTCACCGTCCCAACGCCGCATGGGCGGCTGCGACCGCCGTATACTTCTCGGCCCACCGGCGAATTCCCCGCTGTTCTTCTTCCGATAGCAACCGGGTCACCTTGGCCGGGGCGCCCAAGACCATCGACCCAGGCGGAACGATCGTTTTGGGCGTAACCACCGCTCCCGCCCCGACGATGCTGCGCGCCCCGATGCGGGCTCCGTCGAGGACGGTCGCGCCCATCCCGATCAGACATTCGTCTTCGATCGTGCACGCGTGAACAATCGCGGCATGGCCGACGGTGCACCACGCGCCGATCACCGCGTCGAGATCGTCGGCTAGGTGCACGATTACATTATCCTGCAAATTCGTCCCCTCGCCAACCGCGATTCTGGCGATGTCGCCTCGCAACACGGCACCGTAGAACACGCTGCTCTGCGCGGCCAGCGTGACATCCCCGATCACGGTGGCATTCGCGGCCACCCAAAGCGCCCGGGCGGTGTCCGGCTTTTTCACGAGATGCAAAGCGAGGCGTTCCTGGACGGTCATGCGACTTGGTTCTCGCTCCGACCGCCGCTCTTCGCAAGCTCGCGCATGCCGGTACCTCTTTCCTGCAAATTCCCATGGAGCAACTGACGCACGTCATCCGCGGCTTGATCGGAATCCTGGCATTTCTAGGCATCGCTGTTTTGTTCAGCGAAAACCGCCGCGCGATCCCGTGGAAGTTGGTCGGCGCCGGGCTCGCCCTGCAAATCATCCTGGGAGTGCTCGTGCTGCATGTGCCGTGGGTCAGAATGACCATCGACGCCACGGGGCAATTTTTCGTCAAGATTCTGGATTTCAATAGCGCGGGCGCGGAGTTCCTTTTTGGGAATCTCATCACGGACAAAAAGTCTTTCGGCTTTCTCTTCGCCTTCAACGTGCTCCCGACGATCGTCTTCTTCTCAGCTCTCACGTCTCTTCTATTTTACCTCGGGATACTCCAGCGGATCGTTTACGCCTTCGCCTGGCTCATGTCCAAGGCGATGAACCTCTCCGGCGCCGAAAGCCTGAGCGCCTCGGCGAACATATTTCTCGGCCAGACGGAAGCGCCGCTGCTGATCAAGCCCTACCTCGCCACCATGACCCGGTCCGAGTTGCTGGCCGTGATGATCGGCGGCATGGCCAACATCGCCGGCGCGGTCCTCGTTGCCTATATTGGGATGCTGGGGGGAGACGACCCGGCCCAGCGGCTGCTGTTCGCAAAGCACCTCATCACCGCCTCGATCATGTCCGCCCCCGCATCGCTCTACCTGGCCAAAATGCTCCTGCCCCAGACCGAACCGATCGATCAGGCCTTGGAAGTGAACAAGGAGCGCATCGGCGCGAATGCCCTGGAGGCGATCGCCAGCGGCACCACCGACGGAGTCAAGCTGGCCGTCAACGTCGGTGCCATGCTGCTCGTATTCACCGCAATGATCGCTTTGGCGAATTGGATGTTGTCGGGCGGGCTGGGAAGCTGGACCGGCCTCAACGAACGAATTGCCGGCTGGACCGGGGGGCGTTACACGGAACTTTCCCTTCAGCTTGTGCTCGGAATTCTTTTTGCGCCCCTGGCCTGGCTGATGGGGATCGATTCGGGCCTCCTGACCATTTCGGGTCAGCTCATTGGAGAAAAAACGATTCTCAATGAGTTCTATGCCTACGGCACGCTCAGCAAACTCAAAGCCTCGGGCGCAATCGCCGATCCTCGCGCCATCATCATCCTGACCTACGCGCTGTGTGGTTTTTCCAACATCGCCTCGATCGGAATCCAGGTCGGCGGCATCGGCGTGCTGGCGCCCAACCAGCGGTCGACACTGGCGAAGCTAGGCGTCAAAGCGCTGATCGGCGGAAGCCTCGCCTGTTTCCTCGGCGCTGCCATTGCGGGAATGCTGACGTAACCTTATAGTTGGCCGAGTCCGGCACCCAGCCGGGTTCAGCTCAAGGCGCGGGCACTTCACATCGGACACGGAGCCTCGCGACAGCGAGGTGGCCGAGGCGCGACCCCTCGCGCCTCAAGTGCCGGTGCCGCGCCCGTCGCACTCTACCGGACGGAGCGATCCCGCATACGCGGGAAGTGCAGGAGGAAGCAGACGTCGTGACAGTGGCTCGCCGCTGGCGCGGCGTGTGCCGCTCGGCGCCAAGACGATCGTCAACTCGAGGCAACAAGTCGTTTTCCCTCATCTAGAAAATTAGATAGCTCCTCTGCTTTGAACACTCTGTTCGATATGGCCTCGTGGAACGCGACTTCTAGAACGCCAGCATCCGAAAGGCCTATATCCAACAAAACGATCTCGCCATCAACTAGCTCGAACAGCGGATTTTCCCGGTTGATGTCGGTAAACTTACGAAAGTGGATCTCTTGATGTGACTGATTCATATTGATACTATGGGTTGATGAACCCGATAAACTCACCGGCCTGTGTCCAGCGCGCGCCGAAGCCGTGAGGTATCTGGTATTGGATGACTGGACCATAGCGTGGCAAAGTAGGCATCGTTTGCGTTCCGTTCCTCAAAATACTCTTCAGTACCTCTGACGCAGCGTCGTTTAAAGCCGGATCAGTTCTCAATGTTTGCCGCAGCGTGTCCTTTGTGGCATTAACCACTTCCGGGTGCTTAGTCAGAGCCCTTCCGGCTTTCGTTAGATCAGTATTTTTGAATAGCTGCAGCGCGTCCTTGAATAACTTCGGTGCTACGTTCTCTGCGACACCAGCGATTCGCCCTTGACCAGGTCCAGCAAACATTGAACCGACAAGCACCACATTTCGAACGCCCTGTCCGCTACCACCCAGAAGCTTATCACCAATCCTGCCAGCACCGTCAGCTATCGTTCCTACCATAGCATCGATATTCCGGAGGTGCGTCATCGGATTCAGGATTTCGCCGACTCGAGCCCATGAGGCTGGCTCGGTATAGAATCCCGGTCCTGCACTGTTTGGGGCAGAGGAAAACATATTCCCCGATCCGCTCATATCAAAAACGGCGTTCGCGATCGGCTCGTTTGGTGTCACAATCGCGACTGGCAGCCGGAAGGCGTTCGCAGATGGGCCATATGAATTGATATAGCGGATCGTAAATCTGCCATCAGCGGTCTCCCTGGGTGGTGGAGTAGCGCTTGTCGAAGCGGATGCAGATGCAGCACCGCCACCGCTGGGCACTACGGGAATTCCAGCCGCTCGGGCCCATGCAGCCGCTCCTTCTCGTCCCGAAGTAGCGTAAGCTATGTTACGCATGTCCATTGGGACGCTCTGATCGATGCCGAGTTCGTAGGTGCCCAGCCACTCGTTCATGACCTGTTGGGCGTCATGCATGTTGGGTTCCTCACTGGTCGTTATCCCAGATAGATACCAATCATACGCCTCTTGTTCTCGTGCTTTCCTCGCGGCGCGTGCAGCAGCGTCCTCCATTCCGAGCATATCGTATCCATTCGTCGGATTGTTTCCGCAGTACGCATACAAATTCACCCCGCCCATTTCCTCGATGGGGTCGCGATTGATGAAGCGACCGTGCTTGGGACTGTAGTAACGGTGGTTATACTGGACCAGGCCGGTTTGCTGGTCGTGGACTTTGGTGGCGAAGCGGAAGGTGG
>CAZJLP010000007.1:96670-123665 GCA_964546955.1 uncultured Opitutaceae bacterium | reverse complement strand
AATAAGAGATAAACACGGTTTACCTGCGATGTGCTGAAATCCCGGCGAAAAGGTCCCACGCTTTCCGGGGCACGCAGGGCCTGGCGCGCGGTACCCGGGGGGCGGACCCGTGTCCGCCGTATTCAAGGAGAGGATTCACAAAGGACTTGCCACGGTCCAGTTGCAAGCCCGCCAGGGATTCGTCTTAGTCGAGGACCATGCGCGTCCTTTTGGTCGAAGATTCAGCCCGCCTGCAGAAAAGCGTGGGGACGGCGCTGCGCCGTTCGGGGTATTCACTCGATCTGGCGTCGGATGGAGAGGAGGGTCTGTGGATGGCGGAGTCGAACGATTACGACGCCATCGTCCTGGATATCATGCTGCCGAAGCGGGATGGACTGAGCGTCCTGAAGCTGCTGCGTCAGAGTGGCCGCTCCACGCACGTCTTGCTTTTGACCGCCCGCGATACGGTGCCGGACCGGGTCAAGGGCTTCGAAGCAGGAGCGGACGATTACCTGATCAAGCCCTTCGCTCTGGAGGAACTTCTGGTGCGGGTGCAGGCACTCTGCCGGCGGGCATACGGAAAGAAGAGCGACGTGATTGAAGTGGGGCCGCTTTCGATCGATGTCCGGGCGCGGCGCGCCGCGTGTGCGGGCCGGCCGGTGGACCTCACTGCCCGCGAATTCGCGCTGCTGGAGTACTTGGCGCGCCGGAAAGGCGACATCGTGTCGCGCAGCGAGATTGAAGCGCACATCTACGACAACAATGCCGATCCCATGAGCAACGTGGTGGATTCGGCGATTTGCACGCTCCGAAAAAAGATCGGAGCGGTGAATCCAGCGCCATTGATCCATACGCGGCGGGGACTTGGCTATGTCCTCGATCACACGCTGGCGGAAGCGGTCTCATGAAGTCGATTCGCGGACAACTCAATTGGACGGTGTTGTTGTCCCTGGGCCTTCTCGAGGCGGCGGGCCTGCTGGCAACGTACACCTTGCTCAGCCGCTCCCTCATCCGGGAGTTCGACAACACGCTGCTGGCAAAGGCGCAGGCGGTCAGCACGCCGGTCATTCGCGAGAGCAATTGCGTGCGCGTCAATTTCTCCGATCGTTTCCTGCGGGGTTTCGACGATGATGAAGAGCGCGATTTTTTTGAGCTCTGGGAAACGAATGGCACCGTGATCGCCCGATCCGAAACGCTGCAGAAAGTCCACCTTCCGCGGGAAGTGGGTACGTTGCAGAAGCCCAAGTACTGGTCGTTCACGCTGCCAAACGCGCGGCCCGGCCGCGCCGTGGGTTTTCAGTTTACGCCCCGTCGAGGGGATTCGATTTCGCGTGAGAAACGAGCCGACGCTCCGGCGGTGGTCGCGCCGGTCGATTTGGTGGTGGCCACGGACCGGGCCGACCTGGACGGCTTGTTGCGGCAGTTCGCGGGGGTGATCGTCGGCGTGGGCGCGGTGATCCTTTTCGCGACGGCGGCGATCGTCCCGAGGGTGCTGCGGCAGGGATTGAAACCGCTGGGGACTTTGGCTCAGCGGGCGGGACAAATCGATGCGCAATCGCTGGCCGAGCGTTTCGATACCGCGGGTTTGCCCGAGGAGTTGCATCCCATCACGAATCGATTGAACGATCTGCTGGCTCGTTTGGAAAGTTCGTTCGGCCGCGAGCGACGGGTGAGCGCCGACTTGGCTCATGAATTGCGCACTCCGCTAGCCGAATTGCGGATGTTGATGGAGAGCGCGCTGAAATGGCCGGACGTGCGTGATGCTGGGACGGATCGCGAGGCGCTCGCCATCGCCAGTCACATGGGGAAAATTGTCCAGCACATGCTTGCCCTCGCGCGCGTCGAGAATGGACAGGTCGAACTGGCCGTCGAGACGCTCGAACTTTCCCGACTGGTTGAAGAATGCTGGCGGCCGTTTGCCGAGCGCGCGGCGGCGAAGTCTCACCGGGTTGAATTTTCGCTGGAGGCAGTCTCCCTTCGCACGGACTCGTCCCTGTGGCGCGCGATGCTTTCGAATCTCTTCGACAACGCGGTAGAGTACACGCCGGCCGGAGGATTCATTCGTATTGGCTGTGGCCGGGTAAAAGAGCGCGCAGAGCTTTCGGTGGCAAACGATGCCCCTGGCCTGGAGGCCAGCGAAGTGGAAAAGCTATTCGAGCGATTCTGGCGAAAAGAAAGCGCGCGCACCGCCAGCACTCACTTGGGGTTGGGTCTTTCGTTGGTGCAGGCCTACGCAAAGGCGCTCGGCTGGGACGTGAGTGCCAGTTTGGGAGAGCAGAACCGGTTGACGCTGGTGGCGCGGGAGAGGGCGGCCGGCCCTGGCTGAGGGGAGCGCGATCTCCGAGCGCGCTATAGGACTTGGTTCCACGACAGGCGGTTTCCGCTGAGAAGTCCCTGAAAAACGGATCGCGGGTAGGGGCGGGCCCCTGGACCGCCCGTCGCAGAGAGATATCGCGTAAGAACCCGTGTTTGATGTCGTCGAGCGCTGCGCAGATGATCGTAGACCACATTTGCCGCGCACGGCGGCGAGTCCAGAGGCCTCGCCCTACCTTCCGGCCTTCGCGTACTTGGTCTCTTCAATATCCCAAGTGCGTGGCAGCGCTCTGTAGCGACGCAGCCGGCCGTAGGCTTGGCGAAAGCCGGTAATGTTCGCATAATCTAAAATCCTTACGATGGCGGGCGATAAAGGCTGTGTGGCAACCAGGACGCATGGCCCTAGTTAAATCCCTTACTGGCGACCCTGGACAGCTGCTCTGAAGACGAAGTGCCTTGTTCGATCGATTCCCCCTGATCGCACGGGCGCTGGCGGCCGTTTTCGCACTCTCTTCCGCACTGGAAAATAACCGAACCGGAGGCGGGAGAGGGTGCGAACTCACGGCGGTTCCAGCGGTCGCGTTCCGCCGGAAAGCGAGCGAAAAAAATCTCCGGGCTTTTGGCCCGGAGATTGAACTGAGGATCAAACGCTAACCGGATGGTTATTCGTCCGAGTCGCCGGAATTCTTGCCGAGGTGGGGATTGACCGCGAGGGTGACTTCTTCGCTCGTGACGGTGCTGACCGAGTTCGTGACGATTACACGGAACGAGTCGCCGGAGTTCGGGACTTGAGCGTGGCGAATCACGAGGGCGGCGGTCTGCGCGCCGGAGTAATGGGAGTCGTCTTCCACATTGGTCCAATTGCTGGCCTTCCGGCCCTTGCGCTGCCACTGGTAAGTGGGAGCGGGCGTGCCAGTCGCGGCGACGGTGAAGGTGACTTCAGCGGCGGGGCGAACGACCGCGCTGACCGGCTGGTTGGTGATGATGATCGTGGCGGTGAAGTTCGCGACTTCGCGGATCACGCCGTCGGTCTTCGTGATGAGGAGCAGTTCGCCTGCGCCGTCGGTCGCCCAGCGGAAGTCGGTGCGGCCCTGGCCGGAAACCGTCGCGGCGCCCGGCAGATTGTTCGGGGTGCCGCCGCGGTGCTCGTAGCCTTCTTCCACTACTTCGTACAAGCGGTTGTAGGTTTCCTTGTCGTTGTCGGCGTCGAGCGGACTGTCCCACTTGATGACGAACCGGTTGAATTTCGCGACGGTGAAGGGATTGCCATCGTCCGCGGCGATCATGTCGGCGAAGTCGGCCCAGTAGAGGTCGCCCGTCGTGATGTCGCCGAAGAGGTACTGGCCGTGCAGTTGCGGCCACTTTGAGCCGTAGTAGACGAACCCGTTCGAGATGCCGTCGCCGAAGCCGCCGTAGCCGGCCTGAGGGGCGTGTGGGTATTGGATAACCGGGTACACGTAGTTCTTGCCGGCATCGTCCGCTGGCCAGTTGAGGGGGCGGGTCGTGCGGAGAGGAGAGTTCAACACTTCATTGCCTTCGCGTTCGGCCCAGCCGTAGTTCACGCCCGGGCGCACGAGATTGACTTCTTCCCAGGTGTCCAGGCCGATGTCGTTCACGACCAGAAGATCGCTGGCGAGGTCCCAGATGAAACGGTGGGGATTGCGGAAGCCGTAAGCCCAGATTTCCTTGCGGGCGCCCGGGGTATTGTAGAACGGGTTGTCCGTCGGGATACCGTAGGTGGCGGGACCGGATCCGTCCGGATCGTCCGGGTGGATGCGCAGGATCTTGCCGGCGAACAGATCAAGGCGCTGCGGCGTCAGGTGGCGGGCGCCACTCGATTCGCCGTCGGCGCCGTCACCGTGCGTCATGTACATGTTGCCGTAGTCAGGATGGCCCGGCGTGGCTTTCGGGTTGAACAGAATGTCACCCAGCGGATGAGAACGGCTGGTGATCTTGGTGCGCAGCATTTCGCGGGCTTTGCCCGTGAAGACCAGGTCGTTCGGGTTGGTGTCGGTCCATTCGACCAGTATGCAGTGGCGGGTGGAGCCGGACGTGAAGGGGTGATCGGCCGTGACGGGCTGCGTGGCATAACCGCTGAAGTCGATGCCGCTGTGCAGGCCAGGATTGCCCGAAGGATCGGGATAGGGGCTGGCGACGAGGACCGCGCGCGCTTCCTCAGCATGGACGGTGTAGAATACGCCGTAGTGGGGAGCGCCCACTTGTGCGTATTCCGGGTGGAAGGTGAACAAGACCAATCCGCCCGCGTAGCCGTTTTGGAAGTTGAGGCGCTTGTACAAGCCGCCGCGGCCGCCGGGGATGGTCGCGCCGTTAAAGTCGAGAATCGTGTGAAATTGTTTCGTCGTCTTATCGAAGATGTAAAGCGGACCGTTCAAGTCGCACATCCAAAGACGATTCGGGTTGGCCGGATCTTCTTTCAGGTAATTGATACGCGCCGCGTACGGATAGTTGTCCGGCGAAGTGCCGTCCAAAAGGGTGGTCTTTCCAGGAGCTGGAGTAGCCGTAATGGGAGCGGCGACGTAGTCCTGGAGTTCCAGGGTATACGTGCTTTGCGCGTTGAGGGGCAGGGTGGAGAAAAGGCTGGCGCACAGCACTGCTGCCGCGGTCCGCCGAGATGTTAAAGCGTTCACTGGACCTGGAGCCGCCGTCCCCCGCTTACAGGAATGACGCTCATTCTTGTGAATAAACATGCATCCTCATTTCAGAGGACACCCTCCCTCAAGGTCAATCCTGCAGCGGAAAACTATTTGCAATAAGGTATATTCACATGGCTTTGACGGTCTTCTGTAAACTCCCCCGCTCGTTTAGGGGTGATTTTAGGGCCGATGGGCGCTTGACGCAGGGTCCGTTTTAAGAGCCGCAGACGGGCCGCGGAAATCGGAGATTTCCACCGCGAGAGGCTCGAGGAGCAGCTCCGGATTGCACGGCAGGCATGCTGCCACTAGGCCTAGAGCATGCGCCGCATCCCCCTGGTCTGCCTTGTCGTCGCCCTTGTCTGGATCGCGTATCCGTTGCGCGGGCACGACACAGCCCGGGCAATGAGCGAAGCGGCATCGTCCTTTCTGGCGGGGCTGACCGACGCCCAGCGCGCGCGTGGTTTATTCCCTCTTCCGGACGCAGAACGGGAAAACTGGCATTTTGTTCCCCGTTCGCGGAAGGGCATTCCGTTGAAAGAAATGTCGGATCCGCAGCGCCAAAGGGCCCACGCGCTGCTGGCGGCGGGCCTCAGTCAGCGGGGCCATGTGACCGCCAGCGCGATCATCGAGTTGGAGAAAGTCCTTCGGGTGCTCGAAGGGGACCACCGCGATGCCGGACTCTATTTTTTTACGATTTTCGGCGAGCCGGCCCCCGCTGGCACGTGGGGCTGGCGGGTCGAAGGACATCATTTGTCGATCAATTTCACAATCGTCGAAGGCCGCCACGTGGCCGCGACGCCTTCCTTTTTCGGCGCCAATCCTGCGCACGTGCGATCAGGGGAACGGTCGGGACAACGGGTGCTGGCGGAGGAGGAGGATCTGGCGCGACAGCTCGTTCTTTCCCTCGACGACGCCCAGCGAAAGCTCGCGGTCATTTCGGAGCGGGCCCCGCGCGACATTGTTACCGGGGCGGATCGGCAGGCAAAACTCGGCAAGCCGGAGGGACTGCCTGTCTCTCAAATGAACGGGACGCAGAAAGAAGCGCTGCTGGAGCTGCTCAAACTGTACGTTTACCGTCATCGCGAGCTGGTCGCGGCAAAGGACATGGAAAAAATCGTGGCGGCCGGCCTGGATCGGGTGCATTTTGCCTGGGCCGGGGGGCTGGCCAAGGGCGAAGGGCACTATTACCGGATCCACGGGCCCACGTTTGTGGTGGAATACGACAATACGCAGAATCGCGCAAATCACATCCACACGGTTTGGCGGGACTTCGAGGGAGATTTCGGGCGCGACGTATTGCGCGAGCACTACGAGCGCGATCATCCGAAATCCTGACCGTGCGGTCGGAATTCTGAAATTTGGGCGGGCCGGCCGCGCGGAGATGGTGCTTTGTCGGTCGTCTTAAACGACTTTCACTTTTTTTTACCCGTCTTCAGGCCGACTTGGCGTCCCCGGAAATTGACGTCGGCCAATCGCCGCGCGTAACTCTTTAGCGGAACAACTGTCTGCCAAAATCGTTTCGGCGAGGGAGCGGCGCCGCTTCCGCCACCAAGTCTTATTTACCTTATGAAACTGCCCGCACGTCGTTCAGCTCCGGGTTTGAGAGGCTTTTTTGCCTTGGTCCTCGGTATTCTCAGCGCGACCACCGCCAGCGCGGTGGCGATCGATGCCGCCCGGCTACCCCCGGCGGGACGATGGAGCCCCGGGATTCCCGGTGGAATCCCCACCAACTACACGCAATTCTGCAACGCCCGCGTGTCGATCCCCGGATCCAGTCTGGTCGCAGTTGGTGACGGCGTGACCGACGACACCGCGGCGATCAATGCAGCGCTTGCGGCGTGTCCGGACGGACAGTACGTGTATTTGCCCGAGGGCAATTACCGCTGCAACGGCGAGATTGGCCGCACCGGCGTGTATTTGTTCAACAACATTCAGCGCCCTTTCAGCGTGGTGCTTCGCGGCGACGGCCCGACCCGCACCCGAATTTTCAGTTACGCCTCCGGCGATAGCATCGCTTTCCGTCAGGGTTTGGGTCCGATCGGCGGCGGCGTGATTGCTTCAGGCAATACACGCGGGTCGACGAGCATCGTCGCGCCGCTGAGCGCGCCCTCCTTGTTCACGCCGGGGAAATGGATCCTGATCCGGCGCAACAACGACGAATCGGGCCTGCGGAACACGCCGGCCTACATGGTGGATACGGCTTCGCAGTTTGTGCGGCTCACGAACCTCGTTCAAAACGGAAATGGATCCTACACCGTGACGTTCACGCCGGCGCTCAACGAAGGTTACGCCGGCGATCGCGTCGATATCCCGTGCTCCATGCCGTACCGCTGCGGCATCGAGGACTTGTACATCGAGCGCATGACAAATACGACCGGGCAGAACGTCCTCTTTTCGATGGCTCAGGAGTGCTGGGTCAAAAACGTTGAAAGCAACCGAGCGCGCAAATGGCACATCCGCCTCAACTCCACCGCCGGCTGTGAAGTGCGGGAAAGCTTCGTGCACGATGCCTGGGACGCGGGCGGGGATGCTGGCTACGGCGTGGGTTTGTTCGCCTACGCCTGCAATAACCTGATCGAGGACAATATCGGCCTGCGGCTCCGACACGCATTTATTCTAGAGTATGGCGGCCAGAACAACGTCATTGCCTACAATTATTCGAAAGATCCGATCAACAACGATCGAGGCCCGGGCACGGCGAATCAGCTGCTGACCGACTATCTGATGGGCGATCTCACCCTGCACGGCGGGCACCCGCGCTGGAATCTTTTCGAGGGCAACGTCGGAGCCACCCTGCGTTTCGACTACGTGCTGGGCGGAAGCGATTTCAACACGGCTTTCCGCAATCGGATTCAACGCAAGGGTCTTCCGAGCACCGTCGTGGCAAACTTCGGCAGTGACATTCAGCGGGGCAATCACAACGCGAGCTTGGTTGGCAACGTTTACGAAGCGCGTACGGGCACACCCCTGCGCCGTTGGGGAACGAATCAGGACGATGCTACCAATCCCGATCCTCTTTCCGAAATCACCGCGCATCTTCACGGCGAGTTCGATCTCACCACGGCCCAGGTCGAATGGGCGCCGGGCAATCCCGATCGCACGTTGCCCGCAAGTTACTATTTGACGGCGAAGCCCGCTTCGTTCGGCACGCTGCCCTGGCCCGCCTTCGGCCCCGACGTTGCTCAGGGCGGCAGCTCCTCGGGTATTCCCGCGGTGCCGCGGTTGGCGGCGCTCTCCAATGTCGCCCCAACCTTCGAGGTCGAACCGCAGAGTGCTTCAATCGTCGCCGGCGGGAGCGTCACGCTGACCGCGATCGCCACCGGAACGGGCCCTATCAGCTATCAGTGGTTGAGAAATGGGGTCCCCGTGAGCGGTGCCACTGACTTCACCCTGACGCTTGCCAATCTCTCCGCGCTGACGGCGGGCGATTATACCGTTGTGGCGACCAATTCGGTCGGTTCGACCGTGAGTGCAACGGCGACCGTGGCCGTGACTTCCACCGCGAGTGCCCCTACGATCCAGGCGCAGCCTCAAAGCCAGACGGTCAATCTCGGTGGCACTGTCACCTTCAGCGTGACCGTCACCGGCACTTCGCCCTTGTCTTATCAATGGCGCTTCAACGGAAACGCCATTCCCGGCGCGACCGCCGCCACCTATGTTCTTTCCAATGTCCAAACTGCCAATGCTGGATCGTATTCTGTGACGATCACGAATGCTTTCGGCACCGCGCAAAGCGCCAACGCGGTACTGACGGTGAATACCAACCCGGTTTATTTTGTAGGTGTGGCGGTGGATGCCGCGGGCGTCATTTACGTGACCGACGCGGCGCGGAATATCGTGCGGCGCATTGCCTCCACGGGCGAATTGACGACTATCGCCGGCACCGCGGGCTCCGTGGGCAGCGCCGACGGCGCGCCCGGATCGTTCAACCAGCCGGAAGGGATCGCGTTGGATTCAGGGGACACGTTGTACATCGCGGACGCGGGGAATGCGTTAATCCGCAGCATTTCCCCATCCCGCACCGTCACCACCCTGGCGGGCAGTTCGACTGCCCGCGGCAATGTCGATGGCACGGGCACCGCGGCGACCTTCAACCGGCCCACCGGCCTAGCGGTCGACGCAGCAGGAAATCTCTACGTGGCCGATGTATTTACCAACACGATTCGCAGAATCACTCCCGCGCGGGTCGTGACGACGCTCGCCGGCGCGAATGGAACCCGAGGCGATGCGGACGGGACGGGCTCCGCGGCGCGCTTCAATCACCCGGCCAGCATCGCGGTGGATCCCTTGGGAAATCTCTATGTTGCGGATGCGTTCAACCACACGATTCGAAAGATCAGTCCCGCTGGCGCGGTGACGACGCTGGCCGGTTTGGCGGGCGTGGCCGGGTACGCGAACGGGACCGGCACCGCCGCCCGTTTCAGCCAGCCTCTCGGCGTGGCCGTGGATCCGCAGGGCAACGTGTTCGTTTCCGACACCGGCAATTCGGTCGTGCGCAGAATCACCCCCGCCGGCGCGGTGACGACGCTGGCCGGCATGCCGGGGGTGGCTGGGCGGGTGGACGGTCCGGGCAGTTCCGCACAGTTCAATCAACCGCATGGCTTGTTCATCCATTCAAGCGGCACCGTCTACGTCGCCGACACGGGCAATAGCATCGTTCGGCGCGTGGAACAATCCGGCGCGACCTCGACCGTGGCGACTTTCGAACCTACGCCGCCGCCGACCCCCACGCCGACGCCCAATCCCAACCCGCAGCCGATTCCCGCGAAGAGCGGCGGCGGCAGCCTTCCTGCTGCCTTTGGGCTGGCGCTGGCTGTTCTCGCCTTCCTTCGCATCCGATGCGTAACGGTCGCGAACTCGCGCTCCAAGTCGGGCTCTTGATCTCACTCCTGTCGATCGCGATGGTGGCGGCCTCGGGCTGCCTCCATCGGAGCGGCGCTGTCGTGGTGCCCGAACGGCCAATCGACCCCGCGCGCATTGAGGTGGTGTACGGTTTTGGCGCGAGACAGCGCGGAGTCATGCGGCTGGAGGAGCCGCAGCGCGCGCACCTGGAGAAATTCTTCAATCCGCCGGCGCCGACTGGGCGAACCGAGCGCCACCGGATCCGCCAGGCGATCGAATACCTCGAGCGGGTCGCGGGCGAGCAGCTGCCGATCGCGGGCGATGTGGCTTTCAACGGCATCGGCAAGCTCGGGTCGCATCAGTTGGACTGCGTGGACGAGGCGACGAACACGACCACCTTTCTGCGTCTATTAAAGCAGAATGGGTGGCTGCGGCATCACGTGATCCGACAACCGGTGTTTCGGGCGCCGGGGCTGGTCAATCCCCACAATTCCGCGTGTATTCGAGAAATAATGACGGGCGTGGAATTCGTCGTGGACTCGTGGTACCGCCCTCACGGGCAACTCCCTTTGGTGCAACCGGTCGACGACTGGCGCCGCAAGCGATCCTTCTCCCGAGAGGAGAATCCTGAATTGGGAGTCGATCCTTCCTAACCGGTTTCGACGGGCTCCATCGTGAACCGGCGCGCACCGCGCGAACGCGGCCAACCCGGTTGGTCGGAGGCAGGCTCCGGCCGAATTTCCTGATGCTTTCGTTCAACGACGCTCCACGGCAAGTCGCACGCGGCCGTAGGCATTCGCGAGCTCCTCGCGGGGCTTGTCCTTGTAGGCTTCCGGCAGAAACCGACGGTCGGAGCAGGCGAGCACCGCCGCCAGCTCCTGGAGGGCGAGGAGGTTGCCGTCCAGTGGATCGATGAAGGAGTCGATCGCCGTGCGCAGGTCCGCCAATTGAACCTCCTGGTCGCGGCCGGCGAGGACGGCGCGCTCTTTGGCCCGGATGAGGATCGCTTCGACGTCGCTCCCGGTGAGGGGCTTGACGCCGAGGTCCGCTTTGATCGAGCCGAGCAGTTCCGGGCTGAGAACAATCTTTTTCACCCGCGCGATCACCGTGAAGAGATCGACCACCTCGTCTGCGTTTTGAGCGGGGAAAAGGGGAATGCAGAGGCCGAAACGGCCCTGGCGTTTCATATCGATGGCGAGGAGGTCCGGCCGGGAGGTCATCGCGATCCAAAGTTCCCGACCTCGCAACGAGCTGTCGCCCAGATGAGCCGCGAAGGCGGCGAAAACACGGCTTGAGACCCCGCTGTCGCCATCGGCGGATCGATTGCCGAAGACCGCGTCCGCCTCGTCGACCACGACCACCACCGGACCCAGCGCCCGGATCGTCATGAGGATGCGCGTTTGTTGCCGTTCGGTCTCTCCGACCCACTTCGAGCGAAAATCGCCGATCTCCAGCACCGGCAGTCCGCATTCGCTGGCAAAGCAGTCGATGAGAAACGATTTGCCGACGCCGACCCGGCCGGGAACGAGCACGCCTCGTTCGAGCACGTCGTCCTTTTGGTTTCGGATCAACCAAGCCAGTTCCCGCAGCCGGCCTTTAGCCGCGGCGTGCGTCGCCACGTGGTCCAGCGAAACACCGGGTTTCGGGTCCTTGAAGCGCACCAGGCCCTGGCAATAATCCTCGATCAGACGCCGCTTGCCAGCGCTGACCGCCTCCGGACTCAATTTCTCTCCCGCTCGCAGCGTCGTCACGATCAGCTGTTCGATCCGGAGGAGCGACAGGCCGGCCGTGCGGCGCGCGAGATCGTCCACCGACAGGTCCGTGGATGCCGCCAGCTTCGGTGCGTGCGATTGCCGGTCGAGCCAGCCGGAAGCGAGAAAGCGGCGCCGATCCTCGAGGTCGGGCAGCGGCAGCCGCACCAACGCGACGTGAGGATTCTGCACCAAGTCCGCGCGCAACTCGGCCGCGGACTCCGTCACGAGCAGCACCCCCACGTCTCCCAGCTGCAGTTCAGGCGAGGCAGCCCACTTGATCAGGGTAATGAGGGCGGAGCGTTCGTCGAGGCTCGTGCTGCTTTCCTGGGACGCGGGGACGATTTTTTCCGGAAACGAAACCACCAGCGTGATGCCGCGTTCCGTGCCTTTTTCCTCGATCGCTCGCAGGAAAAACCGGCGCAACAAGGGAGCGAGGTCGTTGAATGCGCGCGGGGGGCCCTGCCGGTGATAGTCGGTGCCCTCGACTTCGTCGTAGATCCGCAGCCACTCGAAGAAGCGTTGCTGCATGGCCGGAGTGCCGAAAGAAAGGCCCTCGCCGATGTCGTAGAAAAGGAGATACGCGCGCTCCGGAAACAGGCGGCGGGCCAGAAAGGCAAGGAGTGGACCGTATTCGGCCGGCTCGCTTCCTTTCAGGGGAAAGAGATCATAGATGTTTCCGTGAAGGACGAAAAGACTTTGGGCGCCGCCGTTCCAGTAGCGGGCCAGTTCGGCGGCCCAGGCGGGAAGTTGCGCTTTTCCGGTGGTGGGAGTGGCCATGGCTAAGAGAGGAGGCGAAGCGCCCGGCTTTACCTTTGCCGTTCGCGTTCAGGCAGGCGCGACGAGGGGGTAGCGACCGCAGTGGTCGTTGGGGCGTAGCCGACGCGGACGGGAACGTCGGGCATGTTTTGGGTGAGATCCTTGAATTCAGCGAGTTCGGAAAGCCACTGGTTCGTCGCGGCGAGATGTTCGATGCTCGAATCGATGCGGGCACTGAGGGCCCCGGCGTTTTTCGCGGCCACCGCGTCGGCTCGAATGAGCTTCACCTGCTCGACCAGCCGCTGCTGTTCGGAGCGCACCAAATCCGCGTTCGCCTGGGCTTGCTCGATCCGGCGAAGCCGCTGCCGGAGAACCTCCAAACGTTCCAGTCGCGAAGTGAGCAGCCGCTCCTTTGTTTCCACGATGGGACTGCGGGGCGTTTTTGCCTTCAGCGCCTCCACTTCGACCACCAGTGAATTGGTTTCGCCTTCGACCGACTGGACCAACTCCGGCACCTTTTCTTTGCGCTCCGTTTCCAGGTAAACCTCGAGCGTTTGCTCGACGGCCAGGAGCCGCAGATACGTCCACATCAATTCATCCAGCTTCCGCAGACGGCTTTCGAGATCCAGCCCGGTCGAGGAGTGGGCCTCTGCGGAGGCCGTTTCGATGTCGCGGCAGACTGCCATCAGCTGGGTATAGCTCGTGCGCCGCCCCGTCGAAAGACTGGCCAGGAGCTGATCTTGCTGCTGGCGAAACTCGGCTACGCGCGCCGCGGTTTCTTTGTCGCGTTCCGCCGCCAGCTGGGCGTCGACCGCGCGGCGAAAGAATCCCATGTCCGGAAGGAATACCACCCCGAGCGCATAGAGCGTGGCGCCAACGAGCAGCCCGAGCGGCTCGCCCGTCGCGAAACCCAGGCCGAGCGTAAGAGCCGCCAGCCAGAAATGGTGACGGGTCTTCCAGAACGCTCGGCGATAGTGCGGCGGGTTGGTCATGGGAGAAGCCCATGATGGAGCAAAGCGGCGCGCAATAGCCAGCGCGGCGAAGGTCTGGACCTCTCGGGCCGGCGGCGGCCGACGGTCACTCGACAGTGAACCATTGCACCTCGACGCGGCGATTTTTCTCGGGATCGGTGCCGGCTGGCTCTTCCCAGCCGCGGCCGATCGTTTCGAGGCGGGCCGGCTCGACTTTGAGCCGCTCGATCAGAACGCGACGGATCTCGGTGGCGCGACCTTTGCTCATTTCCATCGCTTTGAGGGACATTTGCCGAACGAAGGTCTCGCCGCCTTCGCGGCGAAAGCGGTCCACGAGCGCATTGTCGACGTGTCCGCGCAACAAGATGGTCGAGCCAGGACTAACCTGAAGAAGACGCCGGATCGAGTCGAGGTTCGAGAGATTGTCCTGATTGGAAAGGTCGAGGCGGGTCGAGTTCGGTTCGAACAGAAAACGAACGTCCTTGCTGAGCAGGGGATCGCCTTCCAATGCGCCACCGCCCGTGCCCTTGATGGGAGCGATGGCCAGTTGTTGGCCGGCGAACGTGCCCGCGGCCTCCAGGGCTTTCAGGTGCTGCGAATCCATGTACCGGTCCGCGTCGACGGGCTGATCGATGAGCGATCCATAAGCGAGGATCGCCGACGAATAGATCCCGCCGAAACTTCCCGCCGCGTCGATCGACCCCGCATAGAAGGCAAGGTTTTCCGGCAGGTTGGAGAGATGGACCTTGGCCAGTTCGCCGCGCGCCTTTTCCCGATCCCATTTGAAGGCTTTGGCCACGGTGTCGAGGTGAGCGGCAGAGTTGTCACGCACCTGGCGGTTGCCCTCGAGCACCCCCTCAACCAGGCCGGCGACGAATTTGGAGTTCGCTTGGGCGAAGCCCTTGTTGACCACGAGGACATCCGCGATGATCAAAAGGTTCTTGTTGGTGGTGAGCAGCGAGGCGGCGCCGCCGCTGGCCTGCACCACTTCGGTTGTTTTCGGCGCCCAGGTCACGCACCCCGCCAGGAGTTTTCCTCCGCTTTGCAGGTCCTTAAGGAAGATGTCGCCTGCGGCAAACGCATCGTTGGCAAAAAGCAGGTTGACCTTGTTCGGATCGGGCCGGGCCGAAGGAGACTTCAGCATGTTGATCGCGAGCCCGGCTTCCTGGGTGAGATAGCGCAGGAAAAAATCCGCTTCCGTGAACTGCGCGGTCACCAGAATGCGTCCTTTGAGATCGTTGATGCGGCGTATTTCTTTTCTCACCACCAGTCCATCCGCGCCGCGAGAATACCCGATCTGCACGGGGGCTGTGACCTGGAAGTTGCGGCAATGGGCGGCGAGCACGTCCACTGTCGTGGCGGACGCACCGATGCGGCCGGTGTTCAGGGCGGGCCAGCTCTCTTCTTCGCTCAGTTTCAGGCGGACTTTGAACCCGTGTTTTTTGAAAAAGACCGAGTTTTCCGAGGGCTCCAGGCCACCATTGGCAACCACCAAGCCGGCATAACCGGCATATTCGCTCAGCTCGACGTCGATCACGCCGTCCTTGGGCACGTAGGCGGTGGCGGGAGGAAGCAGGGGGCACGTTTCCAACGGAGCCGCAAACTCGCCGAGCTCGGCCGCCTTGTCGGGCGCTGCTGCCTGGTCGCCGCGTGCGGCCTCCCGAGGGGCTCCGGTGCTGGCCGCGCCGGCGTTCGGCTTCAAACGATCCCACCATTTGTGCGCGCCGATCGCCGCGATGGCGAGAATGAGAAGGGTCAGGACGAATTTACCGCGAGCTGTCATGTGACGTAGAGCTGAAAAACAAGGAGGAGGGGAGGAATGGCGAGGGAAGCCGGAGACGGGGGTGAAGGAAGGTTCATGGCCCTCGCGGTCCCCCTCCGGCTACTTGCGGGGTACTGAAGGTCAGGTCTCGGAGATTTTCTGACGTTCGGGCGCAGCTTGAGGGGCTGGCGTCGCGGCGGACTGAACCATGCCCATTTTCTTTTGGTACTCCTTGAAAAGGAGCGCTCCCCGAGCGCGCTTCATTTCCTGCTGACGCTGAATATTGGAGCCCATCTCTTTCGCGAGATCGAGTGTGGCGCGCATCTGACCTTCGCCGGAGGCGGCGGCTTGCCGGAGCTGCTGCATGGATTCGCCCATTTCTCCGCCCATCATGCCCTGAAGCTCGCTGATCGAGCCTTTCATCATGCCGGAGAGCTGCTCGAGCGAACGTCCCACCGCGACCTTGGCTTTTACCGCTTCGAACTCGCGCTGGAACTTCTGGATCTCCCGCAGGCTATTCGCGATGATTTCGGTGTTCTGCTTGTAGAGTTGCTCAAGGTTGTCCAACTGCGTGCGGTTATCGGCGATGTCCTGTTCGATCGCGGCCAACTCTTCGGCGAAATGCGCGCCGTTGGCCTCGTCATTGGCTCCCGCCGCCGCCTGTAGCAGACCCTGGATTTCTTCCCGCTGGCGTTCCTGGCGGCGAATCTGGTCTTTCAACAGGGCAACTTGGCCGGCCAATTGACCGTTCGCATAATGCGCTTTGTCCGCTTTCGCTTTGGAATCGCGGATGCCCCGCTCAACCACCGCCTGGTTGATGGCATCGGTTTCCGTCGCTTTTTCGGCGGCGAGTCCAAGCCAGATGAAGATGCGTTTGAATGCGCGGAAGAAGCCCATGATGGTGATGTCGGTTGAGGATTAGGATGCGAGAGCGAAGGCAGCGCTGAATGCGCGGCCGGTCGAGAGGCGAAAGCGTGAAGGAGGCCGGGCCGCGCCGTGCCCGGGTTGGGGCCTCAAAAGCCGGGGCGAACCCGGGCCGAAAAGGCTGGGGGTGCCGGCAGATTGCTCCGTTGGAGAGGAAACAAACACGTCCAGACCCTGGTTAATACCGGAAACGCCGCCGCGTGCAATGCCGGGTTTTGCACGGAATTGGCGGGGCCGATCGCCGCGGTCGCCCCTGGAGTCCGCCCATCGCGAGTCCACTTTCTGTACTGGGGAATGAACTACGCCGCCCGCGGCAACGCGGCCGCGAGGCTGCGGGAAGAGGAGGGTCGAAAAATGCGATTTCACGCGGCCCTTTTTATCAGCGTGACGACCGGGCGGAAATTACAATCCGTCGGCCTTTTCGCACCAGTAAGGTTGCCGCGGCCGTCGCGAAACAGGGGGTTTACGTCTCCCGCTTTGGACGAGCCCCGGTTCGCTGGCCGAATTATTCCCGCACTCAGCTGAGGACGACCTCCCGGCCGGTCTCGGCAGAACGATAGAGGGCGTCGAGGATGACTTGGACCGCGAGCGATTCGGACGGCTTCACGTACGGTTCGGCCAAGCCGAGCAGGCAGTCGATGAAATGCGCCATTCGATTCGGGCTCACCCGGGGAGGGAGAAGGGTCGCGTGCTCGGTGCTATAGCCGTATTGAGTCTTTCGGTACAAACGCAGGGGCGGAACTTGCAGGCCTCCCTCTGTGCCGAGCAACTCTGTCTGGTTGTCTTCGGGCACACCCTGGTGAGCGGCCCACGAGGTTTCCAGCACCACGGTGCGGCCGCTCTTCATCTTGATCAGCGCGACGGCGAGGTCGTCGACATCGAACGGTTTCGCCGGATCGATCTCGCTCTTGCCCCAGGTGCCGTCGCCCAGGCCGCGGGGTCCGAACTTGGCGAACGTTTGGCCCGTCACGGTGGCCGCGTCAAAATCGCCGAGCAGATACAGACACCGATCCAGGGCGTGCACGCCGAGGTCGTAGGTTGCGCCGCCGCCGGCGAGCGTTTTTTGGGTGAACCACGAACCGATGCGTGGAATGCCGCTGCGGCGCCGCCATAGAGTGCGCGCGTAATACGGATCGCCGATCAGCTTCTGTTCGACCAGCTGTCGCGCGGTTTGGACTTCCGGGCTGAAGCGGTGGTTTTGTCCTACCATGAAGAGCACCCCCTGCCTCTCGGCTTCTTTGACCACGGCCCTTGCATCGACTGCGTTTGTGGCCATGGGTTTTTCGAGGATCACATGTTTTTTCGCGCGCAGGCAGTCGAGGGCCACGGACGCGTGAAGGTGGTTGGGGAGCGCGATCGAGAAGACATCAATCTCTGGACGCGCCAATAATTCGCGATAATCGCGGACGAGTGTCGGTATCTTGAAACGCTCCACGGCTTCGGCCCCTCGCTCGGGTGAAACCTCCGCAATCGCGACTACCTCAGCGCACGGATGGCGTCGAAAATCTTCAATATGTTGCAACCCAATGCCGCCTGCGCCGATCACGGCGACGTGGAAAATTTCTTTTGCCATAAGGGGAGACGATCCGCTTGGAACTGCATCCCCCTGAAGAGTAATGTCAAACGATGAACCCTTGCTTGCGCTGTCCAGCACATCTTCGCTCAATGTCTCCGTGCAACAAAAGGTCGCATCCCATCTTTTGATCCTCGCCCTCGGCATTGGGCTTGGCTGGACGTTGCACCTTGGCGGCGAAAGGCAGTCCGGGTCTGTCCGGGTTCCAACGGCTGCCCTCCCCGCCTCGGCCTCACCGGCGAGTGAGACGGGCAAGGCTCCGACGGTAAAGTCGCCGGCTGGGAGCGTTGCTTCGGCGCCGGTCGCCCCGGCCGCAGTCGCTCCGGCGCGTGAGCCGACATATTTCGAGGCGATGCGGAAGTTGGACGAGGCGCAGCGAAAGCACTGGTTGGACGTCGCGCTCAATCCGGTCACGCCCGATGGCCGCCTGACCCGCGGCGCGATCGCTTTATTCGAGTTGAACGAGCAGCAGACGGCGGCGCTCGAGGATACGATGAAGAACGCGCGCCAGCGGATCGACGCACTGGAACAGAGCGTCGCTTCGGTGAAAGTCGGCGCGGAAGGTCGCGAAGTCACGATTTCCATTCCCGCTTACGCAAGCCAGGCGGGGGAGATTTACGACGACGTGTTCCGAGCATTCGCGGCAGTGCTGGGCCCGGACCGTTATACTGTGTTCGAAGCCGCGGCGACACCTCAGCTGGAATCGAATTTCCGGCAGTTCGGCGAACGCGAGCGCACGATCACGATCACGCGGTCCGATAAGACGGAGGACGACTACGAGATTCGCGATGCGCAGAAGTTTGCGGGCGGATTTTCTTCGAGTTCGATGTCGGGCAAGAAGGTGGAGATTGTGAAGCAACTCGGCCCCAGCATCCAAAAGCTATTGCCCGAAGATTTTTAGCCCTATGCAACTGTCGCGCTTTCGGTCTGTTATCCTGTTCCTGGTCGTCGCTAGTGTTTGCTGCGCTTTTTCGAGTCGCGCGGCGGCTCAGCTCAAAGCGGAGCCGGCCTCGCTCGATCTGGGAAGGCACAAGCAGGATCAGACCGCGCGCGGCGAAGTGACTTTGACCAATATCGGGGCGGAGCCCGTGGAAATCCTGAACGTCACCGCCGACTGCAGTTGCACCGCGGGCGATCCGGAGAAAAAGAAACTCGCTCCCGGGGAGAGCACGCGATTTTCCATCGCGGTGGAAACGCGCACCTACGAGGGGGAGCTGAAACGGCGCGTGCACATCGAGACGTCCAAGGGCATGGTCATGATCCCGGTCAAAACGACCGTCACGGCCTATACGAATTGGATTTTCTCGCCCATGACGGTCGTCATGCCCGCCAGTTTGAAAGGCAAGGAGATCAGCACCGAAATGACGGTGACGTATACTGGTACGGATCCAGTGGAGCTGAAGAATTGGACCGCGAATCCGCCCGTGGTGAAGGCGAACGTTACCGGTCGAAAGGGAAATACGTTTACCGTGACTATTACAAAGCCCGCCGAGACACCCGCTGGAAATCATTCCTTTCGGCTGACCTGCGAGACGACCGATGCCACGGACAAGGCACTGAATCTGAACGGATTTCTACCGGTGAACTCCAACGTGGGCATCAATCCCACTCCGATCATCCTTCCTCCGACCAAGCCCGGCCAGGCCACCTCGGTCCCGGTGAAAATTACCGGCTGGGAAGGCGAGGCCGCGCCGCATTTTTATCTGCACAACGGCGAGGTCAAAATCGCGGCGCGCGACGGCGGCCATTTGATGCTCCAACTGACCGTCACGCCCCCCGAAGCCGGCACGTTTACCCAGATCCTGCAGATTTTTGCCGGAGAGCGGTTGGAGATCGAAGTCCCGGTGATGGTCCGCGCGCAGCCCTGAGGCAGGGCTGAACGGAAGAGGATAGAGGGTGGAGGGTAGACAATACCCACAAACTCGAAGCGGCCATGCCAAGTACGCCCGCGGTCTCGGCAGGATCGATTCTATCCTCTATCCTCTTCAGGACATTACCGAAACAAGTCGTCGGTCTTAAAAAATGCGCTCGGTTTTTCGTTGGGTACGAGAAGCAGCGGAGTTGTTTCTCCCAGACCAGCGGCCGAGAGTGCACGAGTTTGTTTGTCGACGAGTTGCGCCGCTTCCGGCTGTTTGGCCAGCGCGGCGGGAAAGATCGCCGCCATCTCACCGCCGGCAGCACGGGGATTTGAAAGCGCGGTGTCTTTCCGCATGAGGAAAAGGGCGGAAACGGCCAGAAACGCGTCCCGGCGGTCGCCCTCCTGTGCCAGGACGGCTGCGATGAAGGTGGTGGTGAGGGCCCGATTGTCGTCGTTTGTTTTAAACAGAACCGCAGGTCCGAACGCCACTTGGCTGTAGTTGCGGCGCGTGAGTTCCTCCATCAAGTCGAGGCAGGCCGGACAATTCAAACTCAACACCAGGGTGGGGCTGCGCTCCGAAAGCGGGCCCAGCCAAGGAACGCCCGCCGATCGTGCGCCGGCCGCCGCAGTGTCGGCTGCTGCGGCCGGTAGGGTTTGTGCCACCTTGGCCTGCACCTGACTCCGGGCGAACTGAAAACCACCGAACGCCAACGCCAAACCGATCGCCAGGGAGAAACGAGCTGGGCTGGCAGCACGGACGGAAAGGGCGGCCCAGGCACAGAGGGCGTGGGCCGTACAATAGAGGCAAAATCCGCGCAGGACGAAAAACTGCAGGATCATGAAGATGGCTGCTCCGACCGACAAAAGGCAGAGCACGGCGGTGCGTTTCGTCTCGTCGCGCACCACAATCGCGCCGATCCAGAGAATAGCTCCGAAGACCCCCACCGGAATTCCGAGCGCGCTGCCGTATCGGCTGTGGATGACAGCCTGGCAATTCCCTCCTCCGATGCACGGAAGGGAGAAGTATTTCAGCAGGGCGAGGTAGAGAGCGAGAGCCAGGCCGACACTGCAAAACGCAGTGGCGAGGATGTCTTTGAGGCGCGGGGACACGGGTTGAACGGGAGCATAGTGGCGAAGCTTGAGCGGGGTTCAATCCCGGTTGTAGAGCGGTACTCTCGGCGCGATCGTCCCAGCGGCTTGACGAGCGTCCTCGCTTCGCGCCTGCTCGGGGCGCGATGCTACCCCTTTGGGACGATGCTCCGAATCGACGGCCGGCGATAGTCACCAACCTGCTGATCGCGACCAATGCAGCGGTGTTTTTGTATTCGTTGGCGCTTGCGGTGACGGGCAATGGTACGGCCGATGTACTGTACGAACGATGGGCGCTGGTTGCGCGCGATTTCTCTTCCAACCCCCGGAGTGGGGAACAGTGGTTCACCGTTTTCTCCTCAATGTTTTTGCATGGAGGCTGGCTGCACTTGATCGGCAATTGCTGGTTCCTGCGGGTGTTTGGCAGCAGCGTCGAAAATCGGATCGGCCCGTGGAAATTCATGCTGTTGTACCTCGTGGGCGGAATCGCCGCGGCCGGCTTGCAGATTGTTTCGAGCCTGAATTCGCCCGTGCCCATGATTGGCGCGAGCGGGGCCATTTCCGGAGTCCTCGGCGCCTATTTCGTCCTGTCGCCGGGCGCGTGGGTCTTCACGTTTGTCCCTTGGATCATCCCCATCATTCCGCTGCCCGCGTTTATTTTTCTCCTGGCCTGGTTCGCGATCCAACTCGTCAACGGCGTGGGTTCGCTGCGCGCCGGCAGCGCGGCCGGGGGCGGGGTCGCTTGGTGGGCTCACGCCGGCGGCTTTCTCGGCGGAGCCCTGCTCGCCTATTGGGCGAAGAAAAATCGCCTGGCAAAGCGCCGCTGATGGAGGAGCCAGTCTCTTGGGAGTTCTAAATCGGGGTTAGAGCTTATAGAGGCTAATGCTCATTGCCGACATGTGTATTGAGGTATTTGGCCCTCGTCGCGAGTAAGACGTCGTCCTTGCAGTCGTTCCGCGCAGGGCTAATCCTTTAGACTGGAGCGTAGCACGTGCGAAGCGGTCTCACGGCATTTCCAGCATATTATCTAATTAGACGATACAACTTAAACGACCAATACGCCGCGACGCTCGGCAACGGCAATCTCTGCTTTTGCACCCGCGTTGAATTCGAGGAAATCCATCTCCACACCATCGCTGAAAATTATACCACGCTCGGGCATGTGGGATTCGAGACTGAGCGGGTGCTCTGCTGAAACTTTTCCGAAAACGATCTCCACGCCAGTCGTTTTACTGGGAAACGGTTCCCTTACTGTGAAAAACAAATGCCCAGCGTCCCAAGGAAAACGCAGTTTTTTTCCAGGGGCGATCGCGGTCGGAGTGGCTTCATCCCACAACACTTTTTGCCCCCCCGATGTCGCTACAGTGAAATTTGAGTTCAACGCTGAAGACACTCCACACGCGCCGGCAACGAGGCTGCTGAACCAGCCGGTCGAACCAAGTCCGGTTGAGACAATCACTCCGCTCGATGACTGTCGTTCAGCCTGCCCGTTATGATTAATAGTGTATCGTGCCGAACCATGGCTTTTCGGCCCAATAAACAGATCGTTCACGGCGTACATGGTCTGGCCGTTATTCATCGACGCTTTTGCCATCGTCACGAATTTGGTAGGACGAACACCGCGGAAAACCTCTGGGATGATTTTGGCTAGGTCATCAACGATGAATGGCAGAAGCTGGCCGTCGTATCGTTTGCGATCGGGGTTCACGCCGATCAAAGGCTGACCATCTAAATACTTCATTGTATTTGCCACCAAACCATCTTGGCCAACAGCGACAGCTATGTCTTCCGGACCGAAAACAAAATTGGGTATGAACGAACGATGGACGAGCTGGACGCGGCCGAGAAGCCCGAGCTGTTGCTGAGCTTGCTCGACGGCGCGGCGATATGCGGCATTTTCCTGCTCGTAGTCGTCGAAGTCTCCTCCGAGCTGCTCGACATAGAATCGAGCCTGACTCTCGCTGTTGAACCGAGCCTTCAGTTCTTCGAGCCGCGTCTCGCGAAGGACGAGGATGATTTTGTTTTCAGTCAGCCGTTCCATGTTGCTCACCCCCGGTTCTTGACCATCAGTTCGCGCAATAGGTCAGGCGAGATGTTGAGCTGACCGATCTTGTCAGCCTTGCCGGCGATTTCCTGGAAGGCCACAGCGATCAACTGTTCGGGATTCATGCCCGCGTTTGCCAAAGCACTCAGGATACGTGCATCGCCGGTTCCCAGCGCTTTCATCATTGCTTCGATACCGTAGGCGCGCGCATCGGCTTCGCCCCGGGTATTAAGTGCCGTGAGCTCCACGAGCTCCTTCTTTTTTTGTTCAAGCACTACACTTGTCGCCATTTCTGCTTCTTGCAGGAGCCGGTTCTTTTCTTGCACGGCGCGATCTGCATCCATTTTCGTTTCTCTGATTTGCCGCTTTTTAAGCTCGATCGCGTTTTCGGTGTTGAGCTCATTTTCCTTTATCGCCCGTTCGTTTTCAACGGCGGCATTCCGTCTGCGGAAAATTGCTTCATCTGCTTCTTTGAGCAGGTGTTCGCGCGTTTCGGCTTCCAGTGCACGTGCAGTCTCAGGGGTTGGTTTGATTGCGAGAATCGAGAAACCGAGGATTTCCAGGCCAAGAGCTGCGATCTCGGGCGAACCTGCGAGCTTGGGGCGGACCGCTTCAACAAGAGCATCCGATTCGCGCACGGCTTGGCGAAGGGGAAGGCGCTGGATTTGGGCGCGGGCTTGGACGTTTACGATGTTAATCAATCTTTGGGGCAATTTTTGCGGATCATCGGTAGCGTAGGTCTGCCCGTTGCCGGCGAGTGTGAAGTTCATCAGCTCCGCGAGCTTTTTCGGGTTGGCCACCCGATAGGTGATCTGTCCTTGAATCGTGACCTTTTGGAAATCGGCGGTCGTCTCCTCGAAGATAAACGGTACTTCGTCACTTGCCGTTGGAATCGCTACCAACGAGGTCGATGGGCCGTAGTAGAAGAACGCCTGGCCGGTGCCCTCGCGCACGATCCGACCTTTCTGGTATTGGAGCAGGTAGGTAGTGGGCTGAACTTTGATGTAACGTATGCCGAACATATTTCGATGAATTGAGGTTGAACTGGACTGGGAAATTACAGGTCAAAGTTGAATCCGCGTTTCTTCAGTTGCTCGTACCGCTGACGATTGAACCGATAGTACTGTGCCGCACGGTGAGCCACGTCTCGCTGGTACTCCTCCAGCGGAGTGAGCAATTTCATGCCGATGATCTTCTTGCGGAAATTTCGCTTATCAAGGGTCTGCTCGAGCACTACTTCGTAGAGGCGTTGTAGCTCTCCGAGAGTGAATTTCTCGGGCAGTAGTTCGAAGCCGATGGGCTCGTAGCGCACTTTCGCTTTCAATCGCTTCAAGGCTGCCTCGACGATTCTTTCGTGATCGAACGCGAGGTGAGGGAGGTCCGCAACCGCGAACCACGCTACTTCAGCCGCATCACTGGCAGCGCGAACAACGTGATCGGCCAGCTTAACCAAGGCGTAGTATGCGATACTGATCACCCGTTCTCGGGGATCGCGCTCGGGATCACCAAACGAATAAAGCTGCTCAAGATAGAGGCGCGTGATGCCCGTCTCTTCTCCGAGCTCACGACGCATCGCGGCTTCGAGATCTTCATTCAATCCAACGAAGCCGCCCGGCAAAGCCCATGCGCCCTTAAATGGGGCCGTCTCCCGCTGGATAAGAAGGAGCTTCAAATCTGCGTCGTCGAAGCCGAAAACGACTCCATCTACGGTCACTGCAGGGTGTGGGAATTCGTAGGTGAAGCTCATTCGAATGGCTCATGGTGTTTTAGTTACACTAAGAGTAAAGGACAAAGTGTTATTATTACACTAACAGCTTCTTGTGCGTGCCCGAGGGCCCGGTTTCATACTTTAGCCGGTGCTGACTGCTATGGTTGCTACCTCAGTGGCGTTGCGAAACGTCAGGCTGGCGATAATTTCGTCCACGCTGCGACAATCCCGCGAGCCCGTCGTGGGAGGCTCAGTTGCGCGTCGATCGTGTTCGCTGAGTTCGCAACTGTGCTTTATTCCCGAAGGTTCCGATTTTCCCTGCTTTGAGTTCGAGTCCTAATGTCCGTTTTCGATTTCTCCGGGTTGGAGAAGGGGAGCGAAGAGCGCTTTGTTGGCGCCTTTCATGTAGGCTTCGCGCGCGCTGATCGTGCCGTCCTTAACCCGAGCCATCAAACTCTGATCCATCGTGCACATGCCTTCGGCGCCGCCGCTTTCGACCAGCTGTCGGATGTTGGCGATTTGGCCGGTGCGGATCGTGTTGGGCAGCGCTTCGTGTGGAAGCAGAATTTCATGCACCGCCACGCGGCCGCCGCTCTTTTTGCGGCACAGCAACTGGGAGACCACGCCGGCGAGGCAGCCGGCCAGAAGGGTGCGGACCTGGTTCTGCTCCTCGGCCGGAAACGCGTTGATGATCCGATCGACCGTTTTCGGCGCGTTATTCGTGTGAAGCGTGCCGAACACCAGGATGCCCATCGAAGCGCAGCTCAACGCGAGTTGCATGGTTTCCAGTTCGCGCAGCTCGCCGAGCAAGACGATGTCCGGATCGTGACGCATCGCGCCCTTCAGCGCGTTGGCAAACGAGGTCGTGTGTTCGCCCACTTCGCGATGAACGATGACGGACTGTTTGTTCTGGTGAACGAACTCGATCGGATCCTCGATCGTGATGATGTGCTTCGACTGGGTCGCGTTGATATGGTCGATCATCGCGGCCAGCGTCGTGCTTTTTCCACTACCGGTCGGTCCCGTCACCACCACGAGGCCCTCGTGAAGGTTGCAAAGCTTCTTCAACTGCGGCGGCAATTTCAACTCGTCGAAAGACAGGATCTTCGAGGGAATTTGGCGGAAAACAGCGGCCTGGCCCCAATGATTGTAGAGAAAGTTCGCCCGGAAGCGGGCCAAGCCCGTGATCTCGTGGGCGAGGTCGAGGTCCTTGCGGTCGAGGAAATCCTGCCAGCGGCGGGGCGGACAAATTTCCTTCAGCAGGACTTCCATTTCGGCCGCCGTCAGCGGCTTGTCGTCGATGGGAGCGAGGGCTCCGGAGATGCGGGCCTTGGCCGGCAGTCCGACCGCGAGATGCAGGTCGGACCCGCCTTTCTCCAGCATGGAACGAAGCAAAGTATCGATGGCGGGCATGATTAGGCGGTGATTCTAGCCTGCAGTACGCGGTTGCTGATGTTGGCCAGCGCCGTTTCGGAGCTGATTTTCTTCTGTTGATAGAGTTCGAAGATGACGGACTCCATCAGGCACATGCCTTCTTTGAGTCCGGTCTCCATCACGTTGCGCAGACCCTGGGTTTTGCCTTCCCGGATCAGGTTGGCCACAGCAGGGGTTGAAACCAGAAGTTCGCAGGCGAGGACGAGCCCGCCGTCGGGAGTCGGCAGCAGGCGCTGGCAGAGAACGCCGCGCAAACTCTCGGCCACGCTGGCGCGAATCTGGGATTGCTGGGCGGAGGGAAATACGTCGAGGAGCCGGTTGAGCGTGGTCGCTGCGTCGCTCGTATGCATGGTGCCGATCACCAGGTGACCGGTTTCGGCCGCGGTGATCGCCATCTCCACCGTTTCCAAATCGCGCAGTTCGCCGATGACAATCACGTCCGGATCCTCTCGCAATGCGCCTTTAAGGGCGGAGGCGAAAGAACGCGTATGCGGACCGACCTCGCGTTGGGTGACGTTGCAGCGCCGTGCCGGCTGAACGACTTCGATCGGGTCTTCGACCGTGATGATGTGATCGTCGCGGTTCTCGTTCAGTTCGGCGACGAGCGCGGCGAGCGTCGTGGTTTTGCCGGCGCCGACCGGACCCGTCACCAAAACGAGACCGTTGTGGTAGCTCAACAGCTTCCGAATGACATCGAGATTGCGCAGCCCGAGGTCCCCGAGGCGTGGAATGCGGGCGGGGACCATGCGGTAGGCCCCCGCGGCGCCTCCTTTGTGAAACATCAGATTGACCCGGTACCGGCTCGTTTCGTCCACCGCCAGCGCGTAGTCGTAGTCGCAGCGCTCGAGGAAGAGCCGGCGCTGGTGCGGAGCCAGCAACACGGTGTTCAGCCGAAGCGCGTCGTCGGCCGCGAGCGGCTCGTTCGAGAGCGGCGTGAGCGAACGGTGCTTGCGGAAAAACGGGCGGGATCCCGCGGATAAATGAAGGTCGCTTGCCCCGAAGCGCGCGGTGTCGCGCAGCAGCTTGGTCACGGACTCGGTCAGCTGATCGTCGGACAACAGCGAAAGACGGGAAAAATCAAACGAGGGGGGCGCGTTGGACGCGGGGGCATCGTTTGATGACGGGAAGGGGGCGCGACTGAAGGGCGCGCGGCTGCGCCGCACCGGAGCGGAAGTGGCGACGGTCGCGTGCGGAGGTGGCGCCTCCTCGATCTCGACGGTCTGCGCGGCAGCCACAGGCGCCGGGGCCGCCGCCTGTGGCGCGGGGCGCGGGGAGGCTCCTGGCGGCTTGACCGCGACGGGCGCGGCGGTTGGCGGCGGGTCGGCAAAGGGGTC